>JBGAJU010000083.1:0-13043 GCA_044224775.1 Flavipsychrobacter sp.
TACTTATTGCATCCTGCCTGCGGTAACGTTTACCTATGCTGTCCTTCTCCTCGTAGAAACACTTGAAGTGTGGCTTGCATTGGTCAATCAGTTCGCGCGCGATCTCTGGTAACCCATCCTTCTTGGTCAGTGGCAAAACTGCAAGTTTCACAGGAGCCAGCATCGGCGGAAAGCTCAGCACTACACGGCTATCCTGCTTCTCAGCAGTACTCAGGTCTTCTTCTTTGTACGCTTCGCTCAGTATCATCATCACCGTCCGGTCCAACCCTATCGAAGTTTCTATCACATAAGGAATATAGTGCTGATTAATGTCTGTATCAAAGTAGGTCATCTTCTTCCCGCTGAATTCTTGGTGGTTCTTCAGGTCAAAGTCTGTGCGACTGTGTATTCCTTCTACCTCCTTAAAGCCCATCGGGAAGTCATACTCTATATCGCATGCTGCATCGGCATAGTGTGCCAGCTTCACATGGTCATGAAAACGGTATCGCTCAGGCGCTATACCAAGGCTCATGTGCCATTTCATGCGGGCTTCTTTCCAATACTCATACCACTCTTTTTGTGTCCCCGGCTTAATGAAGAACTGCATCTCCATCTGCTCAAACTCCCGCATACGGAAGATGAAGCCACGCGCCACTATCTCATTCCTGAAAGCCTTACCTGTCTGTGCTATACCAAATGGTATCTTCATACGCCCGGTCTTCTGCACATTCAGAAAGTTCACGAAGATACCCTGCGCTGTCTCGGGCCTCAGGTATATCGTATTCGCTTCTTCAGCTACCGAACCCACCTCGGTCGAGAACATCAGGTTGAACTGGCGCACATCAGTCCAGTTGCAGGTACCGCTTATTGCGCAGCTAATTTTATTGTCTTCTATCAGATTCTTTAACCCCCCAAAATCATTTGCAGCCAGTAGCTGGTCCATTTGTTGTAGCATGACATCACCTTTTTCCTTATCCAGCGTTTCAACAAATCCTTCTATCAGGTGATCAACACGGTAACGTTTCTGGCTGTCTTTGTTATCTATCATCGGGTCGCTGAAGTTATCTACGTGCCCGCTAGCTTTCCATGTTGTGGGGTGCATGAATATGGCCGCATCAATACCAACAATGTTGTCGTGCATCTGCGTCATGCTGCGCCACCAGTAGTCGCGTATGTTCCTCTTAAGCTCAGCGCCCAGTTGGCCGTAGTCATATACTGCGCTCAGCCCGTCATAAATTTCACTGGATTGAAAGATAAAACCGTACTCTTTACAATGCCCTATAATATTTTGTAATTTATTATCATTTGCCATAGGGCGCAAAAATAGGCAAAACAAGATTAAAACCGCTCAGCCATACCAATACCAAACAGTGCAAAATCATAGATAGCGGGATCGTCCGGGTTTAACTCTTTCAATCTATCCGTCAGCTCCAGCGCATTCACCCAGTTCGACTTATCATTATCTATCAGTTCCATTCGCTCAGCCACCCTGGCCACATGCACGTCCAGGGGGCATACCAATTGATGCGGTTTTATCTTGTTCCAGATACCAAAATCTACCCCGCTTTTATCTTTTCTCACCATCCAGCGCAGGTACATATTTATACGTTTGCAAGCTGAGTTGCGTTCGGGTGTTGAGATATGCTTACGGGTACGTTGCGGGTGTTCAATAGAAAAAAAGTAGCGGTGAAAATTGATAAGCGCCTGCTGCACATTCGCTTCACTGTAACTTTTCCCGGGTACAAATGCATCCTCCATCGAATCATACTTGCGGTAGTGATACTGTAAAAAATGCAGAAAGTACAAGAGATCTGTGGCATTGAAAGTGCGGTGGGCAAATCTCACAAAGGGTTTTAGTTGTGTGTCTTTATGGTTCAATATAAAGTCATATGGGCTATTACCCATCCAGCCCATCAGCTTTTTACAGTTGTTGATGATAGTTGTTCGGTTCCCCCAAGCTAACACAGCCGCGAACAACCCCGCAATTTCAACATCCTGTTTTTTAGTAAATGAATGTGGAACAGAGATGGGATCCTTCTCAATAAATGATGGCTGGTTATAGAGCAGCACCTTTGCATCAAGAAATCTCTTAAGCTGCTCCCTGTTTTCCATATGCTAAAGATAGCGTTAAAAAACTTCGCCTACATTCACAAAAAGGCCGCCTGAACCTCCGGTACCAAAGCCGTAATCGATCGCAATGTTTGTCCTGGAGAATTTATTGAACTTTAGCCTCACTCCCAGACCATAACCCGGAGCAATGACCTCAAACTTCTTAGATACCTGCTCTGTAAATGATTGTGCGTTGGCGAAAACTACACCTCCTATCAAGCCATTCCTCATAAGCCTGAAACGATATTCACCTTCAACATAAACCATATTCTTCCCCCTGAACCTGCCCTGTATATATCCCCTTCCGGTATTCATATAGGGGTCGCCACCGGTACAAGGCAACATCATGTAAGGAGGCTTGCCATCAAGTGTTAGCCATTCATAGCTCCATAGGGCAATAATATTGTTAGACCGCGCAGGGAAACGGATATATTTGCGCAGGTCAACAACAAGCGAATGCCAATCTGCCTTATTCCCCATGAATACAAGGTTGGGTCTGTATATCGCCTTTACAAAACTGCCACTTTCTGCATTCACAGGATTGTCGCGTGTATCATAAAGGAAATTAAATGTGAACCCGGATGCTACTTCTGTTTGTGAATAACCGTATTGGTCAAAATCGGTAATGGTATTCACCGGGGGATTTAGTTCCTTGATATCCCAGTAATAATTAAAATTATACCCCAGTCCCGCATAAATATTATTGCTCATCCTGCGTAGCAGTGCCTGTGTAAGATTGATGGAGGAATAATTGACGATATACCCGTCATCAAGCGATGTATAACCACCCAACCCGTAAGTAAAAGAAGGAAAGTATAAATAACGCCAATCAACAATAATGTTATACTTATTGTCTTTCGTCCAGATACTTGTCTGGTAAGGCAGAATGATCTGGTTGCGCACTGTGTAAGTAAGGCTGGTAAGGATGGTTGATGCACTTGCACTCTTGTCCGTATAAAATGTTGCATTGGCAGCAATAAGACCTGCAAAATTTGTCTGCAATGTATATCCTGCTGCCGGCACCACAGACATGCGCAGCTTACTCGACTTGATCTCCCCTGTTTCCATACGCTTGCCAATTCCGGGGCGCAGAATATTCCTGCAAACATCTACCAGGTCAAGCTCGTTGTTGTATTTTGACGCAATGATCACATCAGCATGCTCGTTGGAATCAGATAAAGGCAAAGGTATCACATGCTTTTCCTGCGCCGCTGCAACACAGCAAAAAAACAGTCCGATCAACACCCAAAAACTTTTTACAATTTCCAACCTGTAACTTTAATTCTGGTACATTTTGTTATTTGACTTCAGCTATACACAAAAGTTAAATTCCTCGGTTTATATGAAAGTGCCCCCACAAAATTGCGGGGGCACTGATAATTTTCATTCAGCAACGATTATCTATTGCCGCTTATGTAGTTATTCAGTTCTGTTTTGCTTGCATCAAAGCTAAAAACGTTATTCACTTTGAAGTAGTTACCCGGGTCAGTAGTTTTACCGTAAGCAAATTTCGCAAAATCCAGTTTCGACTGTTCAAAGCCAAATAATTTGCAGATCTCTATAACCTGTGTGGTGTTAAAGCAGTTGGATGTTAGGATGGTCTTTGCCGTAGAAAGTTTTGTTTCCTCGAAGCTGGCCTCATCCACGGTTTGCTTTGCAGCAGCAAAATCGCGGCTGTTCATAGCATACTGGCACCCTGTATTGACCGGTTGATCGTTGTAATGACTATTTGTCGATGTGCTCGAGTAACTGCTGCTGGTAGTGGTAGTTGTTGTCGTCTGTCTAACTGTAGTGTTAGGGTCATTCACGCTCATGTTCATATTGATGCTCACACCGCCATTACCGTTGTTGTCGCCGCCTGCAACACCGATATTTACGCTGCCGCCGCCAACGTTACCGCCGGAAGTTGTGGTTGTGGTAGTTTGGGTCACTGTTGTTGTACCCCTATCAGGCTGGCCATAATGCACAACATAAATATCAGCAGGCACAACATAATTTGGCTGCACAGGCTGCGATGAAAAATAACGCAGTTTCATCTCGCCATCTTTGTTCTTTATTTTATATACAACGTCTGCAGGTTCGTTGGTAGCCGGATCGTTAACTGGTATATTTTTGCTGATTGCAGCTTTCGATTTATCCTCGAAAA
Organism: Flavipsychrobacter sp.; assembly: GCA_044224775.1. Taxonomy (GTDB): domain Bacteria; phylum Bacteroidota; class Bacteroidia; order Chitinophagales; family Chitinophagaceae; genus Nemorincola. The sequence continues at coordinate 4,235 of JBGAJU010000083.1, forward strand.
CGATCTTTGCCTGGTAATATGGCTGGCTGAGGCCATCAAGACGCAAATTGGTCTGGCCCATGTTGTTTTGCTGCTGGCCATTCAAATAAAGGATGAACTTATCGCCATCTTCAGAGAAAATAGTTAGGCTCGCACCCTGCCCCATAGCAAGCATTGGCATGAATGCAACAAGCAATGAAAATAATTTTAATTTCATAATTTGAATTTTTGTGATTGCAAAAATAATACATTTAGCTTATAACTATCTCTGTTTTAAATCAATTAGTATTGTAAAAAAGTTAAACTGCTCATGCTACAAGTAAATTTCAATCCGTTCCCCACGTTAACAACCCAAAGGCTGGTATTAAGGGCATTTTCAAAAGACGACATCAACGAAATGTTTCGGATGAGGACAGACGAGGCAATAATGAAGTACATTGACAGGCCACGGCCTAAAAGTGTTGAAGATACCATCCCTTTCTTAGAAAAGATCCGCGCCAACGTGGAGAACAATGAGGGAATTGCTTGGGCTATGACATTAAAAGATGACCCTACATTGATAGGCCACATGAGCTTTCATGTGATAATGAAAGACCATTACCGCGCAGAAGTGGGCTATATGATGGATACCCAACACCAGGGCAAAGGCCTGGTAAGCGAAGCATTAAAGGCAGCGCTGCAGTATGGTTTCAACGTAATGGGCCTTCACTCGGTAGAAGCACATGTTGTACCGGAAAACACCGCATCACGCAAACTGTTGGAGAGGAACGGTTTTAAACAGGAAGCATATTTTAAAGAGAACTTCTACTGGGAAGGAACCTTCAGGGATACAGTTATTTATTCGCTGCTAAGGCCTCGTTCCTCTTAAGCAACTCCCATTCTTTTCTTGTAATGCGGAAGATGTTATAGTGTGTGTCGTGAAAGAACACATTTTTCATAACTAACGTCATGCCGTTGCGTTCGGCAACTTTCTGGGATGCAGCATTACCCGGGTCTATGATGGATATGATAGATGCTGCAACATTATTTTCGAAACCATAGTCGCGGAATAGTTGTGCTGCCTCAGAGGCATAACCCTTGCCCCAAAACCGCGGCAGCAGGTGATAGCCTATCTCCACTTCATCAACACCATTTACATTCTGCAGCAGCAAGCCACATTGGCCAACAAACTCACCGGATTCTTTACTGATAAGCGCCTGCAGGCCATACCTGCCCTCTGCATAACGCTGCATTGTACGCTCTATGAAAAACTGAGCTAACTCTTCGGGTGTTTTGCCGGGTAGGGCTGTGAACTTTGTAGCTACGGGGTCTTTACAATACTCCAGCCATACAGGCACATCATCCTGCGTAACAAAGCGGGTGATGAGGCGAGGAGATTGGAGGCAGTCTGTGTATTGCATTATCTAAAGTTAGCGCATTTCTTACAACCCCATCCTCTTCCTAAACTCCGGCTTCAGCATATCTCCCAGTTGTGCATAGGACAAGAAAAATGCCAATTGCCCATCGGCATAAGAAGCTATCTCGTACTGGTTATAAAAAAAGGTAAGCCCGGCATCTGATACGATCACATTATCCGTTACAGGTATGGTATCCACCAGCAAGCGTTCGTTCAGTGGTTCTGCAGGTTTTAATTTAAAGCTCTTACGCACTCCAACATCAAGCATGGCACCCAGCTTTGCAGTGTCTACGTTCACAATATCACGCAGGCGCCAGGCTCTCCTTTCTTTCACATCAATACACATGTACGTACTCGATGTATTACCATGTGCACCACCTGTATAAGCATATTGGTTCACATTGAACACTACAAGGCCCTTATCATTATACACACACAAACTGCTCATATCCGATTCCCAGTTATTGGTCTCATCAGCTAATGAGTCTCCTACCTTGGTCATTTCCGCCAATGCACTTGTATAATCAGCAAAACTTTGCTTGTTGGCTGCTTTAATAAAACTGCTGATGTCATTCGCACCTAACGAATCTCCTCCCAATTCATGCAATATCATTTGTGTAATGAACACTGCATCTTCCTTATTCATTTTATCAGACGGTGCCAGCATTATATGATCCGCGCGCATCCAATTTGTATCCTTGCCTGCTTTAAAAGATACAGAATCGTTCCTTACTATTACATCAAACCTGTACGCATCATCATAATTCTCCAACAGCACAATATCCTGCACGATCTTCCTGTCACCGCTATACCATTTACCTTTTATCCCCGCCCCATCAATGGTTATTGCCCATTCAGGGTATTTCTTCTCTTCATCTACATCACGCTCTGTCTGCACGTATTCGGTCAGGTGCAGTTCATTGCCTTTCTTTCCATCAGCCGAAAGATCTATCAGTTGACTCTTACCGCGATAGTAATAATTCCCGGTAACAGATAGTGTACCGGCACTGCTGCTATCGCCATCAAAATACAGGTTCACTACAACCGGCTGCCCTGCCACGGTGCCTGCATATCTTTTATACCAGTTGCCTGCTTTGCCTGTTGCAGCAGGTTGTTCGGTAGTTTTTGTGCTACTGCCGTTGTTGCGGTCATTACAACCAATAAATAATATAGAAAGGAATACTAAGGAGCAGAGTATGCGGTACATGGTATCAATTGTGTCGCAAAGGTATTTATTTGGGCATAAAAAAACATCCCGCAATTGCGGGATGTTCTCTGTCATTTCTATTAAAAACTTACTAACTGCATCCAGTCGTTGTTCCGCAGTTGGGGCACATATAGCAGGTGCCATTGCGGAGGGTAATGTTGCCACAGTTGCGGCATACCGGCGCATCAGCGCTGGTACCCATCAGTTTTTTGATATCCGCACTGTTCTGTGCGCTTACACCCACAGCCTGCGGCGCCATTGTTGCCTTTGGCTTCTGCGCCTGTGGCGCCTGGGCCTGCGGTGCAGTAACACGCACCTGCGAAAGCTCCTGCTGCAGGCTTTCAGTTTCCTGCGCCTTTGTTACCCTGTTCGGGTCCGGTACATGCACCAGGTCATCACGATCAAGGTATTCATATGCAAGCAGGCGGAACACATAGTCCAACACTGATGTTGCTGTTTTTATATTCGGGTGGTCAACAATACCAGCCGGTTCAAACCTTGAGAAGATGAACTTATCAACGTATTCTTCAAGCGGCACACCATACTGCAGGCCTATTGATATAGCTATAGCAAAGCTGTTCAGCATGCTGCGCATGGTAGCACCTTCCTTCGCCATATCTATGAATATCTCGCCCAGCGTACCGTCACCATATTCACCCGTGCGCAGGAACATTGCCTGCCCGCCTACTTTACCCTTTATGGTATAGCCGCGGCGTTTTGCAGGTAACTGCTTGCGCTCCACGATGTTACTCAGCGCGCGTTTAAGCCTTGTATCAGGGCTGGCCTGCATGCGCCTGTTCACCTCGTCCAGCAGCTCTTCTACAGTAAGCTTGCTCATATCCACTATCAGGCCCGAGTCCACGGCCACTGCTTCTTCCTTCACTTCTTCTTTTTTCTTCTTATCGCTCTTGTTGCTCAACGGCTGGCTCAGCTTAGAACCATCGCGGTACAACGCACATGCTTTCAGCGCCAGTTTCCAGCTCAGGTAGTAGCAATCCTTTATTTCTTCTACTGTCGCCTCATTAGGCAGATTGATGGTCTTGGATATTGCCCCGCTGATGAAAGGCTGCACAGCGCCCATCATGCGGATGTGTCCGTGTGCATGTATGTAGCGCTCTCCTTTCTTACCGCACTTGTTAGCGCAGTCAAACACAGGCAGGTGTTCATCCTTCAGGAATGGCGCACCTTCAACGGTCATAGTACCGCAAACGTAATCGTTAGCTGCATCTATCTCTGCATCAGAGAAGCCAAGCGCTTCCAGCAAGCTGAAGTCAGATGCAAGGTATTGCTCAGGTGTAAAACCAAGGCGCTTCATACACTCCTCGCCAAGGTTGTAATGGTTGAATACGAAGCCTATTTCAAATGCACTCTCTACCGACGAATCCAGCTTTTTCAGCTCATCAGCAATAAAGCCTTTCTCGCTCAGGCTCTGGTGATTGATGAAGGGAGCGCCCGCAAATGTGCCATGGCCTTTTGCAAACTTCACTATCGCGTCCTGCTGCTCAGGTGTGTAACCCAGTTTCTTCAGGGCTGCAGGTATAGACTGGTTGATGATCTTAAAGTAACCACCACCGGAAAGTTTTTTGAACTTCACCAGCGCAAAGTCAGGCTCAACACCGGTTGTGTCGCAATCCATTACCAGGCCAATAGTACCTGTTGGTGCTATCACGGTAGCCTGTGCATTGCGGTAGCCATATTTTTCACCCAGTTGCACTGCATCATCCCATGCCTTGGTAGCTGCTTTCAGCAGGTAGTTGGGGCAATATTTAGCATTGATGCCCATTGGCTTCAATTCAATTCCTTCATAAGCATCGGCAGCATCATAGGCAGCAGCACGGTGGTTGCGCATTACGCGCATCATGTGCTTTTTGTTCTCCTGGTACCTTGGGAATGCACCCAGCGCCTTCGCCATCTCAGCAGATGTCTTGTACGATATACCGTTCATTATAGCAGTTATCGCACCTGCTATTGCACGGGCTTCTTCGCTGTCGTAAGCTATACCGCTCACCATCAGCATAGAGCCAAGGTTTGCATAGCCAAGGCCCAGCGTACGGTAATCGTAGCTCAGTTGCGCAACTTCAGGGCTTGGGAACTGTGCCATAAGCACTGATATTTCCAGTACCACCGTCCACAGGCGGGTCATGTATTCAAAGCCGGCAACATCAAATGTGCTGTCCTCTTCGTTAAAGAATCGGCGCAGGTTCAACGATGCAAGGTTGCAAGCTGTATTATCCAGGAACATGTACTCAGAGCAAGGGTTAGAAGCCCTTATCTGCCCGCCCTCGGGGCATGTATGCCATTCGTTGATGGTAGTATCATATTGCGTACCTGGGTCAGCACAACGCCATGCAGCATAAGATATCTTCTCCCACATTTCCTTTGCAGGAATTGTGCGCATTACCTTACCGGTGCTGCGCGCTGTCATTTCCCAGTCTGCATTGTTATCCAGTGCATGGAAGAAAGCATTGGGTACACGAACAGAGTTGTTAGAGTTCTGTCCCGATACTGTCCTGTATGCCTCACCCTCGTAGTCCGAAGGGTAACCCGCCGCTATCAGCGCAGCCACTTTCTTTTCTTCTTCTACTTTCCAGTCTATAAAGTCTATTACCTCAGGATGGTCCAGGTCAAGGCAAACCATTTTAGCAGCACGGCGTGTAGTGCCACCGCTCTTGATAGCGCCCGCAGCACGGTCACCTATCTTCAGGAAACTCATCAGCCCGCTCGATGTGCCACCGCCGCTCAGTTTTTCACCTTCAGCACGGATATTGGAGTAGTTCGTACCCACACCCGAACCATATTTGAAGATACGCGCCTCACGCACCCACAGGTCCATGATGCCGCCTTCGTTCACCAGGTCATCATCCACGCTCAATATAAAGCACGCATGTGGCTGGGGGCGCTCGTAAGCATTCTTAGAGCGCTCCAGTTTTCCCGTCTTCGGATCAACATAGTAGTGGCCCTGTGCCTTGCCATCTATACCATAGCTGCTGAACAGCCCGGTATTGAACCATTGCGGAGAGTTAGGAGCACAGCTCTGTACCATGATGCTGTATACCAGCTCTTCATAGAACACCTGCGCATCCTTCTTGCCGGCAAAATAGCCATACTCCTCGCCCCAGCTGCGCCAGCAATGTGCCAGGCGGTGGGCTACCTCTTTAATGGAAGTCTCCCGGCCCAGGCTGCCGTCCTTTTGTGGCACACCTGCTTTACGGAAATACTTTTGCGCCAGGATATCGGTAGCTATCTGCGACCAATGTTTGGGCACTTCCACGTTTGTCATTTCAAATACCTTTTCTCCATTCGGATTACGGATCACAGAAGTACGGTAATCGTACTCGAACATGTCGTATGGGCTCACTCCATCGCGGGTGTACTGGCGGTCAAACGAAAGACCTTTTTTAGTTGTGGCACTCATGAGCAAATATTATTTAGCAGTTAAATTAATTGTTTGAAAAAAAATGTTGTAGGGGACAGCTAAATTATTTAAAACAACCACTCTTGTGAGAGAAAGAAACTAACACGCATGTGGAAAACCCATAGACCGCAAGCGGGCATAATCACATGAATTATTATTTAATATTATTGACACTTTTCCCCTTGTTTTATTTGATAAATTTACTACATTTTAGGGGTGTCGCCAAAAAAATAATGCCGTGGCAATTTCCTTGAAAATCAATGCAGAAGCGGCATTCGGGTTATTTTAACATTTAAAACCTGGTGCCGGAATACACGGAATATTCTGCCTGTTAACTTTTCCGCCTTTTTCGACTATTTTTACGACCTAAAATTTTCGAAGCATGAATATTCCTGCAAACTTACGTTACACAAAAGATCACGAATGGATATCACTGGATGGTAACGTAGCAACTATAGGCATTACAGATTTCGCACAACACGAACTGGGAGATATAGTGTATGTGGATGTACCATCGGTAGGCAAAAACCTGAACCAGCACGATGTATTTGGTACGGTAGAGGCGGTAAAAACGGTTTCTGACCTTTTTCTGCCTATCAGCGGCACTATTACTGAAGTGAACAGTGCACTTAACGACAACCCGCAAAACGTGAACAACGACCCATACGGCAATGGCTGGATGGTGAAAATGACCGTTAACAACCCAGCAGATGTGGACGCACTGCTGGATGCTGCCGGTTATACTGCATTAGTAGGATAAAATGTTACGGATATTCAGTCCGGATTCACCTTATACAAAACGGGCAAGGTTCTTAGCTTGGCTATGGACCTTGCTCATTTTTATTGCCTGTTTCACCCCTTCTGTAGAAATACCCAAAGTTGATATTCCCCTCATAGATAAGTGGACACATTGCGTGCTCTTCGGTGTCTTTAGTTTCTTATGGCTTTGCGCAAGGCCTGTGCTTACTACAAAATGGGTGGTTAGCCTTCTTATTATTTCTATTGCGTTCGGTGCATTTGTTGAGATAGTGCAAGGAGTAGCAACCTTTCTGGGCCGCAGCGCCGAGCTAATGGATGCAGTAGCGGATGGAATCGGCGGGATTATTGGTGTGGGACTTTTTTGCCTCCTCGCACATTTCACTAAACCGAAGCAGCACTAAATAAATCACTTCACTATTCTCAGCTTCGCAAAGTTCAGCATGATCTTTTTCTTACCATGGCTGCCAAAGTCGATCTCTGCAATACGGTTGTTCACACCGCCCTCTAACGAAAGGATGTTGCCAAAGCCAAATTTCTGATGCTCCACCTGCATACCTATTTCCATAGCCATTGGGTCGTCTGCAACAAAATTGGCGGTAGGTGTATGCGTTGGTGGCGCAGGTGTTGCCAGTTTATCTGCCAGTTTTTTCAGCGAAGGCATTTTCTCGAATGAGTTATTCAACATACCCTGGAAACCACCTACCTGTGGGCGGTTGCTCGCCCCGGTAAATGTCCTGTCCAGGTGTGCCGCCGGTATCTCTTCTATAAACCTGCTGGGGTCGTTTTGCACCAGTTGGCCAAAACGGTAGCGGCTGTTGGCATGGGTTATCCAAAGGCGCTCTTTTGCGCGTGTAATGGCCACATAGAACAGGCGCCGCTCTTCCTCAAGGTCCGCACGGTCATACAGGCTCATCGAGCTTGGGAAAAGGTTCTCTTCCAACCCCACCGAGAACACGCAGGGAAACTCCAGTCCTTTTGCAGCATGTATGGTCATCAGCTTCACCTTATCCGGGTCATCGTCTCCTTCATCAGCATCCGTAAGCAGGGTTATCTGCTGCAGGTAGCTGCCCAGGCTTTTGTCGCGCAGTTCGCCTTCTTCATCAGGTGTTTCAGTAAATTCTTTTATAGAGTTCAGCAACTCCTGCACGTTCTCATAACGCGCAAGTCCTTCCACGCTTTTATCATTGTACAACTCCTGCACAAGGCCGGTGTGCTTGCCCACTGCATATGCCAATTCGTAAGCGTTCTTACCCTGGTCAATCAAAGCCCTGAAGCTCCTGATCATGGTCACAAAGCCGTCTATGTTCGATGAATGTATACCGCTCATCTCCGGTTGCGATATCACTTCCCAGAAGGTCTTATTCAGCTCATTCGAGCGTATGATTATCTTCTCAATACTTGTCTTACCAATGCCTCGCGTGGGATAATTAATGATACGCTTTATGTTCTCCTCGTCCTGCGAATTCACTATAACCCTCAGGTATGCCAGGTAATCCTTTATCTCCTTGCGCTGGTAGAATGATGTACCGCCCACCAGTTTGTAAGGTATGTTCATTCTCCGCAACCCTTCCTCAAAAGATCGGCTTTGTGCATTGGTGCGATACAGTACAGCAAAATCTTTATTGGCATAATGATTGCGCATCTGCTGCTCCTTTATGGCATCTGCCACAAACTTGCCCTCATCATTATCCGTCATGGTGCGCACCAGCATTATCTTCTCGCCTTCCTTGTTACTGGTCCACAGTTCCTTTGGTATCTGGTTCTTGTTGTTGCCTATTACATTGTTGGCAACATTTAATATTGTTTGTGTACTGCGGTAGTTCTGCTCCAGTTTCACAACCTTCACATCCTCATAATCATCCTGGAACTGTAATATATTCTGCACCGTAGCCCCGCGGAAAGAATAGATACTCTGCGCATCATCTCCCACCACACATATATTCTCATGCCGCGCGCCCAGCATTTTTATTATAGCATATTGCGCAAGGTTGGTATCCTGGTACTCATCAATAAGTATATAATGGAACCTGCCCTGGTACTTCGCCAACGCATC
>JBGAJU010000084.1:0-12761 GCA_044224775.1 Flavipsychrobacter sp.
GCGCTTTATATTTTAACCAGGCTACAGATGTAAATGACCAGATGAATGCAATAACTGGCACATCAGACTCTGATGATAAGAAGTATGAAGCGTTGAAAGTAAAAAGAGATGAATTCTTCGCAAAGTCAACTCCGTACTTTGAAAAAGCGTATTCGATAATGTCCGCTACTGAGAAAGATCTGGCAGGTAATGATAGGGCAACTTATAAAAATGTCATTCTTGCGCTTAAAGAAGTGTATGCTAGGCAGAATAAGCTGGACAAATCAGCTGAAATGAAGAAAAAGTATGAATCACTCTAGTTCAGCATTAAGTAATTTAACACAAAGCCGCTCGTACTGGGCGGCTTTTTAGATGTTGCAATGTTATAGATAATAAAAATACGTCTACCCAGAAACATATTTTAATTATCTTTGCGGCACTTCATAAAAAAATCAATAAGTGAGTAAACTGAATATAGTACGTTTTGCACCAAAGAACGAGAGTGCTTTTTTCGATACCTTAAAAAAGAACATCGACATTTTTTTTAAAGAAAATAAAATAGCTCCCACCGGTAACAGTGCATTGCGTTGGAAAACCGTAGCGATGATCTGTTTGTTTTTTGTTCCTAATATTCTTATTATTACCGGAGTAGCTGCGAGCAGTACATTGTTATTTTTTGGACTGTGGGCTTTAATGGGCTTTGGAATGATAGGTATTGGCTGTTCTGTTCACCATGATTCCAATCACGGTTCTTACTCTGGTAACAAGACTGTAAACAAAGTTATTGGTGACATAGTGAATCTAGTAGGTGGTTATGATGTTACCTGGAGGATACAACATAACATTCTGCACCATACTTATACAAATATTGAAGGACTTGATGAGGATATTGAAGTTGGCGGTCTGATGCGTTTCTCACCCCATAGCAAAAAGTATTTCCTACATCGCTTTCAGCATATCTATGCATGGTTCCTTTATTGTTTACTCACGCTGCAGTGGGTAACATATAAAGATTATCGTCTTCTGATAATTTATAATAAGAAAGACCTGTTAAAGAAAGAAAGAATTACGCTAGGGAAAGCAATCACAGAGCTGACAATTTACAAAATAATTTATTTCGGTTATGTGTTGGTATTGCCTATCATTTTCTCAGGCGTGTCTTGGCAGATGGTAGTGGCTGGGTTCTTGCTACTCCATGTCATCGCTGGCTTGGGTCTTTCCCTTATATTTCAGTTGGCGCATGTTCTGGAATCCAGTGAATTCCCGTTGCCTACAGAAGATAGGAAAATTGAAAATAACTGGGCAATTCACCAATTGATGAATACAGCCGACTTTTCTCCGCGTAGCAAGATAATGTACTGGTTCATAGGAGGACTTAACTACCAGGTTGAACATCATTTGTTCCCACATATATCACATGTGCATTATCCCAAAATTGCTAAGATCGTTAAGCAGACAGCTGAACAATTTGGCTTGCCTTACCAGGTTATGCCCAATTTCTTGTTTGCACTTCGTGAGCATGGCCGTATGCTTTACAAGATGGGCAGATAATAAGCGATAGGATATTAGTTAAAAAAGGCCGGGAACTTCCGGCTTTTTTTTAATGGGTAAATGCCTTTTTGATAGGGTGATCAATTAATTTTTTGTTGAGGTCTTTTGCCAGGGGAAAATATCCTATATCAAAGTGCTTTGACTCGTAATAGTACTTTTTCTTCATTTCCTTGGTAAGGAAAAAGTCGTTGTAGTTTAGTTTGATTATATAGCTCAACTGTTCCATTTCATCATTATTTATAACCAAACCTTTTCCAAAAGGCTCCCCGTTGCCGGTGTTGTATCTTTCTGGGTCTTTCACTACGCGGCCCTGCTTTGGCTGTGATACCGGGTATCCGTAATAGACGATATAATAGTCTGTGCTGGCAGCGGTAATTAATGGATTTGTGACCGGTGTACCATCGGAGGTAATGAGAATGCCGTCAAATTTTTTTTGTTTTATGAGGTCTATATTTGTATCGACGAAATAGTAAACAGGGCAATAACTAAAATTATCTTCAAAGTCCCTTTTCATTGCTGCTGCAGCGTTCCGGGCATCAAGGATAACTTCATTTAATTCGTTCTGGCGGCGGGCATAGGAAAGGGCCTGAATACGATTACTCTCAGACCGCAATTGTAATAATATAGCTGCAGGGTACTTTCTTTTTTGTGCGATGGAACTAGTTGAGCAGGCAATAACTAGTATTATAAATAATGATACCGTTTTCATTTTATCAACCATAATATACAAAGTTATTATTAATGGCTATTGGGTGTAGGGCAAATTCGTTAAAATAAGAAAGCCTCCGAATTGCCGGAGGCTTTCAAAATTTGGTGTTACTGTTCGGCACCGCCGCCCGGTGCCGCAGATTCTCTAAGCAGGTCATCCACATTGCGACCAACTACCTGCATACTGTTGAATATATCTTTTGCTTTAACAGAGTCTCCAGCCTGGTAGGCAGTGCTAGCCAAAGATTGCATGATCTGGAAATCCTGTTTGACATCGCTTTCCATCCACTGCCTGTCTGAGCCGGTTAAAGAAGCGGCCCAACTTACATCCTTCTCGGCATTCTTTATGATCTTGTCGGTCAGGTCATTTGCTTTTTTAACGGCGCCGGCCCTATAATATGCTGCTGCAATAAAGTAAGCAGTATAGTCGTAGCAGTAAGATTGTTCAGTAATATTAGTCATTACTTTATCCAGCAATTGGATGGCCTTGTCTTTTTTGTTTTCGGCGATGAGCTGGTTTGCTATGAATGAAGCATCCATGCGATACGTTACAAATTCATGGCGGTTCGGTTCGTCGAAGTATACATCTGTACGTTCAGCGCCGCCCCATTTGAATTTATTCATAAACAGGTCGAAACTCTTATCAGTATTGATGGTACCCAGCACCTGTTGGTTGACCTTTGGCGCATCGGCGTATCTGAACGGCATCAGGCGATAAACAAGGCCTTCCATATGCAGGTAGTCGCCGGTGCCACCATAGTCGCCCGAACGAAGGCCTGCATCAAAGTACAGTGGCCTTTTCCAACCGTCGTTAGCAACTGCCGCTATAATGTTCAATATGGCGAGATCGCTCTTATAAGGCATATTCTTCGGATAAGCCCATTTTACTTCGGTTACCACACGCCCGGTATCTTCCGGCTTTATCCAGCCCCGAGTAACCAATTCTTCCTTACTGAGTGAAGGCGTAAAGAAGTTCTTGGTAGGCATATAGTTCATAGGCTCACCGCGACCCTGGCCCAGATTTGCAGGATCATCGCTGATCATGAAGTTACAGATGTCTGTAAGGTTAAAATACCTGTCCTCAGGCACTTGTGGATTTTTTACGTAGGAAATATAGTTATGCCTGTCGCCGATGTAGTCCTTTCTTTTCCATATCATCGGCACGGCATCGGCATCATTTACTTTGTAATTAAGTTGGTCGACATACCAATCTATGCCCAGCAAGCTGGTGTTGATGATACGTACATCGCGACGGAAACCTTCAATTTCCTGAACGTACCACAGAGGATATGTCTGGTTATCGCCAAATGTGAACAGAACCGCATTCGGCGCACAGCAGGACAGGGTATTGTATGCAACTGCCCTTGCCAATGTCTTTTTTGAACGATCATGGTCTTTCCACTCTACGTTTGCCATGAGTGCAGGCACTGCAACAAGACAAAGAACGATGGCACCGTAAACAGCACCTGCGCCTTTAATTGCTTTTCTAAGAACGTCGTAAACCATCAATACCCCAAGCCCTATCCAAATGGTAAATGTGTAGGTGCAACCTGCAAATGCGTAGTCACGCTCGCGGGGTTGCAACGGCGGCATATTGAGGTAAATTCCGATGGCCGCACCCGTGAAGAAGAATAGCGTAAGTACGATTATGCCATCTTTTTTGTCGCGGTTGAATTGGAATACAAGGCCGAGTATGCCTAGTATAAGCGGCAGGAAATACAATTTGTTATGTGCATGGCTATCGCCATAGCCTGCGGTCATATTGTCGGTATCGCCAAGCCCGCGCATTTTATCGATAAACGATATGCCTGATATCCAGTTGCCGTTCTTAGGATCAACCTGGCCTTCGTAATCGTTTTGGCGGCCGGCAAAGTTCCACATAAAGAAGCGCCACCACATCCAGTTCATCTGGTAGCCAAAGAAGAACTGGAAGTTATGGAATGTTGTAGGCTCGTCGCTATCGCCCAAGCCAAGGAATTGCTTGTAGAAATTGATATGGCCTTGCTCGTTATTATCCCAAATGCGGGGGAAGAAATGGCTTTGGTCAACGCCATTATTGTCCCTGCCATATATTGGTGTTATTTTTTTGCCTACTACTTCGTAGAAATCCTTGCCACTTGCTGTTTTAGACTGTGCATATATCCTGCCGCTGGTGTCGAGGTCGGTCCAGTTGCTGTTGTAATATGGCCCGAAAAGCAGCGGCTGCTGGCCGAATTGTTCGCGGTTCACATAGTCAAGGAAGGACATGGGATTGTCCGGGTTGGTCATGTCAATCGGAACATCGGCGCGGGAACGGATAATAGCTGAGAAATAGCTTGAGTAACCAATGATGATGAACATTATGCATAAAACGCTTGTGTGCAGCAGGTGCATGCCTTTCTTTTTTGCAAAGAGCAAAAGGAATACGAGCAATGCAGTGACCAGCAAGAAGAACACAATGGCACCGGTATCGAAGGCTGCGCCAAAGCTATTGGTGAATGTGCGGTCGAAGAGAGAGGCGATACGCGGGATATACTGTATAACCCCAAACTGCACGAACGCCAGAACAACGCAGCCCAATATAAATGCCAGTACTGTGCCTTTGGTTGTAAACTCGTAGCGGCGGAAATAATATACCATAGCTATTGCCGGTATAGTAAGCAGGTTGAGCAGGTGGACGCAGACTGAAAGACCTATGAGGTAGGCGATGAGTACCAACCACCTGTCTGCATGCTTATTGTCGGCAACGCGCTCCCATTTGAGGATAGCCCAGAAGGTAATGGCTGTGAAGAAAGATGAGGTAGCATAAACTTCGGCTTCGACAGCGGAGAACCAGAAAGTATCGGAAAAAGTGCAAGCCAAAGCGCCAACCAAACCGGCACCCATAATGAGAGTTGTCTGGTTATTATCGGGTTCTGCGTTAGCGGGGACTAATATTTTTTTTGCGAAATATGTTATCATCCAGAACAGGAACAGGATAGATAATGCACTCATTATAGCCGATAATGCATTGATCATAGTGGCTGCACCTATCTGGTTGAGGTCGCTTACGGATGCGCCGCCTGTGGTAACATCGCCGCCGGCAAACAGTGCGAAGATCCTTTGTAAGAGCATGAAAAACGGAGCGCCGGGTGAGTGCCCCACCTCGAGCTTGTAGGCACAGGAAAGGAACTCGCCACAGTCCCAAAAGCTGACGGTGGGTTCCATGGTTTTGAGATACACTAATAGGGCAATTCCGCCGGTGACCCAGCCAACTATGTTATTGATCTTACGATAGTTCATGTTTGTTTTTTGATAGGTGACAAAAATAGCAAAAGTTGCGACTTTGCACCCTTTTTTTGGCAGTAGTGTCGTTAATAAACGTTAATTGAATATGTGCTTTTAAACTGTGTGCATTCAGCGCAAAATGCGCTGCCACGGGAGGCAGGCTGAAAGAACGCGCAACGTTTTTTTTGCGAATTGCTTTTTGTGCGTGAGCAAAAATAAGAGCGCATAGCAAGTGCGAAGAGCGGAGTGAGGAACGAACAGGGTATAATTTTGGGAAAAGTGTTCGATTTTGGGTAGATAATTTTTTTTGGCATGCGTGAAATGCGCTATGGGCAATCATCTTGCTTTTTATTTTAAGGTATAAAGGGGTATAAAAGGGTATAATTATACCCCCAAAAGGTATATTTATACCCCTAAAAGGTATAATTATACCCTAAAAAGGTATAAAAAACGGTTTGGGAGATAATGCCCTGAGGAGGGGTTTGGGCATGAAAAGGCATACTTATTGTTTGCCAGTATAAGGACATACAGCCTTATGCCTACGCAAATGCTAAAGCATATCAATGCATTGTCAGTCTTTCAAAGAACTTGTGCCTTGCGCAGAAAACCAACCACAGAGGGCAAGCTTGAGCTACGCGAGTTAACCACCCCGATCCGCTCAAACATTCGTTTTCGCAAATCGCCCGGTATTGCGTGAGGTTGCTTCGTTCCTCGCAATGACCGGGGAGTTAGGGGGTGTTACTATGTAAAGTTCCGGAGGAAATTTTGGGCGGAAAAATAAATTTTGCATGATGGTACAGTAACAGTACCATGATGGTGTAACTGCTTTTTGAAAACAGCTGTGGTAGCGGGTTTGAGCGAAGAAAATTTATTTTTTTAACGCATGATCAGGAGTTAGGGATTTTCAGCATGCCTGCGGGAAATTCAGCTGGGTATTAGTGTGAAAAAATCAGTAGTGTTATATTTTAACTGCAATTATCGGTTGAGATAGTTGCCGATCTCTTTCGCAAGCGGGGCTTGCATTTGTTAGGACGAAGCGAGACGCTTCGACCAGAGGGGCCTTCGAGGCGTTGAGCGAAAACAGTATGTCGAGTTTTATAGCATGCATTTCCCCAAGTAAGTAATAACTATCATATTTTTTATACCAGCAGGTTATTCAAGCTTTTCATTTGCTCGGATGCCAGTATTTGCGCGAGCTGGATATCCGGTATATTCTTTAATTCGGCGGCTATATATAATGCGTCCTCTTCGGGTGAGGCGGTTTGTATGAGCCAGAGATAGTCGAGCTGTTTTGTTTCGGGCAATAGTGGTTCTTTGCCATCCTTCAGCTTATATAATAAGTATTTATGTGTGCTGTTGGGCAGGTCGTACTGATAGATGGGGAAATGATATTTGTTTTCTTTTTTTTGGAGCGGAATATCGTGGTCGGGTTCGCGGGTGAAGTCGATCTCGAAATGGCGGTTCAACAGCCAGCAGAGCTGGTAGCCCGGCAGGGCGGTAACTATGCCGATCATTGCTGCTTCATCAAAGAAGTCATCGTGCATTGCCGACATGTCCAGCACCAACTTTGCCATAATACCAAAGTTAAGGAACGAAGACAAAATAAATACAATGAAAGTGGGATTTGTTTATAGCTACCAACTTGTTACTTTTGATATGCATTTATATATCTCATCTCAAATTAACTAACTATGTCAGCAGGAGTGATTTTTTTTGTTATCGTCCTTCTTTTTCTTTTCATGAGTTTTGTTACAGTACAACAAGGTACTGTAGCAGTAATAACTGTGTTCGGAAAATATAAACGCATTATGCGGCCGGGTTTGAATATGCGTATACCATTCATTGAGCAAATATTCAGGCGTATATCTTACCAGAACAGGTCGATGGAATTAAAGTTCCAGGCAATTACCCTTGACCAGGCGAATGTGTACTTTACCGCAATGCTATTATACTCTGTATTGAACCAGGAGAGTCAGACGATTGAGAATGTGGCATTTAAATTTATGGATGACCGGAACTTTATGCAGGCGCTGATACGATCGGTAGAAGGTTCTGTGCGTGCATTTGTGGCGACCAAGAAGCAATCGGAGATATTGCAACTGCGTACGGAGATAATAGAGCATGTGAAAGAGCAACTGGACAAACAACTGGAAGGGTGGGGATATCACCTGCAGGACCTGCAGATAAATGATATTACGTTTGATGAAGTGATCGTGAAGTCGATGGCACAGGTGGTGGCATCCAACAACCTGAAAGCTGCTGCAGAGAATGAAGGACAAGCACTGCTGATCACCAAGACTAAGGCTGCTGAAGCTGAGGGCAATGCGATAAAAATATCGGCCGAGGCTGAAAGGCAGGCAGCCCAGATGCGCGGACAGGGTGTGGCCCTCTTCAGGGAAGAGGTGGCGCGCGGTATGGCCACGGCGGCAAAAGAAATGGAAACTGCCAACCTTGATGCATCTTATATTCTATTCTCTATGTGGACAGATGCGATAAAACACTTTGCGGAATACGGTAAGGGTAATACAATTTTCCTTGATGGATCGAGCAATAATTACCAGCGCACGATGCAGCAACTGATGTCGACGCTGCAGGGTTTTGGCGGTGATGAGCTAAATGCTAAAAAATAGTGATCAAATAAGCACTATTATTGTCATTGTTCCTAATTTTGAAGTTGGGTTTTGATTTATTTGCGTGTGTAGTGAGGAAGTTGAAATAAATTTCACCAATTTGACCAGATGTTTTCCTTTCATGCTTCGTTGCGAAAATCTTTAAATAGCTAACTATTCGCAGATATTGCGCTTCGCATAAAAGAAAAATATCAATCCAACTTAGTAAAATTTATTTTGACAATCTCACTAAATTTGCGCTCTTTAAATAATTTTTATGATAGATGTTTTACTGGGGCTGCAATGGGGTGATGAAGGCAAGGGCAAGATAGTGGACTACCTTGCCAAGCAATATGATATTATCGCGCGGTTCCAGGGAGGCCCGAATGCGGGCCATACGCTGTACGTAAATGGCAGTAAAGTAGTATTGCGGACGATACCTTCAGGCGTATTTCATGACCATTGCCTGAACCTTATTGGCAACGGGGTAGTGATAGACCCTGTATCGCTGCAGCAGGAAATTGCACAATTGCTGCCGTTGCGCCCGGATGTGCTGCAGCGGATGTTCATAGCTCACCGCGCACATTTGATATTGCCTACGCACCGTGCCCTTGATGCAGCTTCGGAAGCAGCAAAAGGTGAAGAGAAGATAGGCTCTACGCTTAAGGGTATAGGCCCTGCGTATATGGATAAGACCGGCAGAAACGGCCTGCGCATAGGTGATATACTGAGCAAGGATTTCAGGAAGAAGTATGACAAGCTGGTTCAGAAGCATATACAGATATTGCGCCAGTACGGACAGGAAATAGACTGGCAGCAATGGGAACAGCCGTTCTTTGATGCCTGTGAGTACCTGCGTTCGTTACAGATAGTGAATTCGGAGTATTGGCTGGATAAGCACCTGAAAGCAGGCAAACGCGTGCTTGCGGAAGGTGCGCAGGGTAGCATGCTGGATATTGACTATGGTACGTATCCTTTTGTTACCTCGTCGAATACTATTGCGGCAGGTGTTTGTAATGGTTTGGGCGTGCCCCCATCGCGCATAGGAGAGGTATATGGTATTACGAAGGCTTATTGTACCCGGGTGGGCAGCGGCCCTTTCCCGACAGAACTTAATGATGAGGTTGGTGAACAGTTGAGAAAAACAGGCAATGAGTTTGGCGCTGTGACAGGCCGTTCACGTCGTTGCGGCTGGATAGACCTTGTTGCTTTGAGATATACAGTGATGCTGAGCGGAGTGACCAAGCTAATAATGACCAAGGCAGATGTGCTGGATAATTTTAACCCGATAAAGGCTGCAACGGCATATATGGTTGATGGCGCAGAAACCAACGAACTTCCATACGACCTGTGCGAAGCAAACATAGAGCCTGTATACAAGACATTCCCGGGTTGGGACAAACCGATCAGCTCTTGTGCAACTTTTGATGAGACGCCACAGGTTTTCAGGGATTATTGTTCGTTCGTAGAGCGTTACCTGGAAACTAAAATAGCCTATATTTCGAACGGGACGGGCAGGGATCAACTACTGATTATTTCGTAAAAAAAAAATTATTTTTTTTGTAAAAAAATTTGGCAATTTCACCAAACTATTAAAATTTTACGGCACCAAGTAACTGTGTTATGAAATCGAATACCGACAAAAAAGCTGCTGCAAAAAAAACTGCTAAACCAGAACCAAAGCAGGCACCCAAAAAAGCTTCTTCAAAAGCTAAGAAAATTGAGGAAGATGAGGATGACGATCTTGAGGATGATGCACTGGCCGCTAAAAAGCCAGTGAAAAAATCTACTGTTAGCTCAAAGAAGAAGGCGGACGATGACGACGACGATGATGATGATATTGATGACACTCCGAAGAAAAAAAGTGCCGCTAAGAAGTCTGCAGGGAAGAAGAGTAAGGCAAGTGATGATGACGACGATGAGGATGATGATATAGAAGATGAGGATGATGATTATGGCAAGGAAGATGAGGATGATTATGATATAGAAAAAGAATTTGAAGAGTTTGACCTTCCTAAATCAAAAAGTAAGTCGGCTAAGAAAAAGTCTTCAAAGGACGATGATTTTGATGACGATGAGTTCAAAGATCTTGGTTTCTTTTCAGAAGGCTCGGGTGGAGGTTTTGATGATGACGACGACGATTTCTAGGTAATACCTAACAATATAAACTTTGCAGCCATTGCAACGAATTAAAGCCAGTTATTCGATTGCCCCGGATCAAAGCAAGGATTTAAAACAAAGGATGCTGCATTGGGCTAACCAACACAGCATCCTTCTTTTTTTGGATAACAACAATTACCCCTCGTTATATGACGGGTATGAATGCCTGTTAGCTGCAGGTGCAATAGCCCAGCCGAAAGAAGCAGGAACACTTGCAGAACTGCAACAGCTGCACGACGGAGTTAAAGACTGGTTGTTCGGGCATATGTGCTATGACCATAAAAATGTGCTTGAGCCCAAACTCAACTCATTACATCCTGAAAGGACAGGGTTTGTTGATATGTACTTTTTCAGACCTGAGGTTGTAATGCATATTAACAGGGAACAAACCATATTCACTATAGAGTCTTTTACGGAGCCGGGTGAGCTATATGATGCAATTGAGGCTACTAAGATCGGGGAGGCGCCGCAGATACCTAAACTCAGTTTTACCAGTGTAATTAATAAGGAAACCTATCTTAATGCTATTGCCAGGCTGAGGCAGCATATTGCTGACGGAGATTGCTACGAGATAAACTTTTGCAGTGAGGGTTATAGCCGGGATGCGGATATAGAGCCGCTCGCTGTGTTCAATAAACTGAATACGATCTCCCCGGCACCTTTTGCAGCCTATTACCGGTTATATGACCGATATATGATGTGTGCGAGCCCGGAAAGGTATTTAAAAAAGACAGGCAAGAAGGTACTATCGCAGCCAATAAAGGGCACTGCCGCCCGAGACCCTGACCTGCAGAAGGATGAACAAAACAGAAGAGCTTTGCAGGCCAGCATCAAAGAGCGGGCCGAAAATGTGATGATAGTGGACCTTGTGCGCAATGATCTGTCGCGGTGCAGTGAAACAGGTAGCATCAATGTTGATGAACTGTTTGGTATTTATTCCTTCCCACAGGTGCACCAGATGATATCTACTGTAAGTGGTAGCATGAAGTCTGAGTCGTTTACAGATGCCATCCGTTATTCTTTTCCTATGGGCAGCATGACCGGTGCTCCTAAATTTAAAGTAATGGAGCTGATAGATGAATATGAGCACTCCAGAAGGGAGTTGTTCTCGGGTACTGTAGGGTATATTACGCCGGATGGTGATTTTGATATTAATGTTGTCATCCGGTCGTTGTTTTATAATGCGGTTACAAAATACCTGTCGTATCAAACAGGAGGGGCCATAACCTATGATAGCAATGCCGAGCAAGAATGGGATGAGATGAGGCTTAAAGCATGGGCGTTAGAAAGGATATTTGCATAGCGCTACTTATGCTTGTAAATCTCGTAGTTATAGATCTTGTGCAGTAGTTGGTAGTTATTTTTTAACCAGACGGGATATCCTTCGTTGTCCTGCGTAACATAGTAGGCCTCATTACCACCAGGACATTTTTTAACCATACAGCCGTTTTTTCTGCAGATGTAATAAGATTAGAATTCTCCGTCAGAGAATCCTACGGTGCTTGTGGCCGGAATGATATTCAGCCAGTCGTTGTGAAAGAGATAAGTTTCATTTACGCTATACTCGTACAGGGTTTCTTTCAGGAATTTTTCGGTGGTGAGCATGAAATGAACGGCGAAGACCAATAAAACTGCCGGCATAATAACAAACTGTGCAATTTTGACCTTGAACAAACCGGAAAGCCAATAGACAAGCAAGAAAAGCATTGCCAGGGACAAACTGTAATGTCCTATGAGATTACGCTCGAACGGAATCCTTTTCATCGCGGTTGCAACAATGAAGAACACCAGCCAGGCACAGAGGTAAAATAAGCCGGCTAATTTCAGGTTTTTATTTTTTGTTGTGAATATCAGAAGAAAGGGTAGTGCTAAGAGCAGTAAGTCCGGGGCAAAAGTGTGTATCCGGATGTCTGAAAAGATATGGGACAAATATGTCCTGAACATTGGCGACCACATATTGCTCCAGAATGTGGTTATTGTTTTGAATTTTGATGGTGATACGTAATCATTATGTGTTATTGATCCAATGCCGGAAAAAGCGAGTGTGGGCAAGTAGCAGAGATATGTGAGCAGTACCGCTATCAACTGGTATTTCCAGAAGTGAATTTCTGTTTTTCTGTACAACACGGTGTAAAGGAGCATAAATAGCAGTTGTGCTCCATGAAAATACAGGAAGGATGGCAGGCAGAAGTAGCCGGTGACAATACAGAGTACGTTCAAATACATCCATTCCTTTTTTTGTGTCTGCATGTAAACGAACAGAGAAATTGCCATACCCCATTCTGCTAAAAGATACAACTCATATCCCCGTGCCTGGAAGCTAAACCCCCAGACAAAGAACTGTAAAGCCAATGTGATACATGCAAGCAGCGCAAGCAGCCTGTATCTGAAAAGTGATCTGAACGCAAAATACAGACCAGTAATGACCGTACAATAAGCAATGAACGAAAGAATGCGCCCTGTCAGTACTTTATCGGTAGCGTAATGGAACAGGAGATCATTCAACAA
>JBGAJU010000085.1:0-12747 GCA_044224775.1 Flavipsychrobacter sp.
GCAAGTTCACTATTGAAGTGCTGAATATGTTGAATACCAAGTACATCATCGTTCCGAATAAAGATCAAAACGGTCAGCATTTGGTGCAGGCAAACAGGTCTGCGAACGGTAATGCATGGTTTGTGGATGAAGTGAAATGGGCGAAT
This sequence comes from Flavipsychrobacter sp., assembly GCA_044224775.1. GTDB lineage: Bacteria > Bacteroidota > Bacteroidia > Chitinophagales > Chitinophagaceae > Nemorincola. The sequence goes on from JBGAJU010000085.1 coordinate 147, forward strand.
ACAGCAGATGAGGAAATGGACGGGCTGAATGCACCCGGTCTTGGAGATACATCAGCTGTGCCTGGAGCTTTCGATTCGAAGAAAACTGCGGTAATGCGCGCAACGTTTAAAGACGTTATCGGTAACTATACTTTTGGGAAGGATAGTGCAGCCTATGTTAAACTGGACAAGTATGGGCTTGATGATATATCCTTTGTGTCAAGCAATAGCCAGAATGGATTAGCGGTCTTCTCTGATATATATTATGCAAAGGGTTGGAAGGCCTATGTAGATGGGAAAGAAACGCCAATTGTTAAGGCAAACTATGTATTGCGAGCAATTAAAATACCTGCTGGGCAGCACAAGATCGAATTTCAGTTCAGGCCGGAGAGTTTCTATACGGGTAAGAAGATAGCCATGGTGAGTAGCATCATCCTCATTTTGCTTGTAATAGGGGCATTATTTCAATCGTTTAAAAAAGCACCTGCACAGCAATAGATGAGCAGCTCATCATACCATATCAGGGACCTTTTCGGTATGAGAAAGGAGCTGAGCATTGGCTTTTATCTTACGGATTTCCTTTTCAGGAAGATATTAAGACAAAATTCGGGCGTAAAATGGGCAGTGCATCATACAAGCACTATTCACAGCCCGCACAAGATAGCAAGGGGGGAGCATGTGTTTCCCGGGGATTCGGCCGGTGTGTATATTAATGCAGTGAACGGTGTGAGGATAGGTGACTATACCAATATTGGCCCTAATGTGGGTATTATATCCTCTAACCATGATTTTGTGAATAACGATGCCCACACAGATGCACAGCCTATAGATATTGGCAGGTTCTGCTGGATGGGTATGGGGGCTGTGATACTGCCGGGTGTGCAGTTGGCTGATTTTACCATTGTGGGTGCAGGGGCAGTGGTCACCAAAAGTTTTACTGAGGGATATTGTGTGATCGCGGGAAACCCCGCGCGGGTCATCAAATACTTAAACAAGGAAGAATGTAATGCCTTTGCCCAAAGCAAAAAGTAACGCTTTATACAGCAATTCCTTTTTCATCTTTATTACCAGGTTCTTTCCCTCGCTGGCGAGCCTGCTGGTGATGATATGGTATTCGAGGCATCTGTCACCAGCCGCTTACGGCGACTACCAGCACTTCTGGATACACCTTTTGATATTTTACCCGCTGGCATGTTTAGGTCTTCATGTACTGATCGTTACTTATTCAAGGGACCTGATCGTGACCATTGCAAAAAGAATAAGAATCCTTCATTTAGGCATTTATGTACTGTGGGTCGGTTCATTGAGTGCATTATTTGCTAAACTGCAAAACGACGCTATTGAAATTTCTTACGGAGTGCCGTTCTTGTTCCTGTTCAGCTATTCGCTCACCTTTATTTTTGAATCCTTCCTCATTGTCTTTAAGAACTACACGATACTTGTATCTGTCAATTTATTGTATTCAGCTGCTTTCTGTGCCCTGCATTGGACCTCACTGCAGCAGGGTTTTTCTTTACTGACGCTATTCACCTATCTTTTAGGCATAACAATACTCAGGTTTTTGATCTACCTGGTGATTGCCCTATGGCACAAAAGGCGGCATAAACCGGAAAATGAAGAGGAATATTCCATTGAAAAAGTGCGTACGTTATGGAGGCATTTGGGGTTATATGATATACTCCAGGTGCTGTCCAGCTACGTAGATAAGTTTGTTATCTCGATATTGCTTACCTCTGAGTTGTCGGCTATCTACTATAATGGGTCGCAGAATATTCCATTCATTCCACTCTTGCTCAGTGCAGCAGGAACCGCAGTATTGATACAACTTGCATCAGGTAAAAAAGATGACGAAACTGGTGATACAATAAAATTAATGCATCAGTCGGGCAAAATATTATCCTCTGTCGTTTTTCCGCTGTTCTTCTTCCTCCTTTTATACAGGACGGAACTCATTGTTGCGTTCTTCACTGAAAAGTACATACCGGCCATTCCTGTTTTCTTGGCTGCGATCCTTGTTATTCCCGTTAGGGCGTATAGCTTCACCACCATCCTTCAACGTCGGCACAAAGGCAATATCATTAACCTGGGTGCGGTGGCAGAATTGTTGCTGGCATGCGTGCTTATGTACCCTTTATACAAATGGCTGGGCCTGCCGGGGGTGGCATTAAGTTTTGTTATCAGCACCTATCTGCAGGCAGCGTTCTACCTCTATCATTCCGGGAAGCTATTGAATGTTAGTTCATTGCAACTTATTCCTTATGCGAATTGGCTGATCAAACTCATTATTTTTGCTACTTTGTTCATAGCTATTCATTATAGCACACAGCAACTTTTTACCACACGGAATGCCCTAATTTTGGGTGGCGCAATAATGGTTGTTTCCATTATTCTGTCTTTGTTGATAGAATTCAGAAAGCAAAGAGTATATGGCAATAAGTAACCGTCAACGCTTAAGGGATATTGATAACACCGGCTTCGGCGCTAACAGCACCGTCGAGGGTGTGCGTTTGCTCAATCCCGATGGTTCGACCAATTTACGCAAAAGAGGTATTCCGTTGTGGGAGCGCATCAGCGTGTATCATACATTGCTGCGCATGAGGCCGATCAGTTTTATCATGGTTGTTTTCCTGTTTTATACTTCGATCAACCTGGTTTTTGCATGCATCTATTTTTTTATTGGCGTAGAAAGTTTAGGTGTAGAGCAAGGTTCAGGCTTGTTTGCGCAGTTTTTGGAGGCTTTTTTCTTTAGCTCACAAACACTGACCACAGTTGGCTATGGGCACATGGCCCCTAACGGCTTGTTATCCAACATTGTTGCATCCACCGAATCCCTGATTGGCATTCTGTCTTTTGCTGTGGTTACAGGCCTCATTTACGGTCGTTTCTCGCGGCCTCGTGCATATTTGTTGTTCAGCCCTAATTTACTCGTTGCCCCTTATAAAGATGGTAAGGCACTAATGTTGCGTATGGCCACTTATAAGAATAACCATCTGACTGATGCCGAGGCCGGATTAACCCTGGCTGTGCATTTAAATGAAAATGGTAAGCAGGTAACAAAATTTTACCCGCTTAAGCTCGAAATTGAGAAGATCAATTCTATGGCCCTTAGCTGGACCCTGGTACATGCTATCAACGAGGACAGCCCATTGCATAATTACACAAAGGAGGATGTAGCAGAGACAAGGATGGAGGTTATTGTAATGGTAAAAGCATTCGATGATCATTTCTCTAACATGGTGCAGCAGAGAACATCCTATACCTATCAGCAGGTTATATATGGTGCTAAATTCCTGCCAATGTTCGAACGAGGGCATAAGGGTAGTTATACATTGCTGGAACTGAACAAGATCAATGCCCATGAATTGGTTCAACTGCCTGAAACTGTTCAAAGCACCGCGGTCTAGGCTGATATGGTAAAAAATCTTAACTTTGCCACATGCCAATAATAACTTCAACATCCCTCACCGAACAATATCTTCAAAAGGAAGAACAATATGGAGCTCACAACTATCACCCATTACCTGTAGTTCTTTCACGTGGAGAAGGAGTGTATGTATGGGATGTCGAAGGTAAAAGATATTATGACTTTCTTTCAGGCTACTCTGCTATCAATCACGGCCATTGCCACCCGCGTATCATTGGGACATTCCTTGAGCAGGCGCAACGTCTCACGCTTACTTCCCGAGCGTTTCATAATGATGTGCTCGGCGAATACGCTGAATTCATCACCAAATTCTTCGGTTACGACAAAGTGCTCCCGATGAATACGGGAGTAGAGGCGGTAGAAACCGGCCTTAAACTTGCACGTCGCTGGGGTTATGAAGTAAAAGGGGTGCCTGCTGAAAAAGCCAAGATCATTACTTGCGAACATAACTTTCATGGTCGTACTATTAGTGTCATTTCCTTTAGTACTGATGAAAGCTCCAAAAGGAATTTTGGACCATATACACCCGGTTTTATCACTATACCATATAACGATATTGCTGCTTTGCAGGCAGCGCTGCAGGATAAAGATGTAGTAGGGTTCCTGGTTGAACCCATACAAGGCGAGGCAGGGGTAGTAGTGCCAGACGATGGTTACCTTGCTAAGGCCGCAGCGATGTGTAAGGAAGCCAATGTCCTCTTCATTGCTGATGAGATACAAACCGGCCTTGCACGCACAGGTAAAATGCTTGCGTGCGACCATGAAAATGTGCGCGCGGATATCGTACTACTCGGTAAAGCGCTTTCCGGCGGAACCATGCCTGTTTCTGCTGTGCTTGCCGACGATGAGGTGATGCTGACCATTAAGCCCGGCGACCATGGTTCTACCTATGGTGGTAACCCTTTAGCATGTAGGGTTGCTATTACCGCATTGCAGGTACTGGTGGATGAGAAGATGGCAGAGAACGCTGCAACACTTGGGGAATATTTCCGGAAAGAACTCATGGCAATGAACAACGAGCATGTATCTATCGTTCGTGGTAAAGGGTTGTTCAATGCCATTGTTATAGGTCATCCTGATAAAGACGCAGCCTGGAATATCTGCCTGAAAATGATGGAGAACGGCTTGCTTGCCAAGCCTACTCACGACGATAGGATACGTTTTGCGCCGCCGTTGCTCATCACCCGTCCTCAGATAGATGAATGCATATCGATAATCAAAAAGAGCCTGGAAAGTTTCTAGATCTCGGTGCCCCTGGGTGGTCGGCTGTCCCTGATCTTCCGTATTAAAAATCTAAGTAGTAACAGCAGTACGATCAGTATAAGTATCGTTATGCCTAGTATCACAAATACCCCGGCTACATTCTTGACGCTGACTGTGTGTACTTTGTAGGGACTGGGAAAAGAATGCTGCACCAACCCCGATTCGTCAAATGGTTGTTTGGCAAAAGAATCTATGCTGCCAAAAAGTAGTTGCCTTTTTTGGGAGATATAGCCAAAGTCGAACTTCTCCAGGTTGGGCGTGTATACGATAACAATATTATTTTCAACGGTTGGCGACAGTTCTGCGAAATTGTAGCGCATGGTATTGTTCATCTCATTGACGCGAAGCACGCAGCAAGGTGAAACACCTTTGATGTCACTGATCTTCAGTTCATCCATCAGCGCAATTTTTATTTCGCCCTTCACTATCGGTTGTTTCCAGGTGGCACCTGTTTCCAGCAGGTAAACAAAACCGTTGTTCCTGTCCACTGTATACCCCTCCCGTATAGCTGTATTATTAGTATTCACAACAAAGTAAACCACAAGCGTAGTGGTATCATGAGGATTAAAGGTGCTTTCCCATATATACCAGTTGTTCTCCTCAAGAGACATTCGTTGTGCCCCTTCTTGTTTGATAAGCTGATTTTCCCGGCCGTTGGTATAGCTTTTCAATGCGTACAACTGGTCAAAGAAGATGTCTGTTGCAGTAGATCCTTCGGCTTTCGACCTCAGCATTGAATTTACCGGGTAACCCACCTTTATAGAAAGGGTAGAATCGGCGGTATTGTACATCTTGTATTCTCCTCTTACCACTGCAAAGCCCCGGTATAGCTGAATAGCAATATGTTCGTCTACCATCTGGATCTTGCGGAATGCATCACTGTCACCGGGGTAGATCAGAATGAAATTTCCGGTTCCCCCCGCATCAAAAATGCCCGGCTGCGCAGCATTCGAATACCCTTGCAATGATGCAAACATCAGGCAACAGAGCAAAAGCGAGCAGAGTGTTTTCATGCTATAAGTTTTTTTTGAGTGGATATGATCGCAACAGGCTTATTGGTACGAAATGTACAAAAATATTTTAAAATGTTCTGTGCATTTGCATTACCCATCGAATTGCCAACTAAATTGTAGTTTTGACGACATTGTTTAAAAATGAGAACAACAATTCTTTTTATTGCTTTATTGCTGCAATTTTCGCTAAGCGCACAAACCTATGCCGATAGCCTGGCACAATTCAGGAGAAAATATATTGAAGAATTACTTGCTGATAAAAGAGCACCGGTTAAATTGACACAGGTGCATAACATTGATTTTTATCCTGCCGACGTTAGTTATCGTGTATGGGCAAGTATTGTTACAACTCCCGGTAGCACACCGTTTATGGTACCTACTCATAGCGGTAAGCAGAAGCCATTTAAAGAGTACGGTACGCTGACATTTACAGCAAACAATATTTTGTGTACGCTTCATGTCTACCAGGGCGTTGACCTCGTAAAGAATGCGGCCCATAAAGATGACCTGTTCATCATGTTCAACGATGAAACGAATTATGAGTCTACTTACGCCGGTGGCAGGTATATCGACCTCTCTGTACAGGACATTAAGAATAGTGGACTATGGCTGGATTTTAATAAATGCTACAATCCGTATTGTGCTTATTCAGAAGGCTTCAATTGCCCGATCCCGCCGGATGAGAATAGGCTCCATACACCTATAATGGCGGGAGAGAAGATGTTCCAGCATTGATCAACATTAACCGAAATGAAAAATCCCTTACCGGTTGGTAAGGGATTTTTTTTGTGTGTTGTTTGATCTTATCTTCTTCTGCCACCGTTATCATTCATTTGTGGCTTGTTTTGAGGTGCCCCGGAAGGAGCTTGCCTGGTTTGCTGTTGTTGCGCCGGAGCCTGTCGCTGAGGTGCTTGTGGCGCCTGCCTTGTTGGCTGCGGAGCAGGTTGTGGAGCTACTTGTTGCGCCCTTTGATGCTGCGGTTGAGGCCTGTTCACATCCCATTCGTATGGATTATGGTCATTTCGTGCTGGTGGGGTGTATGGTTCGGCAGTACGGTTAAAGCCGGTGCCGGGAGTTTCGTTAGCCGAATTATTAGGCAACCTGTTGCGGAACTGCGGAGGCGTAGCCTGCCCGGTATTCATAGCCTGTGCCTGCCTTACGGGCTGCGGTGCAGTTACAACGCCGGGAGGGGTTTGACGCTGGCCGTTGCTCGCCGTCTGCCTGATCTCTAACGGGCGGTACATGCGCACCTGTTCGCCATGTACGCGTGTATTAGTATTGTTCGATGCCTTTATGCGGAATACCTGCACAGGCTGATGAGTAATATCCTCTATCTCGCGTGCACGCGGGCCTGCAACATAAGTTACGTTGTTGTTAGAGAAAGTATTGTTGATGAACACGGTGTTACGAATGATCCGTGAGTTTCCGTTGGGGCCATACCAGAAACGATAATAATTGCCGGAATAGATATATGCAGGCGGTATGAACACCCACCAATCGTTAGGGCACGAATAATCGTAGCTCGACGTAACCTCGTAGCCGGGGCCCAAAGGTGCCCAGCCATAATAGCCATCACCATTGCGCCAGCTTACCCATGCCGGCCCCCAGTAGTTACCCGGTATCCACAGCCAGCCATAGTATGAATCATACGTCCAGCGACCATAGTGGAAGCATGCCCAACCCCATGGATAGTCTGATATCCAGGTGTTACCGTAATCGGTCATTACCCAGTAACCATTAGTATAATATGGCCGAAAATTGGCATCTTCATTAGGCGACCAAACATAACCATATTGCGGATCATCTATCCACTGCCCGTATGGCGCCAGGTTCTCATAGAAGTCATTATATGATATGTATGCATCGTCATACTGCGCCGTTGCTTTCGGGGTAGGGGCACAGGCGATGAACAAAAGAACAAACGAAAGAAATAATACTGCCTTTCGATAACCACCACGATATAGCTGCATAATGAATCTATTTTTAAATTATATACCCTTTCTCAAAAAGACAAAAGAGTGCTAAGTTAGTCGCGTAAATATAGCACTAATTAAGGTGCTGAATAAAAATATATAATTCACAGGTGTGAATATTATAAAATATGCCCGGCATACCGGGCATATTTTATAGCATAATAATTGATTACCGGTAGTAGCCGCCATGGTGGTGGCCTCCATGGCCACGATGGTACCCGCCGCCGTGATGCCCGTGATAGCCACGTCCTCCCATGCCGGGCGGCGGAGGGAATCCGGGTGGAGGCACAACCAAACACGATGCAAAGCCGATAGTAAGTAATGCTGCAACTATCCACATCTTCAGTTTCTTCATAGTTTTGTTTTGGGTTAGAGCACAGAAACCCTGCCACGTTTAATAAGGGTATTACGTTTTGCAGAATAATTAACTTTTTGACGGATAAAGCGGTAAAAAATGTGAATAATAAATGTTTTTTATTTTCACTTGCGGCATATTATCTTTGCCTAACTCAAAAAATCGATAAATGTCTTCTAAGAAAGTAAAACCTCAAGGCAAACAAATATCAATGCTATTAGTACATGGTGTAATATTTGGTATTGTAACTGCAATAACATGGATGACCTACGATCCTAAAAATGGTCAGTGGGCTTACCCATGGCCGGCATGGACTACCGCAGCATGGGCGCTTGCACTCTTAGGCCATTTTTGTGTGGTTTTCACCAGCTACGAGGATAGGGGCTATGACCTTTACCGCCAGCAACAGGGTAAACAATGATCCATATTTTAAGATAACTTTAAAGCCCCGCAACTGGGGCTTTCTTTTTAGAATACAGGCATATTTACCTTAACTTTGCATCATTCCATGAAGAAGACGCATATTGTTTTACTGATACTTGTGGTGGCTGCTATTGCTACTATCGTTACTGTGTTCAGCGACTTCAGTACTTACGAAACATTCGAGTCAGCATCTAAGCAGCCCGGCAAAACATATTATGTTATCGGGCACCTGCAAACAGATAAGGATATGATATATGACCCCAAAGTGGATCCTAATCATTTCACATTCTATGCAAAAGATAAGTCGGGCAACGTGCAGAAAGTGATATTTAATGGCGAGAAACCAAGGGATATTGAGAAGTCGGAGCAAATAGTGATGATGGGATATAATGAGGGTAATACCTTTCATTGCTCCCGTATTCAGATGAAATGCCCTTCGAAGTACAAAAAAGACCAGGTAGCTGTGGGCAATAACAGTTAATCATAATAGCGGCTAAACAACCCAATGGATATACAATACATAGGAGAGCATTTGTGGCCCGGGAAACTGGGTCATTTTTTTGTTATCACATCTTTTGTGGCATCTCTGTTCAGTACATTCTGTTATTTCGCCGCCGTACGCACCGAAAACGATCTTGCCAACAGCCACAAATGGCGCTTATTGGGCAGGGGAGGGTTTGTCCTGCATTCGGTATCCTTGGTAAGTATCTTTGTTGCTCTTTTCTACATTATTGCCAATCATCTCTTTGAGTATCACTATGCATGGGAACACTCGTCGTTGTCCTTGCCCGGTGAATACCTGTTGTCCTGTTTCTGGGAAGGACAACAGGGTAGTTTCATGCTGTGGACATTCTGGCATTGTGTGCTGGGGTTGATTGTCATGGGTACAGCCAAAGGACTGGAAACGCGGACCATGACCATTATCTCGCTGGTGCAGGTAGCGCTTGGGACAATGATATTGGGCTTCTATTTTGGTGATGACATTAAGATCGGCAGCACACCTTTCATGCTGTTACGCAATGCAATGCAGGGCGCGCCCATTTTTCTGCAGCCTAACTATATGGAGTTTATCCAGGACGGCAACGGGCTTAATGTGCTGCTGCAAAACTATTGGATGGTCATCCATCCTCCTATACTGTTCCTTGGTTTTGCAAGTACGTTAGTACCATTTGCCTATTGCATTGCTGCTATGTGGAAAGGGGATTTCCAAACCTTCGTTAAGCCAACATTAGCATGGTCATTGTTCAATGGCGCTGTATTAGGAACTGGCATAATGATGGGCGGCGCGTGGGCATACGAATCACTGAATTTTGGCGGTTATTGGGCGTGGGACCCGGTAGAAAATGCTTCGTTAGTGCCTTGGCTTACGCTGATCGCAGCGCTGCATACGCTGTTGATATACAGGAGCACAGGCAGGGCGTTTACTATGACCATGATCCTGTTCTTTATCACGCACCTGCTCATATGGTATTCAACTTTCCTCACCCGAACAGGCATTTTAGGTAAAACATCGGTGCATGCCTTCACCGGCGATGGCGCGGCACTTACTTATCACCTGCTGGTAGTTATTGGCGTGTTGCTGGCTATAAGCCTGTTGGCGTTGATAGCAAGGTGGCGCAGCCTGCCTCGGATCAGATCGGAAGAGGAGACGCTTTCCCGCGAGTTCTGGATGTTCATCGGCTCCGTTATTCTTTTCTTATCGTCTATACAGATCATTATTACTACTTCTATACCCGTATGGTCTCCATTGGCTAAATGGATAACCGGAAAGGACTTTGCCCCACCCAACGATGTGATGCAGCACTATAACAACATCCAGGTATGGGTAGCTATTATAGTAGGTATTTTCTCTGCCGCAGTGCTGTACATGAAGTTTAAAAATACCGATGCAAAAACATTAGGGAAGAAATTAGGCTTAACCGCACTGATCGCTCTATTAATGGCAGCCGGTATTGCCTGGGGACAACGTATTACAGCCTGGCAATATGTGTTGATGCTTTTTGCAGCTTGTTATGGCATTGTAGCTAATATCTACTACGGCATGGTGGTGCAGAAAGCTAAGTTCAAGAAATTGGGGCCTTCCGTTTCACACCTTGGGTTCGCTGCTTTATTACTGGGCATTCTCCTTTCTTCTTACAACAAACATCCCATATCCTACAGCACAGTTGGTGTGCCTATTGATTTTGGTAAAAAAACGCAGCAGGAAAATATTAAAGAGAACAGTGAGAATGTTACCATATTCCGTGGCATACCCATCGCCATGGGGGACTATTTTGCCACTTATATCGGCGATAGTGCAGTTGACGGAAAAGATAAGCGTGTCTATTATAAAGTGCGTTATGAGCGAAAGGATACAGCCACAGGCAAAGTAACTGAGCGCTTCATGTTATACCCTGACGCATTTGTGAATGCAAAAGGGCAGCAAGGCCTTACACCCAACCCCGCTACCAAGCATTATTGGAACCGGGACATCTTTACCTATATAAACGGTGCATCAAAAAAAGAAACAGATACCAGCACTTACCAAAGCCACATAGTCAGCAAGCCGGGTGATACAATATTCCTTACTAACGGATACATGGTCTACAACGGCACGAATAAAACTGACCTGAAGAACAAGCGCTATATCCCTGCCACCGGTGATGAGCACCTGGAGTTTAGCCTGAAAGTGTATGATCTGAATAATGAGGTACAGGAGATAAACCCTGTTTATGTTATCAAAGATCGTAGCTACGTGAGTTATGTAGAGGATACAGTAGCTGCATTAGGCCTTTTTGCCCGCGCCAACCTTATGATAAAGCATAATGAGGCTGGAAGAGATACTGTGCTTACTGAAATACTGGTGAAACAAACAGATCCCAAAGACGACTTTATTGTATTGAAGGCGCTTGTATTTCCTTATATCAACATAGTATGGCTGGGGGTAATAATAATGGTGTTTGGCTTCTTCATCAGCCTGGGAGACGCATTGAGCAGAAAGGCGTCAGCTATTCGCGCGGCCGAGTAACATTTCATGCATTTTCAAAACCTGGGGTAGTAACGGGGTAACGTCATCATTTGTTATGACGTGGTCGCAACGTTTCATCTTCTCATCTTCATCCATTTGCCTGCCCATTATCGATAATACCTTTTTCCTTGGTATATGACTGCGCTCCATGGCCCTGCTAACACGCAGTTCTTTTGGCGCAGATACACCTATCATCACATCTATATCCTTATTACTGCCGCTTTCAAAAAATATTGCTGCTTCCTTGATAACGTAAGGAGTAGCTTGTTGTTCCATCCACGCATTGGCGTAGCTGATGGTGGCCGGGTGAACGATCTCGTTCAGTTGTTCAAGCTTGCCCGGTTGCTCGTAAATAATTGCAGATACCCTGGCTTTATCCAATTTCCCATCCCTGTATACGTCATCTCCCAGCAGTAGTTGTATACGTTGCATCAGCGTGGTATCGTTTTCCATCAGGTAGCGGGCAGCGTCGTCGGCATTAAATACAGGTATGCCAAGTGTCCCGAACACCTGGCATACAACTGATTTGCCCGATCCAATACCTCCTGTAACACCCACTTTCAGCATTGGTTGCAATTTTTTATTTGGTTGTAGAAACAGTAACGCCCGCAGCAGCATCTGCCTTTTTGCGGTATGCCTGCGTCATTTCCATAGACACAGCAGAGCGCTCAATGGTCATGAAAGAACCACGATAGATCTCTATCTGGAGCGTACCATCTTCATTTGCGCGGTTAATGCGGCCATGTATACCTGCAGTGGTTACGATCTGTTCGCCCACGTTCATGCTATCTGTGAATTTCTTTTGTTCCTTGGCGCGTTTTTGCTGAGGGCGTATCATGAAGAAATACATGACCACGAACATACCCACCATGATGAAAACCGGGCCCAAACCACCACCGGCCGGAGCCTGTAATAATAATTGATGTAATTGCATTGTTTTAGATTGTTATGATGAAAAAACTAGTTTACTTTTTTGGTTCAATGTATGCTTTGATAAACAGCATATGCGTGCTGCGTAGTGTGTTGGTATGTATGGTAACCGCTTTTTCCTGCGTACCATGTTTACCTGTCGAGTTGAAGGTCACTTTCATAGCTGCACTTTTTCCGGGTTCAATAGGGTCTTTGGGGTAATCTGCAACCGTACAACCGCAAGAGCCGGCAGCC
>JBGAJU010000086.1:0-12655 GCA_044224775.1 Flavipsychrobacter sp.
TTTTGTGAACCACTCGCTGTGTATATACTGCAATCCGGATGCTGATGTTTGCTCCGCGCGCAAACCTAGCCTCACTTCCCATTCTTCACCAAATTCTTTTGACGCTGTAGCATATGCTGCGTTTATATGCTCCTTGTAGAGAAAGTGATTGGTGCGTCCTGTATCATTTATCCATTCATTATTGTCATACCGGTGAATCAACGCATCGAAATCCATGGTCAATTGGCTCATCTTAATGCCCGTTTCAAGTTTCAGGCCATTTTTAAATGCACAGGCATCATCAATTTTAAAACTATAAATAGTTATAGGCGACTTTTGTATACTGTTCGTACGCTCAGGAGTATCTATAGGCTGCATCTGTTGATTGTAACGACTTATAATAAAATCCTGGCTGGCATTCTTAGAAAAAGAGAGCGCATCTATATTCACATCCAACGTATGCTCATTACTGAACTTATGTGTAGCATACATATTGGCGACCAACTCTTTGCGTATGTGCCCTTCGGGTGCGTCACTGTTAGTATATATAGTAGTACCATTTACATCATCTTTATACGTTGCATTAAGCCATGCCTCCATTTTATTAGGATGATATACGCCCCTGGTGCTTAACCCTATGGTTGTGTTATCAGAAAGATCGTAGTCGGCGGCAAACCGCAAAGTAGTATGTGAAAAACGCTCTGTGGCCGTCGAGCGGTTGATATTACTGCCAACCACATTGCCTCCACCATCCACGTAATACATGTCCTGCTTCCAGTCTGCATGGCCCACAGCCTCAAAATCGCTGTCAGCCAGTAACAGGTTCAACTTGTTCTTTCTGTAATTCAGCAAAAAGCTCTCATCCCTCCTGTCATATATGCCCGGCTGGTAGCCTGCAGATACATTGCCATTCAGTCCCGTCTTTTTGTTCTTCCTGAATTTGATATTGATGATGCCAGTATTTCCCGTTGCATCGTACCGTGCACCCGGCTGTGTTATTAACTCCATCTGCGCTACCTCACCGGCAGTAATTCCCCTCAAATAAGCAGCAAGGTCATCACCGCTTAAATAAACAGGTTTATCATTTACCAGCACAAGAACACCACTCTTGCCGCGCATGGTTATGTTGCCATTCTGGTCGGCAATAACTCCCGGCAAGCGGCTCATCAGGTCCAGCACGTTGATAGCACCTGTGGTGGTAGAGCCTTCCACATTCACTATGGTTTTACCCAAACTCATTTCTATAAAAGGCTTTTTTGCCGTCACAGCTACTTCACCCAGCGATGCACTTTCTTTCTCCAGTTCAATATTGCAGGTAAATGTTTGTCCCTCCTTTACTTCTGCTGCCTGTATTCCAGTTTTATACCCCAAAAAATTTGCAGATATGAGGTACCTCCCACCAGACACTCCTGTAAATGACACTTTGCCTTTCTCATCCGCAATATCCGTTCTTACCCACGATGAATCTGCATTCAGCAAGGAAACAGTAGCGGCATCAACAGCCTTACCATCAGCGGCAACATTTACGGCAATGCTCCCCGTTTGGGCATAGAGGCTACCACTGCATAAAAGACATATAATAAGAGTAGAAAGGCGCATAACACAATTTGTAGTGCCAAAAGTATTTCGCCGTAAAAGGGGATGTATGCTTATTAACTTAAATTAACCGCCAATGTTAATAGAAAAAGGGACTGTATATACAGTCCCTTCAACTATCTGAAAGTGTTTTTAATTCAAACTTCTGAAATCCACCGGTACCAGCTTGCTCACACCGGGTTCCTGCATGGTCACACCGTATATCACATCCACAGCAGCCATTGTCTGCTTGTTGTGGGTAACAATGATGAACTGCGAGTTATCGGAGAACTTGCGGATCATTGTGGTGAACTTGCCTACGTTGGCATCATCCAGCGGCGCGTCCACCTCATCCAGTATACAGAACGGAGCCGGCTTGATGAGGTATATCGCAAACAGGAATGCCGTAGAAGTGAGCGTCTTCTCTCCACCCGATAGCTGTGTAAGCGTGCTCGGCTTCTTACCCTTGGGCTGTGCATATATTTCTATATTGCTATCTGCCACATTATCCGGGTCTGTCAGGCGCAGGTCACAATTATCGTCTTCCGTAAATAATGCTTTGAACACCTGTACAAAGTTCTTACGCACCATATCAAAGGTCTCGCTGAACTTGGTATTTGCTGTATTTTCAACTTCTTCTATCGTATTCAGTAACGACTCCTTCGCATTCACCAGGTCATCACGCTGCTCGGTAATAAAGTCATTACGCACCTTCATTTCGCTATACGCTTCAATAGCGGTCGGGTTCACTTCGCCCATATTGTCCAGTCGCTTCTTCATTTTCTCAGCATCAGCAGTAAGCTCTTCAATGGTCTGCTCTCCGGTACGCGGCTGGTCAAGAATATCATCCAGCACCACTTTAAACTCTATCGACAGCCTTTCACTCATGCCTGCCACCTGTAGTTTCATGGTGTTCAGCTTGTCCTTAATACCGGTCAATATCGCCTCTGCCTGTTCTTTCTCACGGCGTTTCTGGTTCAACTGGCCTTCCTGTGCGCTTATGTTGTTACGCATCTCGTAATACGCCCGGTCTTTTTCATTCAGCGTTCGCTCATCGGTTTCTTTCCTGCTCAGCAATTCATACAGCTCGCTATCACCCACATGCAGCAGTTTTTCTGTTTCTTCCAGTTGGCCGCTTATCTGTTGCAGTTGATCGCTATTCTCAGTTATCTGCTTTTTCAGGTCAGCCAACTGGTTCGTGCGGAATTCCAGTTCCTGCTTCAGCGTATCCAGCTTACTGTGCTGGCGGGTATAGGCAATATTCTGGTTATTGTATTGTTGCGTAATTTCATTGAAGGCCTGCTCTACAGCCTTGAAGTCTCCTTCAGCATTTTGTATATTCTGCTGCAGTTCTTTCAAGGCATCAGTAATAGATGCAAGCTCATCCCTGGTGTCCTGTATGTTTTCGTGCGTATGGTCCAGTTGCTCCTGTATCTCCTGCAGCCTGCGGTCTGCGTTCTGGTTCAGGTGTTCAAAGTTCTCTATCCTGTGGCCCAGATTCAGGCTATGGTTCTGCAGGCGGTTTATTTCCTGACGGGTCTGTTCTATGGCCTTATCGCTCAACTCATTGTTGAACCCGGTTATTTGCGTTTGGGTATCAGCTATATACTGTTTCAGTTCAGTAGTTGTAGCTATCGATTCCTCTATCTCCTTAGCAAGGCGCTCCAGGTTTTTTGCACGCCCTATTTTATTCCCCTCAAACAAGCCAATTGAACCACCACCAAAAGTGTATTTACCCCTTATTGTCTTGCCACTTTGTGCCACCAGCACATTACCATTCTTCAGTTCAACCTGCGTAATATCAGTACCTTCCCTGGTAATATACACATGCCCCAATAAATGTTTGGCAAGCTCGCTGTATTGCTCATCAACTGTCACCACGCTCAATGCAGGTATCGCATCACCTGGCGCATCGGATGCCGACTGCTTGTACTCACCCAAATGGTCCAGTACAAAGAAATTTGCTTTGCCCTTTTTGTTGGTATCAAGCAGGGCTACTGCCTTTGCAGCTTCCCCTGTATTCGGAACTATATAGTAGTTAAGGTAATTATCCAGCACATTTTCCAACGCGGTCCTGTATTCATTCTTTACCACGAAAACATCAGACAGCAGTGGCGCATCATTATTCCAGTCTTTATTCTTTTTCAGGAATTTGATACTGTCCGGGTAACCTTCCAAACTATCCACCAGAGACTTCAGCAGGTCGTGCTCATTGCGGCGGGCATCCAGTTTCCTGTTCTCCTCGACCAGCTTAGCGCGCAGACCTTCCATTTGTGCCTGACTCTCCAGTATCTTTGCCTTTACCTCCTCATGCTTGGTAATAAGGTCTTGCAGTTCATCTTGTTTCTCAGCAAGATTTTCGTCAGTATCCTTCCGTTCAGCCGTAAGTTGGGTTACCTGTGCTGTCCTTTGCGAACGCTCGTCCTGCACCTGCTGCTGACTGCGTTGCAGGTTCATTACCGATGTATCTGCTATCGCCACTTTCTTCTCTGCCTCAAACTGGCTGCGCTGTTTCTGCTGGTATTCGCTTCTCAATTGCTCCAATGCCTGCTTCTTCTCATCAAAAGCTGCACGCTTTTCGTCAACCGTAGTGCGCAAGGTTTCCAGTTCCTGCCTTATTTTTTCAATAGTTGCACTCTCTTCTGTTATCTGCTTCTCAGTGAACGCTATTGAGTCTTCCAGCTTCTTTTCCTGTCCACCCGCGCCTGATAAGAAATCCCTTAGGTTCTTTTCACGCTCTTTCAAATGGTCCAGACGCTGTGCTGCAAGCTTCTTATCATTCTCCAACTGACGCACCCTATTTATCAACTCATTGAATTGCTTCTGTAAACCGCTCAGCTCCTGCTCCTTAGCTATCAGGGTCACCTTTTGTTGCTCCACCGCAGCCTCCTCTGTAGCCACAAATGCCTCCAGTTGTGCTTTGCGGTCAGTTTCTGCATCGTTCTGCTCATTTAATGTCTTATACTGCTCATTAAAATGTTCCAGCGATGCCTTGGCAAGCTCTATGCTCACCTCTTTATATTCGCCCTTTATCTGGAAGAAGCGCTCAGCTTTCTTAGCCTGACTCTCTAGCGTACGCAGGTTGTTGCCAATTTCAAAAAGCAGGTCTTCAATACGGGCAATGTCCTGCTCGGTAGCTTCCAGCTTTTGCTTGGCCTCTTTTTTACGGGTCTTGTAGATAGAGATACCGGCAGCTTGTTCCAGCATGCGGCGGCGCGCACCATCTTTATCTTTGATGATATCATCCACCATGCCCAGCTCTATTATGGCATAGCTGTCGTTGCTCACACCAGTATCAAGAAACAGGTTATGGATGTCTTTCAGGCGGCAGCTCACATCGTTCAGGCGATATTCGCTTTCACCGCTTTTAAAGAATTTACGTGTAATGGTAACCGTGGTAAATTCAGTAGGCAGCAGGTTGCGTGTATTCTCGAAAGTAAGCGAAACCTCGGCCATGCCTGAGGCAGTACGTGTACGTGAACCGTTAAATATCAGGTCGTCCAGGTTATCAGAACGCAACGACTTTATCTTGTGCTCACCTATCACCCAGCGTATAGCATCTACTATGTTCGATTTGCCGCAGCCATTCGGCCCCACAATACCGGTTATCGGGTTATCTAAAACCACGTGGGTCTTGTCGGCAAACGACTTAAAACCCTTTATCTCAAGCGACTTTAATTTCAAAGCAAAAAAATTTAGGAGGAAGACAAAAATAAACTAAAAGTGAAAAGAAATAAGCCCTGAGAGGGAAGGCGCGGATATTTAATAATATTGCAAGTAAAATGGTAGCAGTATTACTTTTTATAAGTAATACCAAATATATAAATACCTCCTATTACTTGGGTATTTTCAACCCATGCTTTTGTATAAAAGCCTCCATAGACTTTTTGATGGTCAGCTTCCAGGCAAGCACATTGTCTTCGTCGCCTTTTATGGTTGCCAGCGCTCTTTGGATAGTGCTATCCGGCGTCAGGTCGTTATAGGCTTCAAATCCCGGGTAAACATTGGATATGACTTCCGTCTGGCTAGATAGGAAAACATCTTCGCTCTGCCTCAGGGTTTCAGCATCTGCAGGTAGCTCCAGATTGGCAACTGCTGAACGCCTGCGGCTGATGAATTGGCCCAGTTTTATGCGGTCCTCACGCAATATGGCAAAATTCTTCACCCGTGCGGCTTTGTCCAGCTCCAAATGCCATTCTCGGGTAAGTGTATATAAAGAGTCGTTGGTTGAGGTAATTTCCCGGCAAAGGTCTACCCGTGCCTTGCGGTCAAAAACGCATGAGCTGAAAACAACACTTATAAAAAGAAAAACTATTGCCGATTGCCGCTTCATAAAAATCTTTAGTCGGGCTACAATAATACGCCATTTCTGTGGCACAAGGAATAGCCTTAACAACTTGCGCATATATTACATGTGTAATATCAGCAATACCAATGAAGCCATAACCAATAAAGCATTTGTACCATTCAGCTGTTGCCTATTATTCACCTACCTTTGCACCTCAGTTTTTCAGCATATGGGCAAAGTAGCCATCAATCTTGTCACAGGCAGCATTCAGCAGGAAGAAATTATTGTGGGGATAGACCTCGGTACAACCAATAGCCTTATAGCTATTGTGCGTGGCGACAGTCATGAGCCAATAGCCCTGAAAGACATCGATGGCCTTGCACTGGTACCTTCCATCGTTCATTTTGATGAATTTGGTAATACAACAGTAGGTAACCCGGCAAAAGAACTGCTTGTTGCACAACCGGAACGAACTATCTATTCTGTAAAGCGTCTGATGGGCAAGTCCTATCGCGATGTAAGTAAGGATAAAGGGTTTTTTGCCTATAATATTATTGATGATGGCACTGATGCCCTTGTTAAAATACAGGTAGGCGATAAATTCTATTCACCCATTGAGCTGTCATCATACATACTCAAAGAATTAAAGAAACGTGCTGAGCATATTTTAAAAATGCCCATCAGCAAGGCGGTGATCACCGTGCCGGCCTACTTCAACGATGCTCAGCGACAGGCAACCCGCGATGCCGGACGTCTTGCCGGGCTTGATGTGCTGCGCATCATAAATGAACCCACGGCTGCCAGCCTTGCTTATGGTCTTGGTACAAAGCAGGCTGATGAAAAGACCATAGCGGTTTATGACCTGGGTGGTGGAACATTTGATGTTTCCATACTAACTATCAATAATGGCATTTTTGAGGTGCTCTCTACCAATGGCGATACTTACCTGGGTGGCGATGATATGGACAACGCCATTGTGAAATACTGGCAGGAACAAACAAGCATTACAGATAGTGAGTTACACAGTTTCAAATCACTGGCGCAACAATTCCGCGTAAAGGCAGAACAGGCAAAAGTACATTTGACAACCAATGAGATATATAACGGAAGCATCGATGACACCCCCGTTAGCCTCACAAAAGAACAATTCAACAAACTTATACAGCCACTTATAGACCGTACGATTACGGCCTGTCGGAACTCCCTGCGTGATGCAGGATTGGAAGCCAGGCAAATAGATTCGGTGGTAATGGTAGGCGGCTCTACCCGAGTGCCACTGGTGAAAGAGAGTGTGCGACAGTTCTTCGCCAAAGAAGTGTTCGATAACCTGAACCCTGATGAAGTTGTGGCCCTTGGCGCTGCGGTTCAGGCCGATATTCTCGCCGGCAACAATACCGAAATGCTGCTGCTGGATGTAACCCCTCTCTCGTTAGGTATAGAAACCATGGGCGGACTGATGGATGTACTCATTCCACGCAACTCTAAGATACCCACCAAAGCAGGCAGGCAATATACCACACAAAAGGATGGGCAAAGCGGGATGCGTATCTCGGTATTCCAGGGGGAGCGTGATTTGGTGCAGGACAACCGCAAGCTGGCAGAATTCAACCTTACCGGTATCCCCGGCATGCCTGCAGGCTTGCCTAAAGTAGAAGTTACCTTCCTGCTGGATGCGGATGGCATACTGAAGGTAAGCGCTACAGAGTTACGCAGTGGTGTGGCACAAAGCATAGACGTGAAACCACAGTATGGTTTAACGGATGAAGAAGTAGAAAAAATGCTACTTGACTCCCTCACCCACGCAAAAGATGATATAAAAGTACGTGCATTAGTGGAGGCCACAACCGAAGCGCAGCAAATGCTGGACACTACGGAAAAATTCATTGCTAAGCATAGGGAATTCCTCACGGATGAAGAAGTAGCAATAACCAACGAACAGATGCAAAAGCTGCGCGATGCTGTAGCTGCAAAAGATAAAGATCTGGTGCACAAAGCAACCGAAACACTGAATGAAGTTTCACGCCCTTATGCAGAGCGCGTTATGGATTCGGCGCTGAAGGACGCGATGCGCGGAAAGAAAGTAATATAATTTTATCTTTGTTCACTTTTTACTCAAATTATGCGTGTTTACAAATTTGGTGGTGCATCTATAGCTGATGCTAACAGGATGGCAGCGTTATTGCCAATTATTAAAGATGAACAGGATTCTTTGCTATTGGTTCTATCTGCACTTGGTAAGACAACCAATGCGCTGGAGAGCATCGTAAATCTTGCCTGTAAGGGTGATAGCATACGAGCCGTGGCTGCTACTAAGCAACTGGAAGAACAACATATAGCATATGCAAAAGGCTTGCTGAATGAAGCTCATTTTCCGATAGCTGAGCAGGCATTGAAAGGGCATTTTGGAGAACTGGAGCAGGCGGTAAAAAATGTTGACCCCACCAGTTACGACTATTCGTACGACCAGATAGTTTGTATGGGCGAATTGCTTTCATCGCGCATGTTCTCTATCTATCTCACACAAAACGGCATACCTAATGAGTGGGTGGACATCCGCAATGTGCTCCGTACAGACAACACTTACCGCGATGGCGTAGTGGACTGGGGCTATTCCAGGCACAATGCAGAATCTATACTCGGCAATATATTAAGGCAGGGTAAAGTATTGATAACACAAGGTTTTATTGGCTCTACAGAAGATGGCAAATCTGTAACCCTCGGACGCGAAGGCTCTGACTATACCGCAGCGCTCCTCGCATCAATGCTCCACGGCGAATCTGTTACTATATGGAAAGATGTTGCGGGCCTGCAAAACGCAGATCCAAAGCTGTTCCCTAATACCGTAAAAATAGACGCCATCTCCTTCAATGAGGTGATAGAAATGGCGTTCTACGGTGCACAGATCATTCACCCGAAGACCATTAAGCCACTGCAGAATGCGGGGATACCACTTTATGTAAAATGCTTCCTTGATAAGAGCATACCGGGTTCGGTCATCAAGAGCGACGTGGATGCATCGCATTATCCACCGATCATTGTATTAAAAGACAACCAGGTGCTGATACAGGTTACTACTAAAGATTTTTCTTTCATCACTGAAGACAACTTAAGTAAACTCTACAGCATCTTCCACGACCTGAAGGTGAAGATAAACCTGATACAGAATGCAGCTATCAGCTTCATTGCCTGTATAGATAACCGCGAGGATAAAGTGAAAGCGCTAATACAGGCGCTGGGCAAGGATTACAAAGTATCGACCAACGAGAACGTGCACTTACTTACCATCCGCCACTTCAACGCGGAGATAGTCTTTGAGCTTACCAAAGACAAGCAAATACTGCTCAGACAGGAAACCCGCAAGACACTGCAAGTAGTAATGAAGTAGTCTACTTCAGTTGCGAGCCTAACTCACGCAACGCAAACTCAAGCACTTCCATATGATCGAAGGCCAGTTCGGCGATCTCCTCAAGGTTCACCCATTCGGCATGTGCGGCATCATCGCCTCCGGCTACTTCGTGGTCTGAGTCTACGATAGCATAGTGTGTGATGGAAATGCAGCGCCCGCGCGGATCGCGGCCTACTTTACCAAAAGCATGCAGCTGCTTTAGTGAACTTAATTTCAGGCCGGTTTCTTCTTCCAGTTCACGGATGGCAGCCGTTTCCAGCTCCTCATCATCTTCTACAAAACCACCCGGCAATGCCCACATGCCTTTAAAAGGATCATTGCCGCGTCTAATGAGCAACAACTGTAGCTTGTTCCCCAGCTTCCTGAACACAACCGCATCGGCCGCAACCGTAATGTTTTGTTTCAACATGACTAATACCCTCAGGGGTTGGAGGTTAATGTTTGAATAACCTGAAAATATCCAGTCCGTTGGCGTACACCATCAGCGTAAGGAGCAGTATCAGACCCACGGTAGTAGCGCGCTCCATCACCTTTTCGCTCACCTGCTTGCCAGTTATCATTTCGAACAGCAGGAAGATAACATAGCCGCCATCAAGGCCGGGTATGGGCAGGAGATTCATAAAGGCAAGGATGATAGATACAAAGGCTGTCAGCATCAGGAAGCGCTCCATATCAAACTCTGACGGGAATATCTTACCGAAGCTGATGATACCACCAAGGCTTTCACTTGCTTTAATTTCTTTTGAAGTGAACATCAGCTTGAACTGCCTCAGGTAGCTGCCAAACTGCTCGAAAGTATAAGAGAACCCTTTACCAATAGCTTGTATAGGGTTATACTTTATCGTCTCCATTTTAAAATACCTGCCAGGGTCCGCATCCGGCATAAAGCCCATTATTTTATTGGCAGGTACTGTTCCGTGCAGCTCTTGCGGCTGGCCTTTACGCATTACCGTCATCGCTATGGGCTGGCCCACCAACGACTTCTTTATGCTATCGTACTCATCAAAGAATCGCACTGTGGTGCCATTCACTGCTATTATGCTGTCGCCCTCTTTCAGACCCATTTTCTCCGCCTCAGTTGCCTTGTTTACCTCACCCACCAGGAACGGCATTCTTGGCGATATGAACGTACCTCTCTGGCCTGTAACTATGGAATGTACCGTACCCGGCTTTATATCGATATTCACTGACTGGCCACCACGCTCTACAGTTATCACTTTTGCCTCATCAAGCACTATGCCTGGTACGATCCTTTCAAAACGCACTACAGGAACGCCATCGAGTGCCGTTACAATATCGCCTGTCTGTAACCCTATCGACTTCGCTGTACTATCCGGCGCGATGCCCCATTTTGCATTGCGTGCGGGCAGGTACTCTTCGCCATACACACCGAACACGGCTACATACAATACTATTGCCAGTACCACATTCACGATGATGCCGCCGAGCATGATGAACAGCCTTTCGTACGGCTTCTTGGAGCGGTACTCCCATGGTTGCGGTGGCAAAGCCATTTGCTCTTTGTCCATACTCTCATCCACCATGCCTGCTATCTTTACATAGCCGCCCAGCGGAAACCAGCCAATACCGTACTCAGTATCGCCTTTCTTCTTTTTGAAGAGTGCAAAATTGAGCAGGCCCGAGAACGGGAACAGGAAGTCGAAGAACAAGTAAAATTTCTCGACGCGCGTTTTAAACAACCGCGCAAAGAAAAAATGTCCAAACTCGTGGAGTACTATAAGAAGGGACAACGACACAAACAACTGTATCACCTTCATCCAGGTGCCCGACATTAATAACAGCGTATCTAAATGCATTTCTACGGTAAAAGTTAAAAGGCAAAAGTTAAAAGTTGCCCGGATAAATTGTTTATTGTTTTTAAAGTCATGGTAAAACTTATCTGTACACTCTCAGGTTTTTACTTCTGACCTTCTACTTAATATATCGATAGTTGGCTTTTCTTAATAAACTCCATTGCGTAGCCACGCGCCTCAAGGTCGCTTTCCTGGTAGTCCTGCAGCGTAGGGTGCTCTATAAATGCCACCTGCTCCATTGTCTTCTCTATCATATCGCTCATCTCGAGGAAGCCCACCTTGTTCTGCAAAAATGCGTTCACTACCATTTCATTCGCTGCATTCATTACGCAGGGTGCGTTGCCGCCTTTGGCCATAGCATCCTTAGCGATGGCAAGATTACGGAAAGTTTTATAATCGGGCGCTTCAAAGGTTAGTTTTGGAAAATCTTTAAAATCCAACCTTTTATAGGTGTTGCTTACCCGGTGCGGGAAAGCTATGGCATATTGTATGGGCAGCTTCATATCGGGGAGGCCCATTTGCGCTTTTACGCTGCCATCGCAGAACTGCACCATAGAATGTATGATGGACTGCGGGTGAATGACCACCTCGATCTGCTCGTTCGTGAGCCCGAACAGCCACTTCGCTTCTATCATCTCCAGCCCCTTATTCATCAGCGTGCTGCTGTCGATGGTTATTTTGGCGCCCATGCTCCAGTTTGGATGCTGCAATGCATGGCTTGCCTTGACATTTACCAGGTAGTTGGGTTTGCGTCCCAGGAAAGGCCCGCCGCTTGCGGTCAATATCATCTTCTCCACCTTATTCATGTCCTCGCCGACCAGGCACTGGAAGATGGCGCTGTGCTCGCTGTCCACCGGAATGATAGCGACATTCTTTTCTTTGGCGCGCTGCATTACCAGCTCGCCGGCTACTACAAGCGTTTCTTTATTGGCAAGTGCTATGCGCTTGCCTGCATCAATTGCTGCCAGTATGCTGTGCAGGCCGGCAAAACCCAGAATGGCGCCCAGCACGGTATCTATCGCCTCCCACTGCACCACCTCGTTGAGGCTTTGATTGCCGCTGAACACCTTTATGGGCAGCATGAGCAAGGCATCCTTCACTATCTTATACTTGCTCTCATCCGTAACCACTACAGCATTGGGCTTAAATTTCTTTGCCTGCTCTATTAGCAGCGGCGCGTTGCTGTGTGCACTCAATACCTCCACCTCAAACAGGTCGGGGTGTGCTGCCACCACCTCCAGCGCCTGTGTACCAATAGACCCTGTTGACCCCAATATGGCTAAACGCTTCATTAACTAATTTTATATATCTACTGTAATTCCCAAAGGTATTAAAAAGATAAGCGCGTATGGGTTAAATAACGGGTTGCCAGCTTTTTTATATTTTTTTTGGGAAAGCTTGGGTTCTAAGTAATCTCAAGAAAGGGCCAAGGGGGTATAATTTTGCAAAAAGTCCTCGATTTTCGGTTAATAATTTTTTTGAGGGTGCGCGGAATGCGCTCTGGTCAATCATCTTGTTTTTTATTTTAAGGTATAAAGGGGTATAAAAAGGTATAATTATACCCCTAAAAGGTATATTTATACCCTGTTTAGG
>JBGAJU010000011.1:0-6038 GCA_044224775.1 Flavipsychrobacter sp.
GTTCGACTACACAAAAATGACCCTGCAACTAGGGGATGTCGTAAAGAGGTTGAGTTCGAAAGAGACGGATTTGTTATGTATTCTTGTTAAGCATAAAGATGAATTAATACCTCGTTCTACTATACTGAACAAGGTGTGGGGGAATGACGATTATTTCTCCGCGAAAAGTATGGATGTGTACATCAGTAAGATACGCAAGATGCTGAAGGATGACCCTGCTATTGAAATACTTAATGCCTATGGAACCGGGTTTAAGTTGATAGTTAACGGACAATAAAAAGTCCCGATCGATCCGGGACTTACGTGTATGAAACGAATAGGGTTTGAACTGAATAGTTTAGAACCTATTTAGATAGTTTATAGCCAATGGTGAAGCGGAAATAAGGGGCTGAGAGGGCCGTATTTACGTTATAGCCACCCTGAACATTTGATCTTGCATTTGATTGCTGAACAAGAGCGTCGAAAAGTAACCTCTTGTGGAACTCATAGCTAATGCCAATCATGTAGCCTGCACGAAATATAGCTTCACCTGAAGCGGCATATGCGGGCCCACTGTAACCTGAATAATCGCTGCCGGGATATTTAATTATTGAACTTACCGGGTAAGGATTAGCAGTTTGGCCTGTTCTGGTAATGACAAGAGTATCTTTTGTTGTTGACTTATGCTCTATGTACGTTTGTTCTTTTACATTGAACTGCTTGCTGTATAATAGATTAACGCCGGCATATACTGAGAACGTCTTATTTACATTGTATTTGAACAACAATGGCATTTCACATTCCAGGTAATTGCCTCCAATTGAATAGGCCTTTGCTATAGAGTCATGGCTTTGGGTGTACCTGTATCGTGTTATATACAATTCATTTCTTGTGATAACTGATACTGAGTCGGCTGGGCCGATTTGTACACATGAACTGTCTGCATTTTGCCGGGAATAGGAACTTATATTGCCGATTCGGCGGTTCGCTATCTCACCTCCTTTTATTGCAGGCTGGAACATGATCGAGAATTTCCTGCTGATATTGTATTGAAGGTATGGCGATACCAATATTTTTCTGCCAGCATCATTATTAAATCCACGTTCATATCCTGCTTTTATACCGGTTTCCCACCTATTGAGCTTTGGTTTGGGAG
Source organism: Flavipsychrobacter sp. (assembly GCA_044224775.1). Taxonomy (GTDB): domain Bacteria; phylum Bacteroidota; class Bacteroidia; order Chitinophagales; family Chitinophagaceae; genus Nemorincola. The sequence continues at coordinate 1,136 of JBGAJU010000011.1, forward strand.
GCTTGGGGCTATTTTTAAGTGTTACATTCACTATGGCTTTTTGTTCAGTTTTATCAGGTACTGATTCTTCTTTGGGTTCTGCAGTAGGTTTGTTACTGCTGTTACTGTCATTATTTTCATTATTTTCATCAGTTTGATCTATAGCGGCCGGATTTGATAAACTACTTTGGTATACTGTTCTATTTTCGGGTTCTTCGTTTTGCTCATTTCCTATTGAGTTGTGTTTACTTGTATTTCGTATCGTCTTTTGGTTATGTCCGGGAATATACCTTTCCTTAATAATATTTTGAGCTATTCGTTGAGGTTGACCGGGCTGCCGGTTAGGGTCTCCATTATTATGTACGTCAGTAGTAGCCTCTTTTCCTGTGTTTTGTTTAGTGTCGCTATTTGTAACCTGACCGACTATTCTTCCATCTGAGTTATTGGCATTAACCGGCGTATTTTCATTTTCAGAGGTAAGAGTAGATCTAGTATTATTTTCCATGTTGAATACCGGGAGGAATTTCATTGCCGGTATACTTACCACAAATAACCCGGCAACTGCAAGCAATAAGAGCCTGCGATATGTAAACCGGCCACCACGGTGCGGAACGGCACTTAGCTTCTTTTCAAATGCGGCCCACGCTGCCGCGGGCGGGACCTCGGTATAATTGCCGAGCCCTTCTTCAAAAAGATCGTCGAGGTTTTTCATGTTTTTATCCATGGCATTAATAATTACTTCATTATAGAATTAATCCTTTCTTTCAATCTTCTTCGGGCGTCATTTAAATGCCACCGGCTGTTATTCTCGTTTATATTCAGTATTTCACCTATTTCTCTGTGAGTATATTTTTCAAACACAAACAGGTTGAATACAGTTCGTTGTGCGTCGGGTAATTGTTGAATCAATTGTAGCAGCTCTTTATGCGACAAGTTTGCAACAGATTCATTGGGTACATATGCGTCTTCTGGTTGTATTTCTTTATGATGGTCATCTTTGATGTTTTTTCTCAGGTAATCTGTAACCGTATTTACTACTATTCGCCTGATCCAGCCTTCAAATGCACCCTGAAAATTATATTGGTTTAATTTTGTCAAAACTTTTAAGAATGAGTCATTTAATATCTCCTGTGCAAGTTGCTCGTTGTTGTTTAAGTAGCGTCGTATTACTCCATAAGCGGCCGGTGTATATACGTCATATATTTTTTGTTGTGCAGCTCGCGATCCGGCATTACAATCCCTTATCAGTATACTGAGGTTGCTACTCCCGGTGGAGGCTGCCATGCTTTTTTCTGAAGCAGAGAACCTGCGGTTTATATTTAATGTCTCTGAATGCACTATTATCTTTAAATCATCTTACAGTAATATTTCCCCAATGTATAGACGTAAACAGGTGTACAGATGTTAGTACCCTGAAATTAATTTTCTAAAAGTACTAACGTCTATCGAGCATTGCTCGTCATATGTTGTATAGCCAAAAGTATGCCTGATCATATATGAATTTACTTGGCATTATTTTTGATGCTTAATTAAAGACGAGATTGGTATTCTGAAAGATTTGTAATAAAAGTAATTAGCTAACTTGTGCTGTTTTTTTTGAAGCGGCCGAAAATTCACCTCACAATGAGAAAAAATATATGCATTGTTTTTTTTGCCTTGTTAGTTGCACCTTATTCGTTATTTGCGCAGACGGTAACATCTCTCAGCACAAATTTTGATGTGTCTTGTGCGACATCAATTGGCTTTCCAACAAATTGGTTACACTACACCCCGGTATCAGGCACCGATCCTTCCGGTAAATGGCATTGTGAATCGGGATTAGGTCGTAAGAATGCATCCGGAACGCCTACGCCAGGAATGATGTGTACTAATTACTGGACAGCTACAAGCCATCTGGACACCTCTTATCTCATAACACCTCTTCTCGACCTGTCCGGCTATAGTAAAGCATATCTGTATTTTGACACCCGGACAGATATTTTTACTTCAAATGGGCGGCTGGCCGTGTTGATTACCTGGGACACAACCGCATCGGTAGCAACTTATCTTTATGTTGATTCTACCAGCGTCCTTAATCCTAATTTAAGTATCAATGATACAGCTTGGATAACCCATGAACTTAGCCTCGGGTGGCATTGTGGGCCAGGCGCCCTCCCTGTACATATTGCCTTCCGCTATACCGGCAATACAGCTATGGGAACAGCCTGGTACCTAGATAATGTGAATATACGACCTTCCAGGCTTAATATACCATCAGTTAATAAGGACATTCTACCTGTTAAAGTGATCGGTAACAGTACCTCGTCTCAAATAAATTTAGCTTTTGGTCAGGAAGTATCGGGTTCATGCAACTTGACTATTTATGATATTATTGGAAGAAACGTACACACTGAAATTCTTGATCTAAATAGTTTTAGAGAGATTTACACTATTAGTGGGCTGAACCTGAATCAAGGTATGTATTTTATTAGGGTGTCTAATGGAGAAAATCTATTTACGACTAAAGTAAACATTCAGTAGACGTTCTTAAATAGTTATAATCCAATATATTGGTGAAATATTTTACATTATCAATAAAAATATTTGTAATTGACACTAACATTTTGCCCTGTTACTACGCCTAATACTATGAGGGACATATCCCTCCGCATAACAGCCCCTGTAAATTACATTCAATAACCTCTTTGGGTGTATTGAATAACGTATTAAAGTCTCCGGCCCCGTAAGCCTTGGGGACTTTGTCGTTTTATACATTTTGGTCAAGCACTTGTTGCAGTTAATTTAATAATACTCACATTATGAGTTAAGTTTGCATATTCAATACCAGATATGAAGAAGAATATTTTACTGTTTGCTTGGACTTTAATTTTTTGTTCTATGAATGTAGTTAAAGCCCAAAATACCTCCGGCGAAAACGATAAAAAATTCGATGAGTGGAAGCAGCATTTTGTGGAAGAATTATGGAAAATATATCCAGGTTGGGCGAGTAGTGTGGGGTACCACAAGTACGATGATATCTTGGTTGTGCCTGACAATGTTTCGAGGACGCGAGAAGTGGCTTTTTGTAAAAAAAGCATAGATGAATTGGCGAAATTCGATATTGAATCTTTGTCTGCTGCCAATAAAACTGATTATTATCTCATAAGAAACCATCTTAGCAGTACGCAGTGGGGAATTAATGTTTTGAAAGCATGGGAGTGGGACCCGTCGTCATATAATGTCTCCGGTAGCTTTGCAGAAATGCTTAGCAATAACTACGAAGCTCTGGACAAAAGGTTGAACAGTTTTTATAAAAGAATGGCTAACATTCCGGCGTATTATGATGCTGCAAAGAAAAATATCCGTAATCCTACAAAAGAGCACATCGCATTAGCTATAGAGCAGAATTTGGGAGGGGTGTCAGTTTTTAGTGCTGAACTCGAAGACGCATTACGCAGGTCTGGGTTGAATGAGGCCTTGACGCAAAATATTAGAGAACGTGCTGAAAAATCCACAAAGGCTATCAAAGAGTACGTGGAGTGGTTAAAAGAATTGAAGAACGAAGAACCGCGTAACTTCAGGTTGGGTAAAGAATTGTACGAGCAGAAATTTAATTTAGATATTCAGTCTGGCTACACAGCTGAGCAGATATTTGAAAAGGCAATGCAACATAAAAAGGACCTGCATGATAATATGTTTCATCTTACACGGCAGCTGTGGCCAAAGTACTTTGATAATGAGCCTATGCCGGATAATAAATTGCTGGCGATAAGAAAAATGATTGATAAACTCTCATTAAATCATGTTGCCCCAGATTCTTTCCAGTCAGCGATTGAGAAGCAAATCCCTGAGTTGGTTGCATTTATCAATACTAAAAACCTTATTTATATTGACCCATCAAAGCCTCTCGTGGTGCGTAAGGAGCCGGCTTATATGGCTGGTGTGGCAGGAGCGTCGATTACATCTCCCGGCCCTTATGATAAGAACGGTAACACTTATTACAATGTTGGTAGCTTATCTGGTTGGGACCCTGATAAAGCAGAAAGTTATTTGCGTGAGTATAACCATTACATTTTACAGATACTCAATATACATGAAGCTATTCCGGGCCATTATACCCAGCTGGTCTATTCCAATCAATCGCCGAGTATCATCAAGTCCATTTTAGGTAATAATGCAATGATTGAAGGTTGGGCAGTATATACCGAAAGAATGATGTTGGAGAATGGCTACGATGGAGATAAAGGAATAAACTCAATCGAAGCGTCTCCGGAAATGTGGCTAATGTATTATAAATGGAATTTACGTAGCACCTGTAATACTATACTTGATTATTCTGTTCATACTAAGGATATGAGTAAGGAAGAGGCTTTAAAGCTGTTGCAGGAAGAGGCTTTTCAACAAAAAGCTGAGGCGGAAGGGAAGTGGAAAAGGGTTTCCGTGACCCAGGTGCAGCTGTGTTGTTACTTTACTGGATACATGGAGATAACAGATTTTCGAAACGAATGCAGATCTAAAATGTTGTATAAATTCGACCTGAAGAAATTTCATGAAAAATTTCTGAGTTATGGTAGTGCACCTGTAAAATATATACGTGAATTGATGCTAAAAGAGCTTTAAATATGAAAACTGGAATAAAATCTTTTTTTCTGCTTGTCTCCTGTGTTATGATAAATTTTGCCCAGGCTACCACACGCAGAGTATTGTTTATTGGCAATAGTTACACTTATGTAAACAATATGCCCCTGATGTTGCAAACCATGGCGACTGCAATGGGAGATACGTTGATTTATGACGAGTCGGATCCGGGAGGGTACACTTTTGAGCTGCATAGCACGTACGGACCTACTATTACCAAGATATTTTCGCAGCCATGGGATGTGGTCGTTTTGCAGGAACAAAGCCAACGACCTTCGTTTCCACCGGCACAGGTAATGACTGATGT
>JBGAJU010000011.1:6081-70900 GCA_044224775.1 Flavipsychrobacter sp.
TTTGATACATGCCAACGATACGTGTACTCAAACAATGTTCCTGATGACGTGGGGACGTTCTAATGGAGATGCCATGAATTGTGCTTCATATCCTATGGTGTGTACTTATGCAGGTATGCAATTGCGGCTACGGGAAAGTTATCTACAGATGACTCAGGATAATGATGCTGTAGTTGCTCCGGTTGGTGTAGCATGGAAAGTTATAAAAGATAGTTTTCCTTCCATAAATCTTTACCAAAGTGATAGCTCGCACCCTTCGGTAGAGGGATCTTATCTTGAAACGGCAGTAATGTATGGTTCTATTTTTCATAAAAGAACTTATGGTTGCACGTATTCGGGCACTCTTGCAACATCCATTGCACAGACTTTGCAGCGTGTCTCAGATCGGATTGTTTTTGATAGCTTGAACTACTGGCAACAGTATGGTCATTATCCTGCCGCCATATTTACACAAACGATCATTGGTAGTACGGTTGCCTATACGCAACACTCACCTGTGACTGCCGGACATTTTTGGACTTTCGGTGATGGTGGTACTAATGGATCACTGAGCCCATCGCATGCTTATGCTGCCACTGGCAATTATATTGTTAGGCATACTGTAACGACAGATTGCTTTACAGAAACATTTACGGACACAATAAGTGTCGGTACAACCGGGTTGACAGATGCACGTATTGCAAAGGCCGTTGTCATGCAGTACCCCGGTAGTGGTAAAATATCTATATTAACTGAGCATAATGTTGATGTGCTTGAAATAGTTGATTTAAGTGGCCGGGTGGTGAGAAGATATTATGATACCAATATAATAACTGACGTATTTAATCCGGGAATTTACTTGTACAGATTGTTGTTCGACGATAAAAGTGTTGTATCAGGAAAATTTATTGTTCACTAAAAAGCTGTTTTGGCGACTCATTTTAATGTTATGGCAACACAATACTATGGCCTGCGCACCGTAGGTTATCATGTTAAAGATATCAATGCTGCAAAAGAATGGTATGCGAAGATATTAGGAATTGAACCTTATTTTGATCAGCCTTTTTATGTAGGATTTAATGTGGCTGGTTACGAGCTTGGCCTGCAGCCAAGGGATACAGCAACGGTATCGAAAACAACCAATGTGGTTGCTTACTGGGGGGTGGATAATGTACAGCAGACCTATAATGAGCTATTAGCGCATGGTGCAACGCCACATGGTGAGCCCATGGATGTGGGTGAAGGGATAATTGTGGCATCAGTAAGAGACCCATGGGGCAATGCCTTTGGTATCATCTGCAACCCACATTTTACATTGCAATAGGTTATTGCTTTACGACCTTTTCCTGCTTCAATAGTAATCCTTCTGAATCAAATACGCCAACAATGTATAGGCCAGCGGGGTATTCAGCTATTGAAATAGTTTTCGACCTAGTTTCTTTTAGCAGTTGGCCAAGAATGCTATATAAACGCATAGACACATCTTTTACACCATAAACTGAAATATACTCATTTGCAGGATTGGGTAATATGGTAATGTCATTTGCATAAATATTATTTACTCCTTCCACATTCATTGACGTTGAAGATGTATCACTACAACCATTTGAATCTGTTACAACAACATTGTATGAACCGGGTCCGGTATGAGTATATGTGGCATTAGTTGCACCAGCAATGGGTGTGGTACCTGAAAGCCATTGGTAAGTTACATATGGCACAGCAGTACTAAGCACACCGCCAGATATCAAAATAACTGGCACCGGCAAAGGGTTAACCGTAATATTGTGAAGAGCTACGGTAGCGCCGCAAGTATTCGCAACACTGTAATAGATGACTTCTGCCCCCACTGTAATGCCTGTTACTGTTCCGCCCGATACTGATGTTTTTCCTGTTGCAGAGTTCCATAAACCACCGGCAGTTGTATCTGACAAAAGTACACTTGAGCCAACGCAAACATCAGCAGATCCTGAAATAGCACCAACAACGGGCATAATACAATTTAGTTTTACGACCCAGTAATCGGCCTCTCCATGATTGCCCGATACATCGCTGTCGTTGGCCTTAGCGAACCCGGCAACAATATAGCCGCCTCCCCAGGTTTGCAGCACTGCGTTTGCCACTTCACCCGGAGATGCACTGGTGCCGCCCATGCACTTTTGCCATTGCAAGGCACCGGTATCCGATATTTTTACAACCCAATATTCATAGCCGCCGTTATTATCAGTAACATCGCCGTCGTTTGAGTAGGTGGTGCCAGCTACAATGTAACCACCATCGTCTGTTCTATCCATAGAAGTTGCGGCATCATCACCCGTGCCACCAAAAGATTTTTGCCATACCAGGCTTCCCGTTAGCGAAATTTTCACTATCCAGTAATCATTGTCTCCATGATTGCCAGTTACGTCGCCATCGCTCGACTTACTCCATCCGGAGACAATAATGCAGCTATCGGTAGTGAACTGCATACCTCCCGAGCCGCCGGCATGGTCTGATATTATATCATTATTGGTGCCGCCGAAGCATTTCTGCCAGAGAAGAGTACCCGTAGGAGATATGCGTATCACCCAATAATCGTCTCCTCCATGATTACCTGTCACATCGCCGTCGTTCGAGGCACTGGCACCACCTAAGACAAAGCTGCCATCCGGCAATTCCATTACCACGCCTCCGTCATCATCCCCGGTGCCACCGTAGCACTTTTGCCATATAAGGCCGCCGGTGCTTGAAAGACGTAATACCCAGAAATCATCATCCCCATGATTGCCGGTCACATCACCATCTGTGGAATTGCTCCTGCCGCAGACTATGTATCCGCCATCAGTTGTTTGTTTTACACAGTGTACGGCATCCACACCGCTGCCGCCAAACGACTTTTGCCAGGTAATAGTACCAGTAGAGGTTATTTTTACTATCCAGAAGTCAAACGTACCATGGTTGAGGGTTGCATCGCCATCATCAGATTTGCTGCTGGCTGCAAATACATACCCTCCATCTGATGTTTGCTGAATGTAGTTGCAATTGTCGGATTTTGTGCCGCCATAAGCATGTGACCAGCTAATAGTTCCCGTTGGTGTCAGCTTTACAAGCCAGCTATCATAGCCGCCGTGGTTACCTGTTACCTCCGAATCGTTAGACTCTGCAAGTCCAGCTACCAAAAAACCACTATCGGCAGTTTGCACAATAGTGCGGCCTTCTTCGAGTAGAGTTCCACCAAGGCATTTTTGCCATTGTATATTAGGTGCCTGTGCATAAGTGCAAATACTTAAGATAAACAGGATAGGAAGTAGTAACAGTTTTTTCATATCAGGTAAGTAGAATAGATAAAGTTATTAATTATTCTATAATAAAACAAGTCCCGGTTTACGGGACTTGTTTTATTATAACTTTAAGACACAATATTATTTCCTCTTTTTGAATAGCCCATCCAGCCCCTTCTTTATTTCATCACCTGCTTTTTGGATTGTTGGGTTAGTACTTGTTTTAGTGGTATCGCCAAATACTTGCTTCTTTATCTCATCTTTTGCTACATTAACTACTTCTTTCTTTATTGCTTGAACGGTATCCTTAATGACATGTTTAACGCTATCGACTTTCTTTTCTACTTCTTTCTTTATTTCTTCCTTGATGGTGTTAACGGCGTCGCCAACCACATTTTTTAAGTTAGTCTCAATTTTAGGATTCGTTATAGTGCCTGTAATATTCACCGTCAGGTTTACTTTTTCTCCCAATTTCACAGGTACACCATTTTTTGTTGCTTGGCTCAACAAACCATTTACCATATTGTTAGCTTCGTTACCCATTAATGATCGAGGTACAACAAAGTTTACACCATACTTTAAAGTTTGGTCAAAACCGTGACTGCCAGCTATCTCAGCTTCAATATCACCTATCTTGGTCTTGTACGGTTCAACATTTACACTTCCATTACTAAATGTGAAAAACAATTTCATGTCTGACAACTTAATAGATTTGAATTGCTGCAACTTCAGCTTATCTGCAAGCATGTCTGTAACCGGAAAATTACTCAACAATCCACCGAGCATCATCAGGTCGCCCTTTCCTTCAAGAGAATTTGTTACCGGCGACATTGTACCATCCAGTTTGCCAGTCATCGATAAGTTTGAGGTTACTTTGCCAGATACGTATTTGCCAACAGGCATCAATTTTTGCACAGTGCTAAAGCTATTATAGGTCTTTTGAACATCTACGGCGTTCAGGTTATATTTGAATGCTATGTCGGGATTTTTTTTATCTGTCTTAGTGGAATAGCTGCCGCTAATTTTTACGCTGCCATCCAGTGCATTACCGGATACATTCTGGAGGTCTACTACCTGGTCTCGTATCGAAAGCGATGCTGCAACGTTAGATAGGTTGATATTATCATATTTTACAGCTCCAATTTTTGCGTTCAGCGATATATTGAGGTTTGATGGCACAAGGAATGCCCCGGACGATGCAGATTTTTGTTCTGCCGCCGGTGCAGGCGTAGAAGATGTACCCATGAATTTGTTTACATCTACATTGTCTGCTAAAAAATTGAAAGAGCCATCCAAAGCCTCATTTTTCAGATAATAACCAAGCAGGTTATCAATACTCCCGTCGCCACCAAAGTTGGTGCCTAGGTATTTACCCTTCATGTTAGATACAGTTACATTCTTAGGGTTGAAGGAAAGAGACAAGCTATACAGGTTAATACCATCAGGATAGTCTTTTGAAATATAAGACAGGTTGTCAAAGCTGATATTGCCAGTAGCATCAAGTTTATCAAACTCTTTTTTCTGCGCGGCAGCAATAGAACCTTTGACAGTTACATCTGCGCTGATGACACCGGCAAGTTTTGTACTCGCTTCTAGTTTCACAAATTTTTGCATTTGTGTAAGATCTATTTTACCTTTTGCTGAAGCATCAATCCATTGGTTGCTCACCGGAGTTTTAAGTAACATACGGAAATCGAAAGGCTGAGTCCCGAGTTCAAGGTGACATTTTTCAAGATTTACTATCGTGTGGTCGGTAACTCCATCAGGGTTGTCCACCTTCAATCCTACTTGTATGTTTGATACTTTTTGCGGAAGATCTGGGTATTGGAAAGAACCGTCTAGAATTGTTAAGTCAACCTTAAACGCGGGCATATGCGTTTTGTTCATTGTGCCTTTTACAAAGCCATTTAATGCTAGTTTACCTGTTGTTTTTATGTCTTTAAAATTGTTTTTGTATATACCCGGAACAAGCGATAGGATATCTTTAAAGTCATTGGATGGAGTATTAAAAGTGATGTCCATAACAATATTGTTAGTATCGGGCATTTGCACAAAACCTTTAGTAGATAGCTTGAGGCCATTCAATTGTATCTTGTCTGTATTGAATGTGTATTTGTGTGCCTTATTGTCAATGCCAAGGTCAAGGTTAATTTTTGTAGCAACACTGTTCATATAAGCAATATTGCCGTTAACAAACGTTACAGCATCTGCAGTTGTTTCTGTTGATAGCGTAAATGCATCGCTGGTGAAGTCGCCAGAGCCACGGTGGTTCAGGTTTTCGATTTCCGCACGCATTTTTCCTACCTCATCGTTGTATGCAATGTCGCCGTTCTCTATTGAATATTTGCGCAGTTTTAACGATAGCGGTTCACTGGCAGAGGCAGGTTTCGTTTCAGGTTCCGGTTTAGTAATATTCCAGTTGGCAATGCCGTTGTCATGCACAATTGCATGAATACGGGGGGTTTTAAGTCCAATATTTAGGATGTCATAAGTTCCGTTGATTGCTTTCATGAGGTCAAGCGCAACATCGATGCTTTTTGCAGATATAAGAGTATCGTTCTTAAACTCATCTTTGCCAACAATACTCAGGCCAACAATACTTACCGAAAGGCGTGGGAAATTGCGTAATAATGAAATGTCCACATCCTTGAAGTCGGTCACAGCGTTCAGTTTCTCATTCATTTCTTTCTTTACTAATGTCAATATTTTGTCCTTGAACAGGATAGGAATCAATATTGCTGCGCCAATAAAGAGTATAAGGATTATGCCTATCGTATATAATATACGTTTCACTATCTTTCCCATAGCCGGAGTATTTCTTGTAAATGTAACATTGTGCTATTTAATTATGAAAAAATGTAGCCAATACATTCAAATTTTAACAGCTTGATGTTTAGCGGGTTTTGGTGGTGCTAAATTATTGGGTATATCTGTGAATATTTACTTATTTTACCCATCATTTTATAGCATGAAACTGCCCTTTTTAGTCAAGCAACTGCTCATACTTGCAGTTATTTGTATAACAACTTTTGTTACATTTCAGTACACACGCGAAAACCAGTTCACCAACTGGGACGACGATTTCTATGTAACTAACGACCCTTACATTAAGGCTTTTACTAAAGAGAATCTGAAGGTCATCTTCACAGAGGACATAACCAAGAACAACTACCACCCGCTATGTATGCTCTCTTTGGCTGTCAATTACCATTTTTCTGAGCTAGACCCCAAACCATATTATACAACTAATATCCTTATCCACATTGCCAATACCATTCTGGTGTTCTTTCTAATTGTGGTGCTGTGCCGCAGGCTGAGGGTAGAGGAGGCCGGTATTTTGTTTATAACAGGATTTGGGGCATTGTGGTTTGGGGTGCATCCAATGAGGGTAGAGTCTGTATCCTGGATAGCGGAACGGAAAGATGTGCTTTATGCCTTCTTTTACTTTGCAGGAATGCTCACTTATATGCAGTATATAAAGGGTGATGCAAAAAAGTGGTTTTGGTACGGCGTTACTTACTTTCTTTTTGTCCTGTCATGCCTATCTAAGCCAATGGCTGTTGTATTTCCGTTCTCTATTCTATGCCTGGATCTGCTGATGTGGCGCAAGTGGGACCTGAAACAGCAAGTTGCTGAGAAGGCAATTTTCTTCCTTACATCGCTGGCATGTGGTATGATGGCGTTCTACACGCAGAACAAAACAGGTGCCGTAGCTGATTTTGGCACGCTTACCCTTGCAGAACGAATCATGTACGCTGCTTATGGATATATAATGTACATCTCTAAACTGTTCAATCCCACTTATCTTTCTACGTTTTATCCATATCCGATAAGGTTTGTTGGAGGTAGCTTGCCGCAGATATTCTATATGGCACCTGTGTTGGCAATTGCAAGTATTGTTGCTCCACTTTGGTACACGTGGAAAAAGAGACCTGAATATTTTCGCATAGTTGCGTTTGGTATATTATATTTTGTGGCTAACGTAATGTTTGTACTTCAGTTTGTATCGGTAGGGGCAGCTATTATGGCCGACAGGTATTCTTATGTGGCCTACTTCGGACTTATGTTCATCCTTTTCTTTTTTATTAATGAAGTAGTAAAGAAATATCCGGGAGCTAAATTGTCGGTTCTTATTATCCTGTTATTGTCATCAAGCGCCCTTGCATATGCTTGCTACGAGCGTACCTATGCATGGCATGATTCTGAGTCACTTCTGACAGATGCTATAGAAAAATACCCTTTCAAAAAAGACCCTGATAGATCATACGATAAAAAAAATACCGGCATTGCGCAATTGTCCTACAAATGGCGGGGTAATTTGTACATGGATAGGGGAGAAATAGATAAAGCGCTTGAAGATTACGAAACGCTTACGTTGTTGCATATGGCCGATGCAAAAGTGCATGACCGCGTTGCAATGATATATGCTGCAAAAAAAGACTACCCGAAGGCTTTTGAGAATTTTGATATATCACTACAGATCCAAAATAATGTGTACAAAACATATGTGGACCGAGCTATTGTTTACCTGGATATTAATGATACAGTGAACGCTCTGAAAGATTATGTTGTTGCTTACCAGTTAAGTCCGAAGGCACAAGGTGTGCTGAATGACAGCGGTTTTAACGCTGTACAGCGTGGAGACTATGATATTGCATTACGTCGTTACAGTTTATTATTGAAGTTGAATACGTCAAACGTATATTTTTATTTTTACCACGGCGTAGCACTATACAGTAAAGGTTTTGCTCAGCCAGCGATAGATGACTGGGAGATAGCCGTGAAAGGCAATGTGCCTGATATTACCAAAGCGGCCGCTAACAATCTTAGTGTAGCGTATGATGCCATAGGTAATCCGGTAAAAGCACTGCAATATCTGGAGGTAGCCCTTGCTACAGGCAATAAGCCAACAGAGGAGTTTATACAAAGCATCAGGCAGAAAGCAAAGGCTGCGGGTGGGGTAGGAAAGTAACCATATGATTTTATGAAAAAAATATTCTTTATAGTTAGTTCTTTTGCTCTGTTAGTTCTTGGTTGCGCTGATAATGAAAACGAAACTAAGGTGAATTCTTCTGCTGGTACGTCTGCAGCAGTTATCGATGATAGCGAATATGTTTGTACAGGGTTCTATTTTCTTTCAGATGCACCTAATACAGTAGTAATGCAGAAAGTGCATAGCGATGAGACTTATGCTATTAATAGAAGGCCCGCTGTTACAGTGCAAAATGTAGTTGATGCTAAATTGGAAAAACCTCACGATCAGCGATATTCTTATACTGATTTGAGTCTGACAATGGATAGAGATGGGGCAACGGCTCTGAAGGATTTAACCGGTAATCCGGAATACCTTTACATTGCTGCAGTAGTAGCTAATAAATTGCTTTTTGTAGTGGAAAATAGTGCCAAAATAACAGGTGGCAAAATGACTGTTTCTCTGGTCGATTTTACTGATGAGGAAATTCGGAAAATGTTTGCTGCAGTTAAACAAAAAAAGTAAAATCCTTATTCAACCCAATAGTACTTTAATCAACTGATGTTACTACCATCAGGGAAACATTGCCCATGATGGTAGTGTTACATAGAAGAATTTTCTTAACAGAAGTGGCAGTGCCTATCTTGCAGATCACTTCAGAAGGAATCGTTTGAGTCCGGCAGAGGTGGTCTGCAAGCCATAGGCCAAGGCCTGAGGCTGTATCATATTCGCCGCCCAGGTGTTTGAAGTTTACTACCGTAGTATTATCTAAGCAGTTGTCAATAGCGGTATCAACTAGCTGTTTTGTTCGACTGTCACCATTCATGCCACATACCAGTACATCAATGTGTTCTTTATTAAGTTTAGTTTCTTCAAGTATTCTGTCTATGCCGGCCTGCAATTCAGCTACTGTTGGTTTATGCAGCATAGCTAAAGCCTTAAGAGAACTTTTTGCATTGGTAGGGTCATTGCTCACCGTAAAAAAATGAGCGCCCTCGCCGCCAATGGAGCCGATAGTATCACTGTGCTTGTATAGGTTGAGGTTATTGGGTATCTCTTCTTTGTAATAGTTGATCTTTTTGCGAATGGTGAAATATTCTGGTGTCAGCTCGTCAAAAGCGCCTGCCAGTATATATTTCTTGTTGTTCGCTTCACTCAGCATTAGCATTGCGTCGAACAGGCAAAGTTCTAATGTAAAGCCACGATGCACATAAGTCTGGTTATAGCCGGTGCATTTTGAAAGCATCGCTAACCAACCATTCACAGAATTGTAGGTAGATTGTATGAATCCCGCAGGATTCAGTGCCTGTTCATCCAGCTCAATAAGCTCATGCAGGAATATTTCCATATCGGTTACACTACCTCGGGAAGTACCCACTATAATGCCATCTGGTGTTTTAATTCCTGCCTCATCAAGACTGCGCATGCCAGCAGTTATACCCCTCTTCAACATTCGGCTCATGCGCCGTATGGCTACAGGGTTTATGTACTTGGTATAATCAGGGTCGATAACAAACAACCTGCCATCATCTATACTCCTGACAGGATTAAGGAAATTCTCCCTGTTGTAGGTGTCTTGTGCCGTAATGCTGCAAGCTGATATGATATATAAAGGTTGTATCATGGCTTGCTGAATATTAGTGAAACATTACTACCTCCGAAACCGAATGAGTTACTGAGTACATGCCGTAATCCCGCATTTTCCACCAGTTCTGTTGCCGGCTGTATTTCCAGTTCTTCCATACGGGTTTCGAAGTTCATGTTGGGTATGATCATTTGCTCCTGCAACGCCAGCACGCTAAAGATACCTTCAATAACTCCGGCAGCCGCCAGTGTATGGCCGGTAAAAGGTTTGGTGGAACTAAACGGAGGTGGCTGTGTGCCAAACAATTTTTGTATTGCTATGCCCTCGGCAGCATCGTTATTCTGGGTAGCAGTACCGTGGGCATTAATGTAGCTGATGTCGCCTGGTTGTAGCCCCGCCATATTCAGCGCTTCCTGCATGGTGCGGTAAGCGCCGTCACCGGTAGGCGATGGCGCTGTAGGGTGGTAGGCATCGTTGGTATTAGCATAGCCGCTTAACACAGCTATGATATTTGCCCCTCTTGCCTTAGCGGCCGATTCTGATTCCAGCAGGCAGAAGCCAGCACCTTCTCCCAGGTTAAGGCCAAGCCTGTTTTGGTCGAAAGGTTTACAAAGGGTCTTGTCTACATTCTTAAGGCTATAAAAACCATTGAGCGTAAATCTGCTCAATGCATCACCGCCACCAACAACAGCGCGCTTTACAACGCCTTGTTTTATCATTCTTGCACCTAATAGAAATGAGTTGGATGATGAAGAGCAAGCGGTGCTGATAGTAGCTGTAAAAGGCTTAAGGTTATAGTAGTTGACCACCCTCTCCGTACTCTCGGCACAGTCAAGCGTATCTATGTATTTAACGTTATCTTCTTTGGTATCAGGCTTAAGCACATCCATATAAATGTCCTCCATCTTGCTCATGCCGCCTACGGTATTAGCATTAATGAAGGCAAATGGCTCAGAACGCAACACATCAATATTTACATGCTCAAGCATGTCTTTCATTGCTGCGAGTGAGAGCAAGGCTGTACGGGTGTGTCCATTGTCGCCGACAGGTAAGCCAATATATGCGGAAAGTTCATCGTTGGTCATGCGTATCTCTCCGAGTACGAAGTCGTTTGCATACCTGGTCTTCAACAATGAAATAGGCTTAACACCACTCTGTTTATTGCGCAACGCAGCAATATGAGCCTGAGTGCCTGAACCTAAGGCGGATATTATTCCAATACCCGTTACAACTACTCTTTCCGCCATGACGGAGCGCTATATTTTTTTGTTTTGCTGAATGTATTCGGCCATGGTTTGTACTGAGGATAATATTTTTCGGCCTTCACGGGCATCTTCTATTTTTATCCCGTAGTTACGCTCAAGCAAAACCATAAGCTCTAGTGAATCGATGCTATCCAACCCAAGACCATCGCCAAAAAGAGGAGCATTGTCATCAATGTCTTCAGGTTTCATTCCCTGTAGGTTGAGCGATTCTATTATTTGTTGCTTAAGCGCGATTTTTAAATCTTCCATGAACTAATTATATATAATTGCGATAATAATATTTATAAGCGCTGTAAAGATACCAAATTGAAATTCCAAATAACAATATCCAAAATCCCAATATATAACTCTAAGCAAAAGCCGCATCAATAAGTTGCTGTTGTTCAATAGCGTGCTTTTTGGCAAAACCGGTTGCGGTTGATGCACTTGCTGCACGACTAATGTATTTCATAGGGAAGCTTACTACATTCATCGCTATGAAGTACAATGCACCCATGTTCCGCGGCTCCTCCTGAACCCAGATCCATTCGGCATTTTTATATTTTTCGCGTAAAGAGTTTAATTGTTGTTGTGGCAGAGGGTAAATCTGTTCCAGCCTCAATATTGCTATATCCTCCCGTTTATCGGTCAGTTGCCTTTCACTAAGGTCAAAGTACACCTTGCCCGAGCATAGTAACACTCGTTTCACTTTAGCTGGCTTCTTT
Organism: Flavipsychrobacter sp.; assembly: GCA_044224775.1. Taxonomy (GTDB): domain Bacteria; phylum Bacteroidota; class Bacteroidia; order Chitinophagales; family Chitinophagaceae; genus Nemorincola. Next base: position 17,847 of record JBGAJU010000011.1, read on the forward strand.
ATATATTCATCATCTATTATTTCTTTAAACCCACCCTTAGTAAACTCTGTCATTGTTGAGTAGGAGCGGCCATGCCTTAAGTTTGCCTTGGGTGAAAAATTCACCATCGGCTTTCGGAACGGCCATGCCAGTTGCCGACGCAATGCGTGAAAGAAGTTAGCAGCTGTGGTGATGTTGGTAACGACAATATTTGTTTCTGCGCTCATCTGCAGGAAGCGCTCTAAACGTGCGCTGGAATGCTCCGGGCCGCCACCTTCATACCCATGAGGCAGCAAAAGTACCAATCCGTTCATATTGGTCCATTTTTGTTCCGCGCTAATTATGTATTGGTCTATGATAGTTTGTGCGCCATTAGCAAAGTCGCCATATTGTGCTTCCCATAGTACCAGATTATTTGGGTTAGCCATTGCATAGCCATACTCAAAACCCATAACGGCAAACTCGCTCAGCAGTGAATTGTAGATATACATTGCACCCTGGTCGCCGGCCAATCGGCTCAAACGGTTGTATGGGGCATTATTATTCTGGTCATAAATAACAGCGTGCCTGTGCGAAAAAGTACCCCGTTTTACATCTTCACCACTCAAACGTACTTCTTTACCTTCTACAAGCAGACTTGCGTAGGCTAGCAATTCGCCGGTAGCCCAATCAACCTTCCCTTCAGTTTCAAATAACTTTATTTTGTCTTGCAGTAATTTCTCAACCTTCCGCAACGGACTAAAGTTCTCAGGCCATTGCATTAATGAGCTGAATAGCTGGTTGAAAAGTTCTTCTTTTATAGAAGTATCAGGTGACGAATGAAAATCGTCATCTTTTGATCGCCTAAGTTCACGCCACCACAGTTCAGGCTTTTGATACTTGTAGGGTAGTGGCTTTTGCTTCACTTCATCAAGGCGTTGCTGGAGTTCTGCCCAGAACTTTGTTTCCATCTCCTTTGCAAGGTTCTGTGCATCCGTTTCACCATGCTGTAGTAAGTATTGGGTGTAAACTTCACGAGGGTTAGGATGTTTATCGATCAGCGAGTACAAATGTGGTTGCGTGAATTTCGGTTCATCGCCCTCATTATGCCCATGTTTGCGATAACACACCATGTCTATAAAGATATCTTCGTTAAATTCTTGCCTGTAAGCAATTGCCAAAGCGGCACATTTAACGACGGCCTCAGCATCGTCACCGTTCACATGCAGCACCGGTGCATGCAACATAGATGCCATGCTGGTGCAGTAATCAGCCGAGCGTGCATCATCAAAATCAGTTGTAAAACCTATCTGGTTATTAATGACATAGTGTATCGTGCCGCCGGTATAGTATCCTTCAAGTTTTGACATCTGCAGCAGCTCATAGCCAATGCCCTGTCCGGCAATGGCTGCGTCACCATGTATCAATATGGGCAGTACTTTGTCATATTCATTATTGTACAAAGTATCTGCTTTTGCCCGCGCAAACCCTTCAACTATTGGATTCACAGCCTCCAGGTGAGAAGGATTGGGTACCAGTTGCAAGTTGATCTCTTTTCCGTTGGGTGTTACAATATCACTCTGGAAACCGAGGTGGTATTTTACGTCTCCGCTACCCATTGTCATATCTTCCGGCATATTGCCTTCAAACTCAGAGAATATCTGCTCGTAAGTTTTGCCCAGGATATTTGCCAATATATTCAGCCTGCCACGGTGCGCCATGCCTATAACCACTTCGGCAACGCCGGCATCGGCGGCATTATTGATTATGGTGTCAAGCGCAGGAATGGTGGTTTCGCCACCTTCCAGGCCAAAACGTTTCTGACCTATGAATTTTGTATTCAGGAATTTTTCGAAGATCACACCTTCGTTTAGCTTCTCCAATATGCGCTTACGCTCTTCAATTGAGAGCGACTTTTTCATCGCCTCTTCGAAATGTTTCTGTACCCAATGACATTTTACTGCATCTACTATGTAAGTGTATTCAATACCTACGTTGCCGGTATATATCTTTTGGAGCTTAGCAATAATGTCTTTTAAGGGGGCATCCTTTGCACCAACAAAACGGCCTGCAAAGAATGTTGTATTAAGGTCAGCTTCACTGAGGTTGAAGCGCTCAAGTTCTAGTTGAGGATGACGATTTTTTCTTGCGCGTATCGGGTTTGTAGTTGATGCGAGATGACCACGTTTGCGATAGGCACGTATAAGCTCGAACACTCCTATTTCCTTAATTAGCTGATCGCCGCTGACCGAACTTTTTACAGCTTCAGCGTGACCATTAGTTGTCGCACTGGTAATCGCAAAATCGAAACCTTCAAAAAACTTCTTCCATTCCGGGTCAACGGCGGTTGGATCATTTACAAACTCATGGTAAAGTGATTCAATATATACCGGATCCGGGCCGGTGACGTATGAGAAATCTTTCATTTAATAAAAATGTACAAATATTGTTCCGCCAGCCTGAATAAGATGGCGTTTTGCGGCGCAAAATTAAGGGTTTAGCGGCAATATTGATCGTATCATTTTTTAAAATCAATGCCTGGCTTACTTTGTTTGCAGCACTTTGAACGCATTAAGCAATGCCTGTTGGGCTATTGTGGCATGTGTTTCTTCGGGCAGGTAATCAAAATAGACGCTGATGTTCCTGTTGTGGAAATTTACGATCTTATCATGCAGCAGGTTAGCATCTACTTCCATAACATGCGGCTCTTCGCAAGGTGCCAATCCTTCTTTGCCAACGGCTATGTATATGTCGGTTTTACTTTGCGGTTGTGCCGTTATTGTTCTCTTAAGCAGTGAGCCATTGTCCCACCAGATGCTGGGGCTTATGAGGATGTACTTGTTGAACAAGGCGGGTTTTGTGAATAGTATCTCGGTGGCAAGCAGTCCGCCGGCGGACTCCCCGATAATGGTCTTTGAGGTGCCGGTGCGGAATTTACTGTTGATATAGGGCTGCACCTCCTTTTCTATGTAGGCGATGAATTTTGCTGAACCGCCGCTAGTGGGGAGCCTTTGTTTATCTCCTTTCGTTGCAGAGGGAAAGGTCATATCGCGCTTCCGGTCTGTATTTGCGATGCCAACTACTATTGACTCGGGAACCCTGTTTACCCAAGAGAAACTGTTGAATTGTACCAGCCCTGTAACGTGGATAAAGTCTTCGTCAAGGCCGCCATCCAGCAGGTAAATGACCGGGTAGTGAGTAGTGTCGGTGCTGCTGTAGCCCGGAGGGAGATAGATGTTCAGTGTGCGTTTTTCGGACAACTGAACAGAGTGGATCTCGTGGGACTCTCCCAGGATTATTGGTTTGGGAGTTTGTGCCTGCGCGAGCACGCTGCCTGCAATGAGTAATAAAAAGGTGATGAGGATCCGCATGATCTAAAGGTAGCAGTTTAGGGTTATCACGTTTCGCTGCTATTGCTCATTTTTTGTAAAAAAAAGTGTTTTTGAGTTAGTTGGCTGATCTTCATGTTCTTATGTTGTTTTGGGTTGCTCACTTCTTGCCCATTCATTGCTCACTTGTTTTGCCGGTTTGCTTTTGTGGCAATGCTGAAGGGTATAATTTTGCAAAAAGTCCTCGATTTTCGGTTAATAATTTTTTTGAGGGCGCGCGAAATGCGCTCCGGGCAATCACCTTGCTTTTTATTTTAAGGTATAAATGGGTATAAAAGGGTATAATTATACCCCCCAAAGGTATATTTATACCGCCAAAAGGTATAATTATACCCTGTTTAGGTATAAAAGAATAGGGAGGGTATTTAAGTGGAAAGCAGGCATTGGGAATTGGGGGGTGAGAAAACAGCCAAGTTCTTTGGCATACCCATTGAGCCTGCGCGCCAAGGTGGGCGGCAGCGTTCACAAACAGTCTTTCAAAGAGCTTTACCCCTGTTATTCCGGGGTGTATGATGCAAAGTTCAGCCAGGAAATGAGTGCTGCCAAATCTATTTTGCATGATGGTACAGTAACAGATGATGGTATTTTGACCTTTTGAAAGCCGCTGTGGTGGCGGGGGTGAGTAATGAAAATTTATTTTTTTAACGCATTGTCTGAATCAGGATTTACGGAATTATTGAATTTTCATAATCCGGAGTTGGGAAGTATAAGGATGGAAAAATCATTGGTGGTTATTATTTTGCATACTGTTATTATTTGAAGCCAAACTAAAAATGATATAATGAAACGCGTAACAGGAATAGGGGGCATTTTCTTTAAATGCAAGGACCCGGAGCAGATCAACCAATGGTATAAGACCCATCTTGGTTTAAATACAACACCATACGGAGCAAAGGTTGGGTTGGGGGAAGATACAGACCCGAAAAAGAACGGCTATACTTTATGGACCCCTTTTCCGGATAAGACCAAGTATTTTGAACCTTCATCAAGGGACTTTATGATCAACTACCGGGTTGAGAACATTGAAGCTCTTGCGGAGGAGTTGAAAAAAGAAGGTGTGACGCTGCTGGATGAAGTAACACCATACGAGGGGTATGGAAAGTTCCTGCACATACTTGACCCGGAAGGTAATAAAATAGAATTGTGGGAGCCGAATGAGTAACGAGGGCGTTGGCCGCAGGGATAACTTTGTACTTCAGTACCATTGCTCAGGCGAGTGGCTGAAAAAAGAGACTCGCCTGAGACGGGAAACAGACAAAGCCGGCAATTGCCGGCTTTGTTAAATTAGTTCAGAAGCATGTATTAAAAGTTCAGTTGTGCTTGCAGTCTAAGCAGGCTGCCTTTCTGTAAATTGTTCTGTGTTTTGAAATCTTCGAAACGGCGTTCGCTGATGGTGTACATAGTAGTCAGCTCAAAGTTTTTGAACGGTTGCCATTCTATACCGGCTTCATATTCGGTAACATCATAACTACGGGCATCCAGCTCATGCTTTTTGCCGCCAGAGTAAACATGCCCCCTGAAAAATGGGATAATAACCTGTTTTTTATATTTTAAAAGATAAGAAAGGGTTATATAACCGCCTTGCAAGTCTTGCACCTCTATCGAATCGGTTACCTTATTAAACTCCGGGCCTTTACCCATATTATACTCTGCCTGTATGCCGAAAGGTTGCGGGTACAGCACAAATGTTGCGGCGTATCGCTGGTCAAGGTAGCTACGGTCTTTGGTAACCTTTACGCCTGTTGTCAGCTGGTCGGTTGGGATTACAAAATTACCGCTGTAGCCCTGTATGCCCGGTTCAATTATCTGCTTGCCAATTTTTATGGGGTAGGTGAGGCGAGCTACCATATGGAGCTCATTATTCAATTCTGGTTTGTTAGCAGTTTGGCCGTTAAACACACCAAAACCGAACACGCCGTAATCTCCTGAGCCCTTAAGGCCATCGCTAACTAATTGTGCAAACAGCTTTCGGGTTTTAGAGGGTGCCCAATAAAAGAATGCCCCCAGGTCGCGCTCATTAGATAATGCGCTATTAAGCGCGTCATTACGGTCCAGCGGCAGGCGGTTTTGGCTGGACTGCATATTCTCAAAACCGTATGGCACTTTGCTTTGTCCGAGCCTGATACGGAATTCGTTCTTTTTGTCTATACCTACATCAAAATAGGCATCCCTCAACTGGCCTATATTAAGTACGGTTGATGAAGCGCTGCTGGCAAAATCAGGTTGTATATAAAAATATACACGCTCATGTATCTGTCCAAATAATATAATACGCATACGTCTAATGAACAGTCCGCCATTTTCTCCCCAGGATTTGTCGCCCTGCTCATTTTTCAGTTTTTCATTGGTTTCCAGCAGCCTGTTGTAACGGACCTGTGTATAACCACGGATTGATATATTATCGTACCAGTGTGCTTTTTTGTGTGTTTCTGCCTTGGTTGTATCTGTCTGTGCAAAGGTTGTAAAAGGGGCGAGTAAACAATAAAATAATAATTTTTTCACGTTAGCTTAATATTTAGGCAATATTAAAAGCGTAATGTTACCACAACATTATCTGTATATTACGAGTATATTAACGCAATATTATCTTAATGTTAAGTGTTGCAAGAATGCTTGCATTATTGAGATACTTGCAGTAAAAAAATGGTTTAATACCTGTTTTTTGTATGTGTAAATAACCGGAATAAAGCTTTTTACGGGATTTCCCCACACTGGTGAGGCCTGCTTTTACCGATAAGACCAAATATTTTGAACCTTAGTCAAGGGGAGTCCCTGAAAAAGGAGACTCGCCTGAGACGGGTGAATTGTAAATGAGGGGAGGTATATTGTTCGCTAGCGAGACGTTTGCTATGCCTTAGGACGAAGCGCGATGCTTCGACCAGTGGGGGACTTGACTGGGCAACTTTCGAACCGATTTCTACTAAATCATAATCCATCCTTGCCTAAGAAGTGTGATATGTGCGCCCTTTATGAACTCTGAAAGCGGGGTGCTTTTACGAGCGGTTTCATTCGTCAATTCGAGGAAAAAAACATTGTTACAACCATTCATTCGCCATTTAAAAGGGTAGACCCATATTTCAAAGCGCCGTTGGCTCCCTTTGCTCTGCACATTTGACAGTAACTTGATGTAGTCAATGGTTATGGTGTGTCCCGTCCATCCCCACAAATCTTGTACGATAGGTCTTCCAACAGTGTCTGTGATTTGCCAATCTGGTACAGGACGGCAATTGCTGTCTAATAAGCAATAAATTATTTGCGAGGAAATAAGACCCGATGTAAACAGTTCCTTATAGGCGTTGGCATCCCCGAAGAGATATACGCGGTCACTATCGAATTGTATGTAGGTTGAACTATGTACGGTATCGGAAGATAACTTTCCATTGTATTTGCTAAACGTTATCAAGCTGTCACGAATTTTGAATATTTGCCGACGCCTCATTTTTTCTGCTACTCTGAAATTTTTGTATTCTTTATACACAAACTTTTTCCCATTTACATCAGTTGCAGCTTCCCAATAATAGCTACAGGATGAAAACAGAGTAATTATTAATATGCAGATAAAAAATCTCATACAATGACGTAAGTTCGAACCGAAGTAAGAGGAAAATCGTAAAAAAAAACAAAAAAGTGAACAAACTTACAGAATCGTAAAAGTTTGTTCACTTTCGTAAAATAGTCGGGATGACTGGATTCGAACCAGCGACCCCTACGTCCCGAACGTAGTGCGCTACCGGGCTGCGCTACATCCCGTATACCGGTACTGACAAATTTAGGAAAACTGTACAAAAACAGTGCAATGTAAAATAACGAAACACATTTTGCGTTATATAGCCCAATGAGATATGCCTATTTGTTATTGTTGTTTGTAGGGGTTAATAGTTTTGCCAAAGACGATGATCTGCCAAAGCATAAACTATTTGAGGGCAGGCTGACAGGTGGATTTAATTTTGCGCAGATGGCAGGTGATAGTTATGGAGGTTTTCATAAGGTGGGACTGAATGCGGGTGGTATGGTCTATGTTCATTATAAACAAGTGTTTGGCGTGAGCTTAGAATTGTTGTATAGCCAAAAGGGTGTGCGCGGTGGTAATATAAAAGAGTCATACACAGTGGGTACTTACTTCGATAAATATTACGTTAACCTTGATTATACGGAGGCCTGCCTGATGCTGCATTTTGACAGGTTCTTTTTCGACTACGAGGCCGGTATCTCGTATGGGCAGTTAGTAAAGTCGAGCGAGTGGGCGGAGGCGGATGTGCCGATAGTTATAAAACCGGAATGGTCGTACTTCAACTCTTATGATATTAATTATGTGGCGGGCCTATCGTGCAGATTAGACAGGCACTGGGCTGTAAATGCGCGTTACACTTATTCCAGTACGCCCATCCGTCCACGAGAGCGTGTATATCCCCGGTATAGCGATGGTAGTGCAGGACAATTCAATGAAGCATTTTGCCTGAGGTTAATGTACACTTTCAAGTAACCAAGTCTTAAAACAGAGAAGCCTGCAACACCTGTTCCTTAATTGTATGCTTTTGCAGAATGGGGGTGCTTTGCACATGATACAATTCGCTTTCGTTATACCTTGATGCCACCACAACATTCAGCTCGCTGCTGTACTGGCTAAACAGCTCACTTACAATCTCTGGCCGGTTGTTGTTCTTGGACAGGTGCGCCAATATAAGATGCCCCAAATGAGCGGGGCGGTGTGCGGTGAACAATTCAAGCGCCTGCTTGTTTGACAGGTGGCCTTTACCGCCGCGTATGCGCCTTTTGAGGTGAAAAGGGTAGTTGCCTTCTTCCAGCATTGCTTCATCATAGTTAGCTTCGAGAAAGGCGGCATGGCATTTTTTGAAGTTGCTGATGAGATGCTGACACGAAACGCCTATATCTGTGAATACACCCACATTTACGCCATTGCCCTCTACCACAAAGCTGTATGGGTCTATAGCATCGTGCTCTTTTGGAAAAGCATTTACGGACAGGCCGCCTACCTGTACGGCCTCGTAAGGTTTGAAGGTGCGCACGAGGTGACTGTCCAGCCGCATACGACTATTCTGCAGGGTAGCTGCTGTAATGTAAATGGGGACCTGGTGTTTGGTTGAGATGACCTGCATGCCACGAACATGGTCGATATGCTCATGAGATATGAAAACAGCCTTTATATTGTTTATGGACAAATTGAGCCGCCTTAGGCGCCGCTCGGTCTCGCGGCAGGAGATGCCGGCATCAATAAGTACGGCCTCGGTGTCGTTGCCCACATAATAACAATTACCATTGCTCCCCGAGTTGAGTGATGCGATATACAGCGACATTGCTGCAAATTTATTGTATTGCCATTTAATTATGCCATATTCAATGCAATTGTTATTTTGGTAAAAAAATAAATAAATGATCCGCAAATATTTCATGTCCGGAGGCAAGAACGAGCAGGAGAAAATATACTGGCGCAGTCATGAAGTTACCCGCATAGAAGCCATAAGCGATGCTGTTTTTGCATTCACGCTCAGCTTGCTTGTGATATCACTGGAGGTGCCTAAAAATTCGGAGGAGTTGTTTGAGATGATGCATGGGCTGGTTCCGTTCGCCATCACCAGTTTCATCATCTTCTGGCTGTGGCGGGCCCAGTATAAGTTCTTCAGAAGGTATGGGCTTCATGATGATACGACCATTGCTATTAATGCGATATTGCTGTTGTTCGTGCTGTCGTTCGCATACCCGCTAAAGTTCTTATTCAGTTTTATATTTCTGCATGAATACGTGATCGTGAGTATTGACCATTACTATTGGTTGGTGGTACTCTATAACGGAGGCTTTGTAGTATTCAGCCTGTTGTTCACGCTTATGTACCTGAATGCTGCGCGCAAGAAAGATGTCTGTAAACTGACACCTATGGAGCACTTTACAACTATCAGCCACGCGATATATTTTGCTGTTCCGTGCTTTGCTGCATTACTGGCAATTGTGATAGCCAGTTTTCTTCGTAAAAACGTGCAATGGATAAATGCCTGCTACATTGTGTATGCTTTAATAGGCATTGCTATGCGTATAGTTTCTTCCCGCAGGGATAAGCTTTACAAAAAGAAATTCGGCAGTGCTCCAGTGGCAGAGGCTCATCATGGTACGGAAGGCTAATTAGGTTAATTTTGTGGCGCAAAACTGCAGAACATGGCATATAAACGTAAGACCTGGCAGGAAAAGCTGCACAACGATCATCCTGAAAAAGTTGAAATAGTGGATAAGCAATTCGCAGATATCCCTGCGGGTGCTTCTATGTATATAGCCACGCCTATGATAGTGGATGCCTATATCCGTAACATACCCAAGGGCACACATACCAGCCTGCAGCAAATGCGGAAAGACCTTGCCGCGGAACACAAAGCTGAGTACACGTGCCCCATTACATCGGGTATCTTCCTGCGCATTGTATCGGAAGCTGCTTATGAAGAGATTGTTGCGGGTAAGCTATTAAAGAATATCACCCCGTTTTGGCGGATGATAGACAGCAAGGCACCGGTAGCCAAAAAATTATCGTTCGGCACGGACTTTATTAAAGAACAACGACAAAAAGAAGGGCTTTTGTTTTAATACACAGGAGACCTGTGTCAATTTAAGATTATCCTGTATCTCAGGTACCTGCAAACGTTTTAGAAACGTTAATGCCATCAACTTTCTTTGCAGTGCCACCAGAATGCTGTTGTTTTGTGCCTGAAACGGTGCGGAAATGTTATTAAAACGATTATAATGAGTGATGTTAAGAAATATGCGGTGATCGTGGCCGGTGGCCAGGGTATCAGAATGGGTTCGGTTGTGCCTAAGCAATTTTTGCCATTGCTGGGTAAGCCCATGCTTTGTCATGCGATAGAGGCATTTGCACAAGCGATAGAAGGGATAGAACTGATATTGGTGCTGCCTGCTAACCAGGTTGGCAGTGCGCAGACAGTACTTAGGTCGTACATAGGTAATATAGATGTAACTACGGTTGCCGGAGGGGAGACACGCTATCACAGTGTGCAGAACGGGCTTAAAGAAGTGAAGGGCGAAGGAATAGTGTTTATTCATGATGGTGCACGGCCATTGGTGTCGGAAGAACTCATTCACCGTTGTTATGAGCAGGCAACAGAGCGGGGTAGTGCTATACCTGTTATACCGTTAGTAGAGAGTGCACGGGTAGTTGACGGCGATAGTTCCAGACCTGTAAACCGCGAAAACCTGCGAATTGTTCAAACACCACAGACATTCCGTACTGAGGTTATCTTACCGGCGTTCAAGCAGGAATACCGGCCTGCATTCACGGATGAGGCTACGGTGCTGGAAGCATTTGGTACAGCCATTCATCTTGTAGATGGTATGCCTGATAACATAAAAGTTACCACGCCAAATGATATGGTAGTTGCCGAGGCATTACTGAATGCCCGTGTGCATGAACATGTTTAGTTATGCGGGCGTCTTGTTGCAGAACGCTTCTTTTCTTTGTGGGCTTCCTTGGCTTATGTCCAGGTTTGTGCGTTGCACAATATGATACGGCGAGTGTGTTTAACCTGCCTATAGCTCTTGACTCTTTTGTGGTGCATAGCGGGTTTGATGTAAAAGCTTTCATCCTGCGGATGAAAACCGATACTACTTTCTACAAGGCATTTAAGAATATGCGCTTTGTGCCGTATGATGCCATCAATGACATCAAGGTTCTGGATAAAAATGATAAAGCCTCAGCATCATTATACAGTAAGACCCGGCAGGTGTATGAGCATAAATGCCGGTCTACCAAAGTGCTTGAGGAAAAAACTACCGGCGATCTTTATAAACGTAATGGCGATTACAATTACTACACAGCCGAACTTTATGCTTATTTGTTCTTTGCCTCAAAACCTGTTTGTAATGAAACGGATATTGTAGGTGTATCAATGAATACGCGAGGTAAGGGGCAGATGGAGAAATATAAATTCGAGTTGAAGCAGCTCATCTTTAATCCCGGTGCGGCAATTAAGGGTGTTCCTTTTATGGGGGACAGGGAATCTATCTTTGACCCCGATGAGGCTGAGAAGTATGATTTCAGGATCGCGCGTGAAGACCATGAAGGGCAGGAGTGTTATGTGTTCCGCATTACTCCTAAAAAGGGCTATGAACATAAGGCATTATATAATGAGCTGACGACATGGTTCAGGCAGAGCGATTACAGTATCATTGCCCGCGACTATTCGCTTTCGTATAGTACGCTGGTGTATGATTTTGATGTAAACATGAAAGTGCGCACTAAAACCATTAACGGTAAACTATACCCGACAAGAATAGCATATAATGGTAACTGGCATATACTTACTAAAAAGCGCGAACGGGTGAGGTTTATTATTGAGGTTGGCTATTAGGATGACACTTAAGTAGTAGCAAAAAACACCGCGGTTTCACAAAATATTTGCAATTTAATCAGTAGTTTTACTAAACATTTTATCAAAAACATGGATAACTACAATCAGAATTTTTCCGATTACACGGTAATCGACAGTCATGCTTCTACAGGCACTGTTGCCAAAAAATTTATGGCGAACGTCTTTATGTGGATGTTTGTGGCACTTGGGGTTTCGGCATTTATGGCATATCTGTATGCTACTAACCAGTCTTTATTATCAGACCTGTACACAATATCCGATGGCGTAATGCGCCCCAGCATGCTGGGCTGGATAGTGACATTTGCACCAATAGGTCTTGTGCTTTTAATGAATTTCGGTTACAGCAAACTTTCGGCATCGGCACTTACTTTGCTGTTCCTGTTCTATGCTGCAATCACAGGTATGAGCCTTAGCTTCATATTGCTAGTTTATACGGCTAGCTCAGTGGTAGGCTGTTTTGCAGCATCTGCAGCTATGTTCGGTATTATGGCTGTTATGGGTTATACAACCGATAAAGATCTGACATCGTTTGGCCGTATTTTGACCATGGGGCTAATAGGCATGCTCGTTGCTATGCTCATTAATTTCTTTTTACATAGCTCTATGATGGGCTTGCTCATCAGCATTGTTGGCGTGGCTGTATTTACAGGCCTTACAGCTTACGATACCCAGAAATTAAAACGCATTGGCATGGGCCTGGAATTTGATGGCACATCAACAGAAGATTCTAAGAAACTTGCTATACTTGGTGCTTTAAGTCTTTACCTGGATTTCCTTAATCTTTTCCTGATGCTGCTCAGGTTATTTGGCGGCAGAAAGGACTAATACTGTTTAGTTTATTTGTTTAAGCCCGGCTATGCCGGGCTTTTTTTATGATCTTTAAACTCGTTGATCAAGTACTTAAACGATCTATTTTATTGCAGTATAGATGGTTGTTGCACCAAATGTTAGCGGTCGGGATTTAGCATCCTGAAAACCACAATTGCGTAGTATTTCTAAGAAATGTCTGCCATAAGGGAATGCCTCTGCAGATTTATTTAAATAACTGTATGCGCGATCACTCTTAGAAACCCATTTCCCAATAGTGGGCATGATATGGCGGCAATAGAATGTATATAACTGTTTAACGGGGAATGCAGTTGGCTGTGAGAATTCCAGTATAACTACCTTGCCGCCCGGACGCAAAACGCGGCGCATTTCGGTGAGTCCGAGATCCAGGTGTTCAAAATTGCGCACACCATAGGCGCACATTACCGCATCAAAACTGTTATCGGGAAAAGGTAGCTGCTCGCTATCGGCCAGTTGAAAAGTTATAGCTTGCTGCAGGTTATTTTCAGCTACTTTCTTTCTGCCTATTTCCATCATTTGTTCTGCTATATCCACACCAGTGATCTTGCAAGGGTGGGCTGCAATGGTGGCTATTGCCATATCCCCGGTGCCTGTTGCCACATCCAACACGGTATTAGGCTTAATTTTTACTACTTCTGCAATGGCCTTTTTACGCCATCCGCGGTCTATGCCCAATGATAAAAAGTGGTTGAGGAAGTCGTAGCGGCCGGCTATATTATTGAACATATCGGCTACTTGGGCTTTCTTGCTTAAATTTGATGCCGTATCCGGTACTACTTTAGCCGCCGGGTTTTCTGGTACTGTTTGCATTGCAGCAAAAGTAAAATTAAAACCTCAAATCCGCTTTTGCGGTAATTATTGTAAATGGAGATCAAAAAAGCCGAATACCTCATCAGCAGCCCGAATGTAGATGGTTGCCCCAAAGCCGATAAGCCTGAATACGCTTTTATTGGCCGGTCGAACGTAGGCAAGTCTTCGCTTATTAACATGCTTACGAACAATTCGAAGCTTGCCAAGACCTCGAATACACCCGGCAAAACTCAAATGATCAACCATTTTCTTATTAATAATATTTTTTATATTGTTGATCTTCCCGGATATGGTTTTGCCAAAGTAGCGCAATCGCAACGTGCGAAATGGGAGAAAATGATAGAGAACTACCTGAGGAAACGCGAGAACCTGGTTACGGTATTTGTTCTTATTGATAGTCGCCACGAGCCGCAGAATATAGACCTGGCATTTCTGCGCAGGCTAGGGGAGTGGGGCGTTCCGTTCAACATGGTTTTTACAAAGGCAGATAAAACTACCCAACGAGAAGCGTCCAAACATGCACGGCAGTTCATAGATGCCATGAAAAAGGAATGGGAGTTCATACCCCGCAGTTTTATGACCAGTTCTGTAAAATTCCTCGGGCGCAAAGAACTTCTGTCATACATGGGTGAATTAAATAATGATTTTAGCAAGCCGGAAAAGGCTGTGGAATGATCTTTTAGTATAGTTCATGTTATACACTAAGATCACTTAGATAACATAAGAGCAGTCTTGCTTTTTTGTAATAAAGGTAGCCCAAACGCCGCTTTATCGATAATTCTGCCCAATATATCAACCGTTAAACAACGGTATTTTGCAAACAGCCGGTTAACGATTTGTTGCCAATAACAATTGATTAAGTTGTTGTTTCGCAAATAACAATTGCTTTAAAAGATTAAATTGAGTTGCTACACGAAACGGTTCTACATTTAGTGCACGCAAAAGAATCTTACTCAAACAAATCTTTTTTGTTACCAACATGAAAAACATCTCTTTCACCATCGATGAATTGCTTGACTGCAATGTTACCCGCGACATGGAAACATTCACTTATTTTCGTACACCGGGTTCTGTTTTAAAAGACTTTTACCGATTAAAAGAAATGCAGCTTGCTGATGCTGCCATAGCAAGCAAAGTTCCTCAAAGTATAAGGGTTTTTGGCGAAGTTGAGCTAAAAGCGCAAAGGTCTGTGAGGGAGCTAGAGCCCTGCATACTTGCCTGATTCTTTTCCATTACTTTAAGTTAGTTATTCAATAAGGTTATTGGTAATTTGGCATAGATTTTGCCATTTATTGATGACCTTAGCTGTATGTACCTACGCCTTTCTCTATTAATTACCCTTCTTCAGTTGTCTTTTTGTCCGCTGCATGCTCAAATATTTTACGGGCACCATGAAGTGGGTATATCTTATGGGTTAGCGCCTACGCAACAGCTATCTTTTTTATCTTTTGGTCTTGGTCCTGACAAAAGAACAACCAGGGATTTCCTGATGGGTAGAACCGGCATGGCGATGCTGTCTTACCGATATTATACGGGTGGATGTACGTCAATAGGAATTGCGGTCGGGATGAATGAATTTTCGACCGAAACCCATAGAAATGCAGTAAAAATAAGCTCGGCCAAATACACCGGAGTTACCCTTGCCACTGAATTCAGATTGAATTATGCGAACGGGAAAAAATTTCGGGGCTACGGCTATGCGGGGGGCGGAATATCTCTCCTTGATGAGCGGGTGGACAACGGAGGCAGGCGAAAAAGCTCGGCCTTTGATTTTCAGTTTGTACCGATTGGGATCAGCATTGGCGAAAGATTGGCAGCTTTTGTTGAATTAGGGGTGGGCTACAAAGGCATTCTGACCGGAGGTTTATCCTATCGTTTCGACCTACGTAAGACTACGCTGCCAACTGATCAGTTCGACAACAAAAAGGCGGCAGTGATACACGGGACTTATGATGTAGCTGACAGATGGCAATATCTGGGCAAGATAAAATCACGCGGACCTAAAAATGACCGTGATCTGAGCCCGGAGCACCAGGCGGACAGGCTGGCAGTAACAGCAGCAAAAGATGGTGCTAATGTAATAATGCTGAACAGGATACTAAAATGGCCGTGTAACGGCTGTTATCGGCTAACGGCGGACGCGTGGAGAGCACCTGAAGCCGATTCTCTTATGTTAGCATTGCAATACCAGGAAAAAGCTGATATTGGTGATAGCAGTTATTCTTATATCGTAGTATATCGTACAGATGTTCATCCTTCTTACAAGGACAAAACTGGATACCTGCATTTAGATTCTTCAGATCGTTTTGAGATCAGAAATAATTCTAAGTATATTTTCAAGATATCGCGGGAAGGATGGGTAATGCTGTCGGTACCCGGGTTCAAAACAAGCCGTTTTTACATTAAAGTTGAAAAAGGCAAAAAATACTATTATCGCGGAACAGTTACTTTACATAGTTTCAAATCAAAATTGTCTTTAAAGAAGGTGAAGGAGCGTGTCGGGAGAATTGAAAGTAACAATCACACCACAACATACAGGATAAGCATATGATATATTTTTCCGAAATCACTTATAAAGATAATTTGCCTATATTTGTAGCAGTCAACACTTTAGAGAAGAATGCAGCTAGCACAACGGTTAAATTCAGTAATTGAGCCCCAGACGATAAAAATGGCTAAGTTGAGCCGCGAATTGAAAGCGAAAGGCGTCAACGTTATAGACCTCAGCCTAGGTGAACCCGACTTCAGAACCCCCGAACATATTTGTAATGCCGCAATTAAGGCATTGAACGACGGTTATACAAAGTACACCCCGGTTGTTGGCATACCAGATCTTTTGGAAGCGATCAGCCTTAAGCTAAAGAGAGACAACAACTTAACGTATGCACCCAACGAAATAATGGTGTCTACCGGTGCTAAGCAATCTTTGTACAACGCCATCATGTGCCTGGTTAATCCCGGCGATGAAGTATTGATACCAACTCCTTATTGGGTTACTTATGCGGCACAGGTGCAATTGGCGGGTGGCATAGTAAAGACTGTTCAATGTAGTATAGATACAGAATTTAAATTAACACCGGAACAACTGGAGGCTAACATCTCTCCAAACACTAAATTGTTTATTTATTCGTCGCCATGTAATCCTACGGGTAGTTTTTACTCAAGGGACGAACTGGCAGGGCTTGCAGAGGTTTTTAAAAGGCACCCGCAGGTTACCATTATCAGCGATGAGATATATGAGTATATCAATTACACTGGCCGCCATGAAAGCATAGCCCAATTTGAAGAACTGAAGAACAGGGTTGTGCTGATAAATGGTATGGCCAAAGGCTTTTCGATGACGGGCTGGAGAATAGGCTATATGGCTGCTCCGAGGGAATTAGTGCAGGCATGCGAGAAGTTGCAGGGGCAGGTTACTTCAGGCACTAACTCGATTGCTCAACGTGCTTCAATAGCGGCAATGTGCGAGGACCTGGCGCCTACTCATAAAATGGTGGAGGCTTTCAGGCAACGCCGTGACTACATAATAGGGGCACTAAAGAAAATACCGGGTGTAAGGAGTAATGATCCACAAGGTGCATTTTATGCATTTCCAGATGTCAGCTCTTTTTTCGGTAAAAAATACGGAGAGCATGTTATCAATAACGATTCAGATCTGAGCATGTATCTTTTGAACGAAGCCCACGTTGCAACAGTGTGTGGCAGTGCATTTGGAGACGGCAATTGTATCCGTATTTCTTTCGCTACTTCTATGACCAACCTGATGGAGGCTATGGAGCGTATAGGGCCGGCCCTTGCAAAACTTCAGTAAAACTAATTTGCCGGAGCAGCGCTACCGGGCAACGGTGGCGCAGGTGGTGGTATCTGAGGCGCGGTTTGTTTGGTGCCGGGGCTTTTTGCCGTTATTATAGTCTGCATTCGCGCATAGATACTGTCCAACTCTTCGGGATGTTTTTTATACCAGTCCATGCTTTCGTTAAATTGCTCTTTTGTTACCTTATAATGAGCGAGAATATCTTTGTAGAAGCTTCCCAGCGAGTCATAGTTCTTTGAACCTGCGGGATGCAGTGTGTCTCTGACAAAAATTGCATAACCCTCCGCCAATGTTATATCCGTTAATACCTTCTGCATAACGGCAGACGGCAAGTGGTTGTCTTTATTTTTGCATCCCGCTGCAATAAAATAAATGCAAATAAATAGTAGTAGTGCTTTTTTCATCTCATTATTAGCTTCAGTTGGCAATTACCTGTAAGCACTGTATTTAGCAGCGTTAGGTACATCCATCGCGGTAAGGAGGGTGATATACTGTGCCCGCTCTTGTTTTGGTGCCTGGGCCAGTATATGCTGCATTTCGTCGGTCTTGGCGTTAAAGAAAAACTGTAACAGAATTGAGTTTGGATTCTCTCTGTTAATATTATAGAGTTTCCTGAGATTATTTAATATTCTGCTGCGTGATTCAATAGGTTTTTGTGTCATACTGTCCAATGCTTCGCGGTGCATCATATACCAGTAGTTGCGAACATCAGAAAACCTGGGGCTCAACAGCTGATCTGCCAGCCAATAGCGGTTCTTTGTGCTTTCCATAGCTTTCCAACCACTAATACCCTTGCCTTCCGGCGCATTGTTAACAATGTTCTGCGCACGCTTCAAAAAGTTTGTTCCTCCGTTTGGTGAGAAACTGTCATAATCCAACGCCAGTACTATATATGCGTAATAGGCCATTACAGCAGACAGATTTGAAGCCAGTGGTATTGTGCCTACCACCTGGTTGTCATCAAAGTATAGCGGGTTGGCGAGAGAGTATTGAAAGACGATATCCTTGTCAACGAAATTGATGATGTTTGTGGTATAGCTGGCGTTATATACCGGCCTTGTGGCTTGTATGTTCAAAGTTGCACTATAGGCATCGGGGTTATTACCTACATTGTTGCCTGTGATATTTATTAAAATATTACAATCTATTTTTTCGGTTGTAGCAAAATCGTCTGAACTCCATTTTCGATTATTGATAAATTCTGTCAGCGATTTCTCCATACCTGTGAACACAGCATTGTCCACGCCATTTATCTTATCATGGCGAACCGTTATCTTGCAGTTAAATTCCTGCGCTTTGCCTGCAAAACTCAATGCAATCAGTAATATATTAAGCAGTCGTTTCAGCATGGGTTATTTCTAAAATACGGTCAACAATAGCTCTTGCAGCGTCTGCCTTACTTTGTAATGGAAGGCTTGATTGTCTTTTACTTGTGATTATGGTTATTTTATTGGTGTCAACCCCAAAACCTGCACCTTTATCTTTCAGCGAATTCAGCACTATCATATCAGCGTTCTTTGCACGTAGTTTTTCTTTAGCGTTATCCAGCTCATTGTTTGTCTCTAATGCAAAACCTACTAACGTTTGCCAGGGTTGTTTTATTTTGCCAAGCATAGCAAGGATATCGCCGGTTTTTACCAATTTCAAGTCAAGCTCTACCTCTTTCTTCTTGATCTTTTCAACAGCTGTTTCAGCCGGGCGATAGTCGGCAACGGCTGCTGCCAAAACTGCTATCCCGGCTTCCTTATAAGCATCGGTGCAGGCAGTATACATCTCGGCCGCACTATGTACTTGTACGGTAGTTATTGCGGCATTATCGGTTCGTTCGTTCGATGGGCCTAACACTAATGTAACGTCTGCCCCCTTCTCGGCAAGAGCCTCGGCCACAGCTATGCCCATTTTACCTGAGGAATAGTTGCCGATAAATCTTACCGGGTCAATTTGTTCATAGGTTGGGCCAGCTGTTACCAGCGCTTTTACACCTTTAAGTGGTTTGTCCGCTGAAAAAAAAACAGAAAGAAAATTTAATATATCTTCAGGTTCAGCCATTCTACCTTCGCCAATTAAGCCACTGGCCAACTCGCCGTGAGCAACTGGAACGACCTGGTTGCCGAAGCTTCTTACCTTCATGATATTGGCCTGAGTGGACGCATGCAACCACATATCTTCATCCATGGCAGGAGCAATGAATACAGGACAGCGAGCCGAAAGGTAAACAGCGCATATTAAATTGTCGCACAATCCATTAGCTAGTTTACCTAAAGTATTGGCTGAGCATGGCGCTATCAGCATAACATCCGCCCATATTCCCAGCTCCACATGATTATTCCAGCTGTCACCTTCCGTAAGGTTGCCAAGTACTGGGTGCTTAGATACTGTGGAAAGAGATAGGGGAGTAACGAACTGGGTAGCTGATTCAGTAATAAGTACCCTTACCTCAGCCCCTGCTTTTACAAGCAAGCGCACAAGGTGTGGCGTTTTATAGGCGGCAATGCTACCTGTAACCGCCAGTACTATTTTTTTACCCTGTAGAGACATGGTTCTGAAAACTAATGCAAGTTACGAAGTAAAGTTGAGAGCTTAAAGGTTGATACGTTAAATGATCGCCCTGCACAGTAGTGGACTGCTATACGAAGTGCAAATTCATATCTTTACAGCATAAATTACACAGTAAAATGCCAAATATATTGGTGATCGATGACGATCCGATCATCCTCAAAACCATTCAGCACGTACTAGGCAAAGATGGCTATAATGTGGTTACTGCAACCGATGGTAAAGAGGCCTTCGATCTGCTTGATTATTCGTTTTACGATGTCTTGATCACTGATTTGCGGATGCCCCGAATGGATGGTATGGAGTTAATTTCCAAGCTGAAGAATAGCCGGCAAAATAAGGATATGGGCATCATTATCATCTCGATGGTAAAGAATAAGGAAACTATCACAGATGCCTTGCAAATTGGTGCGGATTACTATTTGCATAAACCAATTGTAGTAGAGGAACTCAGAGATACTGTGAAACGACTTATCCAAAAATGATATGATAGTACTTTTCGTATAGAAAAAGGGGCCTTGCAGGAGTCAATGGTATTCTAAATAATCGAAATGCATTTGTAAAACACACATTACTGAAATAATAGTTATCCACATATCCCGAAATTGAGTTTAAATGTAAATTAATACCCCTTTATAAGTTGAATATTTAAAACTTTTTAAGTAATTTTGATGCGTTAACAATTTCTAAACGAAATTTAAGAAGTTAAATAACATCATAAAACGTCATTTATGAAAAAAAATCTACTGGGTATCTTTTTCCTTTCAGTATTGATATTTGGTTTTCAGAATAGGGTTTTAGCTGCTCTGCCGACTATTTCTCCGGGGTCTGTTTCTACGGTTTGTGCCGGTAATTTTGCTGTTTTGCCTTATACTGCAACCGGTTCACCCATCACTTACAACATTACCTGGACCGGTTCACCTGCGGGCTTGCCAGATGTTCCTCCGGGCACTATTTTACCCGGAACTTCAATACCGATCTCTGTGTTGACTTCAGCTGCTACCGGTACATATACCGGTACAATTGTTGTGACAAACGCTTCCGGCTCGAGTGCACCTCAGCTTATTAGCATTACTGTGAACGGTTTACCTACAGTAGATATGGTAACTGGTGGTGGTGATTATTGCCTGGGCACAAGTGGTGTGAATGTAGGCCTTAGTGGTTCAGATGCTGGTGTAATATACCAGTTGAATCGCGGTGGTGTGGCGATCAGTACCTCACTTTGGGGTACAGGTGGGGCTCTTGATTTTGGTATGTTTACAACTGTTGGTACCTATACTATAACAGCAAGGAATGCCGTAACACTTTGTACAGTAAATATGAGTGGTAGCACAACCATCAACACATTACCAGCGCCTGCGATTGTTAGCGTATCCGGTGGTGGTAATTATTGTATCGGCGGCACAGGAATGCCGATAGGTTTGACAGGTTCTACTTTTGGTGTACAATATCAGTTATACAGGGCAGGCAGCCCGGTTGGCACACCTATAGATGGTTTAGGTATGGCAATAGATTTTGGCCCGCATACTGTGGGTGGTACTTATACTGTAATAGCTACCGACACCTCTACAGGTTGTACCGCAAACATGACAGGTAGCGCCACAATAGCTGCGATACCTGCACCTACAGCATTTTCGGTAACAGGCGGTGGTAACTACTGTGCAGGCAGCCATGGACTCCATATTGGTCTCAGTGGGTCAAATGTTGGTATAACATACAAGCTATTCCACGCCGGAACCTATCTTGGTTCGGTTACAGGAACAGGTGCTCCGCTTGATTTTGGTTTATATACTCCCGCTGGTGTTTATACAGTTGTTGCACAAAATTCAGTTTATGGTTGCACGGCGGATATGACCGATACTGCACATATTTCTTTGCTTGCCGTAGTTACTCCAGATGTTACTGTAACAACCGACGCTGCTGCTAATTCAGTATGTGAAGGAAGTACAACATTGTTTACCGCCAATCCGGTATATCCCGGGCCTAACCCTACATATACATGGACGGTGAACGGCTCATTCGCCGGCACCGGTACCACTTACTCATATGTACCAGCTAATTCGGATTATGTGAATGTGACAATGACCAGCGATGCAACTTGTGCTGTGCCGAGTGTGCTGAACGATGGCGTATTTATGATCGTTAAAGCTGCTATTGTACCAACAGTTGTTATCAATGCATTTCCCGGCAACTACATCATAAACGGGCAGTACGATACTATTACTGCAGTGGCTGTAAATGGAGGAGTTGCACCTGCATTCCAGTGGTATGTAAATGGAGTTATCGTAGCCGGAGCTACCGGCAATAAATTTATTAGTAATGCATTTAAAAACAACGATACCGTGGAATGTCGTGTTACCGGTTGTGCATCTACCCCCGGGTCTG
This sequence comes from Flavipsychrobacter sp., assembly GCA_044224775.1. Lineage (GTDB taxonomy): Bacteria > Bacteroidota > Bacteroidia > Chitinophagales > Chitinophagaceae > Nemorincola. The sequence goes on from JBGAJU010000011.1 coordinate 39,995, forward strand.
CATATATTGTTATGCGTGTTACTCCACGTGCAGGAATAAGAGAAGTTGGTAATTCAAGTAATATCCAGATAGCTCCCAACCCAAGTAAAGGTGTTTTTAGTGTAAAAGGAAACATTGGTTCAGACGCGCAATTGAAAGTTATGGATATGACCGGACGTGTTGTTTATACTCAAGCGATAAATGCCACTAATGGATATGTAGATGCAACTATCCAGTTGCCAGGGGTTTCGCACGGATTGTACCTGCTCAGCCTCACTTCTGATACAGAAAATATTGTTAGCCAGATAGTTGTCGAGTAGATATTTTTGTAGGAATTTATTAGAGCCCGGGTAGTATACCTGGGCTCTAATTTTTAGAGACATTAATATCCGTTTACCGTTAAATAACCCTCTCAAAATACCGTTATTTAACGGTGGTTTTTTTATTAAAAAGCTTCTTATTTTTACATGCGTTTATATTGAATGAGTTATAATTGCAATGCAATTCGTTTTTTCGCATTTTATTGTATGGAATATAATGTAGCTGGTTATTAGTATGGAAAAAGTGCATTTGTTATTGTTAGAGGATATGGTTACAGATGCCGACCTTATAAAAATAGTACTAAGGCGGTCTGGTTTGAATTTTCAGGCAACCGTTGTGCAAAACAGGGAAGAGTTTTTAAATGCGATCGATAACAATTTATTCGATGCAGTACTTGCCGATAACTCATTGCCTCAATTTAATGCCATTGACGCTATAGAGATCTTGAAAACAAGGGAGATAGATGTGCCGGTGATTTTGGTTACCGGGTCTACCTCGGAAGAGTTTGCCGTAAAGATGATAAAGAATGGAGTGTCGGATTACATCTTGAAAGACAGGTTGCAAAGACTACCTAATGCGCTACTGACTGCTCTTGACAAAGCTAAGCTTGAAAGAGAGCGAAGAAAACATCTTGAAGAAATATTGGCCAACGAATCGTTGCTTAAAGAAACAGCCAGGATGGCCAGTTTCGGAAGCTGGGAAAAGGACCTTGTAAATAATACCGAAAGATGGTCGGACGAACAGTATCGAATTCTCGGGTATACTCCCGGTGAAATAGATCCCTCAACGGAAGTCTTCTTAAGTAATGTGCACCCAGAGGATCTGGACAAGGTGAAGACCGCGTTCGATGAGGTATATAAAAAAGCTGAAAGACAACAATTTGAATGTAGAATTGTCGATAAATCGGGTGGTATAAAACACGTTGCTATTGAGATGGTGTCGAAGGTAGATGATGGTTGCAATGTGAAGCGTATAAATGGATTCATAAAAGATATTTCAAGAGCAGTAGAGGCCGACCTGAAAGAACGGAAAATGACTGAAGACCTGCTGCAACGAAATAAAGACCTGGAGCAATTCGCATACATCATATCGCACAATTTAAGGGGACCTGTTGCGAATATTACCGGTCTTTCTCAGGCAATACTGGACAAAGGATTAAGTGAAGAGGAAAAGGAAGGTTTTATTGGTGCTATTTCTTCCTCGATTCAAAAACTCGATAATGTTATTCTTGACTTGAATAACATTATACATGTGAAAAATAACATCAACGAAAATAAGCAGCCCGTTGTTTTTTCTGAGTTGGTGAATGAAGTAGTGGCAGGTTTTGGGACGTCAGTTCAAGATAACTGTGTAACCATAAAACATGATTTTGCTATAGTGCCGGGTATGCTTACGCTGAAGAGCTATATGCATAGTATTTTCTATAACCTTATTTCCAATAGTATCAAATTCAGAAGACCATCTGTTCCTCCTGTCATTGAAATTAAGAGCTACAAAGAATCAGGCAGGATCGTGTTGCTTTTCAAGGATAACAGTGTAGGTTTTGATATAGATCGCAGAGGGCATCACATTTTTGGGTTATACAAGCGTTTTCACCCTGATCATGCTGAGGGAAAGGGTATGGGTTTGTTCATGGTAAAGACACAAGTGGAAGCTTTAGGTGGAAAAATAAGTCTAGAAAGCAATGTGAATCAAGGATCCGAATTTAAAATTGAATTTGATTTGCAAAATTCTGATGTTGAATGATGAAAAAATGATTTTTATTAGTAATTTACAATCTCAAACACTTGCATTATGAGCTTTTTCCAAGAGTTTATTATTATAGATGACGACGCTATAAATAATAAAATTTGCCGTAAGATCATTGAAAAGACATACCCAGATATTGAAATATCAGACTTTGTCGACCCACAGGAGGGTTTCAATTATATAGTTACCAATTATGCGCAAAAGGGTGGTAATAAGAAAGCAATAATGCTACTTGATATTACTATGCCTTTAATGGATGCCTGGGATTTCCTGGAGTTGTTTGACAAATTAGATGCGAATACAAAAAGCAGGGTGAAGATACATATATTGTCATCTTCTGTTAATAAAGATGACATGTCGAGGGCGCAATCAAACAAAAATGTTGAATACTACCTCATTAAGCCGCTTACGAAAGAATCTATACGGTTGATCGTGCATGTACTGGAAAGAAGGTTGGGTATAAATGCGATGTAGAAGGCAGAATTGACCCAATAATTTTCGGAAAATCCTCATGATTTTTCGTCTGTTCCATCGTTGAAAAATGAGTAATACTCAAAATATTCAAGTAGACTTTCGTAAAGTATTTGAGTCGTCGCCGAACTTATTCCTTTTGCTAGCTCCTGACCTTACCATTGTTGGGTGCAGTGATCCATACTTGCATGCCACCCTTACAAAGCGCGAAGAAATAGTTGGTCGGGGGTTATTTGATGTTTTTCCGGATAATCCTGATGATCCCGTAGCAGACGGCGTATCCAATCTATCGGCCTCATTGCAGTTTGTTCTCCGTTACAAACAGCAGCATGCGATGGCTCCGCAGAAATATGACATTCGAAAACCAGACGGAACATTTGAGGAGCGATATTGGAGCCCTTTGAATTCCCCGGTACTTGATGATAATAAGGAAGTGATATATATTATTCACAGGGTAGAAGACATAACCGACCTTATTAAAGCCAGAAAAGAACTGGAAGAATCTGAAAGGGTCAACACCAGAAAAATACAGGAAAGTGAAGATCGTTTTCAGAAGATCATCAACCTGAGCCCTGTTGCAATTTGTATGACAGATGCAGGTGACGGTAGTTTTATTTACGTTAATAAAGCTTTCGAGAAATTATTTCAAATCAAGTTTGAAGACGTTATAGGCAAGACATTTGATGAAGTGAATATTGCAGATGAAAATAGCGTTGCTGATCTTATCAGGGAAATAACGTCAAATGTAGATAAGGCTGAAGAATTTGAAGTGAAGTTACGAACAACGAGGGGCTACGTGAAAAACATGCTGTTGTCGGCAGAAGTAATTGAGATAGATGAAAGAAAGTGTTTTCTTGTGGCCCTCGTTGACATAACAGAAAGGAAAAAGATGGAGAATGACATGGTACGTCAGAATGAACTGTTAAAGGAGAGTGAGGAAAAATTTCAAAAAGCTTTTAATGCAAGTGCTGCTGGAATTACCATTACCCGGCTTTCTGATAATGTGTACCTTGATGCAAATGATGCTTTCTGTGCAATGACAGGGTATTCACTAAAAGAGATACTGGGGCGAACCTCGGTGGGTTTGAATATAGTTGTTGATCAAGAGGCCTGGGAAAACGAGCTGGAAGTGGTCAGGGTAGCCGGTGCAATCAGGCACAGGGAAGTTGTTATTCGTCATAAATCCGGTAGGCTTATTTATTTACTTTTTTCGATGGACTCCATTCTACTCAATGGTGAAATATACGTCATTGGGATTTCTTATGACATTACAAAACGTAAGAAAGCAGAAACTGAATTGCTTGCAGTTAACAAGGAGCTTGAAGCGTTTTCTTATTCGGTTTCACACGATCTGCGTGCTCCACTCAGAGCGGTTACCGGTTTTGCCCGAATTTTAGAAGAAGACTACGCCCGAGTTTTAGATGTTGAGGGAAAAAGACTGCTGGATATTATCAGCAAGAATGCAGAGAGAATGGGTATTCTTATTGACGATCTTTTGTCATTCTCTCGTTTAGGAAGACAAGAGTTGCAAAAAAACGAAGTGGATATGAATGAACTCGTTAATAATGTTATTGCTGATCTGGATGAAGCGACGAGACGTTCTACAATAATTAATGTAAGTATGTTACCTCACGTAAAATGTGACCCTGCATTGATGAAACAGGTTATTATTAATCTAATTAGTAATGCCATAAAATATTCTGGTAAGAGCGAGCATCCTGAAGTAGAAATAAGTTCATCATGCACCGGGGACGAAGTTGTTTTTTCGGTAAAAGATAATGGTGTTGGTTTCGATATGCGCTATGTTGATAAGCTTTTTGGTGTGTTTCAAAGGCTTCATTCCGATCATGAGTTTCATGGTACCGGGGTGGGCCTTGCAATTGTGCAGCGGATCATACACAAGCATAACGGAAGGGTGTGGGCCGAGGGTAAAGTAAACGAAGGTGCTCGATTATATTTTTCATTGCCGATGGCTAATTTAATAAATAAATAGACAGATCATGACGCACGAAGAAATTGAAATACTCCTGGTTGAAGACAATCCACACGATGCAGAACTGACGATCCGTGCTTTGCGAAAGAATAATCTAGCAAATAATATTATCCACTTGAGCGATGGTGCAGAAGCACTCGATTATTTGTTTAATGAAGGTATCTACGCCGGGAAAGAGCAGTTGCCCTATCCAAAGGCAATATTGCTTGATCTAAAAATGCCTAAAATAAACGGCATAGAAGTGCTTGCCCGTGTAAAATCTGACGAGCGTACCAAATATATCCCTGTCATAGTGCTTACATCATCGAGTGAAGACCCGGATGTGAAGAAGTGTTACGAATTGGGTGTAAATAGCTATATCGTTAAACCAGTGGGCTTTGAAGGTTTTTTAAAGGCCGTTTCAGAACTAGGTATGTATTGGTTATTGCTTAATCAACCACTTAAAAGATAATTTTCTCAAATATTAACTTATAGCAATAATATGCATAATGTATTAATATATGTGACAAATGTCATTAAATTATCAAACGAAAAATCGTAAATTGCCCTAACCTTTTTAAAATTTAGGCTGTCTTATATTATAACCGTATTAACATTTTTAAGCCCAATTATAAACATTATAGTTATGAGAGGAAAAATTACTCTTCTAAGTTTGTTGGTTATCCTAGGTTTTGGACTAAGATCAAGTGGCCAGACCGCAGGTGTATGTCCCGATAATATTGACTTCGAGTTGGGCACAACCGCCAATTGGAGTTTTTATATTGGGTCGTGTTGTGCTATCACCACACCTACAAGCACTCCCGCATTGCCTGGAAGGCATGAGATAACTTTCGGCTCGGGAACTGACTATTACGGAGGCTTTCCTATAGTGTCACCTGGTGGCGGAGCTTATTCGATGCGTCTGGGAAACGATACTAATGGTGCAGATGCTGAGAAAGCGAGATATTATGTGCGCGTTCCCACCGGTTCTGCAAACTATGCCCTTGTTTATCGTTATGCCGTGGTATTAGAAGACCCCGGGCATACAGCGGCAGAGCAGCCAAGATTTGAAGTGAATGCTATTGACTCTGCTACTGGACTTACTATTCCGTGTGCTACATACAACTACGTTTCATCTTCGTCACTTCCCGGATTTCTTACATCACCGCTTACAGCGAGGGTTTATTCAAGTTCGTCACCGGTATTTTACAAAGGGTGGACCACAGCTACAATTAACTTGTCAGGACTTGGTGGCACAACTGTTATTATTGACTTCGCAAGCGGTGACTGTGGCTATTCAGGTCACTTTGGATATGGCTACTTTGATATGAGTTGTGGTCTCTTCCAGGTTGCGGGTCTTACTTGCGATGACACTGCTACAACTGCTACACTTAGTGCACCATTTGGATATGAGTTTTACAGTTGGTACGACTCATTGACATTTACGACCTTATATGGCAGCACAAGAACAATTACGATCCCTATACCATCAGGACCAACAACATATGCTGTTATCCTTTCCCCTTATTCGGGTTATGGATGTCCTGATACATTGTACACAAGGCTTTCTCCATCGCATTTGGAATTGCACCCAACTTCGGATACATTAATTTGTAACGGATCAGGTGGTACTATCACTTCCGGTGCTACCGATATCGCATTGCCTCTTTCTTACAGTTGGGCACCTGCCTATGGGTTAAGTTGTACCACATGTGCAAACCCGGTTGCATCGCCCACTATTGCAACAACGTATACGGTTACCGTTACCAATGCTGTTGGGTGTATCAAAGACACTACTATCAGGGTTGCCGTTGGACAGGTTACAGGTACTATCAGTCACGTTAATGCTACTTGTCAGGGCTACAACAATGGTACAGCTACGTATACCGTTACAGGGGGATTACCACCGTTCACTTATGTATGGAGCACTACACCAGTGCAAACAACTCCTACGGCAACCGGCTTAACGGGTACAACAACTTACTCTGTTACGGTTACGGATCTGTCAGGTTGCACGGATGTGAAGACTGCCACAGTGGTGGATGGAGATACAACTATCATATCGGTTGTTGCAGTTACCAATCCTACGCAATGCCTCGATTCAAATGGTACGATCCTTTTGGACGGGCTTGACCCGGGAAGGTCTTTCACGATACATTATTTGCATGATGGCACCCTGAAAACACAAACGCTTACGGCTTCTCCTGCCGGCAGGGTGACACTTGTAGGATTGAAGAAAGGTGTGTATACCAATATCAGTGTTTACGCAACACCTCCATTCTTTTGCCCATACAATGTTGTTGGGCCAATAATTCTGACTGACCCACCGGTACCTGCTGTTCCGGCAATGATAACTAACAGCCCGGTGTGCCTTAACGCAACATTGAATATATCCGGCATTACAGCATCAGATAGTACAACGTATAGCTGGACCGGCCCCGGAGGCTTTACATCTGGTTCTCCAACCATCACAAGAACACCGGCAAGCTATGCGGATTCCGGTATGTATGTGCTGACGCTTAACCGTAAGAACTGTTTCACTTACGATAGTATAAGAACTAGGGTTAAGCCACTGCCATTCCCGTCTGCTGCCAACAGTAGCCCGGTATGTTCTGATGATACGTTATTCCTGCAAGGGTCGTCGGCAAATGGTGCATCATCGTTCACATGGTATGGTCCTGATGGATTCTATTCTTATTCACAAAATCCATTCATAGACCACATACAGGTTGCTGGGTCTGGTACATATACAGTTACTGTATCGCTGAATGGTTGCTATGCTACAACTACTACCGACGTGATCGTGAACCAAACACCGACTGCGCCTGTTGTTGCTGATCTTGAATATTGTCAGTATGATGTTGTTCCGGCACTTACTGCTACCGGTACGAATTTGAAATGGTACACAAAGGCTACAGGTGGAGTAGGTAGCTCAACACCGCCAATACCGTCAACCCAGTTACCCGGTAAGACCACATGGTATGTTACGCAAACTTCGGCTGAAGGTTGCGAAGGTCCACGTGTCCCGATCACTGTTGACGTGGAGTATTTTGCTACGCCAAAGATGATCCTGAGCGACAGCGTTATCTGTAAATCAACCGAGATACAGTTCACAGCGACAGGAGTGGGAGATAATATGCAGCATATAAATTGGTTCTTTAATGATGGCGACAGTGTTGGCGATAAGAATCCTATTTTCCATTCTTATACGCACTCGGGCACTTACGATGTATCTGCTACTGCATACTATAAAGTATGTCCGCCTAAGACTGTTGTTAAGTCCGTGAAAATTTTCGACGGTCCGGAACATGTGTATCTTGGTCAGGATACGACGATATGCCCGGGTGGTGTTGCGATCGTACTTAGCGATGCAGCCAATGCGAAAAATAATGCCGCAAAGTGGAAATGGAGCACCGGCTCAAATACGCCTTCTATCAAAGTTACCAATCCGGGTACTTACTTTGTGAAAGTATATATTGATGGTTGTTACTCTACCGACACAATCCAGGTATTGAATGATTGTTACATTAACCTCCCTAACGTATTCACTCCGAATGGTGATGGTATGAACGATTACTTCTTCCCTCGCCAGCTGTTAACCAGCGGATTAACTTCTTTCAATATGAATATCTATAATCGTTGGGGGCAATTGGTGTTTACCAGCAATTCTCTTGATGGCAGGGGTTGGGATGGCCGATTCAATGGCAGTGAGCAACCACAGGGTGTTTTTGTATATATTATTGATGTTACATTTAAAGATGGTCAGAAAGAGCACCATCAGGGTAATGTTACTCTTTTGCGATGATATAATACTTTGAATCAGTAAAAGAAGCTATCCTTTGGATAGCTTCTTTTATTTTGACACAGATGTATGCATCCGGTAATTTGTTCTGCAAATCAGGTATTACTGGCAGGGAGCAAAAGTTATAGAAGTGATACTAAGGAATTGTGTTTGGAATGAGCAACCATATTAGAGTATGATTTATGCAATGAAAATTAAACCATAATTATTACTTTTAGCAAAAAGTAGAAGGTATAAGAGATGAATTATTTTAAAGACTTTGTGATTATTGATGATGACATTATCAACAATAAACTCTGTCGGAAGATCATAGAGAAGACATATCCAGACGTGCAGATCACTGACTTTACGAACGCGCGTGAGGGGCTTGATTTTATAATTGATAGGTATGGCAAGAATACTGACGAGAAAGTAATAGTGTTGCTTGACATAAGTATGCCTATCATGAACGCCTGGGAGTTTCTTGAAGTGTTCGATACCTTAAATGCTGATCTGAAAAAACGGGTAAAAGTTCATATACTCTCATCGTCAATCAACAAAAATGATATGATGAGAGCTCAGACCAATCCCAATGTGGAATATTATTTGATCAAGCCATTAACTAAAGAGTCTATAATGCTCATTGTAAATGTGCTGAACAAAAAGCTGGGTTTAAACTCAGGAGAATAAGAGCCCGGGCTAAGTGCCGAATCATTTATTTCCAGAAAAATAGGGGGATTTTTAGTGATTTTTTCCTAAAACAATTGTTGTGAGCGTTAAGTTCATTACATTGGAAGTCCCAAAAATATCCAGTCTAATGAAAAAGCGTTTTGTCATTCCGGCATTGTTATGCCTTACTGTTGTTGCAATTGCAAAAGATAAAAAAGACCAAAAAGGTACCCAACCTTCAATTCCTGCAATAGCGGGTAAGGCAGCTGATAGTTCTTCGTCAAAGAAGGGCCCTAAAGCTTATGACAAAGTAATCACCGACAAAGCAATAACCAAAAGGGGATTATTTACTGTTCATAAGGTAGATGATAAATGGTACTTTGAAATTCCGGACTCTTTGCTGAAAAGAGAAATGATCGTTACGACCCGATACAGCAAGACTGCGGGTGGAGGAGGCGTATACGCCGGTGAAATTGTAAACAATCAAACGATACTTTGGGAAAAAGGGCCAAACAATAACATATTTCTGAGGGTAGTGACGGTAATAAGCATGGCTGACTCAACTAACGAAATATATAAAGCGGTAACTAATTCCAACCTTAACCCTATAGCAGGGGCTTTTGATATCAAAGCCCTAGGAAAAGATTCATCATCAGTAGTTATCGATGTAACTGATTTTTTTAAGGGAGATAATCACCCGATAAGCCTTGGGGAGTTTACTAAGAAAAGATTCAACCTGGCTAGCCAGATATCTGACCGTACATACATCCAGAATATAAATACTTATCCCATCAATACTGAAGTGAGGGTAGTGCGCACGTTTAACTCAACGCCATCGTTCATGCCGGCTAGCTCACCGAGCCCTTTCCCGTCAGTTACCTTACCCGCAGCCTATACAGCAGGTGCAGTAACGCTCGAGATGAATAACTCGTTTGTGCTGTTGCCGAAGACGCCAATGAAGAAACGTTTGTTCGATCCGCGTGTTGGTTTTTTTGCGGATGATTATTCGGTTTACAACGATAATCAACAGAAAGTGGATGACCAGGTTTTTATTGTGCGCTGGAGGTTAGAACCCAGAGATGAGGACATGGAAAAATGGAAACGTGGAGAATTAGTAGAACCTAAAAAGCCTATTGTTTATTACATAGACCCGGCTACACCAAAAAAATGGAGGAAGTACCTGATACAAGGTGTAAATGATTGGCAGAAAGCATTTGAGCATGCAGGGTTCAAAAATGCAATTATGGCAAAAGAATGGGATGATAAGGACTCAACGATGAACCTGGAGGATGCTCGTTACTCTGTTATGCGTTACCTGCCATCGGATATCGCTAATGCCTATGGCCCGAATGTTCACGATCCGAGGAGTGGGGAGATCATAGAAAGCCACATAGGCTGGTATCATAACGTGATGAAATTAGTGCACGATTGGTATATGATACAAGCTGCTGCAGTAGATCCTAAAGCCAGGAAAATGGAATTTGATGATGAGTTGATGGGACAATTGATCCGCTTTGTATCTTCTCATGAGGTTGGGCATACGCTTGGCTTACGGCACAACATGGGCAGCAGCAGCCGCACTCCTGTAGAGAAATTGCGCGATAAAGCCTGGGTGGAGTCTCATGGCCATACTGCATCTATTATGGACTACGCACGTTTTAACTATGTGGCACAGCCTGAAGATAACATAAGTGAAGTTGGCTTGTTTCCAAGGATAGGGGAGTACGATATGTGGGCGATAAAGTGGGGCTATACTGCAACAAATGCTAAGGATGAGAAGGAGGATGAGAAGATAGTAAATAAATGGGTTGTAGATAGTCTTAAGGCCAATCCGCGCTTATGGTTCGGAACCGAAACAAATCCTATTGATCCTCGCTCACAAACGGAAGACCTTGGCGATAACAGTATGAAGGCAAGCGAGTATGGTATAAAAAATCTGAAACGTATTTGTGAGAAACTAAATGAATGGACCAAGGAGGATGCTGATAAATATGATAACCTGAGAGACATGTATTCTGCATTGGTAGGACAATATAACCGTTACATGGGACATGTTGTGAAGAATGTAGGTGGTATCTATGAAACACCGAAAAGCGTAGAACAGTCGGGAGAAAACGTTTACGAACCAACTCCTAAAGCTATACAACAAGAAGCTATAGCATTTTTGCATAAGCAATTGTTTGAGACACCAACTTGGTTGCTTAATGGGGATATACTAAATAAGATCAGCAATCCATATTCATCTGAGGCAGTAAGTAACGTGCAGGTTAACATTTTGAACAGCCTGCTTTCAGGCGCCAGGTTGAACAGATTGGCAATGTGTTGTAATAGGTATGGCACAAAAAACACCTATTCACTAGACAATATGATGGAAGACGTGAGAAAGGGTATATGGACTGAATTGGTGACTAAGAAGCCAATAGACGGCTACCGCCGCAACCTGCAAAAGGCTCATGTGGAAGCTTTGATAAACATTCTCAACACCTCCCCATCTCAACCCGGATTAACTCAATCCAGCGGCTTTGCTTCCATGATGAATGTGAACACAAGAAATACAGACGTAACATCTGTTGCACGTGCGGAACTGGCTACTTTGCAAATACAGGTAAATGCTGCGATAGCAGGTACTACAGATAAAATGAGTAAGTATCATCTACAAGATGTGTCATACAGGATAAAAAAAGCATTAGATCCTAAAGGATAAAAATTGCATCTATGAAAAAGGCGTTCTTAATTCTGTTTTCTACAATTTTTAGCAGCCTTAGTTTTGCGCAAACTATTGGTGAGCTGTTGGCAAAGGATGACACTATCGCGGCCATGGCGTTGATCAAGTCCGGTGCTGATATTAACGCAGTTGATAAAATGGGTAACACATTACTGCTTACTGAATGCAGATGGGGTAAGCTAGACCGCGTTAGTTTCCTGCTGAGAAATGGAGCAACTGTTGATAAACCAAGGTCGCCCAAAGGAAGAACTCCGTTAATGGTTGCTTCGGCATATTACAGTGGTAAAACCATTTGTAGCATGCTTATTGCAAATGGGGCAGACGTAAATGCTACAGCACAGGATGGCAGCACGGCTTTGATGCTTGCTGCACAAAGTGCTAAATTAGATGTGGTAGAGTTACTTCTGAAGAAAGGAGCAATTCCAATGGCTAAGGATGCAAAAGGAAGAACGGCTCTTGAGTATGCTAAAAGTGCTACGGAGCTTGAATACATTAAAAATTCTGTAAAGGATTGCCGTATTGATCAGGAAGCCACCATGAAGATGTTGGCCGAGGCAATGAAATAACTATTTTCCTATTTATGTAATTGATTGGGGGAAGGTATTTCCTCAATCAATTTTTTTTTAATACCTCTGCAATATTTAGAGTAACTTTTGTTAATATTGTACTTGAAATTTTACACCATTTAAATTTACCATATGTTAAGATTTTACAAATCAATTGTAAAAAGTGGATTCGTATTTGCCGGCATGCTAATGTTAGGCCAGGTATATTGTAATTCAACTATAGCGCAACAGTTTACCGCCGGCCGGCTCGTAGTTGAAAGAGTTGGTAATGGTACTCCTCAGTCGGCAGCGGGAACACAAATTTATCTGGATGAGTATACAATTGGTGGAGCCGCCGGTGCTTCTATACCAATGCCGGTTACGACCTCTGGTGTTGTGAACCGTACAGTAGAGAGCGGAACATCTACATCATGTGGTTTTATTACCCGCTCGCAGGATGGTAAATACATTGTTGTACCCGGATATGACGCCGCAGTCGGCACTCCATCAGTGTCAACAACCATGCTCAATAAAGTGATTTCCCGGGTAGATGCAAACGGCAATGTATCCAGTACTGTTCTTACTGACGCGACGGCTTTTTCGGGTAATAGCATTAGGGGTGTTGCAAGTACAGATGGTAGTGATTATTGGCTCTCAGGTGCCGGTAACGGCCCTTTGTACGTTGTTCATCAGGGTAATACTACACCTGTAGCAGCAACAGAAATATCTAACTCATTAATCGATAACAGGTGTACCTACATATTTAATAGCCAGCTATACCAAAGCACAATCTCTGGCCCTACACCGGGTGTTTTTAATGTTGGAGTGGGGTTGCCTACTACATCGGGACAACCGATGACCACTGCTGTTGGTTTATCACCCACAGGTGATCCTTACCAGTTTGTTATTGTCAACAACGGTCTGCCCGTAATGTATGTATCAGACTATGCAAATAAGTTAGTGCGCAAGTATTTTCAGTTAGGACCAACATGGTATTTTGCCGGCGCTACAACTGTTACTTTGGGGGGCGTGGCAACAGGATTTTATGGAATTACCGGCAATGTATCCGGCGGAGCAGTTCGTCTTTACCTTACAACGACAAACATTATCGGATCCAATAGCCGCATCGTAACTTTTTCTGATTTTACCAGTGCATCTACAACTATCACCGGCTCAACAGCAGGTACTACAATTGTTGGACCAACCACCAACACCGCATTCCATGGTATAGCATTCGTACCTTTTAATGTAACTTCTATTAGTGCCGCATCTGCGGCTGTGTGCACGGGATCAGGAACTAACATAACCATTTACGGCACACCCGGTGCATCGGTTGTTTATAAGATCAATTCTTTCCCGCAGCCTGCAGTAACTATTGCAAGTGACGGTACTTATTCTTTCAGCACCGGGGCCCTTACCGCGAGCACCACATACACGGTTATCAGCGCTACAGATGGCAGTCTTACGCAAACATATGCTTACGGTGTTATAGTAAATGTAAATCCACTGCCAACAGTTACAATAAGTGGCACTGCGAATATTTGCGCCGGAGCACCCACAACACTTACAGCCGGCGGCGCATCCACATATACCTGGGCACCCGGAGCTACTTTATCTGCCACAACAGGTACCAGTGTAACAGCTTCTCCTACTGTTAACACAACATATACGGTAACAGGAACTGATATAAACGGTTGTGTCAACAGGCGCACATTGACTGTAACAACAAATCCCATACCTACAATTGGAGCGAGCTCCTCTGTGGCTATATGCGCTGGTGCATCAACAACGCTTTCTGCAAGTGGTGGCGTTAATTATTCCTGGTCACCTGCATCAGGCGTATCAGCCACCACCGGCAATGCCATTATCGCAACTCCTGCAACAACAACAACCTATACAGTAACTGGTACCAACGTTATTGGTTGTACCAACACCAAAACTGTTACAGTAACAGTCAATCCGTTGCCGGTTGTAACAGCCAGCCCTAACGTTACAGTGTGTAACGGCCTGCCTAGTGTATTGTTGGCAGGAGGTGCTTCAACCTATGTATGGAGTCCGGCAACCGGCTTGTCGGCAACTACCGGCAGCACAGTCACAGCCATCCCCTCAACAACAACAAACTATACGGTTACAGGAACAGACGGTAATGGCTGCATGAACAGCGCATCAGTTCAGGTTTCGGTTAATCCATTGCCTGTTGTTACCACTAACCCAAGCAGCGCAATTTGTATCGGCAATAATATTGGTCTGATCGCTAGCGGCGCTGTCGACTATAGCTGGTCTCCCGCTACGGGCCTGTCAGAAACAACAGGCAGCAGTGTTGTCGCTACACCTACCGTTACGACCACTTATTCGGTTACGGGAGTAGATATTAATGGATGCATTAACGGCGCAATAGTGACCGTAACTGTAAATCCGCTGCCGGTGATCAGTACGAGTACTCCGGTGGCTATTTGTATAGGGTCATACACGAACCTAGCAGCATCCGGAGGTGTTACTTATTCCTGGGCTCCTGCAACAGGACTTTCCGCGGTCACAGGTAATATTGTCGTTGCGTCACCTTCTGTAAATACTACTTATACAATAACCGGCACTGATGCCAATGGATGTGTAAATACAATTACCAATACGGTAACAGTAAACCCGCTGCCTGTTGTAACAGCAAGTCCCGGAGTTGTCATGTGCTACGGTGCTAATACCGTGTTGGCGGCAAGCGGTGCTAACACTTACGTGTGGCTACCGGGTACCGGCCTGTCTGCAATAGCCGGCAGCAGTGTAACGGCCAGCCCGGCATCAACTACTACCTATACAGTGTATGGTACAGACGTTAATGGTTGCATCGGAACATCAACAGTAACTGTAGCGATCAATCCATTGCCGGTTATTAGTGCTGGTGGTACCGTAACTTTATGTCAGGGTTTTTCTGCAGGACTTACCGCAACAGGTGCAGTAGATTATACATGGCTACCTGCAACCGGCCTTTCTGCAACTACCGGCAGCAACCCTGTTGCCAACCCAACGGTTACAACTACTTATACCGTTACAGGTACCGATGGCAATGGCTGCGTGAACAAAGGATTCGTAACTGTTGGTGTTTACCCATTGCCTTATGTAAGTAGCACTGGTGCCGGTATTTGCCCGGGCTCATCAACTGCTTTAACCGCTGTGTCAAGCACACCCACACTTACCTGGTCTCCTGCTGCCAGTTTGTCAACTTCTATGGGTACATCGGTTGTTGCCAGCCCTGCATCAACTACAACTTATACAATTACAGCAACAAGTGCTTATGGCTGTGTATCGCAGTCTACTGTAACCGTTACCGTTTATCCGCTACCGCCAATTAGTGCCGGCCCAGGTGTGGCTATATGTAATGGCTCGTCAACTACTTTAACTGCTACGGGTTCTGTTACCTATTCATGGGCTCCGGGATATGGATTGTCTGTCACAACCGGCAACACCGTTATGGCAAATCCAAGGTCTACCACGACATACACTATTACAGGTATTGATCGCTGTGTGAATAGCACAACGATAACCGTAACTGTAAATCCTTTGCCGGTAATTACTGCACCGGGCGCTACTATATGCATGGGGCAGTCGGCCACATTGTCTGCAACCGGCGCTACCACATATTCATGGGCTCCCGGCACCGGTTTATCAGGGGTAGTTGGCAGTAGTGTAACAGCGAGTCCTACAGCAAATACTAATTATACAGTAACCGGAACCGATGCTAACGGATGTGTGAACAAAACAGTTGCTACAGTGCTGGTGAATCTGATACCCGTAATAACAACCGGCCCGTCTGTTACCATCTGCAATCGTGCTACAACTACTTTGTCCGCATTTGGTGGAAGTACTTATTCATGGTCTCCTGCAACCGGCCTGTCTTCCACAGTTGGCAGTAGTGTAAGTGCAAGCCCATCATCAACCACGGTTTATACTGTTACCGGAACAAGTCCTTACGGTTGTTCCAGCCAGGCAACTGTCGCTGTAAATGTTAATGGATTACCTATCGTTTACCCGGTAACCGGTGGCGGTACATTCTGTGCAGGAGGTATTGGGGTGCCTGTGGGGCTGGCGGGTTCTCAGGGTGGAATTAATTATGAGCTATTTGTTGGTTCTATTTCTGCCGGCATTACAAGGTTTGGTACAGGGTCGGCAATCGACTTCGGTCACCCGGGTACTTCGGGATATTATACTATTAAAGGCACAAACACAGCAACCGGCTGTTCTGACACCATGTCGGGCGGAGCAGGAATTATCATTAATCATGGTCCTGTTGCTTTGGCTGTTACCGGCGGTGGTTCTTATTGTCCCGATGCTCCTGGCGTACGCGTTGGTCTGGCGGGCTCCGTAACAGGTGTTTTGTACCAGTTATATCGCGACTCTATCGCTATAGATACACCGGTTGCGGGCTCAGGATCGCCGTTGGATTTTGGAATACATTCAACAGCGGGAACATATACCGCAACTGCGGTAAATGCCGGTATGACTTGTGTGACAAATATGTTGGGAAGTGCCGATATTAATGTGTTGTCAATGCCACCTGTATTCGCTGTAACGGGTGGTGGAACATACTGTGAAGGTGACCCAGGCGTTCATATTGGTATCATAGGATCGCAGATAGGTATGCGGTATGGTGTATATCTCGGCACCACGCCTATGGCACCTTCTCTGATAGGTATGGGAACCTCGCTCGATTTCGGACTGTTTACAACTCCGGGCGTCTATACCGTAACAAGTACCAATTCTGCAACAGGTTGTTCGGATACTATGTCTGGTACGGCAACAGTATCTATGAATCCAACACCTGTTATAACTGGCGATTACCTGATATTACGTCATACAACTACCACCCTTAATGCTACGCCTGCCGGCGGAACATGGACAAGTAGTTCGCCGACAGTAGCTACGGTGAATTCTTCGGGTATTGTAACGGGTGTAGGATTAGGACGGACTACTATTACATACACGCTCCCAACAGGATGTGATGATGTATTTGATGTAACTGTAAATCCGAATCTCGGTGTGCGTGCAACATTAGGTGGTTCATCGCTAATGCTGGTTCCAAACCCCAATAATGGAGTATTCAGTCTTACTGGCACTGTTGATAATTCTGTGAGTGAACAGGTATCAATAGAGATAGTTAATTCGATTGGCCAGGTGGTATATAACAGGAACGTAACAGTTAACGATAGAAAGCTTAATGAGCACTTTGAGATCAAAAACGCGGCACCCGGAATGTATGTATTAACCGTGAGAACAGGCGAGGGTAGCACTCAGTTGCGATTTATTAAAGAATAATTGATAAAACAGGAGGTCGATAACTTTCAGCTCCTGTTTTTTTTCTATTTTTACTGTATTAGCGGGAATAGCTCAGTTGGTAGAGCATCAGCTTCCCAAGCTGAGGGTCGCGGGTTCGAGTCTCGTTTCCCGCTCGTAAAATGCCTCACAAAAAGTGGGGCATTTTATTTATATCTTTGCCGGTGTGAAGAAACAGGTTGCTAAATACTTAGTGGTTGTTTGGTTGGCAGCTTTGCTGTTGCTGGGCAACTTGCCTATGGATTTTATTCACCAGTTTGCTGATCATGAAGATACTGTGCATAAAGATCATCATGGGCTTGTGATCGAGAAACAACACCATCACTGTGCGTATCTTTCCCTTACGCTGGCATCATTCGTAAACGACTTCAATATTCCTCTCGTTGAATTTGCTGCACCAATTGTATTCTTTGCAAAGAAGCAAGCAGTAATATCACACAATTATATCCAGCGCTGCATTATAGCAGTTGCTTTGCGTGGCCCGCCTCAGGCATAAATTTTTTGTCTTTTCCAGGTTTAATAACTCATTGTGTTCACGCATTGTTGAGTTGTTTTCTATTCATTTTTAAAAAAGAAATTATGCGCGGGTATATTTATGTACTTATATTTTTATTTATTCCGGCATGTGCAAGTGCCGTAACAAACAATTCATTAAGTGGTTATGTAAAAGATAATGATGGAAGGCCGCTGCCGGGCGTAGTAATTGAAATCCCTGATATAAAAATGGGAGCTGTTACAGATAGTGCCGGGCAGTATAAAATTGATAATTTGCCAAAAGGTAGATTTGTTGTCGTGGTTACACTTCTTAGTTATTCTAAAGCTACAGTTGTTGTAAATATTTCAGGCACAATGAAGCAGGATTTTGTTTTGGTAGAGAGTGCTATTGAAAGTCATGAAGTAGTCATTACCGGGCAATCGAAAGCTACAGAAATAAGGCGCAGCCCAATACCGGTATCGGTCATTAACAGCCAATTCCTGCGCACCAATGTAAGCACAAATATTATTGATGCCATTACTAAGGTGCCGGGTGTGTCGGCTATTGCAACAGGCCCTAATATTTCCAAGCCTGTCATCCGTGGTCTTGGCTTCAACAGGGTGCTAACATTATACAACGGCATGCGCCAGGAAGGGCAGCAGTGGGGTGACGAGCACGGAGTGGAGGCTGACCAGTATAATATTGACAAGGTTGAACTGGTAAAAGGGCCATCAAGTCTTATATATGGTTCAGATGCACTGGCCGGGGTAGTGAACCTGATTCCGACAAAGCAGGCCCCCGATGGTAAAATAATTGGTGAGTTCTTGGGTGAGTATCAAAGTAACAACGGACTAGTAGGAGGAACCGGGATGTTGTCCGGAAGTAATAAGGGGTTCTATTGGTTGGGCAGGGCTTCAGGTAAGATCGCAAAAAACTATCGAACTCCCGTTGACGGGCAGGTATACAGGACCAATTACAGGGAAATTGATGGTGCTATGTCCTTTGGAGTTAACAGGAAATGGGGATTTTCCCACCTTGATCTTACATTGTACGACAATACACAGTCCGTTCCTGACGGTAGCAGAGATGCTGCAACGCAACAGTTTACTAAACAAATTTCAGAAGTAGATACTGTAAGGGATATTGTAAACAAAACAGAACTTAATAGTTATTCAATACCTGCCATTCATCAGCGCGTGCAGTTGTACCGCGTTCAATTGTCCAATAGCTTCAACGTGTTGAACGGTCAGCTGATCGCTAATATTGGTTTTGTACGCAGTGTGAGAAGGGAGTACAGCCATCCCGAATACCAACACATACCCGGGCTATACCTTCAGTTGAACACTTATACCTACGATATAAAATATCACTTACAGCGTATAAAAGGATGGGAGGTCTCTGCGGGTATAAATGGTATGTACCAGTTGAACGATGTGACTAAGGGTACGGAATTTATTATACCCTCATACACACAATTTGATGCGGGGCCATTCATCGTCCTGTCCAGAGCATTCAATAGTTTGAACATTGCTGGTGGTGTTCGGTATGACAATCGTAATTTCCGCAGCGATGCACTAAGTGTTACGCCGGATCCTGTTACCGGATTTGATTCGTACGTGTCCGGCAATGATACTGCCGGGTTGGCTCATCCATTTTATCGGTCAAGTCGTTCTTTTTCCGGTGTTTCATACAGTTTGGGGGCAACATATGTTTTTTCAAAACAGTTCTCCGCAAAAGCCAATATAGCAAGGGGATTCCGGGCTCCCAGCATCACTGAAATATCTGCCGATGGAGTTCATCCCGGCACGAATATATATCAGGTAGGTAATCCAAATTTTAAACCTGAGTTCAGTCTGCAGGAAGATATTGGTGTCCAGTTCACTTCAGAACACTTGTCAATTGATGTTGCAGTGTTTAATAACGAGATAGACAACTATATTTTCAATCAGAGACAAGACTCTCTTATCGGGGGCGATATAGTATATAAATACCAACAATCATCAGCTCAGCTTTATGGCGGTGAATTTAGCATCGACCTGCACCCACATCCACTTGATTGGCTGCATTTTGAAAACAGTGTCTCGTTAGTCTATGGTATCAACAAAGGTAAAAATGGCGTGAAAGTGAGCGACAGCGAAAAATACCTGCCCTTCATTCCGCCAATACATTTTGTTTCAGAATTACGAGCGAGCTTCAAACAGCCCATTAAGCATTTCGGCAACAGTTTCATGAAACTACAACTCTTGTATTATGCGCAACAGGATAGAGTGTATGCAGCAGATAATACTGAAACTATTACTCCGTCATATGCACTGATAAACCTTGGTTTAGGGACAGATATTACTGATAATAAATACCGAACATTATTTAACGTGTCAATATTTGCTAATAATCTCATGGATGTTGCATACCAGGACCATTTAAATAGACTGAAATATATGGGCATATACAATATGGGGAGAAATGTAGGCGTGAAACTGCAAATACCGTTTGATCTGAAATAATTTTGAGAAATACCCAAGATTTATTGCAAAAAATACGTCTATATATCCATAATGGCATTTTTTTTGCGCCATTATTTGGAAATTAATGGCAAATACTTTGTAATATTTTTTGTTTTTTTTATTTTTGGAACTTCTAACTAATATCAAATGAGAAAAAATTATCTTTTACCTTTAATGGCGATGCTTTGTTTAGCCGGCAACGGTTATGCGCAAAAACATGTCTGCGGTGCCGATGAAGTTTACGAGCAGCAAAAACGTGAGAACCCAAAGATCGCTGTTTATGAAAAGCAGATCGAAAGAGACCTCCAAAACTACCTTGCTTCTCAGGCTGTTCTGCGTGGCGCAAGAACCACTGCAACTGTAGATACCGGGTATCTTGAAATACCCGTGGTTGTGCACGTAGTTCATAACTATGGCAATGAGATGGTGAAAGACAACCAGATATTTGAGCTTATTAAATCGATGAATAAGTTTTATTCTGCAAAGAATGACATTTCAGGTGTTATTCAGCCGTTTAAAAAATATGTGGGTAATGCGAAGATCAGGTTCCACTTAGCCGCCATTGACCCCAATGGTAAACCAACCAACGGTATCGTGCATCACCACTCTTACAATACGTATGGCTATGACGATCAGGCAAAATTAGATCAGTGGCCTTCCGGCAACTATTTCAACATTTGGTTTGAGGAAGTAATAGGCAGGGGTGCCAGCGTTGGTATCATACTTGCTTATTCTACTTTCCCGGCTTCAGCAGCAGCACAGCCTTACTATGACGGTGTCATCGCGCGCTCAGATTATATTGACGACGGTGGTCCTGATGGAGGTACCACGTTAGACCATGAAACAGGGCACTATTTTAACCTGATGCACCCATGGAATAGCAGCGGCAAAGACGTAGAAGGTGCTTGTGGCGATGACGGTGTGGACGATACCCCTCCAACAAAAGGTCATTTTAGCTGTGGTGTGCCAACCAAATTATACGATACCGCGTGCGCATTGAATTATTATAAAATGTATCCGTTGGACAATGGTACAGATTCTCTTGAAAACTACCCTGACACTACAAACACTCAGAACGTGATGGATTACTCTGGTGATTGTACGAACATGGTCACTAAAGGACAGGTAACGCGTATGCGTGCTGCATTGCGTAGTTCAGTTGCATATCGTTCTACATTGTGCGATAGTACTAATCTTGTTAATACAGGCATTGGCACTTACAGTCCTACTACACAATCATTTGTTGCATTTCCTCGAATAGACCTGAAGCCGAACCCTGAATTTGCAGCCGTAACCCCCGCAACCGGGCCTATTACATGGCAGAATTACAAGGATCGGAATTGCTATTTCACGTTCCCGGGTACAGACCTGAAATTTATCAACGAAACTTGGAATGATACAGTTACTTCTATTACCTGGAACTTTACTAACAGTGCAACAAATAATAACGTAACACAAACCAATCCTGTAATGGGTTCTACATCTGTTACTACAAAGTTCAATGATCCGGGTTGGGTTAAGGTAACAATGAAAGCTACAGGCAATAATAGCGGAGATACTACAGCATCCTGGGATCGTGCGGTATTTGTTGCAGACGCAGCCGGTACACCTGGTATCGGATATTACCAGGAATTCAGCACGGCTGATACAGCTAAATGGCCTTCATTTAACTACTACAACAATAATCTTCGCTGGAAACTTGCTGATGTAGGGTTCTACGATAAGCAATGTATCATGTACACCGGCTATGATGACAGGTTGTTACAGTTGACAGGTAATCCACGTGGTGACTATGATGATCTGTTCAGTATTCCAATGGACCTTTCCGGCTACAGTGGCCCATGCAGTATGAACTTCTACTACAGCGGTGCATCGCGTAGCAGCATGACGCTGAATATAAACGATACATTACTTATACAGTATTCAGTTGATAAGAGCAATTCATGGACCACACTTGCTACACTTTCTAAAGGTAAGTTGTGCAATATGGGTACAGTGTCTACTCCATATGTTCCTTCTGGTTTTAACGATTGGGAGCTGTTTAGCATGAACGTACCTGCAGCTGCTAAGAAAAGCTATGTAGTTTTCCGTTTCCGTTACAAACCAGGCACTTCTTTAAAATACGACTACGGCATAGGTACTTATGTTCCCGGCGACCAAAGTAGCGGTAACAACTTCTACATGGATAGGATCACTTTCAGCCCATACCCTGCTGGTGTTGACAATCTGAAACTTGCTAATGGCGAGGTGGCTGTTATGCCAAATCCTACCAGCGGTAATGCTTACGTTGTCGTAAAGGATGCAGGTGCAGGTTCTGCAACTATTTCTGTTACAGATATAACCGGTAAAGTAGTGTATACTGCTAACCAACCTTTGAGCGCTAACCAGACAATGATCGAAATACCTAAGAATGCAATATCAGTAAGTGGAATGTATCTTGTACACGTTGTTACAGGTACTAACGTAAATACTGTAAAATTGGTTGTGCAATAATTGGTTACATTATCGAATATAAAATGGCTACCGTTTGGTAGCCATTTTTTTTGTTATACTATTAACAATCAAGCTTGGAACTTTATAACTGAAAGCCTTTTTTTGAATGTAATACCTTTTATCTTTGTTACAAATGTGCTGATGATATGGACAATAACATAGTATCGCTGAAAGATGCAAATATATACCAGGGCAATACGCTCATTCTCAATAATGTGAATCTTGACGTAGATAAGGGTGAGTTCATTTACATGATCGGCAAAACAGGAACAGGTAAATCAAGCTTGCTGAAAACCTTATATGGCGAGCTATATTTAAAAGAAGGAGAGGGCAACGTTGCCGGCTTTGACCTTAAAGAACTTACCTGGCAAAAGATACCTCTTTTAAGACGCAACTTAGGCATTGTGTTCCAGGACTTCAGGCTGTTAACTGACAGAGATGTTTACCAGAACCTTGAGTTTGTACTAAAAGCTACCGGATGGAAAGACAAGAACCTGATGCGCGAGAAAATAGAGAATGTCCTGTCGAAAGTGGGGCTTAAGAACAAGGGTAATAAAATGCCCTATGAAATGTCGGGTGGTGAGCAACAACGTGTAGATATTGCACGGGCATTATTGAATAATCCCAAACTCATACTTGCAGATGAACCTACGGGTAATCTTGATCCGGACACTACCGATGAAATAATGCAGTTACTCTTCAATATATGCCGCGATTACCAGACCGCATTTATCATGGCAACACACGATTACAGTATTATTCAGAAATATCCTGCCAGAGTGGTGCGTATTGAGCACGGCATGGTCAAGGAGATAAGTGCTGCGGGGGTTTAATTCTTGCCTGCCGGAAATACTTTCTTATAGAGATGCTTTCCTACACTGGACACCAGCAGGAATGGCAACAGAAAAATGAACAGCGGGTTTAACCTTGCCAGTTTCCTGTATGCCCGCATCTCACCTTTGCGCATCTTCCACTTGTTTTCGCTCACACCACCTCTGGATGTAAAGGGCCTGAATATCTGTGTAAGTGGTATGCTGATGAAGTAGAGCTTGTGTTTGTAACCAATACGCAACCATAGATCATAGTCCTCAGTGTAGCGCATTGCAGTGTCAAAACGAAATGTGGGGTCGTTGTATATCACAGCGCAAGAGGTCGCTATAACATTGCCGGGTAAAAGTTTGACAAACGGAAGTTTAAAAACTATTATATTCTCAGGCAGCCGTTTGTTGACGATGTCTTCTTGCGTGTAAGGGTGATAGAACAACTTGATGCCCGGATTTGCAGATAAAATGGTATTCAGCAACATCAACTTGTCTTTATGCCATACGTCATCCGCATCTAGGAATGCGATGTAATTTCCGGTTGCGACCTCCATACCTGCATTACGGGCAATTGATCCACCGCCATTGATCACTTTTTGTATTATTTTAACCTTCTGCCCGTATTTTTCAGTTAATAACTGGTATGTATTATCTGTACTCGCATCGTCTACAACAATTATTTCGTGTGCAGCATAAGACTGGTTCATAACAGATTCCAACGCGCGAGATATTGTTTCTGCTGCATTGTATGCCGGTATGATAACGCTGAATCGTATATCTTTATTCTCTGCACTCATCTAAAGTTGGTTATAGATCGCTATTAACTTTTTTTCTTCTTCCTGCCAGCAGTATTTTTCACGGGCTGCAATACAATTTTGCTGTAACCTGTTATAGTAACGCTCATCATTCAGCAGGTTGT
The DNA here is from genome assembly GCA_044224775.1 of Flavipsychrobacter sp. GTDB lineage: Bacteria > Bacteroidota > Bacteroidia > Chitinophagales > Chitinophagaceae > Nemorincola. Next base: position 64,741 of record JBGAJU010000011.1, read on the forward strand.
TCAGTTTTTCTGCTATACATTCAGCCGTTAGGTCCGGAACTAATGCAGCAACTTCATACTCCGAGTTTACCCGCTCATACTCCGGGTACTTATTGCACAATTGCGGCACGCCAGAATGCATATAGTCGAAGAATCGATTGGCGAGTGACAGCCGGTTACTTAGTGCTGTGTCTTCAAACAGGGTAATACCTATATAAGCGTTCCTTGTATAATCCAAAAGCGCTGAAGGTGGGATGTATCCCTTGAAGATGACTTTACTTTCCAGTTTATATTGTTGTACCAGTTCTTTAGCCTGTGCATAAAAATTACCTTCGCCACATACCACAAGTTGTGAGTTCACATATTGCATTGCCGGTATCAGTTGTTCAAAACATCTGCCCACATTTACCCATCCCTGGTAAAGAATGATACGTTCCTTCTTTTCCGGTATTTGAAGTGGTTTCAAAATAGTAGCATTGCGTACCACGCCATACTCAACGCCATATTTTTGTTTAAAATAATCGGCATAACTGTCTCCGATTGTATAACCGGTCTTAAAATTGGGTACACAGTGGTTGGCTATCCACGACCACATTTTGTACACTGCAGGGCGCGATATTACCTCCTTAAGTTCGGTAAATATTTCATGCGCATCATAAACCCTTTTAACCCTACGTATCCTTGAAACATAATAGACCGGCAATATCGTGTCAATATCTATCGCGCAAAGAACATCATCTTTTCGGCGAAGCAGGAAGAAAAACAGGCTGATCCAGTAAAAAATATACATCACTTTCCCCTGTTCGGCAATAATGGGAAGTCGTACTTGTTTGAATGGCCTTTGCTCCAATGGCTTGCTGTTCTTTCTCTTAAAGCCAACAAGAGTAACATCAAAACCTGCCTTTGCCAGCGATGTGCATATGCGTATCATTCGCTGGTCGTAATTCAGGTCGTTTGTAACTGTACATACGATTCGTTTGGCTGCCATTGAGCCCGTAAAGATAACGGGTTAATGATTATTGGGGTAGATAGGCGTTTTATAGAAAATAATCAGTACCTTTAGAAAGAGGATATAGCTGGTTTATATCTATATGAGCCCTGTCAAATTTTGCTTTAATTTTTATGATGAGGAGACTACTATTAATAATTCTTCTGTTTGTTACAACAGGTCATATTGCAAAAAGCCAGGCATTGAGTGATTATGGCTTTAGTGCTTTTAGTGGTACTTATTCTTCTCTCTCGGGTGGATACATTAGCTCTTCTGGTGGCACTGGTTGGGGTAGTACCATCTATGATGACTGCTTTTACGACAACATACCGATTGGTTTTAATTTTGTTTACTGCGGAAACACGTATACTTATGTATCAGCCTCGCAGAACTGTTGGGTAATGCTCGGGCAAACATTTGGCTCAACACTTTACAATACTTACGATTGTGATTTATCGAACACAGTAACCGGAGGCTTCGGTAATTTTAATCTCCCACGGCCGATATTAGCTGCGTTGTGGCTTGATGTGCTGGTTACAGCAAATAATGTCAGGTATTCAACCACCGGTACTACGCCCAACAGGGTTTTTACCATTGAGTGGAACAACTGTGGTTTATATCCTTCGTCAACAGCGGCAGAAAGTGTTCAAATGAAGCTATACGAAACCACGAACATTATCGATTTTGTCTACTCAAACATTTCATCCGGGTCAACAAGTACCGGGCATTTATCCATAGGTATAACAAATGGAACAGGTTCATACCCGGTTACAGGTACAATTGGTTATTGGTCTCTGAATGGTACTGGGAGTACTCCAACTCCCAGCATGACCACTGAATCCAAGTTCCTCACCGGACTTCCTGCTACAAACCAGGTTTATCGCTGGTCGCCGCAATGTGTGGGCACTCCAACTGCCGGTACTGTGTCTGCAAGTGCCACTACGGGTTGTTCGTCATATACTTCCACACTTACTTTGTCTGGTTACTCTACCGCATTAGGCATTACTTTTCAATGGCAGTCGGCACCTACCAGTTCCGGTGCCTGGACCAATATTCCCGGTGCAACGAACGATGTGTACACGCCTACGGTAACTTCTACCCAGTGGTACAGGTGTGTGGTGTTGTGTAGCAATAGTGGTCTTTCCGCTACTACCACACCTATTCAACTGGTGTTAAATACACCTCCTGCCGCTATTACCGGCACCGGGGCAATTTGCGTAGGAGCTTCATTAACGCTCAGTTCAGCCACAACAGGTGGCACATGGACAAGTGGTAGCTCGGGGGTAGCTACTGTTGGCTCGTCGTCTGGCGTCGTCACCGGTGTTTCGCCGGGTACTGCGGTCATAAGTTATACTCTTGCCACAGGCTGTAGTGCTACAGCGGTTGTTACGGTAATGAGCACGCCATCTGTTATTAGCGGATCCTCAACGGTGTGTGTGGGGCAAACTATTACGCTCACCAATTCGGTTGCGGGTGGAACGTGGAGCAGTTCATCCTCTGCTACCGGCACCGTAGGCGCCACAACAGGCATAGTGGGCGGTATTGCCACAGGTGTAGTTACCATCTCTTACACAATTGGGGCTTGTACGGCTACAAAAAGTATAACAGTTAATGCTTCTCCGGCCACTATTTCCGGCCCGTCATCGGTATGCGTCGGTTCTTCTATTACATTAACTAACTCAACTTCCGGCGGTACCTGGACAAGCAGTAACCCGTTTTTAGCTACAGTTGGTTCGTCAAGCGGTATCGTAACCGGGGTGGTTGCAGGCGCAGTGAATATTACTTACACTTTGCCCGGGGGGTGTTATGCGATTAAGCCAATAACAGTAAATGCACTGCCCGGAAGTATCACGGGCCTGCCATTTGTATGCGTGGGGCAAACGACTACGTTGTTTGCATTAGGCACCGGCACCTGGAGCAGTAGTGATGCTACCGTAGCAGCTATTTCTTTAGGGGGCGTGGTAACTGGCGTTTCGGCAGGTAGCGCAACAATAACGTTTACAGCCACAACTGGTTGTTTCGTGACATTTTCAATGACGGTGCTCTCCGTTCCGGCGCCAATCACCGGAGATCTGAACCTCTGTGTTGGTATGAGGGATACATTGTCATCGGCTACATCCGGCGGTATATGGAGTAGTTCAGCCGCGTTCATTGCAAGTATCAGTGGTGGCTCAGGTGTAGACACAGGCATCGCTGTTGGTACTACTACCATATCTTACACAGTTGGCTCCTGTTCTGCTACTACTACAGTAACTGTACACCCATCGCCCGGCTTTATTACCGGCCCATCTACATTGTGTGCCGGTACAACGGGTTCTTATTTCAGTTCAGGTGGGGGTACCTGGAGTATCAGCAATCCATCAGTAGCAACTATCGGCTCATCTTCCGGTTCTGTTATCGGTGTTGCAGGTGGTACCGCCGTTATCAGCTATACAATGCCTTCGGGGTGTTATGCAACAAAAGTAATTACAGTCAATCCTTTGCCTGCTGCCATTTCAGGGCCGTCAAGTGTTTGTGTTGGCATGTCTGTCACATTATCTGATGCCACATCTGGCGGCTATTTCTCGTCAGCCTCACCTTTTATTACTTTAACTTCCGGTGGCATTGTGACAGGGAGTTCGGTTGGTACCGCCATCGTTACATATACTTTGCCAACAGGTTGTTATGTTACACGTGCCGTAACGGTTACAACATCTCCGGCTGTTATTGCAGGGTCATCCCAGGTTTGCGTTGGAGGAACGATAACACTGAGCAATGCCATTGGCGGAGGAACATGGACAAGCAGTAATCCATTGGTGGCAACTATTGGTTCAGCTTCGGGTAGTGTAAGTGGTATTGCAGCCGGGGTTACAACTATAACATATGCTATTGGCACCAGCTGCTTTGCAACAAAGTCTATAACGGTCAACCCACTTCCGTCAGCCATTAGCGGCCCTTCAGTCGTTTGCGTGGGCGCTACGATCACCTTGTCCTCACCGGGAGGTGGCTCATGGGCAAGTGGTAGTACTTCAATAGCAAGCATTGGCTCATCAAGTGGCGTAGTAACAGGCGTTAATCCGGGTATAGCTGTCATTACCTATATTTTGCCAACAGGTTGCAGTGGAACGAAAACGGTTACCGTTAATCCTTTACCTGCAGCAATTGGCGGTCCTTCAAGTGTTTGTATTGGTAGCACAATAACATTGACCAGTTCTAGCGGAGGAGGGTCTTGGACGACCAGTAGCGCAGGTGTCGCCGGCGTAGGTTCATCCACAGGAGTTGTAACGGGCGCATCGGCCGGTGTTGTGATCATTACCTATACGGTCGCCTCCGGTTGTTTCATTACGAGGCCAGTAACAGTTAATCCCTTACCATCATTGTGTACGGTTACCGGCGGCGGTAACTTTTGTGCAGGTGCAAGTGGCAGGCATATAGGATTGGGTTGTTCATCTGTAGGTGTCAATTATCAATTATTTCTTGGTGCAGCACCGGTTGGAACTCCATTACCCGGCACCGGCGGTATTTTAGATTTCGGATTGATCTCAGCACCGGGAACTTACACAGTCGTTGCAACAAATGCAACAACAGGTTGTAGCCGTGCTATGAGTGGCAGCGCAACCATTACGGTCGATCCGCCACCACCTCCTATTTCGGGCCCGTCGGCCGTATGTGCCGGATCCTCAATAACGCTTACAGATGCATCTGCGGGCGGATCCTGGACAAGCAGTACACCATCCATAGCAACAATAGGCTTAGCCTCCGGCATAGTTTCCGGTATCACAACGGGCCATCAGTGGTTTGCGAGCTGACGATAATCACATTGAGTAACTCAGTACCCGGGGGGGCGTGGAGTAGTAGTAATCCTTCAGTAGCAACCGTCGGTTCGTTAAGTGGTTTCGTTACTGGTATCGCAGCCGGAACAACTACCATCACATATTCCCTGGGTTCGGGTTGTACAGTAACAAAACTGATCAGCGTGAATCCTGCTCCTGCTCCTATAAGTGGAGCCTCATCTATATGCATCGGTGCCACCACCACATATACTTCCTCTACGCCGGGTATAGTATGGTATAGCATGGATGCTACTATTGCTACAGTCGGCGCATCTACAGGTATTGTTGCCGGGGTTGGGGTAGGTACTACGGCGATCATTTGTTCACTAATGACTACTGGTTGTTATGCAAGCAAGGCACTAACTGTAAATCCATTACCCACAACTATTGGTGGGCCATTAGCAGTTTGTGTAAATAGTACTGCTACTTTGACGAATGGTATCTCCGGCGGTACATGGACAAGTGGTGCAAGCGGTATTGCAACTATTGGTTCTTCATCGGGCATAGTAACCGGTGTATCAGCAGGTACTGCAACTATTACATATTCTTTAGGTAGCGGGTGTACAAAGACTACTATTGTTACAATTAATCCATTACCTGCTGCTATCAGCGGTGCCGCACAGGCTTGCGTTGGTTTAACTACCACATTGACGGCCGGAACTCCGGGTGGAACCTGGAGTACTACCACACCCGCCATCGGCACCGTTTCATCCGCAGGTGTTGTCTCAGGACTCAGCGCTGGTTTCGATACGGTCTACTATACATTAACAGCTACCGGGTGTAAAGTTATGCGGGTGGTCACCATTAATCCGCTTCCGGCACCCATTACCGGCTCTGCGAACATATGCGTTACGCAAACATCGCTGTTAAGTAATACCACTCCGGGCGGTACATGGAGCAGTGGTGCACCCGCAATAGCAACTGTTTCCTCATCCGGATTAGTTACCGGTGTTGCTTTTGGCATGGCTTCTATTACCTACACTGCCGGTGGATGCTGGGTAACAACAACAGCTACAGTAATTGCAAGCCCGGGAGCCATTAGTGGTTCTCCGGCTGTGTGCTTAGGAGATACAATTATTCTCACCAATCCAACATCGGGCGGCAGTTGGAGTAGCAGTAACCCTTCAGTAGCTACGGTTGGGTCTGCCACAGGGGTTGTTATGGGGATTGCGTCAGGAACAGTTGCTATTTCCTATACGCTGGGAACAGGTTGCACACGTATAATGCCGGTTATCTCAAATGCCATGGCGCCAATAATTGGCCCTAACTCGGTATGCGTTAGACAAACAGCTTTGTTCCGGGATACTGCATTGGCAGGAACCTGGAGTAGCAGTAATCCATCAGTGGCTAGCGTAAGTAGTACAGGGTGGGTGACCGGTAT
>JBGAJU010000087.1:0-12013 GCA_044224775.1 Flavipsychrobacter sp.
GGCGAGAGCTGACGAAAGCGATAGGCGCGTATAAAGCGCGGGCGGTGCGGGAGTACTTTAACGATAACCCAAACAGTGACTGGGCTTAATAAGAGCCTATTTCGGCTTATTTGTTGTGTGCAACAGTTCCACATTACCTCGCAGGTCTATCAGGAAACAATGTACATGCAGGTGATAATCGCCGGACTTTTTATCGGTATAGGTTACCCCGTTTATTTCTTTTGCCAATGCTATGGAAAAATCTTTGTGGCACTGCCTTTCTTCTTTTTGAGTGTCAAACTTCCCTTTCTTCAAAAATTCTTTGTACGCACCGCAACTGGCGTGTTCCACTATGTAAACATCACGAATATCATGAAGGGCGATGGCTATCTGCAGATGCTCGTCAAGCGCCTTTTTCCAAGCCCCGAAATCAAATGCGCTTAACGCTTCTTTCTTAAAAAGGGCCTTATGCCCCTTTGTAGCAAACGAAGTAAGCGATGTGCCTGCAAGAGCAAAATGATCGTACCGGTTGGCCAGGTTGTCGTGATGCAGGAAATGAAGAAGATTGTCGGTCAGCCGCAGGTCAATACAACTAATCACCAACACATTTTTTTCCGGCAGTGCGTATTCACTAACTCCAGGGTAATGAAAAACTGACATGGCTAATCATTTTTTTTGCAGGTGTACTCAAATTATTTCAATCCTAATTCCTTCATTTGTGCCTCATCAATACCTGACGGAGCATCGAGCATCATATCGCGGCCCATGTTGTTCTTTGGGAAGGCGATGAAGTCGCGAATGCCTTCCTGTCCGCCGAGGAGTGCACAGAGCCTGTCGAAGCCAAGCGCTATGCCGCCGTGTGGCGGTGCGCCATATTCGAACGCGCCCATGAGGAAACCGAATTTGTCCTGTGCTTCTTCTTTGCTCATGCCCAATGCCGAGAACATCTTCTCCTGCAAGCCGCGCTGGAAGATGCGTATAGAGCCGCCGCCGATCTCGGTGCCGTTGAGCACCATATCGTATGCGTTCGCCTTTATCTCGCCATACCTGCTGAGGTCGTCCATAAGGGCTATTTGTTCGGGCTTTGGCGAGGTGAACGGGTGGTGCCTTGCCACCCAGCGGTTGCCTTCCTCGTCGTACTCGAACAGCGGGAAGTCTATTACCCAAAGCGGTTTGTACACATCGGGATTGCGGAAGCCCAAGCGGTTGCCCATTTCCAGGCGCAGCTCGCTCATGGCTTTGCGGGTGCGTGTTTCGGCACCGGCCAGTATGAGTATAAGATCGCCATTGCCTGCATCGCAGAAGGTGGCTATGGCACGCAGTTGCTCCTCGTTAAAGAATTTATCTACGCTGCTCTTTACCGTGCCATCGGCATTGCATTTAATATTCACAACGCCGCTCATGCCTATTTGCGGGCGTTTCACCCATTCGGTAAGCTCGTCGGTCTGTTTGCGGGTGTATTCGGCAGCACCGGGCACGGCAATAGCCAATACGGTCTCGGCATCGTTGAACACTTTAAAGTCCGAGCCATTCAGTATTTCGCAATATACTTTGCCGGCGGCCTTCATGTTCGCGATCTTCATTTCGAAGCGGATATCGGGCTTGTCGTTGCCGTAATGCCACATGGCATCGTCGAAGGTCATGCGGGGGAAGGCTTCGGTTATCTCCCTACCCTTCACATCCTTGAACACATGCTTGAACAAACCTTCGAAGGTATTGAGTATATCCTCCTGCTCTACAAAGCACATCTCGCAGTCTATCTGTGTAAATTCAGGCTGGCGGTCGGCACGGAGGTCCTCATCGCGGAAGCATTTCACTACCTGGTAGTAACGGTCGTAGCCGCTTACCATGAGCAGTTGCTTAAATGTTTGCGGACTTTGCGGCAGTGCGTAGAACTGCCCCTGGTTCATGCGTGACGGCACCACGAAATCGCGGGCGCCTTCGGGTGTGCTGCGAATGAGGAACGGGGTCTCTATATCCCAGAAGCCCTGGGTATCTAGGTAGTTGCGCACAGAGCGGTTTACTTTGTAGCGCAACTCCAGATTGCGCTTCAATGAAGGACGGCGCAGATCAAGGTAGCGGTATTTCATACGCAGCTCGTCGCCGCCATCGGTATCTTCTTCTATGGTGAATGGCGGGGTTTGCGCGCCGTTGAGTATGGTAAAATCAGTCACACCAATTTCAATATCACCGGTAGGTATTTTGGCGTTCTTGCTGGTACGCTCGAGTACGTTGCCTTTAACCTGAATGACAAATTCACGGCCAAGCGGATTGGCATCAAGGCGTGCGTTCAGTTGCTCTTCAAAATACAATTGGGTGATACCATAGCGGTCGCGGAGGTCGATGAACGTGATGCTGCCAAACTTGCGGATGGTCTGTACCCATCCTGCAAGGGTAACTTCGGTGCCTTTATGTTCAATTCTCAGCTCTCCGCATGTGTGTGTACGATACATAATATGTTATAAAAATGGAGTGCGAAGATAACGAGAATTGTCTGAACTCGAATTTGTGAAATTTAGAGAATATATGGAATTGATGATGGTGTTTCCCGAGATTGATTCGTAGCACCTACAAAGCCTGACCCTACGCGTTGTTATAATAACCCGTTTTTACCTTATGACTACCCGTTGTATGGCTTTTTGACCGGCGGAGGTGTATTGAACGATGTATATGCCGGGGGGCATGCCGGTTAGGTCGATATCGGTCTGGTGGGTTTGTACGCCAGCATTATAGACCGTTTGCCCAATGGTGTTGTAAACGCTAATGGTGGCATTGCTGATTAGCTCGGCGGATACCGTGAACCTGCCCGAGGATGGATTAGGGTAAATATTAAAGCTAACCTGAGCTACCTCATTTATGCCCACATGGGATATTGAAGCTTCGTGAAAGGTATCAACAGGATCCATTTTGCGGATAACAGAATTATCACCATCGGCTATGTAGATGTACAACGAATCATCGACAAATACGGCTGTGGGACCACGGAAAGTAGCTGCAGTTGCAGGCCCACCATCGCCGGTATATCCTACCCCACCCGAACCCGCGATAGTGCTGATAGTACCTTTAGGGTGAATGGCACGGATGACATTATTATTGAAATCGGAGATGTAAACATAATTGTACTTATCTACATAAACACAATTTGGCTGGCTGAGCATTGCGTTAACAGCAAGCGAGCCATCACCTGAATAGCCCGCTGTAGCGTTACCTGCTATAGTAGTAATAATTCCGGTAACAGCGTCAACCTTCCTTATGGTGTGATTACCAAATTCAGAGATATATAGGTTACCGGCACGGTCTATTGCCACACTACTTGGGTAGTAAAGCTTAGCTTCAACAGCAGGACCAAAGTCGCCGTAGTAACCGGGCAATCCGTTACCGGCTACCGTAGAAATTATCCCGGTAGCGGCAGTGTATCTGCGCACACGATGATTCTCGTAGTCTGCTATATATACATTACCCGCCGAGTCGACACAGCCTTTGTATGGCGACTGCAGCAGCGCAGCAGTAGCTGGCCCGCCGTCGCCACCATAACCGGCAAAACCACTACCGCAAATGGTAGTGATTGTCTTGGTTGTGGCACTGACCTTGCGAACTATATTATTGTAGAACTCAGTGATATACATGTTGCCCGATGTATCCATGCAAACACCATCAGGATTGGCGAGCTTGGCAGCAGATGCCGGGCCACCATCACCACTGTATCCGGGAACACCTGTGCCAACGATGGTGCTGATAGTGTCTTTGTATATCTTACGGATGCGGTCGTTAAAATAATCGGCTACATAAACCACCCCTTTTTTGTCTACGTAAATGCTGCGGGGAAAAGCGAGTGAGTAAGCTGTTGCCGGGTAACCATCGCCGATATATTGAGTGACCCCATCTCCGGCAATTGTCTTAATATTTTGCGCCTGTGCGCTATGAAAGAGAAAAGCGACAAATAAGCAATACACAAATTTAGATAAGGTATTCATCCGTTATGAACCAAAGGGGTTAAACAAAAATACGAAATGCTCCTCAAAAGGAGCATTTCGTTGAAAAAATAGTTAAGAGTCAAAATCAGTCATTAATTACAACTTGTTGGGTAGTTGAGCCTGTTGCAGATGAAACAACAACCGTATATATACCTGCAGGCTGGCTGAGGCTGATAGTTGTTTGCGGCATGATAACAGGAGTTGTATTCACTTTCTGGCCAAAGATGTTGAACACCTCGATGGTAGTGTTTGCCTGAACAGTGCCGGTAAGCACAGTAAATGTGCCATGTGATGGATTAGGATAAATAACAATGCTGTTGTCTGCAGTAGTATTTACGAGGCCGTTTACGTTCTTGTAACCTGAACCTACGATACTGCGCACTCTTTGGTTGCCCATATCAGCAATGTAGATAGTCCCAGAAGCATCTTCCCATACACCGGAGGGCTGGTTGAGCTTAGCTGCATCAGCCGGACCGCCGTCTCCGGAGAAGCCCAATGTGCCCGTGCCTGCTACTGTTTTAATAACGGTAAAGTTGCTGTTCACATTCATTACGCGGATTGTGTGATTACCGGCATCGCAGATGAAGAGGTTGCCTGAACTGTTAATGAAGAGGTTTCCAGGGGTATGCAGTTTTGCCATAATGGGTGAACCATTGTCGCCAGAATAGCCGGCAGTACCGTTACCTGCAATAGTATAAACGAGGCCGGTTGTGATATTGATCTTACGTACTACGTGGTTTGCACCGTCGGAAACATAAACATTGCCAGCAGCATCGGTACAAACACCATTTATGCTACCCCATGCGCAAGATGCTACCGGGGTGCCATTAGGAGAAAAACCAGATATACCTCCCGTGAAAGTGCTCATAATATGGGAAGTATTGATCATTCTAACCTTATTATTACCATAGTCTGCAATATATTTATTGCCAAACTTGTCTTTCCAAACACCCCTTGGTATTTTCATAGTAGCCAGGCTAGCATCTCCGCCGTCACCACCATTACCTTGGTTATTATTACCACCGTCATTGTTGCCGTTGTCGTCATTATGATCTCCATGACCATGACCATGACCGTGGCCGTGGCCATGACCTCCAGAACTACTGCTGCTACCACTTCTCTTTATCTCATACACTGCATCCGCAAAATGGTCTGAAACATAGTAGTTGCAGTCGCTACCCACGAAAATGGAATTCGGGTAACGCATACCCATATCTTTAGCTAATCCACCCATTCCGGAATATGTGCCAACACCATTACCAGCTATGGTATAAATATTGCCGTCGGTAATGTCAATAAACCTAATTCTGTGGTTGTAATAGTCGGCAATGTAAATATTGCCTGCAACGTCGGTAGCTACACCACTGGGGTTAGAAAATGTGGCGCCGATAGCCGGACCACCATCACCACTGAATGACGCAAGGCCAGTACCGGCAATAGTCCTAATGATACCTTGTCCATTAGACGAAACGCTTGACGCGATCAATATTGAAGCGCAAAAAAGCTTGGTAAAAGTGTGTTTTTTCATAACTGCCATGTTTTGTTTACATAAACTTAACAAATTATTACCAAAAATAGTCAATCAGTTATGAATTTATTTTTGGCATAATATTTGCAGTATTCGCAGCTACAAGGTTTTTTTCAGTGTCACTAAAGTAACTTTACTGCTCTCCAACTCACCTTGGAGTTCGCTTGTAGCAAGCACATAGGGGCTATAGCCGCGAAAAAGAACCCCGGGATTGTCCTTCAGTTTTTTGCCTGAAGACGGGAATGTGACCAACGCGCGGGCGTAGTATATATTACCAAATTTTACGTTTATCAATACCGGCCTGGCTACTTCAGGCTCACCTGCTGTGAGTGAATATGTTCCCTCATGTGTCAGCCTGATGATGTATTTAGTCTGCGCGTGCATGTCCAGGTTAACAGAATCATTAAGAGAAACACTACACTTCATGTCGTCATTGTGCCCAAATGTATATTCCGGACGATAGACAATAAGAAAGGCGCAATTTCCATTTTCGAACTTTTTATGTTTTGCTTCTTCCTGATGTGCTTTAACACGGTCATAATCGGATACGCTATAAATATGCCCCACCATGCTATACCTGCCAAATTGTTTATGGTCTTTTATTTTTTCGAGAACAAAAACGTTCGCGCCCTTTGCACAAGCATTGTTGGTTATTTTATCTAACTCATCATTGAAAGCGCCAAACTGCCCGAAAAAGCCTTTTTTGCTCCTGATCGTGCCAAGGTCCTTCCAGTTACTATCTGTTTTGCTGTAAGCAGGAAGTAATAAGATCTCTTTATTGGAGCCATCGGCTTGCCGAACAGGATATGCAGTTTGGGCACAAAGCGAGGAAACAAACAACAAAGAACTAAGCAGGCACAAATACCGGGACATGCATTTAATGATTTAGTGTAAATCTAACTGATAAAAAGGTAAATATTAAGCTTCAAACAACTGGAGTTTGGTCATGTTTCGATAGAGGCCTTCCTCAATAGTAACCAATTCGTCGTGGGTGCCGCTTTCTTTTACAATGCCATCTTCCAGCACTACGATCCTGTCCGCCTTTCGTATTGTTGAAAGACGGTGTGCAATAACGAATGAAGTACGATCCTGCATAAGGTTCTGCAGGGCCTCCTGTACTAAAGACTCGGATTCTGAATCGAGCGCACTTGTAGCTTCATCGAGCAGTAGTATCACGGGATCCTTGAGTATTGCCCTGGCTATGGCTACACGTTGACGTTGACCTCCTGACAGTTTGGTACCACGCTCTCCTACTATTGTCTGGTACCCTTCGGGGAATTTCATAATAAAGTCGTGGGCGTTTGCTTTGCGGGCCGCGTCGATGACCTCGTCCTGACTAGCACCAGGTTTACCGTAGGCAATGTTCTCAAATATAGTTCCGCCAAAAAGCAGTATATCCTGCGGCACTAAAGCCATTTGGCGGCGCAATTGGGACAGAGGAATTGACACAGCTTCTTTTCCGTCAAACAGTATTGTACCTGCATCGGGTTCGTAGAAACGGAGCAGCAAGGAAACGAATGTGCTCTTTCCTGCGCCACTGGAACCAACTATAGCCACTTGCTCACCGCTTTTAGCTTCGATACTAATGTCTTTTATTACGGTTATGTCTTTCCTTGAGGGATAACTGAACCTGATGTTGCGAATGGAGACGTTTCCTTGTAGCGTATACTCTTCATGCTGGTTCTCTATTGCCTTAACAGCCACCTGCTCGGTCTCTTCTTTCAGTAGTTCACGCACACGCTGAGTGGCGCCGAGTGTTTTCTGGAATTGGCTATACAGATCGGCGAATCCGGCAAGTGTACCGCCTACAAATGCTGTATAAACAACAAAAGCAGTAAGGTCACCATCGGATACAACACCCTGCTGCATCAACCCAACACCGTACCAGAACACCAAAACTATAGAGCTGAATACAGTAAATATCATAGTAGAGACAAAAACACCACGGTATTTCCCGGTTTTGATAGAAAGATTTACCACATCCCTGATGCTTTTGTTATACCTGTTTATCTCGTACCATTCATTAGTAAACGCCTTGACGTTGGTTATACCCTGGAGCGTTTCCTGCACAACGGTTCCGGAATCGGCCAGCTGATCTTGTGCCTGCCTTGAAACTTTACGAATGAACTTGCTGAATATTAAGGCAATGGCTACAATAACCGGAACCACGCCCAGCATCATTAATGTCATTTTTAGACTGATAAATAATATCATGGCGATTCCTATCACAAACGTCAATACCCCCCTTAGCAACTCAGCAATGACCGTAGTGACCGTATCCTGTATCTGTGAAACGTCGGCTGTTATGCGACTGGACAACTCACCAACGCGGCGTTGTGCAAAGAAATCCATAGGCATTGTGATCATGTGCCGGTAGATATCCTTGCGCATGTCTGCTACCGTATGCTCTCCAACATAAGTAAAGAGATAGATACGCATATAAGAAATGATCAGTTGGATACACAACAATCCTATCATTATCCCGGCAATTGTGCCAGGCGATGCTGCAAAAGTACCCGTGAGATCACCATGTGCGCTGTCTATCAGCTTTTTCAACATGTAGGGAAAAGTCATGGTATTAGCGGCGGAAAGAGAAATGAATATCATACCGCCTATAAAATGCCCGCGGTATGGTTTCAAATATTTAAATATCATCAACCCTTCCTTCAGGGAATCCCTGCTTATTTTTACTTTGGGAGACTCTTCCCTATCTGTGCCAAAATCCCGGTGCCTTGCCATATCTTTATTTTCACCGCAAAGTTAGGGAGGATAGGTGCCAATAGATGAATTATTCGGCAAACTGCTTGTATAAATCGGTAATGGTGCTCATATAAAGTCGATAAAACCATAAATTTGCACCCCTTTTCTCATATTTTATGCCTGTACAAAAAAATGCTGCTCTTGGGTTCATATTTGTGACCATACTTATAGATGTAATAGGTTTTGGTATCATAATTCCCGTATTGCCTTCGCTTATTAAAGAACTGACAAACGGCGATATAACTACCGCAGCGAAATATGGCAGCTGGTTAATGTTTGCCTATGCAGTAATGCAATTTCTTTGCTCACCGATCATTGGCGGACTAAGTGACCGTTATGGCAGGCGCCCCGTATTGCTATTCTCGCTACTAGGCCTTGGTATAGATTATATATTCCAGGCATTCTCTCCAACTATTTTGCTGTTGTTCATAGGGCGGATAATAGCCGGTATGGCTGGCGCAAGTTTCACTACTGCAACAGCCTATATTGCTGACATCAGCACTCCGGAAAAGCGTGCACAGAATTTCGGGTTGGTTGGCGTCGCTTTTGGTTTAGGTTTTATCATAGGACCCGGAATCGGGGGATTGTGCGCCGAATGGGGTAAGCATTTAGATAATTCCGGCAGTTTTGATTGGACCGTACGTTTACCATTTATTGTAGCCGCAGCATTCAGCCTGCTTAACGTGCTTTATGGATTCTTTGTATTGCCAGAATCGCTGCAAAAAGAGAACAGGCGAAAATTTGAATGGAAACGCGCAAACCCGATCGGATCACTGATGAACATACGCCGCTACCCTATTGTATCCGGACTAGCAGTTTCTTTCTTCCTGATCTATATAGCTGCCCATGCCGTACAATCCAATTGGGCATATTACACTATTTATAAGTTCAACTGGAGCAGCCTGATGGTGGGAATTTCGCTATCGGTTGTTGGCGTTCTGATAGCTGTGGTGCAAGGAGGATTGATACGAGTGACCATACCCAAACTGGGAGAGAAAAATTCTGTTTATGTAGGCTTATCCCTGAATATAATAGGCATGATGTTGTTTGCATTTGCCAACCAGGGATGGATGATGTTTTTATTCCTGATCCCATATTGCTTAGGTGGAATCTGCGGGCCGGCTTTGCAAGGTATCATCTCTAACCAGGTGCCGGCCAATGCCCAGGGTGAATTACAAGGTGCACTTACCAGCCTGATGAGCGTCACTTCGTTTATAGGGCCATTGGTGATGAATAACGTATTTGCCTACTTTACAGGGCCGAAGGCTCCGTTCATTTTCTCAGGTATGCCCTTTATATTGGGCTCGTTACTGATACTGCTTTCGATCATCTTCGCGATACCATCACTAAAGCACTATCACAAAACAAAACATGAGCAAGTGTGAATGTTTTTTACCGCTCAACTATCAAATAGAATACCCTGGTCTCTGACACGGAGCGCAGATTAAGAAGATACATACCATTAGCAATTGACGAATTTAATATCAGCTGTTCATTCAGCTTGCCGCCCTTGACTGATACATTTGCCCGATGGAGCACTTGTCCAAGCACATTAGTTATCTCCAGTGTAATTTCTTCATCATTTGCTGAACCTAGTGAGCCTTTTATTGTAAACACGCCTTTATTAGGGTTGGGTAGTACCAGAATATCACCCACGTTTGCGGCCTGCCCAATACCGGTTGTTACCACATTAATGTAAACCCACTGATGCGTGGTTACTTCACAAATGTCATGACTGGTAACTGCGCAGGAAACAGAATCCTGTTTTGTAAAGCTATATGATGAATTGACAAAGGTCGCATTGGTGGCACCTGAAACCGGTAGCCCATCAATGTACCATTGATAGGTGGGTTTCACGGCGTCAGCTACCAGGGCTGTTAGTGTGACTGTTTCTCCCTTTGCCACAGTAGTGCCGGGTGATGCGCTGATGGTAACAATTGGCAAAACCGGGTCCATTACTGTTTCGCGTACACGAGCGCTTGAATCCACATCCGCAAGTCTGCAAGGATGATTGCTGGTCAGTATATAGAATATCTCATCGCCGTCGCTGGCAACAAATGAATATGAGGAACCAGCATAACTAACAATTGTTCCGTTCTTATACCACGCATAAGCCGGTGCGTTACCGGCATACGAGGTTACTGCATTCGCCGTAACCATTGTGCCTTTGCATACAGTATCATTGGGTGATAATGCTACAGTTGCATTGGGGTAACCGAAGGGTTGTACATCCATAGTTGCACTACGTGAAACCGTAGCCGGATAAGGACATACAGCATTGCTGGTCATACTAACGGTTACTATATCGCCATCGGCAGGGATGAACATATAACTACCGCCCACAGATACCGGGATACCATTGACAGCCCAGCTAAATACAGGTGCACTTCCGCCATTTACAGCAACCGGCACAAATGAGGCTGTAGTACCTACGCAAACCGTATCGTCGGGTGTAACATTCAGAGTTACAACAGGGGTGACTGATGGTATTACACCAACCAATGCGCTACCTGCCATGTTAATGGCACAGGAAGTTGAAGTGCTGATGGCTTTAACCGTATACGTTCCTGCAAGGGTATGCAAGCCAAAATCGATGGGCGAGCCTGTTCCGGGGAAAGCGCCAACAGCAGCTGCACCAAGATATAACATGTAATTAACACCAACTGTTGAGCCTGAAAGACGAATATGAACACCGGTATCATGGTCGCAATGATTACCGCCGCCTGTAACGGTGAATACCAGTGGCAACGGATAAACAGTAACAGCCTTAGTAACAAAACAGCCTGTCGGCATCTCGTAACGGATAGTTGCTGCGCCGAGCGAAACACTTGTAACTACCACCGTCAGCGAATCCACCCTTACTACAGAAGGATTGTAACTATACCATTTACCACCTGGCAGCGCATCTGCGAATGTATATACGCTGCTTAAGCAAACATTTGCCGGTCCTGCAATTGGTGCAGGCATTGGGTTGACGGTGAATGGGAAGGTAGCTGAACAGCCGAGGCCGTTGGTATAGCTAATTATGGCTGTGCCAGATGTAACACCAGTAACCACACCAGATATAGAACCAATTGTAGCAATGCCCGGCGTTGAACTGCTCCATATACCGCCAGGTGTGCCGCTGGTTAAGGTTGCAGTTTCGGTTGCGCACACTCTATTGGCACCAACAACAGGGAATGGTGCGGGATCGACAACAAGATTCAAAGAAACAGTGCAACCGGTGCCTAACGAATAGTATATCGTTACCGGTCCGGCTAAAATACCGGTAACTAATCCAGTACCGGGACCGGAAGAGAGTACTGATGCAGCAGAAGGATTGCTACTACTCCATGTGCCACCAGGCACTGCATCGCTTAAGGTTACAGAAGCACCTATACATACATTCCCTGCACCAATTATCGGTGTCGGGAAAGGATTAACAAAAACAGGGAGTGTGACGCTGCATCCTGTACCTGCAACTGTATAGGTGATGGTGGCGGTTCCTATTGCGGCGCCGGTAACTACCCCTGTCAGCACATCAACAGGAGCTACTGACGGGTTGCTGCTGCTCCATGATCCACCAGGCGTACCACTGCTCAGCGCAGTGGTGAGGCCAAGGCATATGTTTGGAGTGCCTGTTATTGGCAAAGGAGCCGGATTGACGTTTACAGGCACTGAAGTGAGACAGCCCGTGGTCAAAGTATAACTGATGATTGCTGCGCCTGTAGATATACCTGTAACTAATCCGGTGGAACTTACCGAGGCAATACCCGTGGCGCTGCTTGTCCAC
>JBGAJU010000012.1:0-68759 GCA_044224775.1 Flavipsychrobacter sp.
TTTGTCATCACCCGGTGGCGGTACATGGACAAGTAGCGCTACCGGTGTTGCGTCAGTGGGTTCGGCTAGTGGTATAGTAACCGGTGTCAGTCTTGGCACTGCAACTATCACCTACTCACTTGGCTCCGGTTGTACGGTGACCGCCCCGGTTACTGTCAGTCCGAACCCGGTAGCTATATCCGGTAGCAGCAGTATGTGTGACGGCTCGTGCATTACACTAACAGACGGAACTTCAGGAGGTACATGGAGTTCTGCAAGCGCTACCGTAACAGTAGGGTCCAGTACAGGCCTTGTATGTGGTGTGGCCGCCGGTGCGGGTATTGTATCCTATACTTTGGCCACGGGCTGTTTTGCAACGAAAACGGTTACCGTTAATGCGCAGCCGGGGGCAATATCCGGTACCCTTACCGTATGTCAAAGCAGTACAACTGCATTAAGCTCAACACCATCGGGTGGCAGTTGGGTAAGCGGTACTACGTCGGTTGCGACAGTGACGACCGGTGGTGTTGTGAGTGGTGTAGCCAGTGGCGTTTCAAATATTACCTATACAGTTACAGGATGCTCACGTATAGCACAGGTTACGGTGAATGCGTTGCCAGCTACAATATCCGGTGCAGGTACGATATGTGTGGGTTCGACCATTACCTACACATCGGGAGCGGGTGGAAGCTGGAGCATTACGCCTACTACGGCGGCTACTGTTAATGCAACTACCGGGAATGTTACCGGTTTAGCAGCGGGCGTAGCAACGCTTACTTATACGTCATCTTCAAGCTGCGTACGGACAAAAGTGATCACTGTGAACGCAGTGCCTACGGTAGCGGCGATAGGAGGCCCGGCATCAGTATGTGAAGGCGCTACAATAACTTTGACAGATGCTACTTCCGGTGGTGTATGGAGCAGCAGTTCTACGGCAACAGCGACAGTTGGGTCGTCATCCGGTATTGTGTCCGGTGTAGCTTCCGGCACGGTAATTATCACCTATTCTGTTACAAGTGGCGGATGTACCGGCTTCGCGATTAAATCTATCAATGTGGATCCGTCGCCGTTACCAATTACCGGTACACTCAGTGTATGCGCAGGTGGCACCACAACGCTGACTGAAACAGTGCCGGGCGGTACATGGAGCAGCAGCGCGTCGGGTACTGCATCAATAATAAGTTTGGGATCTACTGCAAACGTTACGGGTGTTGCCGCCGGTACTGCGACGATCACCTATGCTTTGTCGTCTGGCTGTAATGCGAGGGTAGTTGTTACAGTACACCCTATACCATCGGCAGGTACTATTACCGTGCCGGGTACGGTATGTATGAGTACGCCTATAACACTGACATCAACAGTATCGGGCGGTGTATGGAGCATCAGCGCCGGTACAGGTGCGGCAACTATCGGCTCGTCATCCGGCGTAGTAACCGGTAGCTCTACCGGTACTGCGAACGTTACCTATACTATTACAGGTGCCGGTGGTTGTGTGAATTCAACTACAACGACAGTTACCGTGAATCCGTTACCGGTCGCCGGAACAATAACCGGATCAACAAGTGTATGTGCGGGGTCTACGATAACATTAAGCAATACCACGGCAGGCGGTGTATGGAGCGTGACCAATGCAAATGCAACGGTGGGCAGCGCTACAGGTGTAGTGACAGGTGTGACCGCAGGTGTAGATACGGTGAGGTATTCTGTAACTAACTCATGCGGGACCGCAACGGCAACTTACAGCGTTACCATTAATCCACTGCCGGTGGCGGGTTCTGTGTCGGGTACATCTACTGTATGCGCGGGCGCTACGACAACATTGACAAACAGCGTTACGGGCGGTGCCTGGAGCAGTGGTAATACCTCTGTTGCTACCGTAGGCAGCACCGGCGTGGTAACCGGTGTTGGTGCGGGCGTGGCTACGATCTCTTATTCTGTAACGAATGGTTGTGGTACGGCACATGCTACAATGACCGTTACAGTAACTGCATTGCCAACTGTTGGAGCAATATCAGGTATAGATAGTGTTTGCGAAGGCAGCACTATCACCATGAGTATCGGCTCGACAGGAGGCTCGTGGTCTACTGCGTTGGGCAATGCTACTGTTGGCAGCACGGGCGTGGTGACCGGTATGGCAGCCGGGGTTGATACGGTTAAGTATACCGTTACCAATTCGTGCGGGACAGCTGTTGCTACAAAAGTGATAACCATACGTGCCTATGCGATATGCCATGTGGGTGTATCTCCATCTCCGGAAATGGCCGGTGGCCTGAAGGTTTATCCAAACCCATCGAACGGTACATTTACGGTGGAAATTGCGGGTTTACACGGAGAGGCAACGATAGCTATATTGGATGTGCTGGGTAAGGTGATGGATATTAAGGTTGCCAATACTGAGCAGACAATGTTCAGCCGGGGTAACCTGGCGCCGGGTACTTACCTGGTACGTGTGCATGTTGCTGGTTCGACCTACAGGCAGAAGATAGTTATACAATAAACAGCTATTCAAAAGATATTCCGGGGGCCTGAGTATTTCCACGCCAGGTTTCCCGGAATATCTTTTTTTACGGGCAGGGCCAAACCGAATAGGGGAAAGAGAGGTGGTTTTTGCCTAAATTTGTTTTCCGGACAATAATAGCTATCTTTTCAGGCTAAATCGTTTACTTTATACAAGAATTTTTATGATATCAAGGTTTACTTTTTTATGTTTATTGGTTTTGGCTTTTTCAACTAATAGCGAAGCTCAATATATCTACACATTTGCCGGTACGGGTTATGGTGCCTCATCCGGCACGGGGGGCTATAGCGGAGACGGCGGACTTGCAAAGCAGGCGCGCCTGAACAGCCCAACCGGTGTTGCATATGATGGTATTGGTAATATTTACATTGCAGACAGGGCAAACAACGTTGTGCGTAAAGTAGCCGTGAACGGTATTATCACTACGTTCGCGGGGAAAGACACAGCCGGGTATAGCGGTGACAACGGGCAGGCAACAGCTGCAAAGCTGAATCTACCCTTCAGCGTAGCCACTGATGTGCATGGTAACGTTTATATATCGGATGGCGGCAACAATGTTATCCGTAAGGTAACTCCCGGAGGTATCATTTCTACTTATGCAGGCACCGGCGTTGCAGGTTACTCGGGAGATATGGGGCCGGCTACGGCAGCTATGCTCAATGGACCGCAGGGTATTGCGACAGATTCGATGGGTAACCTGTATATAGCAGATGCCAATAACCACGCAGTAAGAAAAGTGTGGGTTGGCGGCACAATCGGCACTATAGCAGGTAATGGCCTTAACGGTTATACCGGTGACGGAGGATCTGCTGTTAATGCCAGACTATATTCACCTGCGGCTGTCGCTATCGATCCGTTAGGGCAGATATACATTGCAGACTATTTCAATAATGCAGTAAGGAAAATAAACGGAAGTGGCATCATCACCACATTTGCAGGTACAGGCTCAGCAGGTTATTCCGGCGACGGAGGTTCTGCCAATGCGGCAAAACTGCGTAATCCATCGGGTGTGGCTGTGTTTGGTTTTGGACCGGTGTTTATATCGGACCAGGGCAATAACGTG
The DNA here is from genome assembly GCA_044224775.1 of Flavipsychrobacter sp. Taxonomy (GTDB): domain Bacteria; phylum Bacteroidota; class Bacteroidia; order Chitinophagales; family Chitinophagaceae; genus Nemorincola. The sequence continues at coordinate 3,561 of JBGAJU010000012.1, forward strand.
GTGCGCATGGTGAACAGCTCAGGCATTATCAGCAACTATGCAGGTATGTACACCAACGGCTACACAGGTGACGGCTGGATGGCGGTGTCGGCACAAATGAGTGCCCCTAAGGGAATTGCTGTGGATGCGTTGAACAGGTTATTCATTGCAGACTACGACAATAACGTGATAAGGGTAGTTGGTGCTAACAATGCTGTGCAGCAAGTGCTTAACGAAGCCGGCCTGAAAGTTTATCCTAACCCAGCGCATGGTGTTGTGACCGTTGAAGTGGCCGGTGGCAATAAAACAACCCTTACTGTAACGGACCTGCTGGGAAGGACGGTAGCCACTAAGATCGTTGAAAATACTACAACTATTGATATGGGTGGTTTTTCTGCCGGTAGCTATTTTATCAAGGCGGTTTCGGGAGAAGCGGTGTATTGCGGAAAAATAGAAGTGCAGTAAGAATTATAAAGAAAGTATAGAAATGCGGCGATTACACATGCCGCATTTTTTGTTTATACAGGTATGCCAATTTATTATGACCGTAATTTGCCTTTTTGCTGTTTAGCATATTACCTTTGGCACGAAAATATTGTGATCAACAAAAAATTCTAAAATTATGGTACATACACTTCCTGCGCTGCCTTATGCTTTTGATGCATTGGAGCCACACATAGATGCACAAACCATGCAGATACACCACGGCAAGCACCACCAGGCTTATGTGGACAACCTGAACAAGGCATTGGCAGGTACAGAATCTGAAAATAAAACACTGGAGGAGCTGATGGCTAACATGTCTTCTTATCCTGCCGCAGTGAGGAATAACGGTGGTGGGCATTATAACCATACATTGTTCTGGAGCATACTTGGCCCGAATGCAGGTGGACAACCTGCGGGCGATCTGGCTGCTGCAATAAACGAAGCTTTTGGTTCTTATGACGCATTGGTGGAGAAAATGAGTACTGCAGGTGCAACGCGCTTTGGCAGTGGCTGGAGCTGGCTGATCGTAAAGGATAACAAACTGGAAGTTTGCTCTACTCCTAACCAGGATAACCCCTTGATGGATATAGCAGAGGTGAAAGGCCACCCGATACTTGGCATAGACGTGTGGGAACATGCATACTATCTAAAATACCAGAACCGTCGCCCGGACTACCTGAAGGCTATATGGAATGTGGTAAACTGGGAAGCGGTGAATGCAAGGTATAAGGCGGCTTTATCTTAATATGGGTAATGCGGCAAGGTGGAAATAATGTGATGGAATGCGCTAATGATTTGAATCCCGTGCTCAGCACGGGATTTTTTTGTGCTAATTTCTCATGAGATCCTGCAGCATAGCCCTGCCTGTTTCGTTGTAGGGGTACTTCTTGAGCAGGTGTAATACGGTTTTCTTTGCTTTGTCATCCTGGTTGTTGGTGTGGTACCATACTGCCATATTGATGAGATTCTGCTCATAGTCGGGATTGATATGGTTGGCACGCATGAGGTGGTCGTATGCCATGGTGCTTTGCCCCTGCTGCATGTAAATGAAGCCAAGATTGGTATTGGCGCTGATGTGATCGGGGTTTTCGCTCACCACGAAATCAAATACCTGTTTTGCTTCCGGAAGTTTTCTTAATGCCAACAGGCATATGCCGTATTTGTTCTGGAAATCGAGGGAGTATTTCCATATCTCTGTTGCGTGCTGATACCACGGCAGGGCGCTGTCAGGCTGCTGTAGCTGGAAGTAGGCTTCGCCGATCCGGTAGGCAGTCCATGCGTCGTTGATCGCAGGGGGGCGGAGCTGAACAGCGTAGCTAACTACTTTCTGATAATCATTCAGCAAATAATAAACACGGATATAGTCGCGGTTTTGTTTTTTTGTTGCTTCCAGATCTTGTTGTTTGTTAAGGTAAGCGAGCGCTGAATCCAGAAGAGGCCTGTTTGGTGCATAGCGCTCGTAGAATTCCATGTAGCCGCGCGCTTTGGTTATTGCGTCAGGCTTGTCGTTGTTGAAGCATTGCAATCCGAGGAAGGCGGTGATGGCTTTCTTTTGTGTGTCGTCCAGCGGGCGTTTACGAATGTAGTGATCTGTAACAGCCACGTGAGGGATATCTATACTGCCTTGGTGCAGCATATGGCAGGTGACGCAATCATTATTTTTGGCAGCACGCAACTGCATGGATCCTGCGCATTGTTTTTGTCCCGCTGCATTGCCATGGCAGCTTTGGCAGGCATTAAGGTATTGTGTGCGCGGAGTGAATTTGACACTTACATGCGGCTTGTGGCAGGTAATGCAGCTCATTTTTCCGCTTTGTAGGTAGCAAGGGCTTTTTTTCATGCGCTCCACATGGCTTGCCATGATCATTTTGTCCTGAGCGCCCTCGTACTGCGGCATGAATACATTCATAACCTCTGACAAATGCATGCCGGGGCGGAAGTCGAAGAAAGATTTACCATCGTTGAGTACGGCTATACCCTGGAGGTGGCATCGCTGGCAAACGTTGTTCTGTAATTCTGTTGATAGCCTGCGTGGATTGACAATGGTGTAGTCAGGGCCTTTGGAGGTGTCAACTAATGGATTGTTCTGCCGGTCGAACACGTGTAAGCTACCCGGGCCGTGGCAACGTTCGCAGTCAATGCCTGTCATTACTGTATTATACTTATTCTCGCTGTTGTTTACAAAATCAGGGTAGGCGTTGTGGCAGCTCATGCACTCCAATTGTATGAGGCGATTGAAGCGGCTGCTGGCACCCTTCTCAAAGCCCGGTGCGAGGTCCCAGCGGCCTTTTTGCGTGTAAAAAGTGATAGGTGCCTGGAATAAATAGCCATTGGTGTTGAAGATGTGAGAGTTGGTATGTTGTCCGGAGCCTACAACGTAATTCACTTTTTGTATGCGCTTATGCACAGTGTCCTTGCCGTCAAGTCGGAACTCCATGATGTAAAAAGAGTCGTTATACCAATAAGGTTTGTAGTAATAGTCAAGGGCAGAGTCATATACCAGCGCATGGGCGGGAGAGAAGTCGGCGGCTGATTTTTCTTTAGTGGCATGTCCGAAGGATTGCCCCATACCTGTTTGTATGAAGGTCTGGTAAACACTTTCGTGGCAGGTGCGGCAGGTTTGCATACCTACGTAATGTGCGGATGTGTCGTAGACATTGCGCCATTGTGAGGTTTGTTGTACTTCATGATCTTCTTTCTCCGCGTTATTGCAAAAGAAGGTTGGCAATGTTGTAGCTAACAGTGCGAGGGTAAGGAGTGTTCTTTGCAATATGCGGGATGGCATAGGTTAAAATTAGCTAAACCTCGCCAATGTGTAATTCGATTTCCCCTTTTGTATCAGCAGGTATTGGCCGTTTAGCAGGTGCTCTTCTTTTAACTGAAAGCCCAGGTCGGTTACCTTTTCTTTGTTCACGCTTACTCCGCCGTTCTGCAGCATTTTTTTGGCTTCGCCTTTTGAGGGGAATACACCACTTTCTGCAAGGAAGGTGATAATATCAAGTCCGCTAGTGAGGGCGTTTTTTGTGCCTGTAACCTGTGGTACGCCGTCCATTACTTCCAGCAGTTGTTTTTCATTCAGAGATCGGAGCACTTCCACTGAAGATTGGCCAAAGAGGATCTCAGAAGCTTGCTTTGCAAAGGCAAGGTCTTCCTCGCTATGTACCATAATGGTCATTTCATCAGCAAGTGCTTTTTGCAGTTTGCGGAGGTGAGGGGCAGTATCATGTTCGGCTATGAGGGCTTTTAATTCATCGACCGGGCGGAATGAAAATACGAGTGACATTTTCGCCGCATCGGCATCGGCCATTTTCATCCAGAACTGGTAGAACTGGTAGGGTGATGTCTTTTCCCTATCGAGCCATACATTGCCGCTTTCTGATTTACCAAATTTGCTGCCATCAGCCTTTGTGATGAGCTTGCAGGTGAAGGCAAAGGCATCGCCACCGCCTTTTCGGCGTATCAGTTCTGTACCCGTGGTTATGTTGCCCCACTGGTCTGATCCGCCCATTTGCAGCAAAACATTGGCGGTTTTGTTGAGGTGGTAGAAGTCGTAACCCTGTATGAGCTGGTAAGTAAACTCTGTGAACGACATGCCCGTTTCCAACCGGTTCTTTACAGAGTCTTTGCTCATCATGTAGGCCACATTGATGTGCTTACCTGCATCACGGATGAACTCAAGGAATGAAAAATTCTTGAACCAGTCGTAGTTGTTTACAAGTACGGCTGAATTAGGTACAGAATCTGAGAAGTTGATGAACTTTTCCAGCTGCTTTCTCTGGCAGTCTATGTTGTATTGGATCGTATTGAGGTCAAGCAGGTTGCGTTCTGCCGATTTGCCCGATGGGTCACCGATCATGCCTGTGGCACCACCAAGCAAAGCATAGGGTTTGTGGCCGGCACGCTGCAGGCGCATGAGCAGGGTAATAGGCACCAGGTTGCCCACATGCAGGCTGTCGGCGGTAGGGTCGAAACCAATGTAGCCCGAGGTCATTTCTTTCATTAATTGTTCTTCGGTACCCGGTATAATGTCCTGCAGTATGTTCCTGTCGCGTAGGTCTGCTATTAAGTTCATTGATGGCATATCAGGCGGCAAAAATAATGCTTAAGCTGCGGCCAAGGGGCATATTAAATGGCAATTATATACATTTTGATATTTTTTATTTTTAGGAAGCATATGAAGATGAATAAGCATTTGTTTCATTTTTCAGAAAATAGTTGCTACCTTTCCGTACATTTCTGATAAAATACATAGCGTTGAAAAGAATACTACACCTGTTGGCATTGCTTCTTCCTTTTTCCCTTGGGGCGCAGCAAACACATCACGAGATAGGCATTATGGGCGGTGTTTCCAACTATTATGGAGACCTCCAGAATAAGTTTTTCGGTGGTTATGGTTACCATCCTATGGGCGGTATTATCTACAAGCACTTTATGAGCCCGCACGTGGGTGTAAGGCTTGGGGCCTCGTATACCAGCCTTTCTGCAGCTGACAGCCTGAGCAATATACCAGTGAACCAACAACGTAACCTGAGTTTTTCAACACATTTATTTGAAGTGCACGGTGCTCTTGAACTCAATTTCCTGCCAATAGAAGTGTTGAGGAATAAAGCAACACCTTACCTTTTTGGTGGTATCTCGGCATTTTATTTTAACCCGTTCACAGAAGATGATAACGGCAACAAAATATTCCTGAGAGCGCAAAGTACGGAAGGGCAGGGTTTACCCATGTATCCTGACCGTAAGCAATATAGCCTTGTGAATATGGCATTTCCGTTTGGTGGCGGTATGAAATTCTTCATTGGTAAGACGATCATGCTTTGCGGTGAGATAGGCTTCCGGTATACAAATACCGACTACCTTGATGATGTGAGCAAATCGTATGTCGACCTTGATACGCTGAAGGCGTACAAAGGCCAGGTTGCTGTTAATATGGCTTACAGGGGCAGGGACGGTATCAATCCGCAGTACGGACACCAGCGTGGCGACAGCAAGTCGAATGACTGGTTCTGGTATGGTAATCTAACAGCTACTATTTACTTCCGTTCATTCGGTAACCCGAGGGAGTATATAAAGACAAGGTGCCCCAGCTTCTTCCGTTTCTAACAAATTGCAGTGATCGTATTTTTTTAGAATTTTTAGGAAATATTAACTTTCCATGACAATATTTATTGGAATTATGTCCTACATTTGTGGTGGGTATATTTTTCATAAGGTGTAAGTAAGGCTTCAGCTCCCGCTGAGGCTTTGCTTTTTTAGGGAAGTCCTAATCCCTCTGCAAAAGTTAAATTCCTTTCACACAGCGCAGTTTCTGTTATTTTGGTACGTATCTTGATATTGAAACGGTATGAAAAAGTTTACTCTTTTTTTATTGCTGACAATCGGTGCGCTAACCACACGTGCGCAACAAACTGCTGAAGATACGCTGTACTCTGTACAACTGAAAGATGTGTACGTAAAAGCAAAATGGAAGAACGATACGGAGAGATACAAGTATAACCAGATGAAGTTTTATGTGACGACCATTCTGCCATACCTGGATGCCTCGACAAAGCTATTCACAGCAGTGAATACCAAACTGGATGAACCAGGTATCACGAAAAAGGAAAAGAAGGCTTTTGTGAACAGGAAAGAAGATGAGATGCGTGAGCAGTTTGAAGATAAAATAAAGGAGCTGAACGTTACACAGGGTGTGTTACTGGTAAAGCTTATAGCAAGACAGACGGACCTAAACATCTACAAGATATTGCAGGAATTTAAAAACCCCCTAACTGCTGTTAAGTGGCAGGCTTGGGCCAGGCTGCATGGACTGAACCTGGACCGGAGGTACCACCCTGAGGAAGAAGAGTACCTTGAATTGATCATGTATGAGCTGGGCTATCCTTTGCCCGTTAGCTATGCAATGGATAAGCGTTAGTTATGCATTAGTTATCTTGCTGTTATTAACTTTCCTTTCGTATCAGAATTTGTTTATGGGTAATAATTTGGTGGTGTTTTTTTACACTAACTCAAACAAATACAATGAAAACATCACCTTATTCGTTGCAGGAGGCCCGTGAATTAGCTGAAGAGTACCAATATCTCATCAGGCAACCTTTTGCTGAAAACAGCAGCGCTATTATTGAAAATGTAATTATCTGCCCGTTTGACGAAGCAAGCAGAAAGAAGTTCCTTATTTTTTATTTTCTATTTAACAATGCAGAAAAGGCGCTAGGGCAGGAGTATAAAGGGCTTCTGTTTGACGTGCTGGTGATTGGCAGATCTATGCTGGATGAGCACGAGCTGCAGCAGGAAGACCTGCACACCTGGCTAAAGGAGAATAAGGGATTGTATGAAACAATATCGCCGATGGCCGTGGCCAAGTAATTGAAATTTTTTAAAGGCAGTTATAAATGACAATAGCCGGTACATTGTACCGGCTATTGTCATTTATATGCTTTATATAGATTGATTACTTTACCTGAGCAACCAGTGCTTTAAATGATGCTGGCTCGTTCATGGCGAGATCAGCAAGCACTTTACGGTTAAGGTCAATACCTTTAGCAGCAAGTTTGCTGATGAACTGAGAGTAGTTCAGGCCTTCCTCACGCACAGCAGCGTTGATGCGCACTATCCACAAAGAGCGGTATTCGCGCTTTTTCAGCTTGCGGCCAACGAATTTATAACCTTGTCCTTTTTCGAGAACGTTCTTGGCTACTGTATATACGTTTTTACGTTTACCATAGAAGCCTTTTGCTTCTTTCAGTATTTTCTTTCTTCTCGCGCGTGATGCAACTGCATTTACCGAACGTGGCATATCTTGAAGTTTTACCCTAAATCCCTAATGGGATTTAATTATTTAATTAAACAATTTTTATAAACTACTACTACTATATTATCCTTTCAAACAAAGCATACGCTTCACCAGGCTCATGTTGCTTGGGTGAACCAAACCGTGCTGACGCAAATGGCGCTTACGGGTTTTTGATTTCTTAGTTAACAGGTGGCTTTTGAACGCTTTATATCTGCGTACTTTACCAGTGCCGGTTACATTAAAGGTCTTTTTTGCACGTGAATGCGTCTTCACTTTTGGCATAAAATCTAATTTGGGACTGCAAAGGTAAATAAAAAATTTCTTTTCCTGTTGAAAAAACAGGCTTTTATTTTTAGAATATAAATATTCGCATGTGAATAAGTTTTATGTATATAAATTAATTGCATTGCTTGTTATAATATATGCCACTCCGGAATGCGAGTCTATTGATAGGAGGGCATGATTATAAGAGGGAATATTGTGTATTTTTGACTGCAATATGGCTATACTCCGATTCAGAATATATTGGGAAGAAGACGACCAGACCTACCGGGATATTGAGATAATGGGCAACCAGACCTTTATGGACCTTCACAAGGCTATTGTGAGCGCTTACGAGTTTGATGGCAAGCATACGGCTTCTTTTTATGAAAGTGATGATAAATGGCACCAGGGCAGGGAGATAAATTCAGAGGTTTTGGTGAATAAGAAGGATGCCCCGGCATTATCTATGATCAAGACGCCTGTTTCGGCCCTGGTCACTAACCCTGACCAGAAATTTGTATATGTATATGATCCTGCAAAAAAATGGACCTTCCTGGTGGAGCTGATAGGGGTGAGCAAGGAGGAGGTTTCGAGGAGGGTATACCCGTTCCTGCTGCGAAAGGAGGGGATAGCCCCGGCACAATATGGTATTAAAGGTGTAAGCCCTGATAAGATAATGGAGATAGAGGAGAAGTATGACCTTGGTGCGGATGAAATGGCGGAAGGTTTTGGCAATGAAGGCGAGGAAGGAGAAGGATCTGAAGAAACTTATTCGGAAGACAGCACTGCTGAGGAGTGATCGCTCAACAAATCGATATTAACCAGTCGACCAACAAGACGGTATACATAATAGCAGGGCCTACGGCTGTGGGTAAAACAGCTATTGCCTTACAGTTGGCGCAAAAGCTGGGTACAGCTATTGTATCTGCGGACAGCAGGCAATGCTACAAGGGAATGACCATCGGCACTGCAAAACCATCGCAGGAGGAGTTGCAGACAGTTAAGCATTACTTTATTGGTGAATTCCCGATTACAAGGCCACTATCTGCAGCGGACTATGAAACACTTTCGCTGACATACGTTGATGATATATTTCTTACTCACAACACTGCCGTGGTGTGTGGTGGCACCGGCTTATACATAAAAGCATTGTGCGAGGGCCTGGATGCCATGCCAGAGGTAGATGAAGAAATGGTGAAACACACTGACGCAGAATATAAACAGCATGGTCTAGAATGGTTGCAAAAAACGGTGCAGGCGGAAGATCCGGAATTTTATGAGATAGGGGAGATGGAAAATCCCGCACGCATGTTGCGTGCGCTTAGCTTTATTCGATGCATCGGCAAAAGCATAGTACATTACCGATCGGGTAGCAAAAAGCAACGCCCTTTTAATATTGTAAAGATAGGACTGGAGTTGCCGCGTGAACAGCTATATGGCCGCATTAACCTGCGTGTAGATAAAATGATGGGACAAGGCCTTTTGGCAGAAGTAGAAAAACTATATCCGCAAAAAGAATTGAAAAATCTGCAAACAGTAGGCTATTCAGAACTCTTCGATTATATAGATGGCAAGTACAGCCTTGCGGTGGCTATAGACAAAATAAAGCAGCATACCCGTAACTACGCCAAACGACAGATGACGTGGTTTAAAAAGGACAAGGAGATCGTGTGGTTTAATGCCGGGGAGGAGGGTGTAGTGGAAGGGATACTTACCAGCTTCCCCCACCTCTAAACTCCTTAGGTTTAACAACAGTAAAAACCCTTGATATATTGAAGCCAAAGTGGACACCTGTTTTCTCCCAAGTATCTGGTGTTTGGGCTATGAAGGTGCGCTCTGTCATGCCCGGAGAGTTGGAAAAGAACATCTGGAATACGTGGCCGCCTGTTTCCACATCCACACCAACAGACAAGCTATTGTAGGTGGGCACACCATCGCTTCTCCCCGGGTTATCAACCGTGAGGTCTGCATTATTGACACGATAATAATATTCTCCGGTTATGGCTATACGCTTGCTCAATTTTATTCTGCCGCCTATGCCTATTGCAAAAGTGTTGTTGTCGTATGATGAGGTATCAACGATGTTATAATGCACCATAGTTGGCATCAATTGTAGTGATAGCCAATCGTTGAACTTGCGAGCTATTAATAATTGGTTGGCAAAATACAGCCTGTTGCTAAAATGCCATTTGTCTGTGCTGTCGGGTAGTTTAGGTTCTTTAGTGCATTGCACAGACATTGAGCCATAGTAGCTAAGGGTGATGGGCATGCCATTCTTCTGTTGCGCTAATATTTTTGCTTTCACAAAACCATCATTCTCTTTGTATAGTGTGCTGTGACCTATACCCAGCATCAGCCATTTTGTAATGCCATAATCAAGGCCAATACGGGTGGTGGCGTTGTCGAGGCCGAGGAAATTTTCCATACCATGGTCAAGTCCGCCGAACCGATGTGAAATGCGGAAATCCAGGACCCCTTGCCCCAGGTTTTCAACACTGCTGCTATTGATAATGCGTGTGGCTTTGAATGTAGCGGTAACAGCTTCTTTCTTTTTGGCGACTGGATCGTTGTTCAGCGCATCCATCAGGCTATCAACTTGAGCGAAAGATGATATGGTCACTGCTGAGAGAATAAGCGTAAGAGAAAATATTTTGCGCATAAATGGTTTTAATAGTGCTACAATTATTTTTTAGCGGCATCGCAATCTAAAGAAACATTGGCCGTTTTGTCCAGTTTGTCTGCAACCAGTTGTGGTATCGATATGTTGTAATCCTTCAATACAACAGGGAATTTTGCTTTTACGTTGATATTGTTGCCTTTTACCACGATAGTGCCCTGCGTAGCAACATCCCTGGAGATACCGCGCATCGTTAACTTCCCTGTTACTTTAGCTGTATATGCGCCATCTTTTGCAAAGTTTACATCGCTGAGATTAGAGATAGAACCCTTGAAGTCTGACTTAGGAAACTTGTCACTTTCCATATAGTTCTCATTGAAGTGTTCCTGCATGGCAGCGCGTTCGAACTTAAAACTTTTGATAAGGACCTGGAAGCGCACATCGCCTGTTTTAGCATCTATTATGCAGGCAACCTCATTGTTCTTTGCCTCTACAACTTCGGGAGAATTCTTTGTTGTAGCATTAAAGTAAACCTTGCCGGTCCGGGTCAAATAAGTCTGCGCCAAGGCAGCAACAGTGCTGCATGAAATGATGGCGGCAGTAAGCAATAGTTTTTTCATAATTCGGAGTTTGGTAGTTATTAGTTGTTTGGTGCACCCAGGTGTACCCATCTTTCAATTTTGTTTATTTCGCAGTCTGATAGTTTAGGGGCGTTCTTTGGCATCTGACTAAAACCGGGATCCCAGTGGATAGAGCCAAGCAACTTTCCATTTGCGGCTACTGCCTGTAACGGGCCTATATTTGTTTCAAAATCATACCCGCTGGAAGCGCCGCCAACGGCATCGTGGCAGCCGTTACGTGGGCTGAAACAACCTGTTGCGATAATTGGTTTAATGTCGGTTGAATAAGTTATGGTGGTCGTATCGCAGGGGTTCACTACAGATGGGTACAAGTCACTGTATTTGTCGTTGTAACAACCAGTGAACATTGCCACTATTCCGACCATTATCAAAAATCTCTTCATGAGCTATGTTTTCTTTTTTTTGCCGCGGCAAAGCTAATTTATTTCATTACACAATCTGTCAGGGTAACACCCGTAATGCCATTACCTGAACAAAAGCCTTTTACTATTACGTTTTGTCCCGTGGTAACCTTTGCGCCTTTATCACGCAGGGTGCATTGCACACAGGTGGTAGGGTCTGTGCTTTTTAAAACAAGCATAATGCCCCCATCCTGATTATTGTTTACTTCAATCACCGTGCCGGATACTTCAATAGCTTTGTTAAGATATTTAGCATCCGCCGCTTTTTCGTCGGTGGTGTATTCCCTGGTGAGTTGATCGGCAGTTATGCTGATGCCGGCAACATTTTCGACCCGATCGGGTTGTTTATTCCAGACATATATGGCAAATACATTGCCTGCCACTATCATCACAAAGCCAAATGCGGTCAGGCCTATCGTTACCAAGCGTGTTTTGCGGCTTTTAAGCTTTTCATATTTGATGGGTGCGGTCAAAGCAATAATGCCTCCGATAATGCTAAGCGGAGCAAACATCAGACTGCCCATGAAAAAGCAGCCTGTGCCTAAGAGCACAAGTATGCCTCCGGATATTCTTGGGAACTTTATTACTAAAACTCCCATAATAATGAGCAGGCATGATAAGGCGACGAACAAGTCAGGGGAGTAAAGTACCTTTTCTATCGGGTCACTTATCACAAACCGCCCCGCTCCCAACAGGATGCATACTACCAATTGCAGTAGTCCGCTTAATATCGATAAAATGGAAGCAGCAACCTTCATTCAGAGAGTTTACGGGACAAATTTAGTTAAAAAAACGTGCCTTAAATTCGTGGAAATCAGCGCCAATCAATGGTCTGCGTCTTTTCCCGCGTCAACCACCTTTTTTCCCGTTCTGTAGGCGGTTCCTTTGAAAACTGCAATTATTTTACCTTCTTCATTTGTGGTAGTAACATCGTAAAAACTCACTTTATTACCGGTGTGGAGCTCTTTTGCTTCCACGGTCATCTTTTCTCCGGCTTTTGCTGAACTGATGAAACTAATATGCACGTCAAGTGCAACACTTAGTAGCCCATGAGAATTGCAGGCAAACGCGAACGCGCTGTCGGCACCGGAGAAGACAATGCCACCATGCACTATGCCGAAGCCATTCAGCATGATTTCTGTAATAGTATAATGTAACCTACAATATCCTTCCCGGTATTCATCAACGATAATGCCCATCCATTCAGAGAAGGCATCTTTATTGAGCATTGTTTTGAGGACTAAGTTGGTGTCAGTCATTTGCGTTAAAATATTAAAGGGTTAATGAAGGGGTTTACTGCACATAAATCTCACTGCAGGCTATCATTGGTTTTTTGCCATCTTTGTAGCGCCATTCGGGTAAATCTTTCAGATTATTGGCTGTTACCCTAAAATAACGTCCCTTGCGGGTTGCATAATCTGAAAAATTGGTAACATATTTTCTTGTTGTAGCCTCATAATGCTCTTCATATGGCTCGGCTTTAAAATTAAAAAGAGGTTCATATTTCATTCCGTCCAGAGAGTATTCAATAGTTATTTTTTCTGGTAGAAATATCCAATGCCGTGGATCATCCAGAAACTGCACAGTCACATGTTCAAACGTTTGTGATTTGCCTAAGTCTATCGTAGCCACCATTGGTGTACCATAAAAGCAAAGCCAATTATAGCTAAAATCGCCATAGCCAGGTGTACCATCAACCAGTGTGCGGTTGCCCTTGCCGGGGTAATCTTCGGCGAACGGATATTGTAAAGTTACTTTTGCATCCAGCGCTTTGGTAGGCGTTACGCCAGCTTTCAGGATCGCATTCCATTCAGCCAGGTACTCGTCAGGTTTTCGGCCCGGCCCTGCTTCTGATAATTCGATAACTCCTGCTTTTTTGCAATTGGCTACAAAACGCTGTATGGTTGCCTGCAGCTTTGGTTTTACTACCCATTTGCTCCCTTCCTTCACAAATATGCCATGCTTTTCAATGCCAAAGAATCGTGCCATCTGCAATACTGTATAATCGAGCGATAAGCGAGCCCGCATGACCCTCGCTGCCATTTTTGAATTTTCTTCCACGGCTCCTTCTGCTTTGTCAAAGAGACTACTGTATTTATCCAGAAGTTCAGGCGCAAGCCATGTTTTCCATTCATTCACGGGATTGCCATAAATATCCAGTTTGCGGTGAGATGCAATCATTCGTTCCTGCACAAGGTCAAAGTACTGTTGTATATATGGTGCTGCATTGCCATAATAGTCCCTTATAAAAGAAGATACCAGTTGTTTTACATCGGCCTTGTCGTTTTGATACAGTTGAGCAATAACATAACTCCTCAGCTCGGCCCATTCGCCATAGGTGTCTCCACTTCCTTGTGTAAAGATGCCCTTTACACCATTCTCTTTAAAATACTGCATGTTGGGCTGAAGTGTGTGGAAATTTGGGAAGGGAGCCATGTAATTGGTGAACTGGGTCACATAATCCCAGATAAAAATGTTGGGTGTAAGGGCAGTCCATGCTTTCAGGTCATTACGAAATCCTCCTGCCGAGCCTTCAGTCGCCAATGGCTTATCTCTGAACGCATCTATATTACTCAGAAACACGTAAACATTATCGGCAGGCTTAATGCTGCGTGGTGCTTTATGTGTATAGCCATACGCTAGCGTTGTGATCTTCACATCAGGGAATTTCTCAGCCACACGGTTCACGAATTTTATCAGCGACCCGGAAGGTGAGCCTTCTTCATTGTCTATTGCACGGCATTTATCACATATGCAGTAGCCGTTATCATCGTTCGGACTTATTGACCAATAAATTGCATCCGGGTTATCAGCTATTCTTTTCTTCAGTTCTGCAACAACGATCTTGAAAACATTTTCATTACTCAGACATAGTTGTGTTGCTTGTCTTTTCCCTTTTACAAGGGCAAAATACTCCGGGTTCGACTTGAAATAGGTTTGTGCAGGCACCAGCTTATTGTAGGAATGGCCCCATACGCCCCATAGGTCATCCAATTGCTGCAATTGATGCCATTCGAGGTATTCGGCATCGTGGGCTGCAGGGTAGTAGCACTCGCGGTAAATAAACGGTGGCTGATGTTCATCATTAATGCTACCTGGTATACGTATCTGCGGGCTTTCAGGAATTATTGCCGGTTCTGCTGCAAGCTTCTTGCAGTGCAGATATTTTTCCAGGAAGGCGTAAACGCCGTATATCAAGCCCCTGCCACTTCCCCCGCATATCACAAGGTCTCTTCCGGTCGTCTTTATCAGGTAGCTTTCCGGTTTGCGTTTGCCGGGGCTTACTCTTTCTGCTTTTGTAGTATTGCCGATGAATATCCCATTCATTTTTCCTTTTGAGGCCTTCTCATCTAATATCGGCAGTGTAGCTTCTGATATTTGCTTAATATAGCGTTGCAGAACCTGCGCAGATTTTGTTTCCAGTTTACTGGGATTTGGTGGGGTGACGATCACATAATCAGACGTGCCGCCGGTGGTCAGCGTGATCTCCTGGGCACTGCCGTTACAGGCATTCATTGTGATAAGGATGAAAAGGAAAACATAGATCCTGTGCTTCATTGTGATCATATTTGGCCAAAACAAAGATATTGAAAATTGCTGGCAGCATTAAAAAGAAAACGCCTCCCGAAGGAGGCGCTTACTTGTATTAGTTGCAGTTGCCCGGCTAGAATTTTCTAAGCAGAGTAACATATACGTCGAACTGGTTAATGTGGGCAGGATTGCCTAAAACATCCGTGCCTATCTTCTGGTTATACCATGTGCCAAACAAGCCGAGCGATGTGCGGTAGTGGAAAGTCTTATTATAACCCGCTCCTACGCTTACAGTTTTGTAGTTGGCTGATTGCCCGAGGTAATAAGTACGGCTGAAATCATCGGGGCCGTTACCATAACCAAGTATTGTAGCGAAATAATCAGCATGTTTGTTCATGTAGAATCTCGATGTGAGCACACCTGAATAGAACAGCTTAGTTTCGTTTGATGCGTTGGTGAATTGTGTTGCGTAACCGCGCAGGCCAAAGTACATATCCTTATGTTCTTTAGCAACGCCCAGCATACCTGCAAGGAACTGACCTGTATAAGTTACACCACTATCCGATTTCAGGTAGCGGCCGCCTAATTCAACGGCCCATCCTTTCTTAAAGTAGAAAGACAGCGCACCTGCTACGCGATAAAGTGGGAAAATGCCTGGGTCGGAAATGCCGCCTTTATTGTCAGTTAAATAGCGTTTTTGCGGGCTGTAGCTTCCTGAAAGGTTCAGGCCAATTAACTTAGCAATGGTGTAGTTGCCCTCAAGCCCAAATTGGAAACCTGTACCTATAAACCTTCCTGCGTAATCCACACGTGCAGTTACGGACCCATTCTTGAAGAAGCGGGAGTATTGCACGGTTGCAATGTGGTTAACATGCGAAGCATTACTGTCGATTATCTTGGTGTGCAGGTATGAGAAACCAAATTCATTACGCAGCCTTTTGCTGAACAGGTATTCTGTATAATCTATTACAGACGCATCATTCGGGGTTATTCTCAACAGAGTGTCCGCGTTGAGGTAAGCATCATTCCACATTCCCTGGTTCTCATATACCTGTGCTTTTTTCAACAGGAAGAACGTGTTGTTCGGGTACAATGTTCTGCCCCTGTTTATCAGGTTCAGGGCATCATCCCATTTTGTTTGGTCCATCAGTAAGTTGATGGTATAATACAACGGCACTGTATCTTTTGGTGCTACTTCAAGCGCTTTGTTGAATTGTGTAAGCGCGTCATCTTTTTTGTTGGCTGCAAGAAATTGCTTGCCATAGCCGGTAAGCTGATCTACGTATGTGCTGCGATACTTAAGATTGTATGGATAGTTGGCATAAAGATCTCCGGTGATTGCCAATGCTTCCTCAAACCTGCCAGCTTCAGCCAACACAGAAGATTTCTTCAGCTTAAAGTCCCTGTTGTCAGGATAGTAGTTTAAAGCCTGGTCTGCATAGAACAAAGAAGAGTCGAAATTTTTGTTAGCAGCATACAGGTTAATAATATAGTTAAGAGCGTCAGCATTCTCAGGTTGTTTTTCCAGTATTTCCTGTAGAATTGGTATAGTGCCGTAGTAGTCGTCGTACTGCATCGACTGTCTGCTGGCCTGTAACGATTGCTCCACGAATGCTACCAGGTATTTACGGCTGTTAGGATATCTTGATAATAGCTGTTTTGATACAAGTGCAGCTTCAGAATAGCGCTGATAGCTTTCCAGAGTAGCAGACTTGCGGAACAGGTACTCTTCGCTGCCCGGGTAGTATGTAAGAGCCTCGTCTATTACATGCAATGCTTCATCGTACTTTTTCTGCTGCGAATATGTGCTGATGAGGTAGTTGATAGCTGTTTTATTAGAGTGCTCGTAGAATAATACGGATTTCAAAGCTATTTCCGCACTGTCAAACTCTTGTCCGTTTATGAAATCTTTAGCGGCAAGAGTCCTTAGCTCTATAAAGTTCGATTTGTTGGCTTTTGACGGATTGTTCTTGTATAGTTTTTCAGCGATGCGTGAAGCAGCCATGTATTGGCGCATATTTTCCAATATCGCCATCTTTTTGGTAAGCAGGTCGCGGTCATTAGGGTAATGCTTTAACCCGGCGTTAGCCCAGCCAAGTGCTTCTGAAAGCTGTCCGCGGCTGATCGCGATGTTTGTAACATAATTGAGTGCTTCACGGTTCGCAGGTTGCTTGTCAAGTACAGCCTGAAATTGGAGGTATGGGTCAGCTTTCATGTAGTACTGGCCGGCTTCTGTGCGCATGTAGATGTTCAGCTTTTGCACTTCGCTGTTGCTTGGATAAAGCTTCATCAGTTTTTCTATTACAGCAATTGCTTCCACATAGCGAGACATAGCTTCCAGGATGCTCACTTTCTTCATTAAAAACTCATAAGAGTTTGGTGATGACTGCAACGCCCTGTTTACATAAGCCAATGAGCTTTCGTAATTGCCTGATCGAACATCCAAAGAGAATACAGCCTGCAATGCTTCTTTGTTCAGCGGATCTTGTTCCAATACGGCTTCATACGATCTTTTTGCTATTTCGATATACCCACGATGAGAATACTGGCGTGCTAACGTCAATTTATAATCGAGGTAAACGCTTCGTATGTACGAGTCGGTAGAGTAACGCTCAAACAGGTAGTCGGCAAGCTTGGTGCTTTCTATCCAGTCGCCTTCCTTGCTGTATATGTCCAGCTTTTTTAATAGCAGGTCGCGGTCGTTGGGGAACTGTTTTAAGCCCTGATCGGCATACTCTAATGCCTGAAGGTAGTTACAAGCAACTGTTTCTATGTTCACCAGATAGATATAAGCATCCTTATACTTTGGATTCTTCTCGATCACATAGTTCAGTTCTATACGGGCACTGTCTGTTTTGCCGGCAAGTCCATATGCTTTACCCAGCAGTAGCCTTATGTCAAGGTTTCGGGGAGAAATATCCTTTGCTTCGTTTAGCAGGAACACCGCTCTGGGGTAGTGCTTAGCGTCGATCTCTTTCTTAGCTTGCTTATATAGATCATCCGACGACTCCGTTTTTTTCAGCCACTGTGCCTGGGCTCCCCCACAGAAGAGAATAAGCAGCACACACAGCACTGATTTTACAGTTGATGCCATTGTAGTTGTATTTAATGTTACGTTAGTTAGTTGTTGTTAGTTAGTTTTAGTCAGTTAGCGGTTGATATTTAACCTGCTTTGACAGCTGTTCTTCTTTTTGGTTGCGAGAAGCCCTGGCGTTGCATATTGCCCCACGTGTGCTTCCTGCCGATTATAAAATTGAAATATCCTTTCAGCGCAAAAAATACGATCAGCGGGTGGTAGATGAACGGTTCGAGGAATGCCATTAAGCATAGCCCGATCGTTTCTCCCCATGTCTTATAATATTTGAACGTTATCTGGTCCCATAACAGTGCGATGGTTGTGATCATCACAGAGTATGTGTACACAAAAACGATCAGTATTATGGCATACGGCCAGTTGATCTGTTGCGTTAATATCAAATAGATGTAAAAAAGTATCCCTAAAAACTCGATTATAGGTGCTAAAAGCTCGTAGAAGAAGTGATAAGGGAATACGATAAGGCCCATACGCCCGTAGCGTGGGCTGAATAGGATCTTTCGGTGGGTACTCATCAACTGGGCAAGCCCGCGTCCCCAACGAGTACGTTGGCGGCCAAATACCTTAAGTGTAGTGGGCCCTTCTGTCCAGCAAAGTGTGATAGGTACGTATTTTACTGAATATTTCTTGTTGTTATCGGTCATGAAGGCTCCCATGCGGGTTATAAGATCCATGTCCTCCGCCAGGGATAATGAGTCGTAACCACCGGCCTTAATAGCTATGTCCTTGTCGAACATACCCAGACCGCCCGATACGTTAGGAACCGAATTGATTCGATCCCACCCCATCTTTCCTAATACGAAAGCACGTATGTATTCCATCTCCTGGAAGCGGGGGAGAATACGACGTGGTGGGCGTACCCTTATCATCAGGCCTTCGTCCACATCGCAAGAATTTACCATGCGAAGGGTTGCGCCACAGGCAATAACTCTTTTATAGTCCTCCTGTATCTGCACATCACCATTAACTTCACGCAGCGTACTTGTTTCCGCATCCATGAAAGGTTTGATGAGTTTTATTAATGTGTCTTTGTCAAGGATACAATCCACGTCCGTACACAAGAAGTAGTCATATATCGCAACATTGATACCTGCATTCGACGCATCTGCTTTGCTCTTACCATTTATCTTGTCGATAACCACCAGTTTATCGTAAGCGGGATTGGTGGATTTGAAAATTCTTTTTACAGGTTTGCTCAATAATTTTTCGCGGTATGCGTAATCAACTTGTACCAGTTCAAATTCAGAAACCAGTTTTTCAAGTGTGTCATCGGTGCTACCGTCATTGATAATAATTACTTCGAACTTGGGGTAGTTGAATGTAAGCAGTGAGCGAACGTTGGAGATAATGGTGACGCCTTCGTTGAATGCAGGTGCGATCACCGAAACGCCCGGTGCGAGCGGAGATTCGATAATGATGTTGTAATCTACGTTAGCATTCTTTTTCATGTAGCTGCGGATAGACCGTAGCGAGAGGAAAGCAAGAACGCCATACGCAAGTAAAAGAGAAGTACCATACAGGAACACAGCATATTGAAAGAATATGCCGAGCACATCCCAAAAGGTGCCTCTGGAAAAAAAATCTATAATTACTTTCATCTGGGTTAGTTAAGTAATTCCTTGCAATCGTAAAGTTATTCACAAATAACTCACAACTACAACGACAAAAATAATATTTATTTTGAAACTAAGTAATTATTGTTAGATTATACCCTTGTCCTATCTATAAAAATTATTTATTATTATTTGTAAAAGTCAGATAATCAGTTAAAATTTCGATATTTGGCCTTATGCTTGCAGTATTATTTTCTGCATTTGCAGCATACGGACATAATTTTGATGGAAAGGATATAGCTCTTTTGAGCTATATCGGTCGGCGGACCAGATCGTATTTTTTAGAATTCCAAGAGCTATTGTGTAGCATCAATGCCGGTTAACTTTTGGTAATCCTGTAAAAATATGGTTCGAAACCTACTAATACTTGATCAGAGGGTTCTGGCAGTGACGTATAATGAGCTGGTTCTCTTCGTTTGTTGTTTCCATGATCTCGTTGAGCATGAGGCGGGAGATCTGGGAGTTGTGCCGGATGATGGCGCGGGCAGCGTTCATCTGCACATCAAAGTTGTTAGAGAACAGGAATTCGTTCTTCAGGAACTCGAGGTGTTTGCCTGATGCAATGCGGCCAAGGGCTTTCAAAATCTCGATCTGACAATTTACGGGTTGGCTGGTGTACATGGTAACCAGCCTTTCTTCTGCGATCTCGGCACTTAACTTGCCGAGACACTTAATAGCTTCTGCGCGGAAACGGTGATCTTTGGTGTTCAATAACTCCAGAACCGAGGGTACGGCACTTTGCTGGTCGTAGTGGGCTATCAGTTTAAGACAGAAGACCACGATACTTTTATTATTAGAATAGCTTACCCAGCGTGAGAAGTTGGGGATGGTGATATCTTTTGTAGTGGTGATGATCTTGAACATTTCCATCTGGTCCCAGGGGAGGATGGGCTCGGTAGCCACGTCGAAGAATTTAAAGGGTTCGTTCTTACTGAGCTGGATGTATGCGTTGCGTGATGCAGCCCTGAGTGTGGGGTTAACACTATTGGTAAGTGGCAGCAGCATGGAGTCTGATATTGGAATGTCCATCTGGGTAAGCTCCACAAGCGCTTTGATCTTTGTTTCCCATTTAAATGTTCTGAGCTTTGCGAAAGAGTCTTCGACCAGGTTCATATCTATATATAGCTTGCGCAGCAGTTCGCCCACTTCGCCGCGGAAGTTCTTGCGGTAGCGTATCAGTGTATCAATAAGTATCTGCCTGACAGCCGGTTTGCGGAATATTTTATTGGAAAGTGCGCGTTGGTCGAACTGGATCTCGTCAATAGGAATGTCTTTGCCGAGGTTCTCGTTGAGCAGTACCTGTTCGGTAATAAGATCTTCGATGATGGGGCTAAGGTGTGCTAACCTTTTATTGTAAACAGATGCATTGTAGCGCCTGAACAGTATTGAGCCATAGGCGATAAGCGTAGCCATCACCGCCACGAAAATGAGTATGAGCGCTATCTCGATGAAAAGCGGCAGCAGGCTGAATTGTTCGTAAGCGAGAAAGAGGAGGTTAGCAAGATCGTTCCACATAGCTGGTTACTTTTTTTTGGTAACAAATTGTGTTTTACTGTTTTTGTTGGTGATCAGTTTCCGTATGCGCATCAGCAACTCGCCGGCCATTATGGGCTTTTTCAGATAGTCGTCGGCGCCCAGCCTGAAAGCTTCTGTAATAGTTTCTTCGTTGCCCACGGATGATACCACGATAATGCCGACATTTCTGTTGCCCTGGTTGTGACGCAGCCTGCCCACTACCTCGAGCCCGTTGGCGTGTGGCAGCATCAGGTCGGTGATCACTATATCAAAAATGGTATGGTCGAGCAGATCGAAAGCTTCTTTTCCATCTGTTGCGGTAACGACGTTAAAACCATCTTTGTTCAAGATGTTTTTAATGGCTTTGAGCATTATATCATCGTCATCTATAACCAGGATGTTAGGCATAGTTTGTATATACTAAATTGTGAATTACAGCCGTAAAATAGTACAGGCACTATTTATAATTATAATGCAAATATCTATATTAAATCTGAAAAACAAAACATGGCGTATGTCAATTCTTCGGAACCGGCCGTCATGTTAATGTTTTTATTTATGCATTAGGCCGGGCGAAGGCACCGGAAGAATGGCCTGGGGTATAATTTTGGGCATAGGCCGATTTTCGGTTAATAATTGCCGGGGTGCATGGCTGAAACCCTCTGTGGGCTTGTTTATGCTTTTTTATTTACAGGTATAAAAGGGTATAAAAGGGTATAATTATACCCCGAAAAGGTATAAATATACCCTAAAAAGGTATAATTATACCCGTATTACATACTTAAAATAATAATGCAAAATTTCAAAGAACCTAGGTAGTTAAATGCGGCAAAATCTGTGCCAAATTTATTAATTCGGGAGTGGGCGGGGTGTTTTCAGCGGAAGCTATTTAATTAGCTGCGTCTCTTATTTCGAGTATGCGGGCGACTATGTTGTTGCTGAGGTCGTCTTCGAGGTATTCGGGGATGACCTTTACCTCGCCATTGACCATTTTGGGGCGGTCGTCGTACAATTTCCAGGTATCACCATCTTTTTTTAACTGAACCCTATGTGGGATGCCGCAATTATAATCGGCATGTATCTTTATTTCGCCCACGGTGGTATTATTCGTGTCGAAATGGAGGTGAAATTCAACATTTACAGTACCGTGCGCAGGCACATTGACCCGGAATTCTCTCAGTTCCATATATCGGCTTTAATTATTTCCGAAAAATAGTGGTTGTATAGAAGATATCCAAAAGATATGGAGGTAACTTTAGGGAATTATATACATAGCTAACCCAAGCGGTTAGGTTATCTTTCTACGATGTTCGTAAAGACTTGATACATCATCTGCTTCTACACGGAATTTAGTCCCGTGGTCGCGTAACCTGCTCCCATGTCCCTTAGTGGTTCGTGCATCAAAGTCTATACATACTGTGCCCTTTGCTACGGCTGCGCAAAAGTCGGTCAGTTTAAAGCCCCAATAGGCCGTTGCACCTGTGTAGATTACTTTCCTTTGGCTTTTCTTGTATTGGCCGTCAACTATTATCAGTCGGCGTAATTTCGATGCTGCTGCGCCTAATATCGTGTCATGTGTCCAGTACGGAACAACGGTATCTTTAATGCTATTGCGCACTATAATACGGTCAACATCATTCACCACGTAAAAGCCCCTGTCTGATTTACCCCTGATAGTGTGCCGGAAATTGATTTGTTCCTTTGCAGGCCAACCGTATTCATGTACAATGGTATTCATTATACCCCACGGCTCAGGGCTCTTATGCAGCAACGTTATGAGTGTGCCCCCACCGTGAAATTTCACCTCCCAATCGTTAAGGTCGGGACTATCGTTGTTGTTTTCCTTAATGCCTAATATGTTCTCCAGTAACCTACCGGGCGCACCTGTGCCCTGATATGAGCTTTCATTAGGCATATCAAGCCAGCCTTGCTTAACAATGTCGGTAATTGCCTTAAATGATGCCGTAGCGGATTTGGGTAATTTTGCGGGGACAAGTGATTTTCTCATGCGTTATAGCAGTTTAGGGTGAGTTCGTTTTTTGAACTCTTTAACCCTTTCATCTGCCATATTACAATATTTCTGCGATAATTCAAACCCTATCCAGTCCCGATTTAGCACCATACTGGCTATTCCAGTCGTGCCGCTACCCATAAATGGGTCAAGGACTATGCCGCCGGGGGATGCGGCAATACATCTTTGCGCTAATTCTACTGGCATTGGTGCGGGGTGGTCGTTCCCTCTGGATTGGGGTATCTCCCATACGTCCCCCTGCTTATTTGCGCCGTCTGTTAGCTTAAAATCGGGCTTGCAAATCATGTATATAACTTCATAGGTAGGTAGGAAATATCCGGCGTTGAAATTGATACCCCCTGCACGTTTCCATATGATTATCTGTCTTACAGGAAATCCGCTAACTATGTCGTGCCTGTCTTGTAATTGTCCGTTCTGCACACGCCATTTATGGTTGTAGAATATTACACCGTCATTTTTCAATACACGCATCATTGCCGTTAAACAATTCCTTTGCCATGCCACATATTCATCATGCGGCATTTCGTCATGGTGGCTTTCATATCCCTTAATCAATTCGGCTTTAGGCCACTTACCACCGCTACCGTTTCTCATTCCGTTGCCTGTGGAGTTTTTAAGGTTGTAAGGTGGTGAGGTAACTATACAGCTAATACTTTCGGCAGGTAGTTTACCCATTAACTCTATACAGTCCCCGCAATGGGTTTTACCAACCCATTTACCAAGTGTTTTGTTCACCTCTATTGTGGGCTTTTCTACCTGTGGGACTGCTCCCGAAATGACCTGTACTACCTGCTCAAATGTGGCGGGTAGTGGCTCTATTATTAACCGTGCTTTATTGGACATAATTTCAATTCTTTATAAGTCAGTCTTATTCCGTTCGTGTTGTAAAATACCTTATTTAGAACATCTATACAAGTATTTTTTAGCACATCATGGCGGAAACTAAATTCATTGACATAGCGGTTAAGGTGTTCCGCACTCATTTGGTGGTACGTGCCCATAAAGCCCCTTTTCAGCAATGACCAAAAACTTTCAATACCATTGGTAGATGCCATTTCCTTAACGTATTCACCTGCTGAATGATTAACGGTAAGGTGGTCGAAATCGTAAGCATCTATGCCACAATAAGACCTGCTTTCATCGGTACAGATAGTTGCACCCGGTTCTACGTTCCTGATAATGTATTTGTGCAATGTCTGTGCTGTGGTATCTTTCACCGCTACGGCCTTTACCCTACCGTTCCTTTGCTTAATACCTACTACTGCTGTCTTGCCTACTGCACCACGTCCGGCGTGTAATTTCTTAGAGGCGTGTTTGTTTTTCTCCTTACCACCGATGTACGTTTCATCTACTTCTACTGTGCCTGTAAACAGCCCACCACTTTGAGTAAATGCCTCACGTATTCTATGTGCTAAAAACCATGCAGTTTTTTGAGTAACGCCCAATGTCTTAGCAAGCTGAATAGAGGAAATACCTTTAGGGTGTGAAGTCATAATCCATGCAGTCATTAACCACTTTTGCAACGGCACTTTGCTTTCAGCTAATACGCTACCTGTGCGTACTGTAAATTGTTTGCGACATGCACCACACTTGAAACGCTTTTGAGTTTCCAACCTGTATATTTTGTGGTTGTTGCAATGTGGGCAATACACGCCAGTAGGGAAACGTGCCGCCATTATGTATTGTTCGCAAACGTCCTCATTTGGAAATTTCTTTAAGAACTCGAATACGCTGATATTGCCTTCCATACTGTGTGTTTTTCTATTACAGTACAAAGATAACCCACCGCATTGGGTTAAACAAATATTTCTTTACTTAATTAACCCATACCGTTGGGTTACTCAAGTATATAAGTCCCTAACTTTAAGCTACTTCCCATTATTAGCTTATAGTCATATTTGTTTTTGGGTTTATTTCGAGCAAAAAAGTTAATCGATGACTTTCTTGAATTTAAATAAAATAAATTTTTGTTTTTTATTCATTATGAGGTATTTTTTTTTAATTTTATACGAAATTTGTCCAAAATATAAAGGTGTGCTGAATTTATTTTACATCTTCGGCAAACGTTTTTTGTTTTTGGGCTGTCTATGTAGTTAGCTCATAGAATAAATTGAAAGTAAACCTTCTATTATAGAGTAATTTTTTATGAAAAAATTTTTATCCGGTGCACTGCGCAGTGCGTTCATAGCCTGTATTCTGATGTTATCCAATCTCAGTTCATATGCGTCGCACATTGTTGCCGCAGAATTGAGGTACAAATGGATAACGGGGTTGCAGTACGAGGTCACTGTTTATTTGTATGGTGATTGCGGGCCGGCGTCATCTGGTGCATTTTCGTCATTACCTACCTCGAGGCCGCACATTTGTGTATTTGATGGCCCGACACTAGTTACGTCTTTCGATTGCAACATAGTTATGCCGTCAGCTGGTGTAGAAGTTACGCCTGTGTGCCCTGACTCCCTAGGTTTTACACAATGTACTAGCACGTCTTACACGTTACCCGGAATCAAAAAGTTTGTCTACCGAAATACTGTTACGTTGCCTGGTACATCTGCAAATTGGCGATTTGTATATACAGGAGGTAACGCCGTCAGTTCGTCGGGTCGTGCAGCGGCTATAACCAATATTTCCGGTGCAGGAGGTACTACCATGCAGTTAATAGATACTCTGAATAACTCTGCAACAAATACACGTGGTCATAATTCGAGCCCCGTTCTGACTGTTGAGCCCGTGCCATTTTTCTGCCGCCCCAATTATAACTGTTTTAATCCGGGCGCAGTTGATATTGACGATGTAAGCCCGTCTCAACCTGCAGGAGACAGCCTGGTATTTTCCTTAGTTTCGGCGCAAAACGGAAGCGGAAGCAGCACTAGTTGCCCTGCGCCCGGTGGTCCGGTAACATATATAGGCACGCATTGTACCGGTACTCCGGTGTCCGGGTCAACACCGCTTAGTGTTACCAGTTGTGCATCTACCGCATTTAACTTTAATACAAATACAGGCCAGCTATGTTTTGACCCAAGCATAGATCAGCGTTCTACTGTAGTTTACAATATCCAGGAGTACAGGGATGATACTGTTTCTACAATCCCATTGATCGTTAACCATGTGAAGGTGGGAACGATGCAGCGTGAAATGACCTTCTTGGTGAAACCTTGTACTTTGACAACTCCGCTTGGAAAGATCGACTCGTTTGCCGGCCCCGGTGATACTTTGTCCAGCACACATTTCAGGAGCTGTGCGAATTCAGGTTCTTTCAATATTTATGTTAACCCCAGAACATCGGATACCTCATTGCATATCACTGTGACTGCTACGGGCCTATCTGCAGGGTTTACTTATGTGGTAACCGGAGATGGTACAAGTACACCGCACGTAACGCTTACAGGTAATACATCATTGATCATACCGGGTACTTACATCATCTACTTAACGTTCACGGATAACCACTGTCCGCTTGTGGGTTCGAAAACGTATGCATTCACCTTCGACATATTACCGGTGCCGACCATTTCGGCATCAACCGTAGTGCCGGCAACCTGTAACGACAGCGCTAATGTCCGGTTCGTGCCGGGTGGTACGGGCAAGCCATGGACGGTGAAGATATCTTATAATCCGTTCCATCCTTTCCCGCTTGTGGATACGTTCAGGATACATACTGATACGGCAGCATTCATAGACAGTTTCAAGCCAGGCAGCTACTTCATGACCATATTCACGAATGTGAGTAATGAGTGTCATGTAACTGTTCCTTTTGTTGTAGATACACCTCACTTTGATATCACGGTGACAGGCACTGACCCGACCTATTGTGGTGCAAAAGATGGCAGGCTGAATATTAATGACCTTAACCCCGGGGCACTGGATTCTGTAATGTTCAAATTCCAGGGCATATTGCAACCGCGACAGGGTTTTGTTGCATCGGCAACGGGGACGGATACGATATTTAATTTACTTGCCGGTACCTATGATAGTATAGTTGTGCTGGAAGGTTTGTGTGCTACAAACCCAGCGGGGCCTGTGACGCTGGTGAACCCGCCATTTACATGGCGCACAGTTACTACCAAGGATGTGACGAGGTGTGGTTTCTGCAACGGTATAGATACATTATTCGGGCTGCATCCTGACCAACTGGATACTATTACCTACAACTACCAGAAATGGGGTGGTGGCCCTACAAGTCCGCAAACGGCAAGTTCGTTCATTGGCCCTGATAGTATTGTGGTATTGTCCGGACTTTGTGCAGGATTGTATTCAGGCTTTACGGTGAAGACCGCGGGTGTATGTAGCTACTCAGTGCCCGGAACTTTTGCTATTGACAGCCCATCGATACGAGCTGAATTTGATTCGGTGATACAGTATGGCTGCCATGGCGATACGCTGACATTCAGGAACTGGTCGACATACGAGTCATTAGCAGA
Source organism: Flavipsychrobacter sp. (assembly GCA_044224775.1). Taxonomy (GTDB): domain Bacteria; phylum Bacteroidota; class Bacteroidia; order Chitinophagales; family Chitinophagaceae; genus Nemorincola. The sequence goes on from JBGAJU010000012.1 coordinate 30,945, forward strand.
TTCTGACCTTACGTTCAAGTGGTTCTTTGGTGACGGTACAACCGATACTTCCACGAACCCCAAGCATATCTATACCAATACTAACGCAGCTTCGTACGTTGTGAAACTGTATATAACCAATACTAAATGTTTTGACAGCAGCATATCGACGTTGTTGCTTGATAACCATGTAAATGCTGATTTCAACTTTGCGCCGGATCCATTTGTTTGCCAGGATAGCCTTGTGACGTTCACGAGTACGTCGACGGGTAACAACCTGACCTATTACTGGGAATTTGATGACGGAGGAACGGACCTTACCGCGAACCCAACACATAGTTTTAAAAGGACCGGCAAGTATAACGTTAAGCTGATAGCGGCCAACCATTTGGTGCCATTGCCGACAAACGGGTCTACTTTCTATCCGTGCTATGATACGGTGGTGAAGAGTATATCGGTGGATTCGCTGAGCGATGTTTCGATAAAAGTAACAGACACGGTTGTGTGTATGGGGCAGTCAATCACATTCAAAGGTGTTTATTCCGAGCTGGGGGATACCTTGGTTGCGTGGTCGTTCGACGATGGTAATGCCACTGTAGGCATGGACCCGATCATCCACTCATTTGAGCGCGAAGGCGTATTTACGGTAGGACTGAATGTGAAATACCGTTCGTGCCCCGAGAATTCGGCGACGCGTGTTGTTGAAGTGAGGAAACTGCCGAGCCTGTACCTGGGTGCAGACCAGTCGATCTGCCCCGGAGGTACTGCTATCAGGTTAAGTGATGACAGGAACAATAATGATCCTAAGGCAAGCTGGAAGTGGAACACAGGTGAGCGGACATCTGCGATCAATGTTGTGAAGCCCGGTTACTATTCGGCGGTGGTTACGGTTGATGGTTGCTCGGCATCGGATACGGTGTGGATACAACGGGATTGCTACATGGACATTCCTAACGTATTCTCTCCAAACGGAGATGGTACGAATGATTACTTCTTCCCACGGCAGGTGTTGACAAGAGGTGTTACAACCTTTAAAATGGAGGTATTCAACCGCTGGGGACAAATAGTTTATGAGACCAATAGCATTGACGGCCGTGGCTGGGATGGTCAGTTTGGTGGTAAAGACCAACCTCAGGGCGTGTATGTTTACCGGATAGAAGCTAAGTTCAAGGACGGTCAGATAGAGAGCCACCAGGGTAATGTAACATTGCTGAGGTAGGGTTCTGTGAAATAAAAAATTGATTAAAACCGTTCTATGTATGGAACGGTTTTGATTTTTAAAATATAAATTGTTGAACTACCAAAGGTGCGGGGGAGATTTTACGTCTATATATAGATGTACCGGTGTGTTAGTTCTTTGTTATGGAATAAGATATTCTTTGCTATGAAGGAAAACAGGCGTAATTTTATGAAGATCGAAGGAGTGGCAAATGTTCTGCAGACCGGCTGTTGTTTTCAGGTTGTTGTGGCTATAAAATAAAATCCGGTTACTTGTAACTGCAGTGCATTATGAAGAAATTGGCACCCTATTCTAAAAAACTTGTCTGCTCTTTTGCCTTAGTACTGTTGAGCATATGTGGCTATGCCAATCACCTGGTGGGCATGGACCTGTTCTATACGTGGGTTACCGGCAACACTTATAAAATAACGCTGATCGCATATGCCGATTGCGGATCAGCATCGACCACTCCTGCTTTTGCGGCACTGTCTACAAATGCTCCCGAGATATATATTTATAATGGCAGCACCTATGTGACTACCATTCACCTGGCCATTCAACCTCCGACAACAGGTGTGGAGATAACGCCGGTTTGTCCGGCGGATATTGCCAATACGCAGTGCACCAACCCGTCTTTTACTATTCCGGGGATCAAAAAATTCGTTTATAGCCTTAACTATACTGTATCAGGCCCATCGGCGAACTGGAGATTCCTGTTTACGGGGCAGATGGCAGGTACAGGTTCGCTTGCCGGGCGTGCATTATCTATTACCAATATCTCTACCAGCCCTGTAACGTACACGCAACTTGTAGACACGCTGAACAATATGACATCGCACAACTCGAGCCCAACGTTGTCGAATGTACCAACGCCTTTCTTCTGCCTTGATAATGATGATAATTATAACCCGGGTGCGATAGACCCTGATGGCGACAGTTTGCGGTTTTACCTTGTGTCGGGCGAGAACGGTTCAACGGTGAGCACTCCCGGAGGCTTTGTTACCTACCTGGGAAGCTATACACCTACTGCGCCTCTTGGCGTAACTACAATGTCGTTCGATCAGCGTACAGGGCAGATCGCCTTTCACCCTAATATATTGCAGCGTTCTCTTGTTGTGTATAACATAAGAGAGTACAGGGCAGGGACTTTCATAGGCACCAGCCAGCGCGAAATGACCTTCCTGGTGCAAACCTGTACCAACACACCGCCGACAGGAAAACTTGACCGCGCGACAAATGGTGTTATAGATGATCCTACGCATTTTCATATTTGCCGCAATTCGGGGCCTTTCTCTATTTCTATGGACCCGACGCAGGCAGATACGACGAACAATATAACCGTAACTGTTGCCGGTCTGCCGTCGGGCTGTACGTTTACGACAGTTGGTAACGGAACGCCACATCCGCACTGCACTATCTCGTGGACATCGACAGGTGTTACACCGGGAGTGTATACATTCTATGTTACATTCACAGATGACAATTGCCCGCTGGCAGGAACGCAGACCATTGCGTATACCATAACAATAATTGCTGAGCCTGCGGTTGCGTTCTCTATATTGTCGGGAGCAACGTGCACACAGCGTGCGGCTGTAAATATTACTCCGTCGGGTGGTGGCTTGCCGTGGATAGTTAAAGTATCGCGCGGGCCGGGAGATACGATACAGACCTTTACGGGTGTAGCGGGGACGTTCCTTGACAGCATACCGGTTGGTACTTATACTATTACTGTATTCTCTTCAGCGGCATTATCGTGCAGGGCAAGCGTACCCATCACTATTGCCGGCCCAACGCCGGTGACCATTACACCTACTTTTACCAATCCAAGTTATTGCGGGGCGAGTGATGGTACCATCAAATTGTATCATAACCTGGTGCCCGGTGCTGTGGATACAGTGAAGTATATGTATAACGGCGTGTGGCAGACACCAGTGACAAGAACTGTAGCTTCGGACAGCACCATTTTACTGACCGGGCTGCTTGCGGGTACTTATACGAGCATTACCACAACGTATTTCTACTGTACTTCTAATTCTGCGGGGCCTGTAACGTTGGTGAACCCACCATTTACTATGAGGGCGCTGAGTGCAGTGAACCCCGTATGGTGTGGGGTATGCAATGGCAGTATCACTATTTACGGGTTACGCCCCGGCCAAACAGATACTGTGAATTATACAAAAGACGGGATTGCACAGCCTGCTGTTGCCCGGTTTGTTGGTACAGACAGTACTATTACCATCACAGGATTGTGCCCCGGCACGTATGATAACTTCATTGCGCGCACTGCGGGCGTTTGTGTGTCGAACAGGTTAGGGCCGATCACGCTTACTGTGCCGCCGTTCACCATACGCACACTGACATCAACTAACCCGGCGTACTGCGGCATTTGTAACGGTACTGTGAAGATCTGGGGAATACATCCCGGTGGGCCTGATACAATTACTTATACCAAGGACGGATTAGCGCAGCCACCGTTCTCTTCGATAGTTGGTGCTGATAGTACGATAACTATAACCGGCTTGTGCCAGGGCACTTACGATAACTTTATTGCACGGACAGGCCCGATGTGCATATCTAACAGGCTTGGACCGGTAACATTAACAGTGCCGCCGTTCACTATGAGGGCAATTGGTTTTACCAATCCTTCTTATTGTGGTATATGCAATGGCGTGATAAGACTGTATGGTTTGTATCCAGGCCAGAGGGATACCATCACCTATACAAAAGATGGTGTGCCGCAGCCGGCGGTGGTGGCCGTAATAGGAGCAGACAGCCAGGTGGTTATTACAGGGCTGTGTGCCGGAGTGTACACCAATTTTGTTGCCCGCACTGCAGGCATATGTATATCCAATACTTTAGGCCCCGTAACGTTGACTGTTCCGCCGTTCACTATACGTGCGCTGTCGTTCAGGAACCCGGATTATTGCGGGGTTTGCAATGGGGTGATCACCATTCATGGAGCGTACCCGGGCCAGAGAGATACTGTTAGCTATACAAAAGATGGCGTTGCGCAAACGCCGTTCATAGCAACGGTAGCTGCGGACAGTACCATTACCATTACCGGTTTATGTCATGGCGTTTATGATAACTTCATTGCGAGAACAGGAGGTGTATGTGTGTCGAACAGGCTGGGGCCGGTAACATTAACGGTTCCGCCATTTACGATACGGGCATTGTCGAAGACCAATCCGGACTATTGCGGCATTTGTAACGGTACAATAACTATTTACGGTGCGTACCCTGGTCAGACCGATACTATAAGCTATACCAAGGACGGTGTGCCGCAAACGCCGATAATTGCTACTATTCCGGCTGATAGTACAGTGACTATAATCAACCTGTGCCATGGTGTGTATGATAATTTTGTGGTGCGTACCGCAGGTGTATGTGTGTCGAACTCGCTGGGGCCAATTACATTAACTGTTCCACCATTTACGATACGTGCTGATACATTCAGGGGGCCAACCAAGTGTGGATTCTGCGATGGGTTTATCAGGATATTTGGCGTGCACCCGGGCCAGACCGACACGTTCTACTATGATAAGGATGGCGTGCCGCAGCCGCCGGTAAGCTTCCTGATACCTGCGGATAGCCAGGTTGTGATATCGGGTTTGTGCAAGGGCGTTTATACCAACATTGTTGCTAAAACCGCCGGTGTATGTGTGTCTAACGCATTAGGGCCAGATACCTTGAAAGAGCCGCCGATCATTCCGGATTTTGATTATGCTATTCGTGAGGCATGTGCAGGGGATACGCTTACTTGCACCAACAAGTCATGGCCTGCGGCAGATCTGACGTATCGCTGGTCGTTTGGAGATGGGGGTGCAAGTACCGAAACAGATCCTGTGCATGTATATTACAGCCCGGGTACGTTTGCTATCAAACTGATCATTACCAACACAAGGTGTTATGACAGTATATCGAAGTCGATCACGTTGGACAACCTGATCAATGCGGGCTTTAACGCAGTGCCTGACAGCTTCATCTGCCAGGGCGATTCTGTGACGCTGACGAATACATCATTAGGTGTGAGTATGAAGTATGTATGGCTGTTTGGTGACGGATCAACTGCCACTACACTGAACGCTACACATATGTACCCCCGAACAGGCAAGTACAATGTGACACTTGCTGTTACCAACTATGTGCCGTGTTACGATACCGCTAAAAGGCTGCTGGAGGTTGACTCTATAAGTGTCATCAGCATGAAGGCGACGGATAGTGTAATCTGTAAATCTACAGGTATCACCTTTACGGGTATTTATACCGGGATTGGTTTGAAGGGAGTGACATGGAGCTTTGGTGACGGTGACAGCATCAAGAATGTGAACCCTATAGCGCATATGTTTGACGGGGTTGGTGTTTATACGGTAACTGTTGCGGCTGATTACCGTGCATGCCCTGATACCAGCACAAGCCGTGTGTTCACCATATATGGCAACCCGGGTATTTACCTGGGGCAGGATACCTCTATATGCAAGGGCAGTGTGGCGATCAAGCTGGGTGACTACCAGAATATGAATAAGCCCGGAGCCAGCTGGCGCTGGAGTACTGGGCAGACGGGTGCAGAAATAAATGTGGTAGAGCCGGGTGTGTATTATGCAACGGTATACATTAATGGTTGCCAGTCTACGGATACTGTTGAAGTGTTGAATGACTGCTACATTAACCTGCCGAATGCATTTACGCCTAATGGGGATGGTATGAACGATTACTTCTTCCCGCGTGAAATGCTATCGAGAGGGTTGACGATCTTTAAGATGGATATTTACAACCGCTGGGGTGAGCAGATATTTACTACCGAAAGCCTTGACGGCAGAGGTTGGGATGGCACTTACAATGGCCAGATGCAGCCACAGGGTGTGTATGTCTATGTTATGCACGCCACCTTTAAAGACGGCCAGCAATTTGACCACAAAGGGAATGTGACTTTGTTGAGGTAATTGGCTCTGCTGTGTTTTTCGGGGTATGCCCCGATGGGGCAGGTGTTGTGAGGTGGTTGATTCTACGAACAGAGCGAGATGGGAGCAAGTCGTTAAATGAGTTTTAGGTTTTTCTGGAATATAGATTGAGCAAGTGCCATGTTGGACTATTTGTTTGTAGGAAAAATTCTGCAGAAGCTATCCTATTTTTTAACCAAAACTTTACCTCAAATTTCACGACCTTTACACCCGCATGCAATTCAATATCCACCGTCCATATGAGCCGGCAGGCGACCAGCCGGAGGCGATACGACAATTGGCAGAGGGTATAGCGCAGGGCGAGAAATTCCAGACGCTGCTGGGTGTTACCGGCTCGGGTAAAACATTTACGGTTGCTAATGTGATAGACAAGGTGCAGAAGCCCACGCTGGTGCTGACGCACAACAAAACACTTGTGGCGCAACTGTATGGCGAACTGCGGCAATTCTTCCCGGATAATGCGGTGGAGTACTTTGTATCGTACTATGATTATTACCAGCCTGAGGCATACCTGCCTACATCTAATACCTACATTGAGAAAGACCTTTCTATCAACGAAGAACTGGAGAAGCTGCGGTTGCGCGCTACCTCTAATTTGCTGAGCGGAAGAAAAGATATTATTGTAGTGGCATCGGTATCGTGTATCTATGGTATTGGTAACCCTACCGAGTATGAGAACAGCATCATTCGTTTTGGCAGAGGTGAGAATATAGGTCGCAACCACTTCCTGCACCAGTTGGTGAATTCGTTATACAACCGCAGTCAGGGTGATTTTACCCGAGGCACCTTTCGGGTGAACGGAGATACAGTGGATGTGAACCTGCCTTATGTTGATTATGGTTATCGTGTTACCTTTTTTGGTGACGAGATAGAGGAAATAGAAAGCTTTGAGCCTGATACAGGCAAGCGGATAGGCACGATGGAGAATGCCGCTATCTTCCCCGCAAACCTTTACATTGCCCCGCGCGACCAGATGAGCCAGATCATCTACGAGATACAGGATGAGATGACGGCGCAGGTGGAGTATTTTAAAAGGCTTGGGAAATTTATAGAGGCGCAACGTATCAAAGAACGTGTTAGCTACGACCTGGAGATGATACAGGAACTGGGCTACTGTAGTGGTATAGAGAACTACTCGAGATTCCTTGACAGGAGAAAGCCCGGTGCGCGGCCATTCTGCCTGCTTGATTATTTTCCGAGTGACTTTTTGTTGGTGATCGATGAAAGCCACGTTACGATTCCGCAGATAAGTGGTATGTATGGTGGTGACAGGTCGCGCAAGATGACATTGGTGGATTTTGGTTTCCGGCTGCCTTCTGCACTGGATAACAGGCCGCTGAATTTTTATGAGTTCGAGTCGAAACTATCGCAGGTTTTGTTCATTAGTGCCACACCCGGTAAGTATGAACTTGAGCACTGCGGTGGCGTAGTTGTGGAGCAGATAGTGAGGCCGACGGGCTTGCTGGAGCCACCTATAGAAATACGCCCCAGTATGAACCAGATAGACGACCTGCTGGACGAGATAGACAAACGCGTGAAGAAAGGTGACCGTGTGCTGGTGACCACGCTGACCAAGCGCATGGCAGAAGAACTGGACAAATACCTGAAACGCATTAATGTGAATTCGAAATATATCCACTCTGAGGTAGATACCCTGGAGCGTGTGGAGATACTGCGCGACCTGCGCCTGGGGGTTATTGATGTGCTGGTGGGCGTGAACCTGCTGCGAGAGGGGCTTGACCTGCCAGAGGTGTCGCTGGTGGCGATACTGGATGCGGATAAGGAAGGTTTTTTGAGAGATGAACGCTCGCTGACGCAGATGGCCGGGCGCGCAGCCCGCAATGTGGATGGCCTTGTTATCTTCTATGCCGATAAGATGACCGACAGCATGCGCCGCACCATTGATGAGACCAATCGCCGCCGCGATAAACAACTGGCGCATAATGCTGCACATGGTATTACCCCAATGACCATTAAGAAGTCGGTGCAGGAGATAATGCTGCAGGGTTCTGTATTAGATATAAAGGGATATGATGAAAAGAGCGGTTATGCAGTGCACGAAACCCAACTACCCGTTGCCGCGGAAGAAGGGGCTGAATACCGCACCCCTGCCCAATTGGACAAAATGATAACCAAAACCCGCAAAGCCATGGAAAAGGCTGCCAAAGACCTTGATTTTATGGAGGCAGCCCGCCTGCGCGACAGTCTTTTTGAGCTGGAAAAAGAAAAAGCGGCCATGAAATGAGCGGTGAGGTGTTAATAGTTGGGAATCATAGTGAAGTACTTTTTAAAGCGGTGTGAATTTTTTTACAAATAATAGCATTTTTTACTTAAATTTGAGCTAGTAAAGAATGTTATATGAAGAAAATCTACAAGCAGGTAGTTTGCTTTGCTATTGCCTTAATAGCGCTTACCTATACGAATCCAATCAAAGCACAGGTTATTTTTACGGTAGCAGGTGCCGGTACAGCTAATTATAGTGGTGATGGCGGCCAGGCATTGGCTGCCGAGCTAAATGATGTTTATTCGGTTATTACGGATGCATCAGGCAATATATATATCGCGGATTATGTGAATAGCAGGGTCAGAAAAGTAGATCCTTCAGGAATAATTACAACAATCGTGGGAACCGGTGTATATAGTTCTACCGGTGATGGCGGCCCTGCAACTGCAGCTACAATTAATCGCCCGAATGGCCTTGCTTTTGATGGAGCGGGCAATTTGTTTATCAGTGAATTTAACGGTAACAGGGTACGTAAAGTTGACCCTTTTGGTAACATATCTACATTTGCCAGTGCGGGCCTTTCTGCTCCTGCGGGGCTTTGCGTTGACGGATCGAATAACTTATATATAGCGAATTCGGGTGCCAGGAGGGTGATGAAAGTTACACCTGGTGGTACAATGACAATTTATGCGGGTACAACATCAGGGTTCTCAGGTGATGGCGGGCCCGCTACGGCTGCTCAGATGGGCAGGGCATCGGGTGTTGCCATGGATGCGTCCGGTAACCTGTACATCGCTACTTTTGATGACAGCCGGATCAGGAAAGTTGATGCATCAGGTATCATCACTACTTTTTCGGGAAGCGGATCGGCCGGTTTCAGTGGTGACGGCGGCCCTGCATCAGCGGCTGTATTAAACAAAGCTTATGGGCTTTCTTACAGCACAACAGCTAATAAACTATACATAGGTGATGCGACCAATAACCGTATTCGTGTTGTAGACCTGTCAACAAACACTATCACGACATATGCGGGCACCGGCCTTACAGGCCCGTACAACAATCCTGTTCCGGCAACTGCGGCAGCTTTTGCAGACCCGGGGCTGGTGTATGCAGATGGTGCCGGCAGGGTATATTTTAACGATGGTAACCGTGCACGTGTTATTGAGCCTTGTACTTCGGGTTTACCTGTTGTAGGTGCAAGCAGCGGCCCTAACAATGTTTGCGAGGGAGCCACAATAACCGTTACCAACAGTGCTACCGGATTAAATACAGGATGGAGCTCGACCAATGTTGCTGTGGGCACTGTTGATGCTGCCGGTGTAGTTACTGGTGTGGCGAGCGGCAATACCACCATTAATTATACTGTATGGAATGGCTGTGGCAACACAGTTGTTGGTCACCCGGTAACTGTAGATCCGTTGCCTGTGGTCAGCCCGATATCAGGTTTCCCGGATGTTTGTGTGGCATCTACCATTACATTGTCGAGCAGTACATCGGGTGGTACCTGGAGCGCCAGCAACGGCAATGCAACAGTGAACACTGTAGGTGACGTGACAGGCGTGATCGCAGGTGTAGATACCATCATGTATTCGCTTACCAACCTGTGCGGTACAACTACCGTAACACAAGAGGTAACCGTAAATCCATTACCATTTGCCGGTACGCTCAGCGGCTTGCCGACTGTTTGTGTAGGCTCTGTTATCACACTCACGCCCAGTGTTGGCGGCGGCTCATGGTCTGCATCGAATGCGAATGCAAGTGTTGTTGGTGGAGCAGTAACCGGTGTTACTGCTGGTGTAGATACGATAGAATATACAACTGCCAATATGTGTGGCACTGCAACAGCCACACGCGAGGTGACGGTGACGCTAACCCCTGTAGTTAGTCCTATTACGGGTTCACCTGTTATATGTATCGGTTCTACCGAGGCTTATACAGATGCAACTCCGGGTGGCGTATGGTCCAGTTCAGGTACCGGAACAATACCCGGCACAGCAGCAGGTGAATTTATTGGCGTGAGTACCGGTTCAGACGTCATCAGCTATACTGTTACCGAGGCTTGCGGTTCAACAACTGTTACGCTTCCTATTACAATTGATGCACCACCTACTGTTGGTGTTATTTCCGGCCCGCCTTCAGTTTGTGTGGGCGCGTCAATTACGCTTACCAACCCTACGCCATCAGGTTTCTGGAATGCGTACAACAGCACTGCATCAGTTACGGGCGGTGGTGTTGTTACCGGTGTTACCATGGGTGTAGATACCATTGTTTATTCGGTGTTCAATACCTGCGGATCTGCTGCTGCGTTCCATTATGTTACCGTTAATCCGCTGCCAGATTCAGGTACTATTGTCGGGCCGAGTGCTGTATGTGTGGCTTCCAACATAACGCTTACTAATGCGTCTCCCGGTGGTTTCTGGAGTGTGTTGAACCCTTCTGCATCCATCACTCCGGGAGGATTGGTATCGGGCGTAACCGCAGGCTTGGATACGGTACTTTATTCTGTTACCAATATGTGTGGTACGGCAACGGCAACCTATGCGATCACCGTAGTTCCGTTGCCTGATGCCGGAGTTATTTCGGGCCCATCGGTTGTATGTGAAGCGGCTACGATGGTGGTTACCAATACTGCTTCGGGTGGTGTGTGGAGCATGCTAGATACCAATGCTTCAATAACAGCGGGCGGTATTGTAGGCGGCGTTTATCCCGGAGTGGATACGATCGAGTACACCTACACCAACATGTGCGGTACAGACGTAGTAAATTACCCTGTTACAATAAATCCGTTGCCACATGCGGGAACTATTACCGGTGCAACACAAGTATGTGTGGGGGCAACAGCAACGGTTGCTGATACTGCTACCGGTGGTACCTGGAGTATGACCGGCACGCTGGTAACTGTTGACGGCACTACCGGTGTTATGACCGGCGTAACGATAGGAGTAGACACAGTAATGTATACAGTAGTTAACTCTTGTGGTACTGATATTGTTAAGCGTCCTGTAACGGTGAATGACGTGCCTGTTGTGGCCGCTATCACCGGTGGCAGCGAGGTGTGTGTTGGTTCTACAATGACCCTGGCTGATGCTACTACGGGCGGTTCGTGGGGCAAGAGCAATGCAAACGTTAATATCAATACTTCGGGTGTTGTTACAGGTGTAACTGTTGGTTTGGTAACTATCAGCTATACTAAAACGAATATCTGCGGTTCTACCTCTTCAACCAAAACAGTGAACGTGCTTACAGTTCCTGTCGCGGGTACCATTTCGGGCCCTGATACTATTTGTATCAATGAGTTCAACCCATTTACATCAACAGTGCCGGGAGGTGGATGGAGTACGTCGAGCGCAGTGGCGTTGGTAGATACTACAGGTGTGGTAACAGGCCATCATGTGGGCACTGCTACGGTTACTTATATGGTAACTAACATTTGTGGTTCTGCATATACTACTGCTACAGTAGTAGTAATGCCAGACACATTCTGCCACCCTGTTAGCGTGAATCCTGTAACAGCTAACGAGGCGTCATTAAGAGTATTCCCTAACCCTAACTCGGGTTCGTTCTCGTTCCTTATGACATCAGGCGTGAATGAGCAAGTGGATGTGGTGATATCCAATGTGCTTGGCGAAACAGTGCGCACATTTACTACTACAACGAATAAACAGACTGAGCTATCACTTAACATACCGGCAGGTATCTACCTTATGAGTGCTAATACGGCTCATGGTAAGCGAACTGCGCGAGTGGTTGTTGAGTAGCGGGATATAAAAGAAATCAATGGCTGTTGCGGTTACGCAACAGCCATTGATTTTTATAGTAATGTACCCGGTTTTAATGGCTGAACAACAAATTTGAATAGACGTTTTATCGGTGTAACTTCGCAGACCCGCGAAAGCGTCATATAAGTATAATAGCAATGAGTTCTATAGTAGAAAAGCTGGAAGCGATCAATGCCCGGTTCAATGACCTTGGTATAGCGCTTACCAACCCGGAAATAGTGAATGATAACAAGAAGTTTTCCCAGGTGAGCAAAGAGTACCGCAAGCTTGAGAAAATTGTTGAGGTGTATAAGGTGTACAGGAATTGTATTGACAGCATTGATTTTGCCAAAGAAGTGTTGGAAACAGAAAGTGACGATGACCTGCGCACGATGGCAAAAGATGACCTGGAAAAGCTGGAAACGCAGAAGGAAGAACTGGAGCTGAAGATACGTGACCTGTTGATACCGAAAGACCCACAGGATGAGAAGAATGCCATTATAGAAATGCGTGCAGGTACGGGTGGCGACGAGGCCAGCATATTTGCAGGAGACCTGTTGCGTATGTACACACGCTATTGTGAGCGTAAAGGATGGCGTGTGGCAATAGTGTCGGAAACGGAGGGTACCGTGGGGGGCTTTAAAGAGGTGCAATTGGAGGTAATAGGTGAAGATGTTTACGGCACATTGAAATTTGAAAGTGGTGTGCACCGTGTTCAGCGGGTGCCTGCAACAGAGGCAAGCGGCAGGGTGCACACATCGGCGGCAACGGTGGCTGTGATGCCCGAGGCTGAAGAGATAGATTTTGAATTACGAGACAGTGATGTGAAAATGGAAACAGCACGGAGCGGTGGTGCTGGTGGACAGAACGTGAACAAAGTAGAGACGAAAGTAATATTAACCCATATCCCGACGGGCACTGTGGTGATGTGCCAGACCGAGCGTTCACAATTAGGTAACAGGGAGAAGGCAATGAATATGCTGCGTACACGTTTATATGAAGAGCAAGTGCGCAAACAGGAGGATGAAATAAGCCGCCGGCGTAAAAGTTTGGTAAGTACCGGTGACAGATCGGCGAAGATCAGGACATATAACTACCCGCAGGGAAGGGTTACAGACCATCGTATCAATATGACGGTGTACAGCCTTGATGATTTTATGAATGGAAATATTCAAGATATGATTGATGCGCTCCAGTTTGCAGAGAATGCTGAGAAGATGCAGGCAGGTGAGACTGTTATCTAATATATAAGATGGCTAAACTGCCGTCTTTTGCCATAAATTTTATAAGTTTAAGCTTTAAACGACCAGATACAGAAATGTCAGACCAAGGGTTAAGAGTGACGGATGTTGTAGATAGCATCCGTAAGCATAGGGTTGTTATCATTATAGTAACGTTTGCAACTGCAATAGCGGGGGCGGTATTTTATCTTGCCGGGCCTAAAAAATTTGAAGGGAAAACTGAATTTGTGCTGCGTAACCCTATGTATGCCGACCGTAACTATATATATAATACAGATACTAAACTGATAGATTATTTTGCTAATGAAGATGATATAGACAGGGCAATGATGATGGTGGAAGCCGACATTGTGCAGGGTAAGGTGATAAAAAACATGAAACTGGCTGAGGCATATGGGATTGACGCTACTAATCGTAAAGGAGAAGACCAGGTAGCCAAAAAGTTTGCCAAGAATTTTAATATCACCCGTACAGAGTTCAAAAGCCTGGTGCTATCCTATACAGATGTTGTGCCTGAGCGGGCCGCCAACGTTGCAAATGAATGTGTGCGTGTGCTGGAGAGCGAGTATAGCGAATATTACAAAGAGATGCGCAGGGGTATGTATCTCTCTCTGATGGACAGGATAAAGGGCGAAGACAGCCTGATCAATACGCTTACTGACAGCCTGGTTGTATTACGCCGGCGGTATGGTATCAATGACCTGATCAACCCGGCAAGGTATAACCTGATGCTGAGCGGTGTGAAGGATAATGGTAGCAAAGACTATCCGCAGGGACTGGAACAAATACAAAACGTGGCGTCGCTGAAGGATGAGATAGTGACCAACCGTGCGAAACAATTGGCGCTGGTGAATCAGTATATGACAGGCACAGAGTCTGAGCGTATGCCGGTATTGAAAGTAGTGTCTGTGGCACGTACGCCTGTGAGCCCTAAGGGGATAGGAGGTATGTACACGGTGCTGGCAAGTGCGTTCCTGGGTTTCTTTTTCTGCGTGTTGCTGATGTCGCTAACTGACCACATCAGGAGACAAGGGAAAAATTGGTAATTGTTGCCATGCGGAAGTTTAAAGTATTAAGTAATAAAAACACACACGAATTCACCTAATAGTACAGGAAATGGCTACACCCACATTTGACCTGATCGAGTCCCTCAGGGCGATACAAAAGCAAAAGCGCCTTATCATTATCATCACAGTGCTGGCGATGGTATTGGGCGCAGTGTTTGTAATGATCAAAAAGAAGAAGTATAAGGCAGAAGCGCGCTTTCTTGTTAATAACCCGCTGTATGGCGACCGCCATACCCTTTTCAGGACGAGAGAGACCCGCTATGTAGATTACTTTGGTGGCGATGATGACCTGGACAGAATAACCGCTTTGGGTAGTTCGGATACTGTCAGGGACAGGATAATAAGGAATTGCGATTTTGATAAGATATACAAGTTTGGCAGTATCAGTAATGATACATCGCATGCGATGTATATGGCTGTATTTGCGAAGAACTTTAACCTGAAAAGGACGGAATTCAAGGATATTGTTGTGTCTTATATTGCGTATGAGCCTAAAGATGCGGCTGGTATTACAAACATGGCGATACAAGTGCTGGAAGAGTCTTTCAGGCATTATTATACCGCAATGAGGACGGGAATGCGGACGTCGGTAAGCATGAAGATAACGGAGCTGGACAGTGCAATTGCGGTGTTAACAGACACTCTTGCAAATCTTCGGGATCAATATGGTATCTATAATATCCTGAGCCCGACCAGACAGAATGTGATAACCGGAGACGTGAAGGGCGGAGGTAAAGGGTACGGTAAGGCAATGGAAGAGATACAAAATATCGAGTCCATAAAGGACCAACTGGTAACGGACAGGGCGCACTATATTTCGTTGGTGAATGAATATTCCGCGGCTGTCAGTGATTCCATACAATACCTTAAAGTAATCACGAGGGCTGTTCCGCCAACATCGCCAACCGGCCCATCTCTATCTATGACATTGATAGTAGCGGGGTTTGTAGGGCTGTTCTTTAGTACAATATATGTTTTGATGATGGCTTACTTCCGTAAGCTGAATGCTGCATTGAAGGGATGATAGGTGCAATAAAAAATAACTGGTTCAGTATCGGGGCATTTTCACTGCTGTTATTGTCAGTGATGCTATTTGCCTATACAGGTAATTATTATATCCTGCTGGCACCGGTTACTTTTTTGTATGTAGTGCTGCTGGGTGTTAACTGGCAACTAGCCTACTGGATATTCCTGTTCACTATACCGGCATCTATACAGATCAATTTCTCTAATGACACGATGGCAATAACCCTACCTGATGAACCCATCATGTGGATGCTGTTATTGCTGTCAACAATGGTATTCTTCAGGAACCCTGACTCTTTGCCCAAGTGGTGGTGGCAGGATGGTATAGTGTTCATTGTGGTGCTGCAATATATAGTTACAATAGTAGCGGTCATCTTCTCGAAGATGGTGTTCTTTTCTATGAAATTCCTTTTGGCTAAAACATGGCTGCTGGTCTGTTATTTTATATTGCCGATATGGATATTCAGGGAGAAGAAGGATTTTATTAAAGGATTTATGGTGTTACTGATACCCATGCTTATTACCATAATTGTCATACTGATACACCATTCGATGCTGAATTTCAGGTTTGAGAAGGTGCAGAAGTCCATGACAGGGTTGTACTATAACCACGTGGATTACTCAACCGTAATTTCCATGTTCTTCCCGTTACTGCTAATAGCATGGCCTTTGACAAAGGGGAGGGGGCTCATTACAAGGGGGGCATTAGTTGGTATCATCATGATATTTATAGCCGGTATTATATTTTCTTATGCCCGGGCTGCCGCGGTGGGTATCTGTTTTGCGGTTGTTGTCGGGCTGGCTATCCGCATGAAACTTGTTAACTGGATAATGCCATCATTTTACGCAGTGATCATTTTGGCGATGTGTTACCTGGTGCCGAATAATAAATACATAGAGTTCAGGCCTGATTACAATAAAACCTTCATGCACAAGAACTTCACTGATCACCTTATTGCAACTTTCCGTGGTAAGGACATGTCGTCGATGGAGCGCCTGTACAGGTGGATAGCTGCAGTGAGGATGAGTAACGACCGCCCCATAACCGGGTATGGGCCAAGGGCATTCTACTACTATTATAAACCATATGCTGTTACATCCTTCCAGACTTATGTAAGCAGGAATCCTGAACATTCTACCACGCACAATTACTTCCTGTATATGTTGGTGGAACAGGGGTGGCCTGCAATGCTGCTGTATGCATTGCTTATAGTCGTCATTTTTGCCAAAGCACAGCGGATATATCACAGATTCAAAGACAAATTTTACCGGCTTGTTACTATAGGCCTTGCCATGACCATAGCTGTGGGTTTTGTGAATAATTTTTTCTCGGAACTGATAGAGACACATAAGGTGGCAGCACTATTCTATATTCCGCTTGCTATGCTGATCATACTGGATAAGAAAAGCAGGGATGAGCAAGAGCAACTTAAAACCGAAGTAGCTCAATAGCCTATTATATTCCCCGGAAATACTTTAATTCATCACTTAGGTCGAGGTGGGGATATTTATCCATTAATTCTGTCACTTTATCGGCATATACCATCTTGAACTTTTGGTGTGCGCCTGTTTGCGGAAAACGTGGCCGATGTGACCGTGCCGTCATTATCTCCTGCACCTGTTGCATCAGACCGTGTATAGATGGCGATATGCAGACATCAACAAACCGCTCCCATACATATGCTGTTGCAGGATAGTTGGGGTGTACCATATCTATGTCGTAGTAGCGGTAGTCGCGTAACACATCTATTACCAGCTCGTAAGCAGGAAAATAACACGCTTTATCAAATTGCCCGCAAAGGGTGTGAACCGCTTCTAAAAGGCGCGCTTTGCTGCGGTTATTGTCAATAACGCCGTCGCGAATGTGCCGAACGGGGCTAATGGTGAATAATACATTTGCCGTGGGGCTTGCTGAAAAGAGTTTTTGCAAGGTGGTGCTGAGATTAGCAACTATTTCGTCAATGGTCAGCAACCTTTTTTCGAACCACTGAGCAGGGGCACGGTGGTTATTGGCAACCGGTTTGCCGTTTTCTTTTAAATAATACTGAAATGCAGAGCCAAGTGTAATAATAACCCAGTCAGCATGTTTGATAAAAGCTCCGCCAGCGGCCTGTGAACTGTTGATATTATTTAAAGCAGTATCAGCATCAATATCTGAAAAACGGGTATGGTGATCCCAGCTGTTCCAGAGCTCATTTAGCTGAAAAAGGTCTTCTTTTTTGTAAAGCTTACCCTCGATATAGCCGTCCAGGCTTGATGCCACGCTAAGGGGATTAAAGAGAATGCCATGCGGGTTGGACAAAACCCTGAACTTATGTTGCTGCAATCTGTCGGATATATGTTCGGTGAAGCAGGAACCGATAAGCAGGATATTATCGGTATACGCGATAGGCCGGGGCAGATGTGTGATATCTATGGATAGCATGGATTGCATGGTTTAAAGTTATCAATTCTTTCGCCGAATATTGCCGCCTGAATAGGTTTTCAGCGTTTTTTTTCTCATCTTCGGCTATTATTATACCTGTGATATGGTATTCAGCAGCATCACTTTCCTGTTTTATTTTTTTCCGTTATTCTTTTTCATTTATTATCTAACGGGTAAGAGATACAAGAATGCGGTTATCCTTGCCGGCAGCATATTTTTTTATGCCTGGGGAGCACCATTGTTCATATTTGTAATATTGGGGACAACAGCAGCAGATTTTTACATAGTGCGGCAAATGGCTGCAGCGGCATCGAGAAAAAGGAGAAAGTTGCTGCTCTTGCTGTCTTTGAGTATTAATCTTGGCTTGCTATTCTATTTTAAGTACTGCAATTTCTTTATAGATAACGTCAATCACGTATTTCATGTGGTGGGACTGAGGGCACTAACGTGGGAGAAAATATTGCTGCCCATAGGTATATCATTTTACACCTTCGAAACGCTAACCTATGTAGTTGATGTTTACAAAGGGGTACACAAGCCGTTGAAGAATTTCTGGGATTACCAGATGTATATCATCCTTTTCCCAAAACTGATAGCAGGACCTATTATCAGATACCATGATTTTGCAGCGCAGATATATGATCATACCGAGCACGAAACCCCGGACTACAGGCTGCGGGGATTTTATCGGTTTTGCATAGGACTTGCAAAGAAGGTGCTTATAGCCAACTATATGGGTTTTGCTGCCAATATGGTTTTTGAGATGCCGTTTGACCGTGTCGCAACATCAACTGCATGGTATGGTGCTATTGCCTATACCTTCCAGATATATTTTGATTTCTCCGGCTATTCAGATATGGCAATAGGGCTGGGGCAGATGATGGGGTTCAGGTTCCCGGAGAATTTTAATAACCCATATACAGCGGTGTCGATTACCGACTTTTGGCGCAGGTGGCATATTACATTGGGTACGTGGATGCGCAACTACCTGTATATACCGTTGGGTGGGAATAGGGTAGAGAGCAGGCTCAGGTTATTCTTCAATTTATGGCTAGTGTTTATTTTGTCTGGGTTATGGCATGGCGCGGCGTGGGGGTTTATCATTTGGGGTGCGTATCATGGCCTATTCCTGGTGATGGAGCGTTTGTTTTTGGGTAAGTGGTTATCGAAGATCGGTAAGGCGGCGGTTATCTACTCCTTTTTTGTGGTGTTCATAGGGTGGGTGTTTTTTAAAGTGGAGCATGGCAGGGCCGGGTTGGATTTTGTAGCAAGGTTATTCACCCCTCACAAAGGTCGCCCTTACTGGATACCCGACCAGGAGTATTGGGTGACATTAGGTATCGCTGCATTTTTTTCATTTTTCACTTTGCCGAAAGCAGGGTTGTGGCTGCAACAAAAAATATTTTATGCAGACTATACCATGAAGCGGCACAGTATTATGGCAGTTGTTGCCATAACGCTGTTTGTGTTATCTGCAGCCCGTATCACTAGTTCAGCGTTTAACCCGTTTATTTATTTCAGATTTTGAGGGTAGTTAAGACCATATTGTTCATCTTCCTGATGCTGGTTGCGGCGTTCCCGCTGCTGCAGCAATGCTTTTCATTCTTCGAAAGCGAGAAGCTATATGGTGCGGTTACTTTGGCCCCTGACGTAAAGTTCTCGGTTAAACGGTGGTTTGATGGGTCGTACCAGAAACAAAAAAATGATTACCTAAATGATAATACCGGTTGCCGGTCAGACTTGGTGAGATTGAACAACCAGGTGGATTACTGGACATACAACAAGTTGCACGCCTACGGGGTAATTGAGGGTAAGGACGAATATTTGTTCGAACGGTTCTATTTAGAGGAATACAATAGCCGCGACTATCTTAGGGATTCGCTGATCAGGAGTAAGGTAATAAAAATGAAAATGGTGCAGGATACGTTTGAACGTATGGGAAAGACGTTTGTTTTTACTTACGGAGGCTCTAAGGCCTGGTATTTTCCTGATAAATTTCCTGAAGAACTGGATATAAAAAGGTCAGACGATTCAACAAACTATATGACCTTCAAGAGGTTTGGCGATTCGGTTGGATTGAAACAGGTAGATCTAAATAAGTGGCTGCTGGGTATGAAAGATACAAGCAAACATTTGCTGTTTTCCAGATTAGGTACCCATTGGACGGTATATGCATCGGCGCTGGTGTGTGATACTTTAATAAAATTCCTTGAGAAGGAGCGGCATATCAGGATGCCGCACATAGAATGGAGGGATGTTAAATACTCCGAAATACCTGAGAGGACAGATGCAGACCTGGACCAGGGTTTGAATCTAATTACGCACTTTAAGCGGGAGCGGTTCAGTTATCCGCAGTTCTATTATGATAGTGAGGGACAGAGAACAAAGCCAAAGGTGATCTACATAGGTGATAGCTTTCTGTGGACTCTGTTTGATAACAAATTCATGCAAAATATAAGTAGCGATTGGGAGTTATGGTATTACTTTAACGAAGTATGGACAGAAAAATCGGCAAATGGGGGAGAGTCTAAAAAGGAGATGGCAACGTATAATTGGCAACAAGCTTTAATGAATACAGATTGTGTTATCACCCTGTACACGCCTGCTAACCTGAAAGGGTTGGACTATGAAGGCGCGTTCATAGAGATGATGTATAGATATTTTTATCCCAATGCTAAGTAATTATTGCATCAGCTCTTCGTAAGACATTACCTTAAAATTGACCGTAGTATCAACTGAGAAGTAGTCGGAATTAAGGTCGTCTGTGTTGTAGTAAGAATTGCCACTGTAGAATTTTGTAGTGGTAGTAGCTAATTCGATGGCCCGTTTGTCATCCTTGTTCACAAAAAAGAACACCAGTTGTGGCTTGTCACCTTCCAAAGCGGAGTTCATAAGCGTTTCGTAGGGTATTCCCCAAGTCAGTTTATTGATGGCTACCAGGCTGTCATTATTGTATATGGCAACTTTGGTGAGCCCTTTCTCCCGCATCCGGGCAACAATGGACTCGTTGGTTTTGATTCGTTGGTTGAACCCGGGGAAGGCGGTCGCGATGTAACCGATCCGTATAACGAAAACACAAGCAAGCAAAATGGCAGCAGTTTTGTAATTAAGAGTGGGTAAAAAAGAGAATACCATTGCGGTTGCCATTATGATGCCAATGCTCGCCCATTCACTTTCTATATGGAAGAGTAATACAAATTCATCGAATGTGCCATAGGTGAGGCCCATAATTATGAGGTAGCCTGTAAGTGATAGTACTGTCCATATTGCTAATGCCTTTTTCTTTTGCCGTATCAGCACAACCACGCTGACGATGAAAATAATGGCACCTATCCAGTAGTTGGTCAGGCACCGGTACAGGAACATCCTCACGACAGGAGTGCTGAACGAATCGATAATATCCTGCAGGGAAAAATGGGTTAAGTTATACAGATGTCCTGTTTCGTATGAGCCGGAGGGCGCGACCGACCTTATATATTTATAAGCAACTATAGCAACAAGAATCAGGCTTAATACGATCGTTTTCGCTTTTGAGAACGGCCAGTTATCTTTTTCTATTATAAAATAGACCCATAAAAATACAGTGGGTATGATCACCACAAAATGGGTGAAGATGGTAAGAAAAGCCAAGATGGCAAATACTGTGGTGGTAAATATGATATTCACTTTTCTGCTGCCCATATAGGTGGTGATACCATACATTAAAAACATCCAACCTACCGCCTGGTGAACTTCATTATTTGTCCAGAACCAGGATGCACTAATGATCAGGAAGTAGTAAAGCGCTGTCAGTATTGTAAGGCCATATTGCCGGCACCTATAGAGGATGAATGCAACGGCGAAGTAGAAAATATTGAAGCTCGCAGAGTATAAGACCAGCAGCGACTTAACCGGTAGGTGCAGTTTCATGCCAACATACGGGAATAGCTGCGATATAAATGAGCCATACCGGTCGATCTGGATGGCCATATTCTTGTAGTTAATGATATTGAAAGCGATAAAAGCGGCATCGGCAAACAATATGCGCTGCTTAAATAGAATAAATGCACCAATAAGTAGTATACCTAGCGCTATGAGGGCCACAAGGGATACTTTTTTTAAAGTTGGTTTGTCTGGATGCATTTTGTTCTTTTGAATTTCGCTGGGTATAAAAATACTATAATTGGAATTGCTGTGGTTTATTTTAGCAATTCCTCGTAGGACATTATTTTATAGAACTGTGTTGTGTCAACAGAGAAGTAGCGGTTGTTCAGCATATTGACAGGCAAAACCCCATAAGTATTATAAAAGCCTTTGTGTTGTTTGAGTTCATTGGTCGTTTGTTCATCATGCCGGTCAACAAAGAAATAGGTCAGTTGAGGTTTGTTATTATGAACAGCGGAAAGTAGAATTGTTTCATACGGAATAGCCCATGTGAGGATGAATTTTTCAGTTAGTTGAGGGTCCTTATACAGTGATAAACTATTTATGCCTTTTCTGCTCATTGCGCTCATTACTTTATCGTGGAAATCTACGCGCCAGGTGAAATCAGGTAAGTAAATGCCTATATAAACTGTGCGTACCAATAGTATGAAGGCCAATATTCCTAATGCTGTTCCCTGGCTTAATTTGGGTAAAAGACTGAAAACAAAGGGAGTAGCTGCTATGATGCCAAGGCAAGACCATTCTACCTCGATGTGCCATAATTGGTAGGCTTTGCCTATTGCTTCGGGAGCAAAATCGAAAGGCGCCGCAGCATAGGAAACACCCATAATAACAATATATCCAAGGCAGGCGAGAAGCGTCCATGCTGCCAGAAATACCTTTTTATCGGCAATGAGGGTTATTATACCAGATACTAAAATTATTGGTGCTAACCAGTAATTCTGCGCGCACCTGATAAGGAACATGCGGACAACTTGTGTAGAAAAACTCTCAAACATATCCCCGAATGTGAGCTTCTTTATTCCTTCCAGTCGATCGCTATCATATGACTGAGGTCCACCAATAGTAGATAAATACTTAAAAGCGATCATGGCTATTAACAAAACGCTGAACCCTATAGTGCGTTGCGGAGAAAAAGGCCAATGTGTTTTTTCAATGATCAAATAAGACCATAAAAACGCAAGCGGGATGATGATGACAAAGTGTGTAGAAACAGTAACAAATGCCAGTAATGCAAATACTACAGAGAGTAAAAAAATATTCATTTGCCTGTCTGCCATATGAAATGTAGCACCTAATAAGAGGAACAGCAATGCCACTGCAAACGAGACATCGTTAGCGCAGATGGCTGATGCACTTACAAGAAGAAAATAGAATATGCCCATTAGCACTGCAAACCGGTATTGCCTGAACCGGAAGATCAATAGCGCCGATACGATAACGTAGATAAGGTTGAAACTGAGAGAATACCCTATGAGTGTAGCTTTAACAGGCAGGTGAAGCTTTTGGAATATAAATGGTATGAACTGGTGAACAACTTCTCCATACCGGTTGTTGATAATGGCGAACGTACCATCGTTGATAATAATAAATGCTGTGTATGCGATATCCGCAAAAAGTGCCCGTTCACGATAAAAAATAATTGAGCCAATGAGTAATATTATTAGTGCTATAAATGATATTAAAGCAACTTTCTTTAAAGATTGATCAGGTATACTCATAAAAGATCCTGTGGAAGGATATGAACAAAGATAATGTACCGCTATAAGAATTTAGCGATGTTGTGCAACCTCAGATAAGTGTTTATTTTTGGCATAGTAAAACGATACTCATGTTACAGGCAAACACCATCACTTTTCTTAAGCAATTAGGCAAGAATAATAATAAACCGTGGTTTGATAAGAACCGGGATAAATACCAGGCAGCAAAGGAAGATCATGAAGCGCTTGTAGCGGAAATACTTGATGGACTATCGGCCGCTGAGCCAATTTTTAAAGAACAAAAGCCAAAAGATTGCATTTTCAGGATATTCAGGGATGTGCGCTTCTCGAAAGACAAGACCCCGTATAAGGACCATTTCGGAGCGTTCTTTAGCAAAGGCGGCCGCAAATTTCCAGGCGCGGGTTACTACCTGCACCTGCAACCGGGTGGCAATAGCTTTGCGGGTGGTGGCATGTGGATGCCTGAACCACCACTGTTAAAACAAGTGAGGCAGGAGATAGATTACAATCTGAAGGACTTCAAAAAGATCATTGAGGACAAAAAGTTCAAAAAGTATTTTAAGAAAATAGACGGAGAGCAGCTAACTAAAGTGCCGCAAGGCTATAAAGAAGATAACCCGGCAATAGAATACCTGAAAATGAAAGGCTATACAGTAGGCTGCGCGTTGAGTGATGAAGAGATGAGCAGTAAGTCGCTTGCAAAGAAGACGCTGGAGATATTTTCAGCAATGAAGCCGTTCATAGATTTCCTGAACCGGCCGCTTGATTAATTACAGAACACAAGAAACTCAAAGGGTTTATCGCAGCAATCTGCATTCTTTTTCTTGCGGGGCTTGGGCTTTTGCTTTGTTTTGTGGTAAACGTCAAGCAATTCTCCCGCTTCAAGCACCTGCTGGTCGGTATCCACTTTATTTACAAGCACCATCAGCTCCTCCACCTTTTCATTAAAGTGGTCGTGCCAGTTTTGCGCCACTTTTGCTGTAACCAATAATTCGCGTACTTGTGGTTTCATATATGTAGGTTTGCCAAAGTACCTCTTGTACTTTCAGGAAAAGTAAACATTTTTTTCACTTGTTGAATAGTGAAAATGCATATGTGGATAAGTTTCCGGCCTATTGGTTCACTTGTATTTGGAATATCCTGTTGTCTGATCCAGAGCGAAGCGATAGCATATACATGCCATTTGCTAACTGCTGAGGTACCTGAATACGTTCGCTTATTTTTCCATCATTTGTTAGTGCAATGGCTTTATACACAACCTGCCCTATCATATTAGTAACCTCAATTGACACCTCGTCTTCGTTAAACAAACCGATGTGCCCCTGTACCACAAATATGCCCTTGTTGGGATTGGGTAATATGACTATATCATTCTTTGTGTCAATTTCTGCAACGCCTGAACGATCGACCTGTATGACAGTGATGTATGTCCATGTATGATTGCTTACAACACAAACACCGTTGCTGGTCACCAGGCAGCTTACAGAGTCCGGTTTGGGGAAGCTGAACGAACTGCTGATATATGTATTTGTTGTTGCACCTGCTATAGGGAGTCCGTTGATATACCATTGGTAAGTTGGGTTTACAGCATCGGTTACTATATACAATGTGTCGCTTTGGCCCAGTTCAATCGTACTGCCGGGATTAGCACCGATAAATACTGAAGGGATCTTAGGTGTGTCAACCGTAAACGATATTTTTTGACTGGTATCTATCGTTGAGAACCGGCAAGGATGATTGCTGTAAAGAATGCAGAATACTTCATCATTATTGTTGGGCACAAAACTATAGGATGTTGTGGCAAGTACCGAAACGCCATTGTGGAACCACCTGTAATCGGGTGCAGAACCACCGAATATAGTAATAGCGTTTACGGTAACAGCAGTGCCCTTACATACGGTATCGTTAGGGGTGGCAACCAAGTTCACGGTGGGCGTTCCGAACGGTATTACTGATATAGTATCCTGGTAAACTGCGGAGTCGGGTAGGGGGCACATAGCATTACTGATCATTTTCACTTTCACAACATCGCCGTCAGCAGGTATGAAACTATATGTTGAAGCTGCTGAAACAGTTGTGCCGTTCACGCTCCAGCGATAAGTGGGTGCAGTACCTCCATTCACAGGTATTGGGGTAAATATGACCGTTGCGCCACTGCAAATAGTATCAGAAGGTACCCTGCTGAAGGAAACTGCAGGTGTAACAAAAGGCATAATGGCCACTGTAGCAGAACCCGCCATTGCAACGCTGCAGGTAGTTGCGGTGCTGGTGCCCGTAACCGTATACGTGCCCGTTACTGTATGCAAGCCAAAATCAATGGGGCCACCTGTGCCTGCAAATGTACCTACCGCGGTTGCGCCAAGGTGCAACATGTAATTGACGCCAACTGCAGAGCCGCTTATGCCAATGTGTACGCCTGTGCCACCGCCGCAGTAATTGCCGCCGCCTGTAACTGTGAACACGAACGGTAATGGAGAAACGCTTAATGTTTTGGTTACGTAACATCCCGGAGTCAGTTCGTAGGTGATAGTGGCGGTGCCCATAGATATGCCTGAGACAACACCGGATGACGAACCGACAGTCATAGTGCCGGCTGCGCTGCTCGTCCATGTGCCGCCAGTAACTGCATCTGTTAGCGTAGTTGTACCGGAGAGGCAAACTGCTGAAGAGCCTGATATCGGCCCGGGCATGGGGTTGATAGTGACAGGATATGTTGCAGCACATCCTGTGCTGATAGTATAGCTTATAGTTGCCGTGCCAGCAGTGGAACCCGTTACTACTCCGGTAGAACTTATTGAAGCAATGGATGGTGTGGTGCTGCTCCATGTGCCTCCTGTGGTTGGGTCAAAAAGTAAGAATGTACCTCCGGCACATGCATTATTGGAGCCGGTTATAGGCAATGGCAGCGGGTTAACGGTAACATAAGTAATAACTTCACAACTCACGCCCATGGTATAGGTTACAGGTGCAATGCCTGCAGTTATCCCTGTAACGACACCCGTGGAAGGATGAATAACAGCCGTTGATGTACTGCCACTGCTCCATACGCCACCACTTACGGGATTACTTAATGTAGTATTTGACCCGGCACACACTATGGTTGTGCCGGTTATAAAACCAGGTACCGGGTTCACGGTCACGACCATTGTAACCGGGCAAATACCGCTCACCACATAACTGATAGTGGCAGTGCCCAATGCCGCACCTGTTACAATGCCGGAACCTGTTACCGTTGAGATGGAAGGATTAGATGAGACCCAAACTCCGCCCGGTGATGCGTCTGTAAGTAGGGAAGAAGTGCCTATGCAAACTGTATTAGCCCCCACAATGGGTGCAATGCCCGGGTTAACAATAACGGTAACCGAATTTGAACAGCCATTGCTAAGGCCGTACGTAATCACAGCTCCGCCGGGGTTGATACCCGTTACAACGCCTGTCAGGGAGTCTACGGTGGCAATGGTAGTATCACTGCTATACCATCGGCCACCTACTAATGGGTTGCTCAAATGGGTGGTAATGCCTGTGCAGATATTAGTACTGCCGGTAATAGCAGGTGGTGCTACGTTAACGGTGATGGATCTTGTGGTTGGGCAACCCAGTGTATAGGTAATAGTGGTCGCGCCTGCAGCATTACCGTAGACCATACCGGAAGTTGAGCCAATTGAGGCAACTACAGGGTTGCTGCTTGTCCATACGCCGCCTGAAGTTGTGCTGGTTAGGGTAGCAGTACTGTAAGCACATATGCCTGATGGGCCTGTGATAGAAGCTGGAGGTAATACGATGTTTACTGATTTGGTAGCTGCGCAACCGGAACCGGATGTGGTGTACGATATTATGACTGTGCCCACAGACGCCCCAGCGCACACCAGGCCCGTTGAGGATACTGTTGCAACTGATGAAGATGAGCTCCAGGCACCCCCGGAAAGTGGGTTGGTAAATGTGGCACACATAGTAGTGCAGAGATCGTTAACGCCGGTTATAGCCGGAGGTGCTGCATAAACGGTAACCGTTTTTTCAGATACGCAGCCGGTAGATGAAAGTACATAGCTGATTGGCGTGAAGCCAACAGAAACGCCGCTGACTACACCTGTAGATGATACGGTAGCTATAGACGGGTAAGAGCTCACCCAAGAGCCACCTGTCAATGTTGGTGGACCCAACGTTACGGTTTGTCCCGAACAAACTATTGATGGCCCGGTCAAAGCAGGTGGGTTGGGGTTTACCGTTACTGCAATAGTAGCCACACAGCCTGTGGGCATAGTGTAACTGATAGTGGCAGTGCCGGGACCAACGCCCGTAACCAAACCTGATGAGCTGATAGTTGCAACGGTGGGGTTACTACTGCTCCACGAGCCGATAAGTGAAGCGTCGGTCAGGTATGTTGTTTTCCCAACGCAAACGACCGGCGTGCCTGTAAATAATAGTCCCTGTTGAGATACCTGTAACCACACCCGATGATGAGCCTATGGTGGCAATAGATACATCGCTACTGCCCCAGGTGCCGCCGGGTGTTGCATCGCTTAACGTGATCGTGGATCCTACGCAGACATTCGTGGTTCCGGTAATGGCTGCAGGGCCTATTGATACGGTAACCGTTTTTGTCGCAGTGCATCCGCCTAAAGTATAGGTAATAGTTGCAGTGCCCGCTGCAATGCCGCAATATATTCCGGTTGCAGTGCCAATGGTGCCTGTGGCCAATGGGGAACTGCTCCATGTACCTCCGGGAGTTACATTTGTATAAGTTTCGCACACGCCGGTACAGACTCCAGGTACACCACTTATAGCAGCGGGTGCAGGTACTACCGATATGGTGAGGGCAGCGGAACAGCCGGAAGGCATTGTATAGCTGATAGTGCTGGTGCCGGGTGTTACGCCCGTAATAGCACCTGTGCTACCTATGGTGGCAACAGAGGTTGTGGTACTGGCCCATGTGCCACCTCCTAGTCCGTTGGTTAACGTGGTAGTTGCGCCTACACAAACTGTTGTTGCGCCACTTATGGCAGTGGGTGTTGCAAATACGGTAACAGGTTTTGTAACATAACATCCGCCAATTGAATAGGTTATCAGTGCAGTTCCCGCGGTTGCTGCACAAACGATTCCGGTTGATGAGCCGATCGTAGCGACAGCAGTGACACCGCTTGTCCAAACACCTCCGGCTACCGAGTTAGTTTGTGTTGCACAATCAACAACGCAAAGAGTTGAAGTTCCGGCTATTGCTGCAGGCATGGCATTTACGGTCATAGCTTTTGTGGTGGTGCAGCCTGATACAGCATATGAAATGGTAACGGTTCCTGTACCAGCCCCTGTAACGATACCCGTTGAACCCACAGTGGCAACAGAAGTGTTGCTGCTGCTCCATATGCCCCCGGTTGTTGTGTGGCTGAGTGTTGCCGTAGAACCGACACAGGCGAATGTTGGCCCGGTGATAGGCGCAATAGACGATATTACCGCCATAGTGCCTGTTACCGTGCATGACGATGAGCCAAGTGAATAGCTGATAGTAGCCGTGCCTGTAGCACCGCCGGTTACAGTGCCTGTTACCGAACCTATGTTAGCTATAGACGGATTGCTGCTGGTCCATAAACCGCCGCTGATGCAGTTGGTGAAAGTTGCAACGCCGCCGGAACACACATTGCTTAAGCTGAGCGGGCACGGTGCTGTGGTGACGGTTATATTTGAAGTTGCGATACATCCTCCCGTTGCAGCATATGTAATGGTAGCTGTCCCCAGTGAAATGCCGCCCACAATTCCTGATGAAGAACCAACGGTTGCTACTGCTG
Organism: Flavipsychrobacter sp.; assembly: GCA_044224775.1. Lineage (GTDB taxonomy): Bacteria > Bacteroidota > Bacteroidia > Chitinophagales > Chitinophagaceae > Nemorincola. The sequence goes on from JBGAJU010000012.1 coordinate 60,270, forward strand.
TGTTACTGCTCGTCCATGTTCCTCCTGCCGGAGAAGGTGTGCATGTTGCAATGGAACCGCCGACACATACTGCCGATGGGCCACAGGTCAAAGTTGGTAACGGAATAATAAATATCGGCACACTGCCTGACATGACCCTGTTACAACCGGTGGCTGCAATGGTAGCCATAACAGTGTAGGTGCCCGCTGCCGTTTGCAGGCCGAAGTCAAGCAAGCCACCGGTGCCTGCAAGAATAGTCCCTGTTCCGACTCCGCCGCGATATAACTCATAATTCACTCCGATTGACGAAGAACTCAGTCCCACATGCAACCCAGCACCGCCTGCACAGTAGTTGCCACCACCCGTAACGGTGAAAGAAGTGGGTAGTGGGTTTACGGAAATAATGGTGGTTACTGTTCCTAATGTAGTATAAGAGATTGTTGCAATGCCCGCAGTGGTACCGGTTACAATACCTGATGAAGAACCTACATTAGCTATTGAGGGGTTGCTACTGCTCCACGTTCCGCCCGCAGGCGTTGCAGTTAATGTTACTGTACTGCTTGCACATACAGAGCCGGGGCCGGTTATTTGAGCTTCAGAGAAAAAAGCTTGTGATAAAAAAAGTGCAGTAAGTAGTATTAGTAATGTAATTTTTTTCATAATAGATAATTAAGGGGTTGCCAAGGATATTTTTTCAGGCTTACAGTTGAGATAATTCAGGAAGCAAATATAATGTTATTTTTAATAAATATTATTTAAACCCCTAGTACAGGGCTGGAACGATGTAAAATTCCACAGGTTTTTAGAAAAGACTATAATTCGTGAAATCTCACTCTGCCACTATTCCATATTTCCCTAGTAGCCCAGGTAGCCCTGCTAATGAAAATACGGCTTTCTTTATGTGGTTGCGTTCCGGATCAAGCGCATAATTATAAGCAGTGCGGAGGTCGGCTTTTTCCAGTATTGTATTGTCGAAGGTTGCTCCTGCGAGGTCGCAGTTGTCTAATACACTTGCGGTAAGATCACACTCTGTGAGGTCGACCTCATGCATTTGCGTATTTACAAACTTTGTTTTCCTCGCCTTGACTTTGTAGAACGATGAATGGTTGAGGACACAGCCCGTGAACCGGAATTCCAGCCCGAAGTCGTCGCAATCGTCAAAACGCAGCCCTAACATCTTGCAGTTCTGAAATACAACATCTCTTATAATCGTTTTCCGCAGCTTTGCCAGGCTCAGGTTGCACCCTTCGAACCGGCAATCGACAAATCTTATCTCACCAAGATCGGTTTCGGTAAAATCGCAGTTGGTAAAGGTGCAGTGTTCATATTCTCCCTTCTGCAATGGTGTAGTTTTGCCATCTGCTTTGTCAAAATGTACATCCGCAAAGTACGCATCGGTCATGCCCTAAAAGTAGGAAAAGCAAGTGAATGGCCCGTGCATTGGCCCTTAAAAGAAAAAGGGTGCCGGCAGGCACCCTTTTGTAAAAGTGAGCAAGAAAGTTTACAATATGGTCCAGGTCTTATCGCCTGATAATATTTTATCCAGAGATTGCCTGCCTTTGCGGGCTATCAATTCATCTATCTGGTTTTGCAATCCGTCTTCATATGTTGGGCGATATTCTGAATAAATAACACCAAACGGGCGTGGATAGTTGATGCCGTCATATTGCGTATCGAAGAAGCCTGCGATTATATGCGCCTTTACTTTATCGTGCTCATCATGTACCCAAAGGTCATTAACGGAATTGCCGTTTTCATTCAGGTCAACGATCACCGGTTTCGTTCCGTCCAGTTTTATGCCTTTGTTATCGGTGGCCCCAAACACAAGTGGTTTACCATGCTCCAGCAGCAACGATTGTTCTTTCTTCGTTTCTTTTTCGGAGTAGGCAAAGAATGTGCCGTCATTGAATACCGGACAGTTCTGATAGATCTCAACGAATGAAGTGCCTTTGTGATCGTTAGCACGTTTGAGAATTGCCTGCAGGTGTTTCGGATCACGGTCCAGCGAGCGAGCCACGAAACTTGCTTTAGCGCCCAAGGCTAATTCACTCGGGTTGAATGGTTCTTCTACAGAGCCATAGGGGGTAGATTTTGCCACTTTCCCTTTCTCGGATGTAGGAGAATATTGACCCTTTGTCAAACCGTAGATCTGATTGTTGAACACGAGGTAGTTCACGTCGAAGTTCTTACGCATCAGGTGGATGAAGTGGTTGCCGCCTATTGAGAAAGCGTCACCATCACCCGATACCAGCCATACGCTGAGGTTAGGATTCATGGCTTTTACGCCCGATGCAATTGCTGCTGCACGGCCATGGATACTGTGCATGCCATATGTATCCATATAGTAAGTGAAACGTGCTGCACAACCAATACCTGATATGAAAACGATATCCTCTTTCGGCACGCCAAAATCGGGAAACACTGTTTGTACTTGCTTTAATATAGAGTAGTCGCCACAGCCGGGGCACCATTTCACTTCCTGGTTGGAAGCAAAGTCTTTTGCGGTAAGCTTTGGCGCTGCTTGTTGTTCTGCTATTGTGGTCATTGATTATTTTTTAAGGAGCTCTAAAATTTTGTTTTTCAATTCGCTGGTAGTATATGGTAGCCCTTGCACTTTAGACAGCCCTATTGCCGGCAACAGGTACTTAGACCTGATGAGCTGCAATAACTGTCCGCAGTTCATTTCTGGTATCAGGATATTGTCATAATTGCTAAGCAGTTGGCCCAGATTCTTGGGGAAGGGGTTGATATGCTTCAGGTGAACATGCGCAACGTCGTGCCCTTCAGCTATCAGTTCGCGTACTGCAGTTTTTATGGCACCAGCAGTAGAGCCCCAGCCCAATACCACAAGTTTACCTTTGTCGTTACCACTATCCGGTTTTATTTCCGGAACATAATCCGCTATCTTCTCTATTTTCTCAGCACGTATTCTTGTCATCACTTCGTGGTTCTTGGCATCATATGATACGTTGCCTGTTTCGTTCTGCTTTTCCAAGCCACCTATGCGGTGCATGAGTCCCGGTGTGCCGGGTTTCACCCAAGGGCGTGATAATTTCTCGTCGCGCTTGTAGGGCATGAACGTGCCACCCGGATTGTTATTCTCTGTGGTAAAAGTTGCCTTGAAAGGTTTCAGATCCGCAGCTTTGGGGAAGCGCCATGGTTCTGATCCGTTGGCAATGTAACCGTCTGTAAGCACAATAACCGGTGTCATATGCTCAACTGCAATGCGTGCTGCTTCAAGTACAGTATCAAAGCAATCGGCGGGAGAGCATGCTGCGATAACCGGCAGAGGGCCTTCACCATGACGGCCATACATTGCCTGCATCAGGTCGCTTTGTTCTGTTTTGGTCGGTAAGCCTGTAGATGGACCGCCACGCTGGATGTCTATTATCAATAAAGGTATCTCAAGAATTGTAGAGAGACCTATGGCTTCAGTTTTCAATGCCATGCCCGGGCCTGATGTGGTGGTCACACCAAGGCCACCGGCATATGATGCGCCGATGGCGGCGCATATGGCGGCGATCTCATCCTCTGCCTGGAATGTTTTTACGTTGCTGGTCTTGTATTTAGACAGTTCGTGCAAAACATCGGAAGCCGGAGTGATGGGGTACGAGCCGAGGAATAAGGGTAACCCCGACATTTCTGCAGCAGCAACCAACCCAATGGCAGTAGCATGATTGCCTGAGATGCTCCTGTACACACCCTTTGCCAGCTTAGCGGGAGCAACTTTGTACCGGTTCACGAATATTTCGGTATGATCGCCAAAGTTCCAACCTGCTTTCAGTGTTTTGATATTGGCTTCTGCTATATCCGGTTTCTTAGCAAACTTCTCATTCACGAAGTTGATGGTATAATCCATCGGCTCATCGAACATCCAGAAAAGCAGGCCCAGAACGAACATGTTTTTGGAGCGCTCAATTTCTTTCATGCCCAGAGAGCTGCCTGCAAGGCACTCCTTAGTGAGCTTGGTAATATCTATCTTATGAACCTTGTAATCTTCAAGCGTGCCATCCTCTAATGGGTTAACACCATCTGGGTAGCCTGCAAGGCTTAGGTTCTTTTTATCGAAACCGGCTATGTTGGCTATAACAATGCCACCTTTTTTCAATCGGCCCAAGTCTACTTTGAGCGCTGCAGAGTTCATGGCAACCAATACGTCGTATTCGTCGCCGGGTGTGAAAATTTCTTTACTGCCAAAATGTACCTGGAAACCTGAAACGCCTGCAGTGGTGCCTATAGGGGCACGGATCTCAGCCGGAAATTCGGGGAAAGTACTTATATCGTTACCAATAAGGGCTGCGGTATCCGTAAATTGCGTACCGGTAAGTTGCATACCGTCGCCTGAGTCACCGGAGAACCTTATCACGACACTATCTGCTTCAATCAGGGCTTTTTCATGCCCCAATTTTTGTTCTAAAGTTGATTCCATTATTAAATCAGGATTAAAATTGAGTTATTACAAAGTTAAAGATTTTACACCTATCGGGTATTATGATATTAATCATTGGAAGTTAAGATAACGCCAAAAAAATCCCCCGCGAGGGGCGGGGGATGAATATTACGGGTGTAATGTTTTCATTTTTGCTTCCAGTTCTTCTTTTGATTCCACATTAGCCTCATCGGGCAGGCAGCAATCAACAGGGCAAACCGATGCACATTGAGGCTCTTCGTGGAAGCCAACACATTCTGTACACTTGTCTGTTACAATATAGTAGTAATCAGTAGACACGGCCGTTTGTGCATCATCAGCATCGGCTGTAAAGCCACTTTTAGCAGTGAACGAACCAGTGAGAGAGGTTTTATAAGAAAAGCGCCACTCATCGCCATTTGCAAATATTGCTCCGTTGGGGCATTCCGGTTCGCAAGCGCCACAATTGATGCAATCTTCCGTGATTTTAATTGCCATAGTTAGTAGATTGTTTTTTTAAAGATATAGATTTTCCCGAAAATGCAAATTTATTTTCCTGAAAAAGAAAATTTATTTTATACATTTATGAACAGTCGATTTTTTTACTTTATTTAGTTCGTAAATTGTAGAGATACAGCTAAAACGTATGGGTCCAGCAGCGCTAATACTTTTAATAATAGTAGGTCTTGCCTTTGCCGGTGGTGGTATACTTGCATCAAAAGCCATCGCAAAAACCTCCAGTAATAAGGCAAAAGGAGAACCATATGAGTGCGGTGTGCCTACTACAGGCACGTCATGGATACAGTTCAATGTAGGTTATTACCTGTTCGCGCTTATTTTTCTTGTATTCGATGTTGAACTGGTATTTATGTACCCATGGGCAGTTGCGGTGAAGAGTGTTGGAATAGTTGCCCTTGTAGAGATCATCATATTTATGTTTATCCTTTTTATGGGGTTGCTATATGCGTGGAAGAAAGGCGCACTGAAGTGGATGTAAATGTTAGTTGTAAGTAAAAGAGCAAAATGGCAGAAACAGAAAAATTAGTATTCCCGGCACAACTGCATCAAACAGAAGATGGCGGTATACTGGTGACGAAACTGGACGACATTATCAATTGGGCGAGGTCTAATTCGTTGTGGCCGCTTGTATTTGGTACCAGTTGTTGTGCCATTGAGATGATGAGTGCCGCCGATGCGAAATATGATTGGTCACGGTTTGGGTTTGAGGTGGCAAGGGCTACGCCACGCCAGGCAGACCTTATAATAGTGGCCGGAACGATAGTGATGAAGATGGCGCCGGTACTGAAACGGTTGTATGACCAGATGCCGGACCCGAAGTACGTGATAGCAATGGGTGCTTGCACCATATCGGGCGGGCCGTTCTTTTATAATACTTATTCGGTGGTAAAGGGCGTGGACCATGTGATACCGGTAGATGTGTATGTGCCGGGTTGTCCGCCAAGACCGGAGGCTTTGCTGCATGGCATGATAACACTGCAGGAAAAGATCAAGCATGAAAAATATTTTGGGAAATCAAAAGAGAGCGGCAAATGACGAATGAAGAAATGAAGGCTGCAGTGGCCGCGCTTTTCCCGGCGGCTACTTTTGATGAAACCGGCGAATTTCTGAACATATTAGTAAATGCAAATGAGCTGCGCCCACTGATGGTGGCTTTGCGCAGGAACAGTGAATTTGATTGCGATTTTCTTTTTTGTCTCACCTGTATTGATTGGAAGACACATTTTGCAACAGTGTATCATTTGCTTTCTAAAAAGCATAAGCATGCAGTTGTTGTGAAGGCTAAAATTGCAGACATAAAAAATCCTGAGGTTGAAACAGTGAGTGATATATGGCAGACTGCTAACTTCCATGAGCGGGAAGTGTATGACCTGTTTGGGGTGAAATTTTTGAGTCATCCCGACCTGCGTAGAATATTGCTGGATGAGGAGTGGGAAGGATATCCTTTAAGAAAAAGCTATGTTGATGAAAATATGATATCATTATGAGTTTGCTTGGAGAAGACATAATGACTGAAGAAGGTGAGTTCGTCATAAATATAGGGCCTCAACACCCTTCTACACATGGCGTGCTTCACCTGAAAGTATGGCTGGATGGGGAGATCATTAAAAAGATAGAGCCACACCTTGGTTATATCCATCGTTCTATCGAGAAGATGTCGGAAAGTCTTTCTTATCGCAACTTTATTTATGCTACAAGCCGCATGGATTACCTGAGTGCGCACATCAATAACCAGGCATGTGCGCTGTGTGTAGAGAAAGGGTTGCAGGTCGAAATTCCGCCGCGTGCTCAGGTGATACGCATACTGATGGCTGAGTTGACAAGGCTTTCATCGCACCAGTTGTGGTGGGGTTGTACAGGCCTTGATCTTGGTGCAGTAACGCCGTTCTTCTATGCATTTCGCGAGCGCGAAGCCGTTCTTGCAATAATGGAGGAGACATGCGGTGCACGCCTCACACAAAATTACTGCGTGCCCGGCGGCGTGATGTATGACCTGCATCCAAATTTTCAGAACAGGGTTAAGGATGTACTGAAGCAGATAAAATCGAAGTATAATGAATACGACGAGATACTGTCGGGCAATGTAATATTTGAACAGCGTACAAAGGGGGTAGGGTACCTGTCTCCGGAGGATGCTGTATCATTCGGTTGTACAGGGCCGACTGCACGGGGTTCGGGCGTGAGTTGTGATGTCCGGAAGTGGTTCCCGTATGATGGTTATGAGAAAGTGCAGTTCAAAGAGATATTGGAGACGGGCGGCGATTGCTATGCGCGCTATATGGTGCGTATGGAAGAGATGAAGCAGTCTGTATATATAATTGAACAATTGATAGACCAGATACCTGAAGGGGAATACCAGGCGAAAACAAAAGCAGTGCTGAAATTACCTAAAGGAGAGTTCTATCAGCGGGTTGAAACGGCTCGTGGTGAGTTAGGTGTGTATATTGTGAGTGAAGGGGCGGCATCTCCGTACAGGATAAAATACAGATCGCCGAATTTCTCGAATCTTTCTGCGTTGAGCCACATGGCAACAGGCTCGAAGATAGGCGACCTGGTGGCGATAATGGCGACGATTGACCTGGTGATACCGGATGTGGACAGGTGATATTATGAGGGAAAGTGTGGCGGAATGTGATAAATGCGATGAAATGAGATTGTTATCGAAATAAAGGATAAATAAATTAGGAATTGAACATCTTTCTTGAAATAAGTTTTTCTTCGATGGCCAACGGGCTGCATAGCTGGCTTGCCGGTTCCATATCTAATACAACTATGGTTAGTGTTGTTGAGATGGTGATAGCCGGCATTGCGCTTTTGTTATTCCTGGTGCCATTGTGTTTCTTTCTTGGTTACATGGAGCGCAAAGTGGCGGCTTTCATGCAAATACGCCTGGGGCCAAACCGCGTGGGGCCAAAAGGCACATTGCAGATTGTAGCAGATACGGTGAAGCTATTGTTCAAGGAAGGGCTTACGCCTACAGCTTCTGATAAATTTTTATTTAATCTGGCTCCGCTTATTGTAGTTGTTACCTCTATGCTGGCAATGGCGCCGATAGCTTTTGCCAGGAACTTCCAGATATGGGATATCAATATCGGGGTGCTATATGTATCGGCGATCTCTTCATTGGCTGTCATCGGAATACTGATGGCGGGCTGGAGCAGCTTCAACAAATATTCATTATTGGGTGCTATGCGTAGTGGTGCGCAGATAGTGAGCTATGAATTATCAGTGGGTTTATCATTGATCTCTATCGTTATATTAACCGGTAGCCTGCGCATGAGTGATATAGTAGCCAGCCAGGCTGATGGCTGGTGGATAATTAAAGGTCATATTCCTGCTATTATTTCTTTTGTGATCTTCCTTATCGCGTCCACTGCAGAGATCAATCGTGCACCTTTTGACCTTGCGGAAGCCGAGCAGGAACTGACAGCAGGTTTCCATACGGAATACTCAGGGATGAAGTTTGCGATGTTCCTGTTGGAGGAATATATCAACCTGTTCATTGTGTTTGCAATAGCGGCTACATTGTTCCTTGGAGGATGGATGCCGTTCCATTTAGGCAACTGGAGTTTCTTTAAAAATG
>JBGAJU010000088.1:0-11950 GCA_044224775.1 Flavipsychrobacter sp.
GATGTTGTGCAGTGCCTGTTCTATATCTGCTATGGTGATGCTGCTGCTACCCGGCTCTGCTGCAACTTCTTCGACGGTTTTGAGTCCCTCGTAATCTTTGCTGATGCTTTTTGTGCCCTGTTGGGATTTGAACCAGATGATGTAAAACTCTGATGCGGTGTCAACCACTACCCCCTTGCCAAAATGTTGGTGCTCGACGCGGGAGCCTATGCCTAATTGTGTGCTCATAAGATCTCTATATTTTCCAAAGTAAAATAAATATCCTGTTACTTGAGCATGCCTCTCTTTATTTTGGTTGGAACCTGCAGCTTCATGATGCAGGGCCTAGAGACCTATGAAAATGTTTACTAATTGAAAGCTAAGTTGCTCCAATTTCTGGAATTCCGCTCTATAATATAGATTGTGTAGTATAATATTATAATGTGTAAATAGATAAAAATCAATTTATTAAACAGTTAGCACGAATATTGTATCATATTTTTTCCCATTTTGGCATGTAGGATAGAACCTTCTGTCGTATGGGGCAACTTAAAGGTATCACAACAACTAACTTATTAAAACACACACAATGACACCCAAGACAAGAATTTTCCTCGTGGACGATGATCCCATCTTTCGTTTACTGACAAAAAAGACAATAGCCAACATTGGCGTGAATGCTGAAGTGGTTGAGTTTGTTAATGGCCAGCATGTCATGGAGTATTTAGAGCAGCACATGGATAGCCCTGCGATGCTCCCTGATAGCATCTTCCTTGACCTGAGCATGCCTGTGATGGACGGCTGGGGTTTTCTGCGCGAGTACGAGATACTGCTGCCTTTTTTAAGAAAGTCATCGAAGCTTTATATCCTTTCTTCATCAATGTCGCCGATAGACGTTGAGCGTGCGCGTAATATTCCGTTTGTGAAAGACTATCTTGTAAAGCCGCTGAATAAAATACAATTGGCGGAACTTATAACTCCTGAGACTCCGGCAAGATATCACGTGGTAGGCAATAGCAATGTGGTAGTACCGCATAGTATTTTCACACCCAGCCCTGCAGTTAGTACCGTGTATCAATGGAGAAAATCGGCGTAAGGTAGTGAAGTAAGCATTGCCCGCTGGATAAGATGGCCATTAAAATTCCGTTATAGTTTTTACTTTTACCACCGCATGGCTAAGAGCAAAAAAAGCGGATTCAGAAGGTTTCTAAGATTTGCATTGCGTCTTATTCTGTTCCTGTTCATATCATCTACATTGTATATGGTGATCTGCAAGTGGTTGATGCCGCCTATCACTATTACACAACTTGGAGGGCCGCTGGGGGGGTATGGGCTGAGCAGGGATTATGTAGGTTGGGACGAGATATCGCGCAATGTGAAGCTGGCTGCTATTGCCAGTGAGGACCAGTTGTTTCCTGATCATGATGGTTTTGACTGGAAGGCGATAGATAAGAGCCTGAATGCCAAGCCAACTAAAAAGAAGAAAAAAAAGAACCGACCTGCAGGTGCTGCGGCGAGTACCATAAGCCAGCAAACGGCGAAGAATGTTTTTTTGTGGCAGGGTAGTGGTTGGGGCAGGTATGTGCGCAAGGTGCCGGAGTTTTATTTTACACAACTGATAGAGTGGACGTGGGGTAAGAGGCGCATACTTGAGGTGTACCTGAATGTGATTGAGATGGGGCCGGGTGTGTTTGGTATTGAGGCAGCTGCACAAAAGTATTTTCACAAGTCGGCAAGGAGTTTATCAAGGGCAGAAGCGGCTATGATCATAGCCTGCCTGCCTAATCCTAAAAAGTTTACGGTGGTGCCTATGAGCAGGCGTGTGCAATGGCGTTATCCACAGATAATGAACCAGATGGACAACCTGGAGGGTGATGATGATGTGGAAGACATAATCAGGACGCCATGATCTCCTAAAACAAATTTTAATAGTAGCGCATCTTGCGGCTGCGGTTCCATGCCTCGTAAGAACGGGCAGCTTGTTTTCTCCTAGTCTCAGGGCTACGGTAATAACTTCTGGTTAAAACTACTGTCAGGCAAATCGCCAGAAAGAACGCTGTCACAATTATCGTAGCCATGATTTGTGTGTTTTAAATGTTAATAGAAGATATTATTGATATGGTTTCATTTAATTAACAACTAATTAACAATAACACTAAAATACTAATTGATTTTGAGAATATTAAGTGAATCAGAAAAAATAAACTTATATTTTTTGATTTAATGTAATGAGGTTGTAAAGGTTAAATCCACATAAAATAATACTTTGCATAGGTGATACAGCGAATAAGCATTGAGGAATTCCTGCCTTTAGCCGAAAAACACCCGGTTCTGGATGTGCGGAGCCCCGGAGAATTTGGTCATGCCCATATTCCGGGGGCATATAGCCTGCCACTATTTTCGGATGAGGAAAGGAAAGTAGTGGGCACGACCTACAAGCAGGTGGGCAGAGAGCAGGCCATAAAAACAGGTTTGGATTACTTTGGAGTGAAGATGAGGAAAATGGTAGAACAGGTTGAAGGGATGAATTCCAAAACGGTATTGGTTCATTGCTGGCGGGGTGGTATGCGCAGCGCCGGTGTGGCATGGCTACTTGATCTGTATGGATTTAAGGTGTATACACTGGTGGGTGGGTACAAGGCGTTCAGGAATTGGGTGTTGCAGCAATTTGAAAAGCAATACAGCATTAATGTAATAGGTGGTTATACGGGATCAGGAAAAACAAAGGTGCTGAAAGAACTTGAGAAAAGAGGTGAAATGATCGTTGACCTGGAAGCGATGGCGCACCACAAAGGGTCGGCATTTGGCGACCTGGGCGAGCCGATGCAGCCATCGCCGGAAATGTTTGAAAATAGGTTGGCGATTGCTTTAAGTAAAGTGCATGACAAGCATATTTGGCTTGAAGATGAGAGCCGGCGTATTGGAAGCATAAATATGCCGCTTACGCTATGGAGCACAATGAGGAAGTCGCCGGTGTTTTTCCTGGAGATACCATTCGAGGAGCGCCTAAAGTACCTGGCGGATGAGTATGGCAAATTCAAAAAAGAAGACCTGGTGAATGCCGTAATGCGTATCAGGAAGAGATTGGGCGGACTGAATGCAAAGAACGCCATCAACCACCTGATAGAGGACAATACCAAGGAGGCCTTCGGGATACTTTTGGCATACTATGATAAATTCTACACTCATGGTTTAAATGACCGAGAAAAACTGGAAGAGTTGCTCACCAGAGTGCCATGCAGCACGGTGAACCATGCGGCTAATTGCGATAGTGTTTTATCTGCTTACAAAAAAATGATCACGGCATAAATGGAAATTACAGAAGGAATAAAATTAACGGCGTTCGCACATGGTGGTGGCTGTGGTTGCAAAATAGCTCCCGCTGTGTTGCAGGAGATACTGAAGACAAATGCACCGCAACCGGTGAGCGCACAATTACTTGTTGGGAATAGCACCAACGACGATGCGGCTGCCTATGACCTGGGCAATGGCACAGCATTGATATCCACCAACGATTTCTTTACACCTATTGTAGATGATCCTTACGATTTTGGGCGGGTGGCAGCAGCAAATTCCATAAGTGATGTATATGCTATGGGTGGCAAACCTATTATGGCTATAGCCATTCTGGGCTGGCCCGTAGAGAAGCTGCCTGTGGCTGCGGCACAGCAGGTGCTGGAAGGGGCAAGGGCCATATGCAATGAAGCAAATATTCCTCTGGCGGGAGGACACAGCATTGATACACCTGAACCGGTATTCGGGTTGGCAGTTAGCGGGTTGTGTGACATTAAAAACCTGAAGAGGAATAACACCGCGAAAGAAGGGGACCTACTGTTCCTTACAAAACCCGTAGGTGTAGGGGTTTTGGCTGCAGCACAGAAGCGTGGTGCATTGCTGGATGAGCATTTGAAAATATTGGTGGCGCAATTAACTACGCTAAACAAGATAGGAGAAGAGTTAGGTAAGCTATCGGGTGTTACTGCAATGACCGATGTAACAGGTTTTGGGCTTGCCGGCCACCTAATAGAAATGGCGGAGGGAAGCGGGTTATCAGCCGAATTGAACTACTCGCAGATGCAACTTACAGAGGGAGTGAAGGAGTACCTTTCGAAGCGTATAACACCTGATGCTACCTTCCGAAACTGGAATGGCTACAGCAGCAAGATACATTTTGACGCAGGTGTGGATGTGATGGAAGCGTTCAGCCTGTTGCCTGATCCGCAGACAAATGGTGGATTATTGGTTGCTGTGGACCCGGCTGCACAGAATGAGGTTGTGAGTTTGTTTGAAAGTAATGGTTTGCAACAGTTTGTGAAACCGATAGGGAGGATGATCGCGAAGCAAGAGAAAGTGGTTATTGTGAAGTGAAACGCCTTTTTAAATAACGGTTATGGGTAAAAGAGACGCACGTATAGACGCATACATCGCAAAGTCGGCGGATTTTGCGCAACCAATATTGACACACCTACGAGAGTTGATACACACAGCGTGCCCCGGTGTGGAAGAGGACTGGAAATGGAGTTTCCCGCATTTTATGTACGGCGGTGCTATTTTGTGCAGCATGGCATCCTTCAGGGAGCATTGTGTATTCGGATTCTGGAAAGCAGCATTACTGCAGGATACTGATAAAGTACTCGAAGTAAAGGACCGTGAGGCCATGGGTAACCTAGGCAGGATAAAGACCCTTAAAGACCTGCCTAAAGACAGCGTGCTGAAAAAATATGTGAAGGCTGCAATGAAGCTGAATGAAGCCGGTATCAAGCTGCCATCGAGAACCAGGGCTATTGCGAAAGCAAAAAGCGAATGGGTAGTGCCCGACTATTTTGTAAGGGCGCTAAAAAAGAACAAGAAGGCAGAGAAAGTATTCAGCGAATTTACCTACGGAAAGCAAAAGGAATATATAGAGTGGTTCGAAGAGGCAAAGACTGATGCCACAAAAGAGAAACGTATTGCGCAGGCATTAGAATGGATAGCAGAAGGCAAGGTGAGGAACTGGAAATATATGAACTGCTAATTCTTGTTATCAAGCTCGTTCAGGAATTTGTTTGCATCTGCGTTGTCGGGATCTAATATAAGTATTGGTTGTATTGCTTTGCGAGCTTCGTCACGATAACCCATGCTGTAGTATGTAGCCGCCAGTGCATACCACACTTGTGGCTCATCGGGCAGAGCTTCCGTGCTTTTCTTTAAAGCATGTATCGCCGAATCTGGTTTGCCGGTTTCTCTGTATTTCATACCGGTAACAAAAAAGTACTTCCCCGCTATACCCAGGTATTTTTGTACGTTCTCGTAGTTGGGTTCGTATTTTCTTACTGTGTCCCAATCCTGCAATGCTTTTTCAGGCCGGCCCATGTTATAATAGCTCAAGCCCCTGTTCAGGTATGATTGCATATATCTGGGGTGTATCGAGATCGCCTTATCGAAATACATGATCGCTTTCCTGAACCACTCATTTCTCACCTCTGCACTGGCAGCATTTTCTTTGGCATAGCTCATACACGCTGCGGCAGCATTATTATTTACAAGCACGCTGTTGGGCACTTTCACCACATCTGCAAGGAAGAGTGTTTTATCATTTTTCCAGTCCTCGTTGCGTTTGATCGTTGTAAATGCTGATACTGCGATAAGAATGATCATGAACCCCGTTAGTCCGTGTTTCGATATACGGGCTATGTTCATTTGCCTGAAGCCTTGATATAAAAGGAACCCAGCTGCTATGGCAAACCCAATAGAAGAATGGTAAATAAGCCGCTCGCCCATTGGCGCTCCAATGTTGAATAAAAGGTTGGATACCAGCGCAAGGTTAAAAAGATAAATGGCTATCGCAAACCCTAATACGTTGCGTTTGTTCAATAATGCCACCATGGTGATAATGAGGCCAGTATAGATGGCTATGCTGAGGTAAACAGCAGGGTTGGAAAGATCAGTATATGGTATTTGTGCAAACGAATAATCTGCCGCCAAAACACTTGGGAAAATAAGCAGTTTCAGGTACTCCAGTAACACAAGTATTTGCGTAGCGAATTTTTGTTCAATAGTTGCATAGAGGTAGGGGTTGTTCATTATGTTGCTTTCTGCTCCTTCTGCGGGGCCACTAACAGCGTTGCAACGCAGCAACAGGTACAACCCCAGCGGTATCAAATAAGGCCAGGTTGTCTTTATGCTATAGCCCAATGGTTCATTTTTAAACAGGTAGAACGCCAAAGGCAGCAGGCCGATCATTGTTACCGCATATTCTTTCGACAGCAATGCAAGGAAGAAGCAAACACACGCGAGCATTATATCGCGCATGCGCCTGGTTTCTTTGTATCGGTATGCTTTTATAAAAGTGAGTGTAATGAAGAATACAGAAAGTATCTCATCCCTGCTCTTCACATTGGCTACCACTTCCGTGTGTATCGGGTGTATGGCAAATATCAGTGTGGCAATAAATGCTGCTATAGGGTGATCGGGTATTACGATGTTTCGCAGTAAATAGAGCAAAACAATCAGTGATATAATATAAAGTAAAACATTCACCACATGCCTGCTGTGCATTTGTGCAGCTATGCGCACTTCTTTTTCATCTGTCGATTCATTATCAGGTGCAACGCCTATCATTTGCTGTTCTACAGCGAATGTGATAAGCGATAAAGGCCTGTAGCGCCCGCCCGAAAGCTGGTTGCTACCATTCTTCATTTCCAGGTAGCTCTGGTAGGCATCCTTTGTCAATATATCCGGGATACCACTAATGCCCTGTTGCACATATTCGTTGGCGGTTATCGCCATTCGGTCATCAAAGGCTGCTTCGTGAGAGAATGTATTGATATAAAAAACAAAGCCAATAAGTATCAACACAAATACCTGCACACGAAAATGCTGAAAGGAGAACTGTGAGATCTCATTTCCTGCTTTTGTCTCCGCAGCGGGAATCTTTACATTTATTTTTGACTGTTTTACCATTGATCGCCGCCATAAAAATAGGCATCATTGTTTCCACCAGCAAGGGCTGCCGAATTTGTAAGATATGCCGCCGCTGAAGATACCCTTGTAGCCAAGGCCCAGTTCGGCAAATATGCCCAACCTTCCGCCATAGCGCACACCTACCGGCGTATATTGGGCTTTTATTTTTGTTTCGTTTGTTTTGGTTGTGCCTCCCGGTGCTACAGAGCTATTAGCCCGGGTGGTTTCGGTTGCAATAAATGACTGCCCTATGCCGGCGAGTGTGTACACTTCAAACATTTTTCTGAAAGTGTATATATAGTATACTTCGAGTGCTATTGTTGTGTAGCTTTTTTTATAGGTTACTGCAGCAGATGCGAAGTAATCGTGCAACTGTCCGGTTTCGTTGGTAGCGCCGGCAAAAACACCCAATGCAAGCCGGTTGTAGACAAAATACCTGACATTGGCGAATGGTGTACCGTTCTCTTTGCGTGTATCGGGGTTGGTACTTTTTTCAGGGCTAAAGGCATCGGTTACATTGTGGCTGCTGACCAAGCCGTATCCCGCCGCTATTTCCAGTTGGCCTTTATTGGATGGGCATTGTGCAGTACTTAACGGCGCATACGCGATAAGAAAGATGATCATCAGGGAGGCAAGCAGGTGCTTCATTACCCTGTAAAATAACGAATAAATGTGCTTGCATCCCTGCATAAGTGAATTAGTGAGCAGCCGCATTGTGTAAAAAGAGAAGGCCACCCGATCAAGTGGCCTTCTCTTTTTACACATAAATGTATTATCGTATCAGCGTTACATCGCCTTTATAAACTCTGTTGGTGCCATCGGGGCGCCCCAGTACAATTATCCAGCTATAAACACCCATATCCTGCCTGGTGCCGTGGTACGTTCCATCCCATCCTTTCCTAGGATCGTTGCTCAGGAACACTTCCTGTCCCCAACGGTTGAATACCCTGAACTCGACCATATTCTGGAAGGTAAGGCCGCTAGGCATGAATACATCATTCACACCGTCACCATTTGGAGTAAAGGCCGTAGGTACGCCTTCCGGTATGTTCTTATTGGTGTTAACAATGATGCTGGCAGAATCAAGACAGCCATATATACTCATGCCGTATACGGTATATACTGTCTGATCATCTTTAGGTGTCGCTACCGGGTTGTTGATGTTGTTGTTGGTTAGCGTGCCGTCAGCAGGTGTCCATGTATAATAAGTCGCTCCCTTCGCATTCAGCTGTATCGTACTACCGTAAGGTATCGTAACAGGGCTAGCTGTAAGATCGGTGAGATGCACAGGCGGGTAGGAGTGCACAGCTTGCGTATCAGATGCTATACATCCGCTCGGATTCAGTGGCAATGGCGGTGTGGTCAAGGTTACTGTATAAATGTAATCACCAAGGCCAAAGAATTTGGTGTTCGCACCCGTAGTTGCACCAATGTTGTTGTCGGGTGTCCATGTCAGCTGGTAAGATATATCATCCGGTATGATCTTTACAAATGCTGCCATATCCATGCTGTCAACCAAACAAACCGATGTGTCGTGAATCCTTGTCCTTACGTCTACACTTATTACCGTAAATGTATCTTGATAAACCGCTGTGCAGCCAATGGTATCCCTAACAGTCAACTTAGCCAGGAACCTGCCGGGCACTTTATACATAAAGTCGATCGGGTTCTGGAATTCCAGCGAATCGCCAGCGCCAAAATCCCATGTATATGATGGCATGTTATTGCTTACCGTTAAACCAACAAAATGTATCGGCATGCCCAGGCAAACATCGTTTGCGTCAACTGTAAAGTTGGCATCAATCGGGTGCAGTACCGGAATAGTTACAGTAGTATCCTTAAAGCAGGTGGTAGCTGTAGCATAGTTGCTTGCATGACGAAGGACAACCGTATAGGTGCCTTGTGCGGAGTAGGAGTGCACCGGGCTTATTACAGTGCTTGTTGCGCCATCTCCAAACGTCCACGCATCATTATATTCGCTGCCCACCGGAGTTGAATGGTTCCAGAAGGTCACGATGTCTTCATTACAAGCGAAGTCTACAGCGAAATTAAGGTCAACACGCAGTGGCGGAGAAGTGATGTTTACAGGACCAACTATGTTGGAAGGGCAGTCAAGTACCTTAACGTAGATATCACTATAAACACCTTCGCACAAATTGCTCAGTGTAATGGTGCTGTCAGAACCCGCGGAATCAACTTTAAGCGGCTGCTGCACACCATTGAATTTATAGAAGATAGTATCAACCTGGTGTGGGCGAATACCCTTAAGTGTGATAGAGCCATCGCACTTACCGCATACCGTAACATTTTTATACTCGAATGTGTCGATGTGGGGAAGACCGCCTGTCGTTAATCCTGTGGGCGGTGGAATAGTAAAATATGCTTTGAACGTATCGTTGCATGAAACCATTGCAGCATAATAGGTTGTTGCTACCAAAGGCGCGAATGACATGGAAGATCCGCTGCCCAGGTAAGCGCCTGTAGTACTGTCATACCAGTAAATGGCGCCTGCGTAGGGAATGGCAGCAAAAGGTATTGAGGCAACCGAATAAGAAGGGCCTGCAATCGGCGTGAAACGCCAGCCTTCCCTGAAAGCACTCCATGTGGGGAGATAATCTCTTGCAGGGGCAACTGTTGACACCGTGCCTGCAGCATTTTTCACGCCGCATATGCCGCGACCGCTGTTCCATGCTGCGCATACAGTTTTGTGTGTAATGTGCACCTCAACCAAATTCGACGTCTCGTAAAGGATCACCTGCGTGGTCAGGTATTCACCCGGGCATGTTGTGGGGTAATACATGGCAGCGCCACACCAGGTAACCTGGAACGTTCTGTTTGGAGCGGTGCCTTGCGTTGAATAAGTAATAGAACCGCCACCGGCTATATATACGTCGCTCCATGGCGCGCAGATAATATCACGTATGTCTGTTGCAGTTGTTGCCGCAAGTGTATTAGTGATGCTCCAGGTATTAAAGGCCCCTGCCAGAGCCAGGTTGAACCCAACGCAACCGTTTGCGCCTACCACAACCTGTGTGCGGGGAGTGCCATAAAAATTAAAAGTGAAGCCTATCGGGATAACACCGGAAAAACCATCATCAACCGTTATACCTGTAGCAATTGGAATACCCACATTGGTTGGAGATGCGTGAACACCATGATTGAAACAGTGTGCGGTATCTGTAATAGAAATGAATTGCCCCCTTGAGCTATAACTAAAAATTAAAATAACTAGTGATAAGAAATACTTCATAAATCTGTTCTAAGAGTTAAGGCGATTTGAATTAAGGTTTATCAATATAAAAACAACAAATTATCATTTATTAGTTTGCTAAGTTAAATCATTTACTAACAATTAAAAAACAGGGCAAAGTGTTCATATAATAGACATTGCCCTGCACTAAAAGGTTGGGTATTTTAATGTGATATAATAAATTAATACAAAAATAATAATATTTATTTGGTAAATGGAAGAAAAGGCTAGTTGTGTTTTCATTTAATAAACAAAGCCTAACTTAGACAAAAAATTCCCTGAAAAAGCAGTTTTATTTAATAAATGCCCTCTTTTTTCTCCTCTTGTCGCAAAAATTGGGCGCTCAGTTGGTTATCAATACTTTAGCAGGCAATAGCACGGCGGCTTTCGGTGGCGACGGTGGACCAGCTACAGCGGCTCAGGTGAACACCCCCTATGGAATTGCCACAGATGCAGCAGGCAATGTATATTTTACAGACTGCAATAACAACCGCGTTCGCAAGATCAATACCGCCGGCATTATTTCGACAATAGCCGGAAGGGGAGTCCCCGGTTATACCGGCGATGGCGGTCCGGCAACAGTTGCAGAGCTATTGGCACCACGCGGTATTGCTGTGGACGGCGCGGGAAACGTATACTTTTCCGACTATGCCAATCAGCGGGTCCGTAAAATCACTCCCGCGGGTATTATCTCTACCGTAGCCGGAGACGGAACTGTTGGGTTTGGTGGCGATGGTGGCCCGGCAACGGCCGCCAAACTGAATTATGCATGGGGCGTTGCTGTTGATGGTTCGGGTAACTTATACATCGCCGATCAAAATAACTGCCGTATCAGGAAAGTGAACGCCTCGGGTATTATCTCTACGATCGCAGGCACGGGTAGTTGTTTTATAGGTGGTGACGGTGGCCCTGCTACTGCGGCACTTGTGCAATTCCCTGTTGGTGTTGCCTGCGATGGATCGGGTAATGTGTATATAGCCGATTATGGCAACAACCGTATCCGTAAAATAGACCCGGTAGGAATTATCTCCACTATAGCCGGTTCTCCTGTCTATGGTTTTAGTGGTGATGGAGGACCGTCAACGGCATCGCAATTATACTATCCCATGGCGGTAGCGGTGGACGGAGCCAATAATGTCTATATCTCGGACGTGAATAATTACCGAATCCGTAAAATAAATGCCTCAGGCGTTATCAGCACACTGGCAGGCAATGGCACAATGGGCTATAGCGGCGATGGTGCGCCACCTGTTTATGCGCAGATAAACAGGCCTACCGGTATTGCAGTGAACAACAGCGGAAAGGTATATATAGCCGATAACGATAACAACCGCATACGTTTGCTTGAGCCGCCACCAAATGCACCTACCTTTTTTATGGGAGATCACCAGCATGCGGTAGGCTGCATCAACACGCCTGCAAATATTGATACAAACCTTGCCGTGTTTGATATTGATACCGGTCAGACCGAGACATGGAGTGTTGTATCTCCACCTGCTAATGGCACTTTGTCTGTAACCTATAGTACCACTTCAACCGGCAGCAACTTATATCCCTCTGGACTTACCTACACGCCGAACCCTGGTTTCCTTGGCATGGACGTTTTTGAAGTACAGGTATCCGACGGAACGTATGCGGACACCACTATGATCCATCTGACTGTTGTGGATACGCCCAATGCCGGAGTGCCTGCAGGTGTAGACAGCATGTGTCCCGGAGAAACCTATGTATTTTCAAGTACGGTGCCAGATGGTGGCTGGATATCTGATAATAGTGCAG
>JBGAJU010000089.1:0-11854 GCA_044224775.1 Flavipsychrobacter sp.
TGATGTACCAGTACAGCGGCCCCGGTTCGCAGCAAGTGGCAGATATGTTCCCGGTGGGGAATTACTGGTGGCACCAGTTGCTGGCGCAGAAGGGATATATTGTGGTTTGCGTGGATGGCACGGGTACAGGATTCAGGGGAGAAGAGTTCAGGAAGAAAACCTACCTGCAACTGGGCAAGTATGAAAGTGATGACCAGATAGCTGTAGCGAAGAACCTGGGTAACTTGCCCTATGTGGACAAAAACCGAATTGGTATCTGGGGATGGAGCTACGGCGGATTTATGAGTGCTACGTGCCTGATGAAAGGCAATGATGTTTTCAAAGCAGCGATATCGGTAGCACCCGTTACCAACTGGCGTTATTATGACAACATTTACACTGAGCGCTACATGCGCACACCTGCCGTGAACACAGCAGGATATGACGATAATGCGCCGGAAAAAATGGTTGGGAAACTGAAAGGAAAACTACTATTGGTGCATGGCACTGCAGATGATAATGTGCACTTCCAGAATTCTGTGATGCTGGTGAATGCACTTATAGCTGCCGGGAAGGAATACGACAGTGAATATTACCCGGACAAGGCACATGGTATATCAGGCGGGGCTACCAGGTTGCATTTATACAACAGGATGACGAAGTTTATCCTGGAGAACCTGTAGTTTATTTTAACAAGGTAAATTTTGACTGCCGCCATTAACCTTTTACTTTTGGGCATTAATGCCCAACACACCCAACAGTAGCAAGTTATTACCAAAGCGTTATGCCTATAAACTGGCGCACAGCATTGTGCTTCCTGGTTTCAACGGCGCGACCCTGTTCTCAACCTGGAAGGTATTTACACAAAAGGTGAAACCCATGCGGCTACAGGAGCGTGCCGCAGCCGTTACCTATAACTTCCTGATGGCGATGCCGCCAACTTTCCTTTTTCTTTTCTCACTGGTGCCTTACCTGCCATTGAAGAACGTGGAACAAACTATTCTGAGCACAATAAAACTGTTGTCTCCCAACAATAGCTTTTACTACAACGTACGTGGAGTAGTTAACGACCTGATGCATAAACAACACCGTGACGCCTTGTCTTTTGGTATCTTACTGGTTCTGTTCTTCTCATCTAATGGTGTAATAGGGCTTATTCGCAGCTTTGACAGTAATGCATCCCTGTACGTTAAAAGAACGGGACTACGCCGCCGATGGACGGCCATAAAGCTTACCATTATGCTCATCTGCCTGATCATAGCAGGCATTACGATATTGGTTTTTCAAAGTGCGGAGCTTAATCCTTTGCTGAAGAAAACATTTCATAGTATATGGGCGGTTAAGACCGTGAGTTTTGTTATTTTGTCGCTGATAGTATTCGTAGCAATCTCGCTTATCTATACTTACGGGCCATCTTTGAAACACAGGTTCCGGTTTGTTTCTACAGGTTCGGTATTTGCCACACTATCGTCTATAATAGCTACGGCAGTTTTTTTCTTTTTAGTGAACCATTTCCTTCATTACAACAAAGTATATGGCTCGATAGGCACCTTAATAGCATTCATGGTTTGGGTGTGGTTGAATACTGTGATCATATTGCTGGGCTACGAGCTGAACGTGAGCGTATTGCAAGGGAAATTATCAAAAGAAGCAGATGAGCGCGAATAGATGGCTGATATTGTTATTGTTTTCACTGTTGCAACTTTCCGCATGCAACAACAGCAATTCCATTCCTGAAAATGTAACCTTTACCGAGCATGTGGCAGATATCATCTATAACAACTGCTCTATATGCCATCGTCCGGGCGGTAGTGCCCATTTTTCCCTTGTCAATTACCAGGAAGTAAAAAAATACGCCGGGCCCTCGGCATTTGCCGTAAGAGAACGATTGATGCCACCATGGCCCGCCGATCCTCATTATACCGAATTCATTGGCCAGCGCGTTTTATCGGAACGCGATAAACAAATACTGGAAAAGTGGGCCGCTACAGGTGCTGCTGAGGGCCCGAAGGAAAAGTTGCCTTCGCTACCTCAATTCCCAACGGGATCTACAATCGGCACACCAGATCTTCGGTTGCCGGTAAAGCCATACTTTATCAAAGCATACACGGGAGACCAGTTCCTGCTGGTGAAAGTTCCGTTTGAATTGCCAGCCGACACATCTGTGAGCTTAATTGAATTCATACCGGGCAACTCGAACATCGTTCACCATGTGAACGGAGATATGGTGATCTATGACCCTGCGAAAAAGAAAGATGTTTTTGCAGGCGAACAAATTGTAGAGATGGCGGGCGATACCGCAACGCTACTAGAGGCTTATCAAAAACTTGGCCTACCTAATGATGATGGTTCTTACCCTATTCTACAGAAATCTGTTGTCAATTACCTGCCCGGCGTTGTGGGGCAAAAATACCCCGAAGGTATAGGCGGGTTTATGCTGCCCCGCAAAGGGGCCTTCCTGCTGAATGACCTGCATTATGGATTTGCAAAGAAGGACGATATTCATGACAGCTCATACATTAATATTTTCTTTTCGAAAATACCACCCAACCGAGTAATACAAGAGTTTCAGCTTGGAACATTGGGGGTGGCGCCGGTTGAACCTGACATGATCATTCTGCCCGACACTGTGAAACAAGTTTATAGCCGTTTCAGGGTTCCGTTCGATATATCCATACTTACCATTAACCCCCACATGCACCTGCTTGGTAAAAGTTTTAAAGCCTATGCACTGCAACCGAACGGAGATACGATCAGGCTTATATCCATACCTCGATGGGACTTTAACTGGCAGTATTTCTACACCTTTAAAAAGATGGTGAAGATACCCAAGGGCAGCACAATTGTTGCAGAAGGCATTTACGACAATACCCGCAAAAATCTGAATAATCCTTTCAGTCCGCCTCAGCTAGTGACCGACAAAAATGGCAGCATGAAAGCCACAGATGAGATGTTCCAGTTCATTATCAGCTACTTACCCTACCAGGAAGGTGATGAGCAAATTAGTTTAGAGGCAAAACCCCGCTCTTAAAGTGAGGTGTTATTGCTTGCAGAGTTGTATTTTTACAAAAACTTAAGATGAAAACTTTAATCCTTGCCGTAGCCACCTTATTTACTTCCACACTTGCATTTGCACAGGGGATCAATCCCGGAGATAACCTGCCCACGGCTGAAACCATACTGAAGAACACTAACGGCAAGGCAACATCACTTAAGGATGCTGCCGGCAAGAACGGATTGCTGGTAATATTCTCTTGCAACACCTGCCCTTATGTGATCAAGAATGAGCAAGTGATCAAAAAGACATTGGAATATGCTGCAGCCCATAATATTGGTGCCGTAGTCATTAACTCGAATGAAGCACGGAGGGACGGAGACGATTCTTATGATGCCATGGCGAAGTATGCGAAATCGCAGAATTTTAAAGTACCCTACCTTGCTGATGATAACTCGAAATTGGCGGACCTGTTTGGCGCTATGCATACGCCACAGTTATTCCTCTTTAACAATAAAATGAAACTGGCCTATAAAGGTGCTATGAACGATAACCCCGGCAATCCCGGCGAGGCTACAAAAGTGTTTATAGAAGAAGCGATCAATGCTGTAGTTGCGGGCAAAGATCCTGACCCAAACACAACGAGATCTGTAGGCTGCAGCATTAAACGTAAGGCATAACACCACGTAAGTGTTTATATATCAACATACCATTAACATCTGATTAAAACAATTTATTAACGTATAGAAGTAATCCTATTTCTATAACATGTATCTTTCAGCCCCGTTTTTCCGGAGCCTGTGAAGCAGGCGTTTTTTTACTCAACTACGTTGGACATTTTGAGGATACCTGGCCACTGAACTGACCGGTGGTTGTTAAAACATTAAAACTATTGTGTATGAACATTTTACGTGTGGGTAAATTATCGCTGGTGGTGCTGTCGTTATTTATTTTGACCAATGCCAAAGCACAAAAAGCGCCGGTTGCGCCAACTACCCCTGCACCGGCAGCAGACGGACCTGCCTTGGTATGGAAAAAACAGATAGCCCGGATAATAGATATGGGCCCGAACAGTGATGCCAACACGCAAAACATTAGTGATGTAAGCTCAGAAAATACGCTGATAGATATGTTCGTGAACCTGATAAGGGGAAATAAAGTACTTGCATATACTGCATCTGACAAACTGTTCACGGTAAAACTGACGATAGCTGAGTTGAATAAGATACTGGCAGGAAAAAAAGATACTGTGCTGCTGACAGACCCGGTGACCAACAAGACCTCTACGAAGATAACACAGCACGAGTTGGTACTGGATTCGGTGCATAAATTCAAGATATTGGAAGAATGGTCGTGCTATCCTGCTACCGGCAAAACAGAGATACAAATAATAGGCCTTGCGCCGTTGATGAATGTGTACAATGACGACGGCAGCACTCGTGGAACAACGCCAATGTTCTGGATGCGATTCAACGACATTAGCGCAATACTTGCACGCTACCAGCAGTATCACCCTAACAATACACTTGCGGGGCATATTTGGGATGACTACTTTACCAATAGCCTGAAAGCCAAGTAATTTTTTACCCCATACTTTTATCAGTTCATCCCTATTTCCTTGACTTAGGATGGCTTGTCTATTATATTTATTGTAAACCAGTGCCTATGTGTAAGTTCCGTATCCATGCGTGTCTATTTATGTTGGCCTTTGCCCAAATCTCATCTGCACAGGATGTTGTATGGAGAAAATTAGTTGCGAGGGAAATAAAAGTTTCAGGAAAGGAGGATAAGCGGCCCCATGACCCCACCCTGCTGGACATGCTTGTAGGTGCTGTGCAATCAGGAAAACTGGCCGCATACTCGGGTATTGACAATAAATTCACCGGGAGACTTACTTTAACAGAATTCAATCAAACAATTGGCAGCTATCAACCGGATACTGTTGCAATTACAGATCCGTTGACCGGGAAGGAAACCATAAAAATCATTAAACATGATATTGACCAGGATGCCATAACTAAGTACCGCATACTGGAAGAATGGTCGTTTGACAGGGCGATAGGAATTACCAATATCCGGATAATTGGAATAGCTCCGCTAATGGATGTATATGGCAATGACTTTGAAGCGGTGAAAGCCCTATTCTGGATAAAGTATAGTGATGCGGCAGACATCTTAAATAAGCAGGCAAGATCGTACCCTGAAAAAGCATTCATCAATATTTTACTGAGAGACTATTTCGGTTCTGATATAAGCAAAGCGCAACTGTCATTTACAAATACATGGATGGGAAGAAAATCACGGATTTTGGATTTAGACCCCGAAACCTTTAAAACATATAGTTTAAAAAATTCCGAAACCGATAGTTCTTTATCTGACATTATTTCCTACAAAATTGACAAGTCTGAACTAAATATTTACGACAGCTCCAGCAAATTAATGCAGCGAGCCGCTGTATACCCAGCACCGGATACAATAATACTTGTAGACCCTGTAACGGGACAGGAAGTAATGAAGTTAGTTAAGTATTCTTATTTGTTTTACGGGCGTGACCCCAAGTATAAGCTCATGGAGGACTGGACATTTGCCCCGGCACAAGGAATTATACAAATAAAAATTGCGTACATAGTACCCTTTGGCAAAAATCACAATGACATTGATGCCCATTATCCGGAGGCACCATACTGGCTGAAATTTGATGATATATCTGGTATACTGGCAAAATATGAATATAGCCACTACAATAATTCTCTAGCCAATTTACTGTGGGATGACTACTTCTTAAAAGAAGAGGCAACACCAAAGAAAAAGTAAAGCCAAAGAACATTTCAACTTATAGCCGTACCTTGCATACCTGATGGTAAAAGTAGGCGAATACAATACACTTAAGGTTGTGAAAGAAGTTGACTTCGGCATGTATCTTGATGGCGGTGAAGATGAGATACTGCTGCCCAAGCGCTATGTGCCTAAAGACCTGAAGCCGGACGATGACATAGAAGTATTTGTTTACCATGACAACGAAGGACGGCTAATTGCTACTACCGACAAGCCATATGCCACAGTAGGCGAAATAGCCATGCTGGAAGTAGTGAATGCAGACCCAAGCGGAGCATTCCTGAAATGGGGCATTATGAAGGATGTGTTCGTGCCTATTTCCAAGCAGGAGAAAAGAATGCGCCCTGGTGACAAAAGATTAGTGCGGCTATATATAGATGAACGTACAGGAAGGGTAACTGCCACAGAAAAAATAGACCAATTCCTCAGTAATTACGAACTCACTATTAAAGAACATGACCCGGTTGATATTGTTGTGTACCAACGAACAGATATTGGCTATAAAGTTATCGTAAACAGCAAACACCTTGGTTTGCTGCACTTTAATGAAGTTTTCCGTGACCTGGAGATAGGCGACAAGGTGAAAGGCTTTGTGAAGCAGATACGAGAGCACAACAAAATAGATATAGCGCTGGGCACAAAGGGATATGCCAAAGTGCAAGGCGAAGAAGAGAAGATAATGACCATGCTACAAAACAACAATGGCTACCTTCCTTACAACGACAAGTCTGACCCTGAAGATATCTATGCGCAATTTGGCATGAGCAAAAAGACCTTTAAAATGACACTTGGCGCTTTATACAAAAAGCGGCTCATCACTTTTACGCAAACAGGCACTAAACTGGCAGAAGAATAATTACCTCCTGCGCCAGTGGCCATGCTTCCCCCTGAAGTTCATCCTGTTTAACAAAATCACCCCTTTTATTTAGCGGCATATCATTTATATTAGCGGCATGGCAAAGGCAAAGAAAAAAGGAAGAGCAGGCATTTTTATGCTGATAGTGCTTGCGCTGCTTTTATTTGCTGCATACAGAGTATGGGGGCCCAATACAGGCTCATTTGCCGAAAGCGAATATTTATATATTCATACAGGTTCTGATTATGAGGCATTAAAAAAAACATTGGAGGAGGGCGAGTTCATTGGCGATATGTTCAGCTTCGACCTATTGGCAAAAGCAAGGAAGTTACCAGAACACATTCGGCCAGGCAAGTATAAGATAGAGAAAGGGATGAGTAACTTCAATATCATCCGCTTGCTGAGGAACGGAAAGCAGACACCGGTGAAGCTGGTCATCAATAAGTTGCGCACAAAGAGTGACCTGGTCAGAATGCTGGATGCAAACCTGGAACCGGATTCGACTACGTTTCGACAGTTACTTCAAGACCCGTCCTTCACAGCAGAATACGGACTGGATACCAATACTGTAATGGCGCTGATCCTGCCGGATACCTACGAATTCTTCTGGAACACTTCTGCAAACAATACATTTAAAACGATAGGTAAGAATTATAAGCGGTTTTGGGATACGGGCAAAGTGCAACAGGCAATGGCACAAGGACTTACACCTGCCAAGGCGACGATAATTGCATCGATAGTGGATGAAGAAACCAATAAAAGCGAGGACAAACCTAAAATAGCCAGCGTTTACCTGAACCGCCTAAGAATAGGCATGCCGCTACAGGCTGACCCCACGGTGAAATTCGCGATAGGTGATTTTGCTATAAGGCGTGTGACCGGGAAAATGCTTGAGGTCAATTCTCTTTACAATACTTATAAATACCCAGGTCTGCCACCAGGACCTATATGCACACCTTCATTCAGTTCAATAAATGCGGTACTTACTGCACCTAAAACCACCTATCTATACTTCTGTGCGAAAGAAGACTTTAGTGGTTATTCGGTATTTGCATCAACATTCGAGCAGCAGATACGAAACGCACGTGCTTACCAGCGCGCACTTAATGCAAGGGGAATACACTAAATTTACACTGATGCACATACAGGAAGTCACCTTATACACCGCATCCCTGAACAGGACAAAACAGTTCTATACGAAGACACTGGAATTGCCTGTACATGCAGAAACGGAAGACACCCTTACTTTTAAGACGGGTAATACCCTGCTTTCTTTTAGCAACATAACAGCCCAAAAACCTTTCTATCACATTGCATTTAATATTACCAATAATAAATTCTCTGATAGCTTTGAGTGGCTAAATGCCAAGCTGGATTTGTTACCAATGGATAACGGGTTACCTATCGCGACATATCCTGATTGGAACGCTGAGTCATTTTACTTTCATGATAACAACGGCAATATCCTTGAGTTCATCACCCGGTTTGACTTGCCTTATTATTCATCAGAACCGTTCTCAATAAATGATATAAGGGAAGTGAGCGAGGTGGGCATAGTTAGCAACGACGTGGCTGCAACCGCAGCCAAACTTCATAATGAGTCAGGATTTCCATACTTCAGTAAAAGCAAAGCAACAGAAAACTTCGCTGTACTTGGTGATGACCATGGCCTGCTTATTATAACACGTAATGGAAGAGGGTGGGTACCCACGCATAAACCCGCGCAAATATTCCCGATGAGCATTGTTGCAGATGGCAAGAAAATAGCGTTACAGGATCCTTTTTAGCTCGTCCTCGCGTTCTTTCTCGATCTGCCGGTCCTTCTTAAAAAAGAATGCATAGTAGGATACCAGCATCACAATACCTATTACAAATAACACAACTGAGTATTTTTTATATTCTGCATCTGTCTCATGGAATTCACTGACCATCCAAATTGAGTTAGCGCTTATCCACAAACATATGGCTATGTTGTGAAACAGCTCTGCACGGTGAGCGCGTGACCTCCATAATATATATATTGCTACACTTATGGTGGGCAATATCATGAATGTGCCGGCTATCTTCCAACCAAGCGCCCAACAGGTATCTTTAATTAGCCACAGGAATATATGGCCGTTCTCTATCCAACGATGCGTGGGTGATATATATACACCTTCACCATTTTTAACTTTCTGCTCCATGGGTTGAAAATACTCCATTTATCAATCAGGTTATTCACAATGGCACAATCATTTTAATTTTTACAAAATATGACTTTGGATATTATTGGTCATACCCGTACCTTTGCGCCACATTTTAAAAACATCTATAATTAATCTATAAAAATGAGTACAGTAAAAGTCGCCATCAATGGCTTTGGCCGCATCGGCCGTCTCGCTTTCCGCCAGATATTCAACATGGAAGGCATAGAAGTAGTAGCGATCAATGACCTTACTAAGCCAAACGTATTGGCGCACCTGCTGAAATACGACACTGCGCAGGGCCGTTTCAGCCAGGATGTAAAACACACTGACAATTCGATAGTTGTAAATGGTAAATCAATTACCATATATGCACAAAAAGACCCAGCTCAGATTCCTTGGGGTACCCATAACGTGGATGTGGTACTGGAGTGTACCGGTTTCTTCACTGATAGAGAAAAAGCGGAAGCTCACATTAAAGCAGGTGCTAAGCGCGTAGTTATCTCTGCACCGGCTACCGGTGAAATGAAAACTGTTGTTTTCAATGTGAACCATAACATACTTGATGGCAGCGAAACAGTTATCAGCTGTGCATCTTGCACTACCAACTGCCTGGCACCAATGGCAAAAGTACTGGACGACAGCTTTGGCATTGTTACGGGCCTGATGCTTACCGTGCACGCTTACACTAACGACCAGAATACCCTGGATGCCCCACACCCGAAAGGCGACCTTCGCCGCTCGCGTGCAGCAGCTGAGAACATTGTTCCTAACTCAACAGGTGCAGCAAAAGCTATCGGCCTGGTATTGCCAAGCCTGAAAGGCAAACTGGATGGTTCTGCACAGCGCGTACCAACAGTTACCGGTTCTCTTACTGAACTGACTGTTATCCTGAACAAGAAAACTACTATTGAAGAGATCAACGCAGCTATGAAAGCCGCAGCTAACGAAAGCTATGGCTATACTGAAGATGAAATAGTGAGCAGCGACGTTATCGGCACTTCTTATGGTTCGTTGTTTGACGCTACCCAGACAAGAGTAATGACACAAGGCGATACACAATTGGTGAAAACCGTTAGCTGGTATGATAACGAAATGAGCTATGTTAGCCAACTCGTTCGTACTGTGAAGTATTTCGCAGGCCTTATCAGTAAATAATATTAAATACGTACTATTTGATAAAGCCCGCATTAATACGATGCGGGCTTTTATTATTTTTACAATTCGAAACACTGACTATGTCTACATTCTCCAATCATAATTTTGCCAACGAAAGAGCGCTGATACGCGTTGACTTTAACGTACCTATTAAAAATGGTACAATAACCGATGATACCCGTATTCGCGCGGCATTGCCTACCATAAAGAAAGTGCTTGCTGATGGCGGCAGTATAGTATTGATGAGCCACTGGGGGCGTCCGTTGAAGGATATTGAAAAGAAGCCGCACCTTACACTGGCTGATTTTTCTTTAAAGCCCGTTGTTGCACATCTATCAAATTTACTTGGCACGGAAGTACAATTTTCTGATGATTGTAACAGTGACGATGCAGCCAAAAAAGCAGCAGCATTGAAACCTGGCCAGGTATTATTACTGGAGAACCTGCGCTACTACAAGCAGGAGGAAAAAGGAGACAAGGACTTTGCCGAAAAACTCTCGAAGCTGGGCGATGTGTATGTGAACGATGCTTTCGGTACAGCTCATAGGGCGCATGCATCTACAGCTGTAATCGCGCAATTTTTCCCTTCGGGCAAGAGAATGTTCGGAATGTTGATGGAGGGCGAGGTAACCGCTGCTGAAAATGTGTTGAACAACAATCAACAACCGTTCACAGCTATTATTGGCGGTGCAAAGGTATCTGACAAGATACTGATCATTGAGAACCTTTTGGATAAAGCTACTGATATTATTATTGGCGGTGGTATGGCCTATACCTTCTTCAAAGCTGAAGGTGGAGATATAGGCAACTCATTGTGCGAGGACGACCGCCTGGATATGGCATTGCAACTGCTTGAAAAAGCAAAAGAAAAAGGTGTTTGCATACACCTGCCTGCAGACAGCATTATTGCAGATAAGTTTGCAGCAGATGCCAATACGTCTTCTGCGTTGAGTGTAGAAGTGCCGCATGGCTGGATGGCACTGGATATTGGTACTATGGCAATCGACCAATTCAGGAAAGTTATCAATGACTCGAAGACCATTCTTTGGAATGGCCCTATGGGTGTATTTGAAATGGATAAATTCCAGCATGGCACAAAGGCTATTGCAGAGGCTGTAGCAACTGCTACCAAGAAAGGAGCATACTCCTTAGTGGGCGGTGGCGACAGCGTTGCTGCTGTGAACAAATTTGGCCTTGCGGACAAAGTAAGCTATGTGTCGACGGGCGGTGGTGCGATGCTTGAGTATTTTGAAGGGAAAGAATTACCCGGTATTGCAGCCATAAAGGGCTAAAGCCCCAAAAGGGATTTCCCCACATTACAATAATATAAAAGCCCCTTTTCGGGGCTTTTAATATTTACTCATGTTTTTCACTACCTACCTGATCAATGCTACAGTACCTTTAAACTGCTTCAACTGACCGTTGGGCTGGCTGAGTATGATAATGTAATTATACACACCCATGTCCTGTGGTACGCCGTTGAAAGTACCATCCCAGCCTTCGTTGATGTTATAAGTGTTGTGGTACACCAATTGCCCCCAGCGGTTAAATACGCTGAAGTCGGTGAGCTTGTGATACTTTGTATTCTCAACTTTGAACACATCGTTTCTACCATCACCGTTAGGTGTGAAGGCGTTCGGCACATCGGTATTGATGTTGTCGTCAACGGTTATGGTGATACGGGCAGTATCCTCGCATCCCCAGACGTTCATAGCACGTAACGTATAAACAGTTGTTTGCTGAGGTGTAGCAATGGGGCTGTCAATATTATTGTTGTTGAGTGTACCATCGTTCGGCGCCCAATAGTATATAGCTGCTCCTTCGGCCTTTAAAGTTATGCTTGAGCCC
>JBGAJU010000090.1:0-11564 GCA_044224775.1 Flavipsychrobacter sp.
GGTGATGCTGCTTATCCGGTATTCCCCGGGCAGGACACCGTTTATTATTCAACACATACTGCAACAAGCGGGTTCAAGTTCAATAGTTTTGAGTTGGAAGTGAACTATGCAACCAATAGTTCAGCTGCAGGCTCATCAGCAGAATGTCCTTACCATGATAGCCTTAATTATGTCACAGGCTATTTCGGTTTTGAGGGTGGCCGCTATCCTCATAATTTTGGTAAGTATATACCTAATTGGGCAATTGCGGATTCGGTCTTAGGGGTGCCGTTACCTTCTTATGCGCAATTCCCTAACATAGGTTATCATATTGCATGCGCTACATGCCCATTGCTTATGCCACCTCCGCCAGTCGGTTCAATTAATTCCAGCATTAAAAACATTACTGTTACCCCCAACCCTGCAAATGAAATTCTGAATATTTCATTCACGCAGGGGAGCACTGCGGCTACTGTGGTATTAACAGATATGCTGGGGCAGGTGGTTGCGAGGCAAAGTGTAATAGGTGGCGATGCTGAGTTTAATACAGCAAATTTGCTCACAGGTATATATTTGTATACCATACAAACAGGCAATGAAAAGGCGAGTGGTAGGGTGGCAATAGTGCACTAATTATAATATATTACTGAATGAGGAGGTTTTCCACTGTTTGGAAGACCTCTTTTTTGTTTTTGCCAACAATATTCTATTATTGCACACGCTTGGCACGAAATTGGCTGCCTGTACAATATAAACTGAACATTAAGGAATGGCAAAAAACCTATTGATAGTGGAGTCGCCCGCAAAGGCAAAAACCATTGAGAAGATATTGGGAAGTGATTTTGAGGTAAAGTCTTGTTACGGCCACATCAGGGACCTTGAGAAGGAGGACATGGGGATTGACATCAAGAACGGCTTTAAACCCTCTTACAAAATATCAGACGATAAGCAGAAAGTGGTAAAGGAACTCAAGTCACTTGCGAAAAAATCGGAAGATGTTTGGCTGGCAACGGATGAGGACCGTGAGGGTGAGGCCATATCGTGGCATTTGTGCGAAGTGTTGGGTTTAGACCCCTATACCACCAAGCGTATAGTTTTTCATGAGATCACCAAGCCTGCCATAAAGAACGCCGTAGCAACCCCGCGCACCGTGAACATGGACCTGGTGAATGCCCAGCAGGCTCGCCGTATACTGGACCGTATTGTGGGTTTCGAGCTGTCGCCGGTGCTTTGGCGTAAAATGAGCATGCGCAACAACCTGTCTGCAGGCAGGGTGCAGTCGGTAGCAGTGCGCCTCATAGTGGAGCGTGAACGGGAGATAACCCGTTTCAAGACGGCAAGTAGTTTTAAGGTGGAAGCATTATTTGCTGCTATCGATATTAATAAGAAGAAGGTAACCTTTAAGGCCGATGGACCCGATAAAATAAGCAATGCCGAAGGTGCCAGTGCCTACCTGGATAAATGTAAAGGTGCCACCTACACAGTGAAGGATGTGCAGGTGAAGCCGGGGAAGAAGACGCCGTCTGCTCCTTTCACAACTTCTACACTGCAACAGGAAGCCAGCCGCAAGCTTGGGTACTCGGTATCAAAGACCATGTTGCTCGCACAGAAATTGTATGAGAATGGTCACATCACCTACATGCGTACGGATTCTGTGAACTTGTCTGATACTGCAATAGAGGCAACCCATGCAGCGATAACACAGCAGTATGGAGATAAATACTACCAGAAGCGCATATTCAAAACAAAAAGCGATTCGGCACAAGAGGCGCACGAAGCCATCAGGCCTACTGATATGAATGTATCGAACGTGGGCGATGCAGACACCAATCGCCTGTATGATCTTATATGGAAGCGCACTATGGCATGCCAGATGGCAGATGCACAAACAGAGCGTACTATAGCAAAAATAGAAGTTTCGACACAGCCAGACCCATTGACTGCAACCGGAGAAGTATTGCGTTTTGATGGTTTCCTGAAAGTATATAGCGAAGGTCGTGATGAAGAAGATGGTGAAGACGAGCAGGAAGGTATGCTGCCACCGTTGGTAGCGGGCCAGAAGCTCGATTTCTTGAAAATGGTGGCAACAGAGCGTTTCACGCGCCCTGCACCAAGGTATACGGAGGCATCACTTGTTAAAAAACTCGAAGAGCTGGGTATTGGTCGCCCGTCTACCTACGCCCCAACGATCAGTACGATACAGCAACGTGGTTATGTGGAGAAGCGCGAAAAAGAGGGTGTGAAAAGAAATTTCCAGGTGCTGACGTTAGAAAATGATAAAGTGGAACAGCGCACGGAAAGCGAAAATACCGGCGCTGAAAAAAATAAAATGTTCCCGACAGACCTGGGAATGGTAGTGACCGACTTTCTGCGCGAACATTTTGGGAAGGTGATGGATTACGACTTCACTGCAAAAATTGAAGCGGAGTTCGACCATATTGCTGAAGGAAGGCAGGAGTGGCACAAAATGCTGGATGATTTTTATGTTCCCTTCCACGGATTGGTGGAGCACACCATAGAGAATGCCAGCCGGGCAAAAGGTGAACGTGAGTTGGGCACAGACCCTGTAAGTGGCAAACCTGTTGTAGCACGCCTTGGCCGTTTTGGCCCAATGGTGCAGATAGGTGAGGTGGTAGAAGGGGGAGAAAAACCACGTTTCGCAAAGTTGCGCACGAACCAGAGCATCGAAACAATATCGCTGGAAGAAGCATTGGAGCTCTTTAAGCTGCCAAGGAATGTTGGCGCATTTGAAGGTGAAGATGTGGTGATCAACATAGGCCGCTTTGGCCCCTATGCGCAACATGCAGGACAGTTCTATTCGTTGAAGAAAGAAATGGACCCGTATACCGTAGCTCTTGATGAAGTGGCACCGCTGATAGAAGAAAAACGGAAGGCCAAGCTGGAAAGCGAGATAAAGGTTTTTGCCAAAGAAAAGATACGCATATTGAGAGGCCCGTATGGCCCGTACATAAAACAAGGCCTGCGCAACTATAAGATACCAAAAGAAAAAACGGAAGATCCGGGTGCGCTGACCATTGAAGATGTAAAAGCTATTATAGAGGAAGCAAAAGCAAACCCGCCGAAGAAATCGGCGAGGGGCAAGAAGGCGAAATAGGAGATACCCACAGCATGTGGAAATAATTTTCGCTGCATACCCGATGAAATTTTCGTAACTTTCTGTGACTTAACGCATGGCATAAGCGTTGGTATTTTAAGGCTATTGGATTCGAATAAAGAAATAACAGCACTGCTACGGCTTATTGATGACCCGGATGATGAGGTGTATGATACTGTTGCGTCTAAGCTGCTTAACTATGGCAAGGATATCATACCTAACCTGGAGCAGTTGTGGGAAGTGACCCACGATGAAGGGGTGCAGGAGCGCATAGAGTTGCTGATACACCGGGTGCATTTCCAGGACCTGCAGGATGATTTTTTAGAATGGAGCCGGGCGAAGGAGCCCGAGCTGCTGCGAGGTGCTATACTGGTGGCCCGTTTCCAATTCCCGGACCTGAATGTGCCGGCAATACTTGCCCAGTTTGACCAGATGCGCCGCAACATATGGCTGGAGCTGAACAATTATCTTACATCGCTGGAGCAGGTAAATGTGTTCAACAGCATTTTGTATAATTACTACAAACTGAACGGCCATGAGCTGACCGAGCGTGAGCCAAAGTACTTCTTCATTAACCAGGTGCTGGAGAGCAAGCAGGGTAATGCCTATACAATAGGTGTGCTGTACCTGGCGCTTGCCCAGATGCTTGATGTGCCCATTTTTGCTGTGGACCTGCCACGGCAGTTCATCTTTGCTTACATAGATACGCTGCATAGTTTTGTTGCGCCTGCCAAGGGAATACAGCAGATACAATTTTACATAGACCCGATAAGCGGTATGGTGTATACCCAGAAAGATGTAGACACTTACCTGCGCAAGATAAACGCCTACGGCCGCGAGGAGTATGCTGAACCGCTTAGTGCCAAACGCGTGATCTTTAAGATGATGGAGGAGCTGAGCCTGTGCTACCGCTACCGCCGCGAGGAGCAGAAAGCCGATGAGATACAGCAGCTGATGCGATTGCTTGTGGAGGAGTAGGGTATTGCTCATTTTTGAAAAAAATCTTGAGTGGTGAGGGGTTTTGTTTGTAAGTGATTGGTTCATAGTTTTTTAGGGTTTTTGGTGTTGCTCATTTCTTGCTCAATTTTGCTCATTTCCTGTTCATTTGTTGCTCACTTTTTGCGCATTCGTTGCTCGCGGGTGTTTATTGTTTGATGGGTGAAGGGTATAATTTTGGGGTTAGGCTTGTTTTGGTGTATTTGAATTTTTATATGTGGCCAGGGTGCGCTGCGGGCCTGTTTTATGTGTTTTATCATAAGGTATAAAGGGGTATAAAAGGGTATAAGAAACAGGGTAAAAGGTATAAAAAATGTGGTTTTGGGTATAATTTATACTTTGTATTTAGCAGTACACTTATTGTTTACCGGTATGAAAAAACATACGGCCTTATGCCTTGGCAACAGCTTCAGCAAGTAGTAGGTCCAGTCTGTCAAAGAACTTGTGCCTTGCGCAGAAAAACAAGTTTCTCATGCGCGAGTTAACCACCCCGATCTGCTCAAACACTCGTTTTCGCAAATCGCCCGGTATTGCGTGAGGTTGCCCGCCCGGTTATTCCGTTCGGACAGGCTTCGTTCCTCGCAAAGCGGGGAGTTAGGGGGTGTTACTATGCAAAGTTCTGCAGGAAATTTTGGGTGAGGAAATTTATTTTGCATGATGGTACAGTAACAGTACCATGATGGTGTAACTGTGTTTTGAAAGCTGCTGTGGGAGTGGGTTTGAGTGAAGAAAATTTATTTTTTTAACGCAAAATCGTTTGAATCAGAATCCCGATACATCGGGACAAGTCTTGCAGAATTATAGAATTTTCAGGATGCAGTGTAGTCGCTTTATCATGCCGAATGTAAAGCATCTCCATACGTGCACTAATGTCCGGCGGGAGAAGGTTGTTGGTGGGCTGCGCGCACGACTTACGCCTCAACACCAACAACGGCGAAGATCGTTGGTGAGGGACGGGCAAATATGATTCGCAAGTCGGGAGACTTGCCTCCGTGTTCAGTCGTAGACAAAATCTACGACCATCGTTTTGATTTTTAGTTTAATTTAGTTTTTTAATGGAACACTACGGACATCATGGGGAAATGGAAACATCAACTTTATCGCTCCGATGGCGGCGAGTCCCTCGGCAGGCGCACAACGGCTTTGTGAGGAGACTCGCCGGGGACAGGAAAAAACATCAACTGCAACGCTCCGATTGCGGCGAGTCCCTCTGTCAGCGTGCAAAGGCTAGGGGAGGAGACTCGCCTGGGACGGAAATTATATTTTTGGGAACACTACGGACAACTACGGATGTTTACTAACTTTAGTAGTATAACAGAGATGAAGAAATGGAAGCATCAACCGTATCGCTCCGATTGCGGCGAGTCCCTCGGCAGGCGCACAAAGGCTTTGTGAGGAGACTCGCCTGGAACAGGAGACTGTTTACAGCAATTTCTTTAGTGTTTGTGGGGAGTTTAGCTTCTGGACAAATTATTACAACTGTTGCAGGAGGTGGTGTGGGTAGTGATGGTAGTTTGGCTACATCTGCAAGTATTTATGACCCTCACGGTGGCGTTTT
Organism: Flavipsychrobacter sp.; assembly: GCA_044224775.1. Classification (GTDB taxonomy): domain Bacteria; phylum Bacteroidota; class Bacteroidia; order Chitinophagales; family Chitinophagaceae; genus Nemorincola. Next base: position 5,649 of record JBGAJU010000090.1, read on the forward strand.
CGACAGAAATGGCAATTTATACATTGTTGAAGGGCAAGGACACAAAATAAGAAAAATAGATAGAGTGACAGGAGTAATTACCACAGTAGCTGGTACAGGTAATCTAGGTTATAATGGGGATGGAATCCCAGCAACTACAGCTAATATCACTCCAAACTCGATTGCTATAGATACTTTAGGGAACCTATTTATTACCGACAGTGTTCGAATTCGAAAGATTAGTATAGCTACTGGCATAATTTCAACAATTGGAGGGGGGGGGGCAATTATCGGTGATGGAGGACCTGCGACAAACGTAAAAATACAAGTGCCGTGGGGCATTTGTATTGACAAGCATGGTAATTTGTATTTTGGAGAAGTTATAGGCTACAAATTGCGCAAAATAAACACTTCAGGAATTATAAGTACAGTTGCTGGAAATGGGATTGCAGGGTTTAGTGGAGATAATGGCCCAGCTTCGGCATCGCAATGTGGACAAATATTTGGACTATGTGTTGATGATATTGGGAATATTTATTTTGTTGATGGTGTAAATAACTATAGAATTCGCAAGATTAGTACTACGGGTAAGATCAATACTATTGCTGGAAATGGGGTTTCAGCATACAATGGCGATGGAATTCAAGCTACTGATGCTCACATTGATCCTTTAGATATTAGAATTGACCCAGCGGATAATTTGTATGTTGCTGATTTTGCCAATTCAAGAATTCGAAAAGTTAGTAAATCAGGTATTATAGTCACCGTTGCAGGAACGGGTATAAATGGGTATAACGGAGATAATATTATAGCGACATCGGCTCAAATAAATCGTCCAGGAGGACTAGCAATTGATGCGTGTGGAAATATCTATTTTGGCGATGTAAATAATGCACGCTTTCGCAAAGTAACCTTCAATCCGCCGCCTTGTGATTATTTGGCAGTGAATGAGCAAACTATTGCAGAGCAAGTTGCTGTTTATCCTAACCCAGCTATCGATGAGCTAAACATAGAGCATGTGCATGCAAACATTGTATACCAATTGTGCAATGTAGTAGGTGCTGTGGTGCGAAGTGGTGATTTGAAAACGGGTGAGCATAGTATTTCTATAAAACATTTGCCGCCCGGTATGTATATGCTGGCACTAACTGATGAAAAGGGAATGAGGGTAGTGCATAAAATTGTAAAGGAGTAGCATGAATGAACAGAAATGAAAACATTAACTGCAACGCTCCGATTGCGGCGAGTCCCTCTGTCAGCGCGCAAAGGCTAGGGGAGGAGACCCGCCGGGGACGGAACTTTATCGCTCCGATGGCGGCGAGTCCCTCGGCAGGCGCACAACGGCTTTGTGAGGAGACTCGCCGGGGACAGGTAATAGTAAACGTGTATTGATAGATATATCCTGCCTACCTAACGGCGTTTACTTTGTACGGATAAATAATACAATCGTTAGGAAGTTTGTGAAAGATGAGTAATTTCTGCCCTATAGCGATATGAACTGTGAACGGTGCCAACGCCGTGGGTGGTGCATGCGTGTATGAAGCCGGGACAATAAAAATCATCCTATCTTTGAATTTGTATGCGGCAACTGCTGTTCAACATAATACTTGCTTTCAGGGCTATACGCAATAATAAGCTGCGGTCGGTGCTGACCATTGTTATTATTGCGCTAGGCATTACCGCCCTTGTAGGGATACTTACTTCGATAGAGGTGATGAAGGCGGGGGTGAGCTCTAACTTCAGCAGCATGGGGGCCAACAGTTTCCAGATAACGAGCGATATCATTAAGCGCAAAAAGAGGGGCGGGGGGATGCATGTGAGCGTATCGGACGGGAAGGATATTACGTATGAGGATGCCCGTGCGTTCAAAGACAGGTTCACGTTCCCGGCTACAGTGGGTATGTCGTTCTCGGGGACGAGTATTGCCACGGTGCAGTACCGGTCGCTGAAGACCAACCCCAATGTGCGGGTGACGGGTATAGACGACAACTACCTGCTGGTAACGGACACGAAGCTGGAACACGGCCGCAATTTTTCTACAGCCGAGATACAGGCGGGCAGCACGGTATGCATATTGGGCAGCGGTGTGGCAAAAAAACTTTTCAAGAAGAAGCTGAGCGATGCCATTAACCAGGTGGTATCGGTGGGCAATACCAAGTGCCGGGTTGTGGGCATACTGGAGTCGAAGGGGGGCAGCATGATGATGAACGCTGACAACAAGGTGCTGATACCGCTTAACCTGGGCCGTGCTGTGTATGGTGGCAGCCATACTTACCTGCTGAGCGTGATAGTGCCCGATGTGTATAAGAAGGAAATGGCGATGGAGGAGGCGGAAGGCACCTTCAGGGTGATAAGGCGGCTGCCGCTTACGGCCGAGAATAACTTTGCCATTACCCAGAACAACGATGTGCTTACCGTGTTGCTGGATGTGACCGTGTACATCAGGCTGGCTGCCGTTATTATTGGTATCATCACCCTGCTGGGCTCTGTGATAGGTTTGATGAACATTATGCTGGTATCGGTAGCGGAGCGCACAAGAGAGATAGGCATCAGCAAGGCGCTAGGTGCAAGGTCGTCGGCCATAAAGCGGCAATTTCTGACGGAGTCGGTGATGATCAGCCTGATGGGTGGTGCTGCGGGGGTAATATTCGGCATGCTGGTGGGCAACAGCGTTGGGCTTTTCTTTGACATTGGTTTTATGGTGCCCTGGTTCTGGATGATAACGGGGGTAAGCATTTGTGCGGTGGTAGGGATCATTTCGGGCATATACCCGGCCATAAAAGCATCGAAGCTTGACCCTATTGTTGCGTTAAGATATGAATAAATTTTAATGCAATGATGGTCTGTATTAGGTTTTTTAGTAACTTAGTGCCCCATAACACCTTGAGGGCAATATCCCACCCTTTTATTTTAGCATGATTTTTGTATTACGTGATGCCTGATGCTGTGTTGGCTGTAATTGATTGATTTAGTTTTATATAAACCGTATTGTATTGTTATTCATTGTTTGATCTTTTGCCCGGATGGGGGGAAAGGAGCATGATTGTTGATACCACGGAAGTAATTCTATAATAACCTATCGATGTGTCACTTATTGAGTAAAATATTATTTTTGCGCACTACAACAGAAAGGATGAGATCAAAGAACTGCTTACTGGCTTTTTGGGTTACATTTTTTTTGCTGCAATTCATTTCAGTTCCTGCGAGTTTTGCGCAGTTCGATCATTCCGGTTCGTTTTACTTAGGTGTAGGTTATAACAAGGCGCTCTGGTTCAGCAAGAGTACCATACATGTGGAGCAGGGCGAAGTAGGCAACAGCTATAACATGGTGAAAGTGAAGGGCACCAATAATACCGGCACTGCCATTGGGCCCACACAATTGAACTACAGGCTTGGTTACTACTTTAACTATATGCAGACAATGGGCATAGAGATCAGCTACGATCCGATAAACTATGCTATTGCCAACCAGAATGTGCTTATAAAAGGCACGTATAACAGCAAGCTCAATCAAACACTGAGTATTCCATTTAGTTCGGGCGGGACATCTTATTACGAGCTGACCGGTATGAACCTTTTTATGGTGAACCTGGTGCGCCGTTACCAGGTGTATAGGAACAATGCCAAAAGCCTGAGGGTAGATATAATGACGAAGGGCGGGGTTGGCCCAGCATTCCCCCATTATAAGAACAGGTTTGGCGTGAACCCCGTGGAGAGCGGACAATTGACATGGAGCGGTTGGGATGCCGGCCTTGAAGCAGGCGTGAGAGTGACGGGCTACAGGTATGGTTACCTGGAACTGGCGGGCAAATATACCTATGTGGCCCTGAACGGCATGAAGGTGTATAATGGTACGGCAGAGCAGAAGATACATGGGTTTGAGATAGTGGCAACCCTGGGTGGCGCCTTGCCGATAACAAGGCTGAACCCGCTGTTTACCAAAGAGAAGCGCATAGTGACGATATTGCCATTCTTCCAGCATAAGAGCGAGATAGGCAGGAAACTGAGGAAGAAGAAGATAGTGACAAAAGAGGGCGATTCGCTTGCGGTGAACGGGCTTACAGAAATACCGGAATTTGATGAGATAACGAACCGCAACTACAGGCGTAATCACCCGATGGTTCCTGTACCTGAGGACAGCATAGAGAACAACATATTCCTTGCGGTGGACAGTGCAGGCAACTTTGTGAGCGGCGACAGCACCATAGTTGCGAACTATGCGGAGGACCACCTGAGCAAGAAAGAGCTGAGGAAACGCAAAAAAGACGAAAAGCGCAAGAAGAGAAACAGCGTGCAGGAGGTGAAGACGAAAGAACCTGAAGCGCCGCCGGTGAACCCTGATTCGGTAAGTGCACAACCGGGTGAAGTGAAGGAACCTGAAGTGAAAGCGCCTGAGGTTACTAATCCGCCGGCAGAGGTGACCACACCACCGGCAGGAGCAGAGGCACCACCTGCTGCGGAGCCGGAGAAGAAAGAGGAAGTAAAAGCGCCTGAGCTATCGAAAAAGGAACGCAAGCGCAAAGAGAAGGAAGAGCGCGAAGCGCGTGAACGCAAGGAGAAGGAAGAACGTGAAGCGCGTGAACGCAAGGAGAAAGAGGACCGCGAAGCAGCGGAACGTGCTGAAAAAGAAAAAGCAGCGGCAGCAACCCCGGAGCCTGAGAAGAAAGAGGAAGTGAAGCCCGAGGAAACCAAGGCGCCTGAAATGTCGAAGAAAGAACGCAAGCGTAAAGAAAAAGAAGAACGCGAGGAGCGCAAGCGTAAGGAAAAAGAAGAGTCGGAAAAGAAAAAAGAAGAGCCGAAAGCGCCCGAGCCACAGCCTTAATATTACACCTGATGCGCGCTATAACAAGGCATCGCTCCTGAAGCCGGTATCTTCAATCAAGTTACTGCCATCGGCAGCTGCTGTTGCCAGTATATCGCAACGATTATTCCAGATATTGTCGGCATGGCCTTTTACCCAAACAAATTTGATGCGGTGTTTTCTGTGTAGCTGCAGGTATTGCGCCCAGAGATCGGCATTTTTTTTGCCCTTATAACCATTTTTTGCCCAATTGAACAGCCAGCCTTTTTCCACGGTATTGACTACGTAGGCCGAGTCGCTATAAATGGTAATGTCAAGGCCATCGCGTGTTAACAACTGCAACGCTGCTATCACGGCCATTAATTCCATGCGGTTGTTTGTTGTGTGCTTATAGCCCTGAGCTATTTCTTTTACGGTCTTGCCCCAGTGCAGCACGGCGCCATAGCCACCGGGGCCGGGATTGCCACGGGCTGCGCCATCGGTGTATATAATGAGGTGGGACATTTGGGCGAAGTTAAAGGGCAAAAGTTAAAACCCAAAAGTAATAGTGAGAAATAGCGGAAAGGAGTTAATTTTATTATCAAATACGGTTTTTGAAAACAGCCATAGCATTCATCCCGATCGTTATGTTACTTTCATTTTCTGCGGGTGCGCAAACACAGGTTATTGCCACAGCTCCCGCCTATGACAATGTGGAAAAGGATAGACGTATAAAGGACCATGCTAAGCATGCGCTGCTTATGAATGAGCCTTCTTCTCCTGATCGGTCATTCCAGTTTGAACTGTATGGTAAAGTTGAACCACATCCACGTGATGTGGTGATAAAGCCATTGCACCTGAAAAACTACACTAACAATTTTGTGAGATAGTTACTCCCACTTGAAAATCCTGATGGTGACAGCGTAAATAATAACACCCCAGATGAGCAGTGCCATTATCTCGTAGCGCACATCCCACAGGTTGGCGCCATAGAAGGAAATCTTCCTCAGTGCGTCGTTAAGGAAGGTAAGCGGCAAAGCCCTACATACGGGCTGCAGCCATTTAGGGAATACCTCTATAGGGAAGAAGGTGCCTGCCAGCAGCATTTGCGGCATAACGATCATGTTAGCGGTAATAGGAATGGAGGAGTCGTTCCT
>JBGAJU010000091.1:0-11178 GCA_044224775.1 Flavipsychrobacter sp.
CGACACACACTTGGTACCAATTGCACCCAAATGGAAGCACGGCAATCTGATATTAAAGCCCGGTGACGCAACACTGCAATCGAAAGAAGTGCCCATCGAAACCTTCTTTCATAAGATAACCATGGTGCGCGACAGGCTGCGTGTAATGGAACAGAAAATAAATGCACACAAGACAATGAGTGAGGAAGAAAAAATAGAGTTGCAGCAATATATAACAGCTATATACGGCTCGCTAACTACCTTCAACGTTTTGTTCAAAGAAAGCCACCACCAGTTCAAAGGCAGTGGAAAGGAAAGTTGATGCGCAGATAGGTTATTTTGCGGGTGAATTTGTCAACGCCCCATTTACCTGTTTTCATGATTAGCCAATTATATTACTTTTATAAGATGAAATTACGATTACTAACGTCCATGCTCGCTACGGCTATTGTGCATACTACTCTGGCACAGTCGCAGGATTCACTCATGTTCCGCAAACTCTCTGATGAGATCATGTTGCATGGCACTTGCTACGATAACCTGCGCGTGCTGTGCAAATCGGTTGGGCACCGCCTCAGCGGCACAAAGGCGGCTGAGAATGCAGTGAAATGGGGCGAAAGGGCAATGCGCGCAGCCGGCGCAGACCGTGTTTACCTGCAGCCTTGCGACGTACCCTACTGGTACCGCGGCAAAGAAAGTCTGGAGTTGAAAATAGACGGGCAATACAAAAAAGTAGATGCACTCTCATTGGGTAACAGCGACGGTACCAACGGGAAAATATTAGAAGCCCCTGTTGTAGTGGTACACAATTATGAAGAGTTCAAAGCACTGCCCGACTACGCAGTGAGGGGAAAGATCGTTTTCTTCAACTACCGTTTCAGGCAGGATTTTGTTTTCACCTTTAATGGCTACGGCGATGCGGTAAAATATCGCGTTAACAGTCCTAACATTGCTGCAGAAAAAGGTGTGGCCGCTGTTATCATTCGCTCTATGTCAACCGGCGAAGATGATTACCCGCATACCGGCAGCATGCACTACAAAGACTCCACACGCCACATACCCGAAATGGCCATAGGCAACAAAACAGCAGATATGCTGGAAGAAGCCTGCAAAAAAGGCCCGGTAATGGCAAAGATGAACTCGGAATGTAAGATGATGCAAAAGATGGTGCGTTCCTACAATGTGATAGGCGAGATAAAGGGCTCCTACTCTCCCGAGCGCATAATTACTGTTGGCGGCCACCTTGATTCATGGGATGTGGGCGAAGGCGCGCACGATGATGGTGCAGGCTGCGTGCAGTCGATAGAAGTGATACGCGCATATAAGGCACTGGGCATTCGCCCGAAGTGTACCATACGTGCAGTATTGTTCATGAATGAAGAGAACGGCCTGAAAGGCGGGCAAGCTTATGCCGACTCGGCTGTTGCAAATAATGAGAACCACATCATAGCAATAGAGACCGATGCGGGCGGATTTGCGCCACGTGGCATCGGGCTGGATATAGCCGCAGACAAAAGGGAAAATATCCTTAAGTACAAGCACCTCTTCCTGCCCTATGGCGTGTACGATTTCAGCCTCGATCATGGCGGCGCAGATATATCGCCGCTGCACGAAAAGAAAAAAGTCCCGATGGCATCCCTTATCCCCGATTCGCAGCGCTACTTTGATGTGCACCATACCAACAATGATGTGTTCGAAACAGTGAACCACCGGGAATTGAAGCTGGGTGCAGCAGTTCTGTCACAGTTCATCTGGCTGGTGAGCCAATACGAGTTGAATTAGTAAACCACCATTGCAATGAAACAAATAATTATTGCCTGCTTGCTTGGTCTGTCATTAAGCGGCTATGCACAAAGCATAGATACCTTTACCGTACATTTTGCCTTGAAAGAAACAACAGTGAACCCGGTTGCAGCCGGTTACCTGGACAAAATTGCGGCGAAGGATATAAAACCGGGACAAAAAATAACCATTCTTGGCTATGCCGACTACAGGGGCACTCCCGAACATAACGATACTGTATCAACAGAACGCGCCACCAATGTGCAGGCATACCTTGTGGGCAAAGGCATTAATAAGGATGATATTGTTGCCTATGCAGGCAAAGGGCAGATAGCCCGCCCCGGCATGACAGGCAAATACGGCAATGCCCCCGACCGGAAGGTGCTCATCATTGTGCAAGGCAACCAAACAAAGATGGACATAGACAAGCTGAAGGTGAATGAAACAGTGAACCTGAAGAATATTTTCTTCGAAGGCAACCTGCCTGACATAATGCAATCATCTATGCCCGAGCTGCAAAACCTGTTCAACTTCATGAATGAGCACAGCAAGGTAACCATAAGCATAGAAGGCCACGCATGCTGCAAAGGAATGGAAACCGGCAAAGACATTGCAATAACCGACCAGAAGCTGTCAGAAATGAGGGCCAAAGCCATCTTCGATTACCTTACTGCAAAAGGCATTGATAAAAAAAGAATGAAGTACATAGGCTATGGAACAACCAAACCACTTATTTATCCCGCCAATACCGAAGATGAACAGCAGCAAAACCGCCGTGTTGAGATAAGGATACTCAGTAAATAATTAGTAATCGTTTTTCAAAAAGTTATTCTTTCTCCTGAAATCGCCACGCTTCCAGGCTTCAAAGAATTCGCCCCAGGCTATAGGGTTCAGTATGTTCATTGGCTTCATCTGGCCATAGTACACAGCATCATTCGCCTGCTGCCTTAGCGTGCGGTTCTGTGCTTCAGAGCCACTTATAGGCGTAGTATATGCCAGTACACGCATCAGGTAGGCATCCGTATTCTTGCGTGCAACCTCATACTGATCATTCGGTATGTGCCAGTGCTGGAATGCGTAGTCGAAACCCTCTTTGGTCGGCAGCGGACGAATGATCGTCTCTGGCAGGTAGAAGGTATCCTGCACCATTAATTGTATCAACGCAAAGTGCTGCCCCTGCAGCGTACGTGGCACCACAAACTCTTTAGAGCGGTAACCCAACGCAGAGAATTCCAAAGTATCACCCTTAAAGCAAACTATAGAGAAAACCCCGGTGTATTCCGATTCTACTCCACGGTTTTTGCCCTTCACACCAATAGTAACATAAGGCACTGCGCGCAAGCTATCAGCTGTCATGGTAACGCCGTTTATCTGGATGATGTTCTTCACATCATCCTGCGCTGTCACCACTTTTACTGCAAGCATGCAACACAACATAAAAACAACGGGAAGTATCCTATTTTTCATACGACAAAGCTATGGCGTTTTATTTTCTGATAACAATAACAAATGTTAATAATATATTTACTAATATCAATTAACTAATAAGGGGTGCCATATGGCACCCCTTAAATAATGGCAAATCTAATTTATAACGTAAGCCTTGATATCAGCATCTTGTCCCCTCTCGTAGTTTCGCTAAAGAAATAAAGCATATTTCCGTTTTGCAATGTGTTGTGATCCTCGTAGAGGTAATATTTACGTTTTTCGTCTTCACCAAGGGTCTTAAAGTCGCTTGCCTTGGCATTCTGCAGATCTATGGTACCGTATTCTATAGAATACAGTGGCGAATACGTCGTAGTGGTAGTTACTGTGCCCGCAAAATAGTTGGTAGATGAGTACGAGTCTTTATCAATAGCTTTCACAATGTGCATTACCCACTTCAGTGTGCCCTTTTCAGTTTCATAAACAAAGCTGGTAGCAGGGTACATATCAGCCGTAAGCGGGCTGTTGTTAAAAAAGCCCTTCTTGCTGCGCTGCTCCACATTTACAGTATAGTTGTGCACCAGTTGGCCTGTGTTGGTAAAGTGCATCAGGTACATGCCTTTGTATATTTTGGCGTGGCTTTTGTCTTTTGCCCTCCTGAAATCCTGTATGCTCAGCAACATGCTGCCGTCTTTAACGAACTGCATATTGTTCACCTCAAACTTGTTGCCGTCAAATTTCAACGGACGCTTCATTCCTTCTGCTGCAACCGCTTTATCGTTCACCTCGTCCATTTCAGTTAAGTTGCCCCAGGCCAGTTTGCCACCCTCAACCTTCATGAATGCAAAGTGGGTGTATTTTTTTTCATCCAGCACATCATCCACCTGGTCTTGGGTCATGCCAACATCATCCTTGCCGCCAAGGGAATTGCCCATGGCTGCAAAACCGCCAAAGCTCTTTGATGCGTCTGTATTACTTGCAGCCTTTTCATCAGCGCTGGCGCTGGTTGTAGGCACAAGTATATTACCTAATGCCTGGTCTATAAATTTACCTTCCTTACCTGTACTCATACCATACATCACCACGGCACCATCTTTTTCGTAAGCCTGCAATATGCGCAGGCCGGCAGCAGGTGCTTTGAAAGCAAAGTTCTCTTTTACTGTTCCTTCCGGCGAGATGCGCAGGTAATAGAAATCCTCCGGGTTCTCTGCCCTGTTATCCTTAGTGCTTCTTAGCTTCACTGGGGCCATTATCACTATCCAGTCGCGCGGTTGGTCATCATTGTCTATATCACCGCTTTGGTCATCCATCAGGGGCTGGCTGAAAACCGGTTGCACCGCATGTGTAAAAGTAAGTTGCTGCAGTGTGGTCACATCACATTCATTATTGCATTTCAGCAGGTCGTACTTTGTGGGCGAACCAAATTTTTCTTTATCGGTCGCACCCATAGCCAGCACCAGCACACTGCTGTCACGCTCCACCTCGTAAGCACCGCCCACAAATACGTAAGCACGGCCTTCCTCGTTCTTAGGTTTCACCTTGTCCAGCATTTTTACATTGCGCACATAATGCCCGGTCCACCAGCTCCATGTTGCTGTAACTAGCTTTTTCCTGAACACAAGTTTGCCCATCATATTAGCAGATGCTGAAAGCGTATTGGTCAGGTAAAAATCTCCCTTATAGGTAAACCATTTCCACCTCAGTCGCGCACGCTCTATTTCCATTTCATCACGCTCCACACCAAGCTGGTTGCAGTCTTTATCAAAATGGTATATCTCGGTTTTTATTTTCCGCGCACCGCTCGGCAGGATGTAGATCATATCAAAATTGCCATTCTCTTTCTTCTCTACATTTCCGAGGTAACCTTTCTTAGCTTTCCGGCTAATCTCGTAATCCTTCTCAAGGATGAAATCATCCTGGGCCACGGCAGTAAAGGCCATACTGGCCAACAGCAGTGTAACCAAAGACCTCGTCAGTGTCATCATACGCAAATTTTTATTAGTGAATAATATGCAAATGTACTCAGCACTCATTGGCAATACAATACCATTTTCAGGGTATTCTCTTTTCACAAGGAAAATTTCCCAACCGTGTTGTTTGAAATATTGGCATAAGTAAAATCAAAGTCGCATTTATGGAGTTTAATGTAAATTTGTGCTCAACAAATACTACTTATTTAATTAATTTATATGATAACAAAAGAAGCGGTGATTGAGGCCCTCAGCCAGGTGCAGGAACCGGATCTGGGTAAAGATCTTGTCACCCTGAACATGGTGAAGGATATCGCGATAGAAGGAAAGAACGTTTCGTTTACAGTTGTGCTCACCACCCCGGCCTGCCCGCTGAAGGACATGATAGAAAAAGCGTGCGTGAACGCCATTCGGCTGCTGGTGGATAAAGAAGCGATAGTGACCGTGAATATGACCGCTAATGTGAACAGCAACCGTAAAGACAATAAAGCCGTATTGCCCAATGTGAAGAATATTGTGGTAGTAGCCAGTGGCAAAGGCGGTGTAGGTAAATCTACCGTGGCTGTGAACCTGGCCATAGGTTTGGCGCAGGAGGGTGCAAGCGTGGGATTGCTCGATGCCGATATCCACGGCCCGTCAGTACCAATAATGCTGGGAGCAAGGGATGAAAGGCCCAAAATGACCGAGATAGACGGTAAAGGCATGATAGTGCCGCTGGAGAAATATGGGATAAAAGCAATGTCTATTGGATTACTGATAGATGAAAAACAAGCCGTCATCTGGCGCGGTCCGCAGGCAAGTTCTGCATTGAAGCAGTTCATTTCAGATGTTTATTGGGGCGAGCTGGACTACTTGGTAATTGATATGCCACCCGGAACCGGCGATATACACCTCACATTAGTGCAAACCGTGCCTGTAACGGGCGCTGTTATCGTATCTACGCCACAATCCGTAGCTGCCGCAGACGCCAAAAAAGCAATAATGATGTTCAAACAGCCGCAAATCAATGTGCCGATACTCGGAATTGTTGAAAATATGGCTTATTTTACACCGCAGGAGTTACCTGAAAATAAATATTATATTTTCGGGCAGGGCGGAGCCAAAAAAATGGCAGAGCAATTCGAGCTGCCTTTTCTTGGCGAAATACCAATAGTGCAGAGCATTCGCGAGGGCGGCGACAAAGGTTTTCCGGCAGTCATTAATGATGAGCCGGTGTCTAAAGCAGCCTTTATTACATTGGCGCAGAGGGTGGCTCAGAATGTAGCGATACGCAATGCCAACCTTGAGCCAACGAAAGTGGTACAGATGGCTGCCGGTTAGTTGATTGGTAATGAACTATTGATAAATTGATTTTTTAAAACACGAGATATACTTATGACACGCATTCTGGCTTCCTTACTGATGTTGCTTTCTGTGCAGTCGGTGTCGGCGCAGAGGAAATTCAACAAAATAAGCGGCGATGATTTTCCTATATACATGATACATGTGCAAGGCGGCAGTTTTGACCTTGGCGCCAATGATGAGGCCGAAGACAGGAAGCCTGCACACACAGTAACCCTTAAAGATTTCTCTATTGGCGAGTATGAGGTGACCCAGAAGCAGTGGAAAGAGATCATGAATACTAACCCGTCTGGCTACCAGTGTGATGAGTGTCCCGTAAATAACGTAAGTTGGACAGAAGTACAGGAATTCATAGAGAAACTGAATGCAAAGACAGGTAGGCACTTTCGCCTGCCAACAGAAGCCGAGTGGGAATATGCAGCACGTGGCGGCGTGAAGGAAGACCTCGTGAAAGAATTTAAAGGTGTGGCACGCGGCGGTGTTAATGAGTTTTTGATCAGTGACCAGGGGAAAAAGAAACCTGCTAAAATGAAGGAAGGCCAGAAATACAGCGGCCAGAACCGCCTGGGTGAGATAGCATGGTATGCACGTAACTCCGAGAGCCGTCCACACGCCATTGGCAGGAAAAAACCAAATGAACTGGGCATATACGACATGACCGGCAATGTAGAAGAGTGGTGCAACGACTGGTATGGCAAGACCTACGGCAGCAAGAACGATGTTGAAAATCCGCAAGGCCCAACTGGCGGCAATGCGCACGTGGTTCGCGGAGGCTCATACCTCAGCCAACCTGTTGAGCTCGTTGTTACGCGCCGCGCAGCATATCTGCCTAACACCCGCGAGAGATATCTTGGCTTCAGGTTAGTTGAAGATAAATAATTTACAGGCTGCGGTCTACTTTTCCCTTTGGTTGGATTCGCCGCTACTTACTATGTAGCGTTATATTGTTTTGATAGTATTGGGCCGCAGCTGTGTTATAACCTGATACTTCATGGCTCACAAATGTGAAGCTGTCTCTTTCATAATAGTAGATCATTATGGCGTCATAAGTACCGGTAAGCACGGTATCAAACTTCCTTGTTTTGTTAGCTACATCAGTAGATCTGTATGCAAGCGTAAAACCCATCATCCCGACAGCAAACCCATTTATCTTTGCTACTGCGATCGATGTATCAGCCTTGGTTCGGCTATAGCCTTTTGGCCATTCATGGTGAGTGGTATCGCCTGTAAATAATGTATCGCCCTTTGCATAACCACTGATGGTGCCGGTCCACTGTTCTGTCTTTATCATCCCGGCAGTATTATCAGTTGCAGAATAGTTATTGTTGCTTTTGTTGCACGCAAGAGTTACTACAGCTAATACCGCTGCATAGAGTAATACTTTTTTCATAATAGTGTTTGATGGTGTCCTAAATTAGTGCTTTATGAATAGAAAGCAAATTATATGCCAAAAGTGCTATATTTATCTGCAAATTTTAGGCATTTCTTGACGTTTGACTTATTAATTTTGGCAGGTTATAGGAAAATTCCCTGGATGAGATCAAAACATTTACTCTTTCTACTTATTGGAGTTTCTTTTATTGCTGCCTGCGGCAACGATAGTCATCGCTTTAAGATAATTGGAAGTATCGCCGGTATGCCTGAACAAACAGTAATACTGGAACAACTGAACGCGAACGACATCATTAACATCATCGATTCGCAACGCTCAAAAGATGACGGGCATTTTGAATTATCAGGGGTTGCACCGGAGCCGGGATTATACAGGCTACATTTTCAGCAGAACAAATTCATTCTTTTATCCGTAGATAACGGAACAATTAAAATAGATGCCGACTGGAACTCTCTTGAACAATATAAAGTCAACGGGTCCGCTCCTTCTGAAGACCTGAAAACATTTATCGTTGCTATTCGGGAACACTTGCGCGATTTTAATACAATGAGCATTGTACTTGATTCATTGCGCATGAAAGGCAATGACAGCCTGCTTACTGTTGCGCAAAATGATATGATGGATATGCGTCAGCAGTTCACTCAATTTGTTGAACACTACGCTGATACCAATCCGTACGAGCCTAATGCTATATTCGCCGCTAGGATGCTTAACCCCGTCACCGAAAAGCATTACCTGGAAGCTTTTCACCAGAGCCTTAACAGGAAATTCCCCAATGCAAAAATGACGAAAGAGTATAGCGAGGTTTATTTGTCAAAGCTTAAACAAAAGCAGGGCGATAAGCAAGCTGACAGCAGAAGTGAGAACACCGCACCGGAAGTTTCGCTACCCGATAAAGATGGCAATATTGTTTCGCTATCGTCGTTCAGGGGCAAGTATGTACTGCTCGATTTCTGGGCATCATGGTGCGGGCCTTGCCGCGGCGAAAACCCGAATGTAGTTGCCGCTTATGAAAAATTCAAAGAAAAAAATTTTACGATCCTGAGCGTATCTCTTGACAGCAAAAAAGATGCATGGCTTGACGCTGTACAGGAAGATGGGTTATCATGGACACAGGTTTCAGACCTTAACGGATGGGAATCTCCTGCTGCTGCGACCTATGGCGTGCATTCTATACCCACAAACTTTCTTATTGATACGTCGGGTAAGATAATTGCGCATAACCTGCGCGGACCACAATTGGACGAAAAACTGGCCGAAATACTGAAGTAGTGATCGAGGTAAGCCGATCATGATACTAATAGCCCCGAACGCTTGTTCGGGGCTATTTTTTTACACTTATCTTATGTTCATTAATTCGGCAGCGCCTCACCTGCCTTCGCTATCGTTTCGTCAATATCAGCATAAGAAAGCGCATTGCTGATGAACCATGTTTCGAAGGCTGAAGGCGGCAGGTACACACCGCTATCCAGCATCGCATGAAAGAACTTGTTGAACAGCGCGTTGTTTGCTGATGCCGCAGATGCGAAGTCTGTAACAGGCTTATCACTGAAGTGCACACTTATCATAGAGCCAAAACGATTGATGACGTATGGCCTATTTAATGGCCTAAGCACACTGTCGAGCCCTTTATGCAGGTATTCCGTTTTTTCGTCAATGTCTTTGTATATGGTTGGATGCTCTTTCAGCGTTTTCAGCATGGTGTAACCGGCTATCATAGCCAACGGATTACCACTAAGTGTACCTGCCTGGTAAACACTCCCCAAAGGCGCAATATGCTGCATGATCTCTTTTCTTCCACCAAAGGCGCCTACCGGCATCCCACCTCCTATCACTTTTCCATACGTAACAAGGTCTGCATTAATACCCAGCCTTTCCTGCGCCCCACCCGCAGCCAGGCGGAAGCCGGTCATTACCTCATCAAAAATGAAAACAATACTCTCTTTATCACAAATGGTACGCAGCCCTTCCATAAAACCCGCAGCAGGAGGAATGCAACCCATATTTCCCGCAACCGGCTCAATGATAATAGCAGCAATCTCGCCTTTGTTTTCATCAACAAGCTTTTGCACCGCTGCGAGGTCGTTATATGGTGCAGTTAGGGTGTCATTTGCCACACCTGCCGTAACACCGGGAACCGTTTGAATATTAAATGTTGCCACACCGCTGCCGGCCTTTACAAGGAATGCATCTGCATGCCCGTGATAGCAGCCTTCGAACTTGATGAATTTGTTTCTGCCGGTATAACCTCTCGCAAGGCGCAGGGCGCTCATGCAGGCTTCAGTACCGCTGCTCACCATGCGTATCATATCCACATTGGGAACCATCGAGGTGATCAGTTCAGCCATTTCTATCTCCAGCTCAGTGGGTGCCCCAAATGACGTGGACTGCGCAGCTTTTTCCTGTATTGCTCGTACAACAGGCTCGTAGGCATGCCCCAATATCATTGGCCCCCATGAGTTGATATAGTCTATATACCGATTGCCATCAGCGTCATACATATATGCACCTTTAGCGTGCGTCATAAATAATGGCGTACCGCCCACACTCCTGAATGCACGAACAGGAGAATTCACGCCACCCGGAATGCTTCTCTGCGCCCGTTCAAATAGCTCTTTGCTTTTAGTTATCATGTGTAGTAAAAAGTCTTTGTTATTGGGTTATCAGCCGCACAGCGTCTTTTGCAAAATAAGTAGCAATAAGGTCCGCCCCGGCTCGCTTAATGCTGGTCAATGATTCAAGGATGGCCTTATTTTCATCAAGCCATCCCATTTTAGCGGCAGCTTTTATCATAGCATACTCACCGCTCACATGATAGGCACTCACCGGTACGTCCACATTGTTTCTCACCTCACGGATAACATCCAGGTATGCCATTGCTGGTTTCACCATCACAATATCAGCACCTTCCTGCACATCCATAAGCACCTCTTTAATTGCCTCTACCCTGTTGGCATAGTCCATTTGGTAGGTCTTCTTGTCACCAAAACCGGGCGCACTGTCCAGTGCATCTCTGAATGGCCCATAAAAACAGGAGGCATATTTAGCACTATAGCTCATAATGCCCGTCTTCGTAAACCCATTACACTCCAGCGCATCGCGAATAGCTCCTATACGCCCGTCCATCATATCGCTTGGGGCAACAAAATCTGCGCCTGCCCTTGCATGACTCACACTCATTTGAGACAGCACTTCAACCGTAGCGTCATTTACTATCTCCTGTCCTTCTACAATACCATCATGTCCGTATGTAGAAAATGGATCCAACGCCACATCGGTCATAACAAC
>JBGAJU010000013.1:0-64525 GCA_044224775.1 Flavipsychrobacter sp.
GAAGAAGGTGAGCTGGTGAAGCTGTTAACGGTCATGCTGTGAGAAGCACCATCAGTTATTGTGCAGCTTGATGGCAATGTGATAGCGTAAGTGTAGCTGGCCTGGCCTGCAACTGTGAAAGAAGCTGCAGAAACAGTACCCGTAGTGGCAGGCAGGGTAACACCACCGCCACCACCTGTGGTACGGGTGCCTGCAGGAGCAAGAACAGCAGTACCCGAAAGAGTTGCAGAAACAGCTACATTACCGAAGTTCATATCCACTGTCTTAGTGATAGTGATAGGAGTGATGATATTAGCAGAAGCAGAAGCAGTTGCTGTTGCTTGTGCGAAAGAAGATTTAGCAGATACGATTGCTATAGTTGCGATTGCGAGTGATTTGATGATGTTTTTCATTTTTTTAAGTTTTTTATTGTTCGAGTTTGTTTGTTTGATCGGTATATATCCAACCATGTGCCAAACTCATAACAAATTGACAATCAACAAACTAATTTCTGGCACGCCACCAAAAACGTCCACGATGCGGACATGTTTTCCGAAAAATGGAAAATATATTTTGTAGGGAGCTTCAAACCATTGCAGAGAAAACGGAAGCAGTTCGATCAAGGAACGATAGATTCATTTTACAACAGCACAAACCAATAAACCCCTACCTTTGCAGCCACACAATATGGCAAAGCAACCTGAAAAAAGATGTTCTTTCTGCGACCGCGCAGAGAGTGATGTTAATATATTGTTTACCGGTTTAAAGGGTAATATTTGCGACCAGTGCATAGAAAATGCACACTCCCTGCTGGTAGAAGCTACCGGTGGCGCAAAATCAATGCCCGAAGCAAAACCCGAGGTACAGAAGAACAGGAACTACAAACCCCGAGAGATAATGGCCTTCCTCGACCAGTATGTTATTGGTCAAAACGATGCTAAAAAAGTATTATCTGTAGCTATATATAACCATTACAAGCGTCTTTCCATGCCGCAGACTGACGACGTGGAGATAGAAAAGTCTAACATCATGATGGTGGGCGAAACAGGTACGGGCAAAACCCTGCTTGCTAAAACCATTGCGCGCCTGCTACAGGTTCCTTTTGCAATTGTGGATGCTACGGTATTCACAGAGGCCGGTTATGTTGGCGAAGATGTAGAGAGCATCTTGTCCAGGCTGTTGCAGGCAAGCAACTACGATGTGGCTGCTGCTGAACGTGGAATAGTATATATAGACGAGCTGGATAAAATTGGCCGTAAAGGCGACAATCCTTCCATTACCCGCGATGTAAGCGGGGAAGGTGTGCAACAGGCGATGCTGAAGCTGCTGGAAGGAGCTGAAGTACTGGTACCCCCGCAAGGCGGCAGGAAACACCCTGAGCAAAAAATGATCAAAGTGAACACGCAGAACATATTGTTCATCTGTGGTGGCGCTTTCGAGGGTATAGATAAAATGATCGCACGCCGCATACAAACTGCTTCTATTGGTTACAATGCTATTAAGGCTACCAAAGACCTGGACAGGGCAAACCTGCTGCAATATGTGAACGCACAGGACCTTCGCACTTTTGGCCTCATACCCGAACTGTTGGGAAGGCTGCCGGTCGTTACTTACCTCAACCCGCTCGATGAGGCATCACTGAAACGCATCCTCACCGAACCTAAGAATGCCCTCATCAAGCAGTACACCCGCTTGTTTGAGTACGAAGGCATAAAACTTACGGTGGAAGACGACGCGATCGACTATATGGTGAAGAAGGCTGTGCAATACAAGCTTGGTGGCCGCGGGCTGCGCACGATCTGCGAGATGATCCTCACAGATGCCATGTTCGATCTCCCGTCTGAACAACACGGAGGTACATTCCACCTCACACTGGAATATGCACAACAAATGGTAGAGCACGCAAAATTGGACCACTTAAAAGCAGCATAGTTCATGCAGGATCTGATAGAAAAGCTGAAGAACAACGCCGGCCTCACGCAGGAGCAGGCTTTAAAGTCTGTGGAGATTATGAAGGAGTATATTCATGCTAAAGTGCCGCCTATGTTCAGTGGCGTGGTAGATAAGTTCTTTGCCAAGAACCCCACCAGTCGCCCCGAAGACGATCCTCTGGGCTAGTATTTCAGAATAAAATGCTGTCTTTCCTTAAACTCCTTCTTGAAGAGCAGCAAGCCAATTCCATACATATCCAGGCTCATGCGCACCGGTTCCATTTTACAAAGGCCGGCCCATGCGGCACTGTGTGCAGGTGTCTGGTGAATACTTAACACCGCAACTGCACTCTCATCTTCCAAAAACACGGAGTATTGATCGTACAAATCATGCCATTGCGTGGGGAAATTGTTGTCCAGCACGATCAGGTCAGCCGATGGTGCTATCATTACATTATCGGTCAGGGGCAGCTGCAGTACTGAATAATATCGATAATGCTGTGCAATGCGGTTCAGCAGATTCTCGTATTTCAGGTCCAGGGTTGGGCAGGTAACTAAAAGTTCTTTATTCAATGGAGCTTTGTTCATCAATACCTGCTCAATAAAATCATACACAAAAGGTGAATGCGTGCCATGCCTGCCTTTAGCCTTCCATTTATATTTTATAAGTTCAATAGCTGCGTGCACGCCTATTACATTTCTGCCCTCTCGTATTTCTGGAAGGTATAATCAAATTTGTGGCGGTCATCTGCCTTGTGCTTTTCTTCCCACACCAGCTTCCAGTGAGTATGGTCTATATCCGGGAAGAAAGCATCTGCGTCTGGGATATCTGAATGCACCCTTGTTATATACATACGCTCTATCAGGGACATGGTGTTCTCAAACACTTTGCTGCCACCAATGATGAAACATTCTTCGGGGTCCAATTTTTGCAAATGGTCCAATGCAGCTTGCACGTCATTATAAACCAATACACCATCTGGAACTTGTAAACGACTATTGTTTGACAGCACAATGTTCAATCGTCCTGGCAATGCCTGCCCAAGCGATTCAAAGGTCTTCCGGCCCATGATCACCGGCTTGCCAATGGTCGTCCTCTTGAAAAATCTCAGGTCCTCGGGTAAATTCCAAGGTAAGGAGTTATTCCTGCCGATGGCATTATTTTCAGCTGCAGCTACTATTAATGAAACTACCATTGCAATTGATTTTAAGTGATTGCCAAGTGGGTATACTAAACAGCCACAGGTGCACTGATCGTAGGATGATGTTGATAATGTTCCAGCGTAAAATCTTCGTACTTAAATAAGAAAAGGTCTTTTACTTCGGGGTTTATTTTCATCGTCGGCAACGGATAAGGCGTACGGGACAGTTGCAATTTTGCCTGCTCTATATGATTGCTATACAAATGCACATCGCCAAAAGTATGGACGAACTCTCCAACTCCCAAACCGGTCACTTGAGCAATCATCATAGTAAGTAATGCGTACGATGCAATGTTGAACGGCACCCCGAGAAAAACATCCGCACTACGCTGGTACAGCTGGCAGGATAGTTTACCATTAGCCACATAAAACTGGAACAGTGCATGGCACGGGCTCAGCTTCATTTTGGGCAGATCGGCAACATTCCATGCATTCACGATCATACGGCGGCTGTCGGGGTTTGTTTTTATCTGGTGCAGCACATCCATTATCTGGTCATAGACCTTTCCGTCAGCACCTGTCCAGCTACGCCATTGATGACCATAAACAGGACCCAGGTCGCCATTTTCATCCGCCCATTCATCCCATATGCGCACACCGTTATCCTTTAGATATTTGATGTTCGTATCACCGTTGAGAAACCACAACAACTCGTGAATGATCGACTTAACATGCAGCTTCTTCGTCGTCACAAGAGGAAAACCCTTTTGCAGGTCAAAGCGCATTTGATACCCGAAGCAACTGGTAGTGCCTGTGCCCGTGCGGTCGCTTTTTGTCACGCCCGTATCCAATATGTGCTGAAGAAGGTCTAAGTATGCCTGCATGAATAAAATTCTTACCCATCAAAATTAAACATTAATCCTTTAGCCCTGCTCACAAAATATCAACATACGGGCACCCTTTTTGTGTATAATTTCTACTTTTGGCAAAACGTTAAGACCATGCCAGTTATTCTGCCCGTAAAAGGAGTTGCACCACAGATACCCGACAGTTGTTTTGTAGCGCCAAATGCAACCATTGTAGGCGATGTTGTTATGGGAGATGATTGCAGCGTATGGTTCAATGCAGTGGTGCGTGGCGATGTAAACAGCATCAGCATGGGTAATAAAGTGAATGTGCAGGATGGCGCATGTATACACTGCACCTACCAGAAGACGAAGACTATTATCGGCAATAACGTATCTATTGGCCACAACGCCATTGTGCATGGCTGCAAGGTTGCTGATAACGTGCTCATAGGGATGGGCGCTATTGTAATGGACAACGTAGTAATAGGCGAGAACAGCATCATTGCTGCAGGTGCAGTGGTGCTTGAGGGCACAGAAGTGCCGGCCGGCAGCATTTTTGCAGGAGTACCCGCTAAAAAAGTGAAAGACATAAGCCAGGAGCTTTTGAAAGGTGAAGTGGAGCGCATTGCCAACAATTACCTGATGTATAGCTCATGGTTCAAGTGACCCGGTTGCTGAGAGAATGTAGCGTTCTTGCGGCTTTTAGTCCGATGTGCCTGAAAATAAAGGGTTTCACTATTTGCATAACAAAAAAAACTATTTAAGAAAGCTATTGTTTTTTCAAAATCCCTATTATATTTGTGCTGTCTAAATAATTTTTAATAAAACACGCTCTGTATGAAAAAACTGATCCTCGCTCTACTTGCTGCAGGAACTATAGCAACAGCCAACGCACAAGAACCACATAGCATCTTGTTGTACGGGAATCTTGATTTTTACACTAACTCTCATGACACTTTAGGTGGGACCGGTAACAACCACCCAGCTAAAAGCACTGCATGGGATGCTAAAGTTGGTGTTGGTTACCAATTCAATCACAACTGGACTTTGGGTCTGCAGGTAATGTGGGGTCAGGATGCATACAAAGATTATGCAGGTCATAAGAACACATTCAACAGCTACATGGTTGGTCCGTTCGCACGTTACTCGCACTACATCGGCAAGAGCGAGACTTTCTTCTGGTTCTCTCAGCTTGACTTCGCTTACCATGGTGGTTACCATACAGCTGAAGGCGCTGCTGCAAACTTTAAGCACAACGGTATCTATGTTGGTTTGTACCCTGCACTGGGCATCAACGTTGGCCGTGGCCTTTGCCTGAACTTCGCTATAGGCGGTGTTAACTACAAAACTGACAAAATGGAAGGCGTAGTTTATGCAACTAACGAATTCAACTTCACTTTCGGACATCAAATGAACATTGGTATCAGCAAGAACTTTA
Organism: Flavipsychrobacter sp.; assembly: GCA_044224775.1. Classification (GTDB taxonomy): domain Bacteria; phylum Bacteroidota; class Bacteroidia; order Chitinophagales; family Chitinophagaceae; genus Nemorincola. The sequence goes on from JBGAJU010000013.1 coordinate 5,339, forward strand.
ACACAGGCCACAAGATGCACAGCCATCATGAGCCAGGTGACGAAGTTCACCGTCGCAAGGCTGACCACATGGAAGATGAGGACGATGCAGCTCCAAAGCCACGTAAGAAAGAAAGGAGCAGGGACGACGACGAGTGATAAACTCACCCTCTCGAAAAATATTGAAACGCCTCGCATTTGCGGGGCGTTTTCTTTTATGCGCCAGCCTAAGCAGGGTATAAAAAATCGTGAATCATAAGTGATGTTTTTGTTATTGCTCATTTTTGGAAAAAATGCTGTTTGGAGTGCAGGTTTCGTTGCAATTCGTTGATATTCATATAATATGTGGTTTTTTGTTTTGCTCATTTCCTGCTCACTTTTGCTCATTTTCAGCACATTCTTTGCTCACTCAATCTGCACATCCCGGGTAGTGATCTTATCCCCATGCAAAGGCCTACAGGGGCTTAAAACGGGTTATAACTATGTAAAGTTCTGCAAGGTTTTTGGGGTAGGAAAATCTATTTTCCATGATGGTACCGTTACGGTACCACCATGGTACTGTTACTGTACCATCATGGAAAAAATGACAAAACTTTGTATCGCAGTGTGGGCTCGAGTTACAGAAAGATGTAAGGGGAGAAAACCGGCAGATCTGAGGGGGTATTTTTCACAGGCACTTCTCCAACGCGAAAAGTGAGCGATCGTGTTTAATGAATTGTAATTGCAGGCATAATAAAGGAAGCCGGATCGAGAACGACCCAGCTTTATACCTATCACCATGAAAACCCTTTATATGTTAGCAGGCGATTTACCTGTTACCTAAATTCGTTTTTAAACCGTTCGAAAAGATTTTTGACCACATATAGAGTAGTAAGTGAATTTGCTGCCAATGATCCGTATGCGTCTGAACTGGGACCTTTGGTATGCTTATGCATCACATACAGTTTTTTATGATCGCGGTATGCTCCGCTTATGTAATCCGCAAAAGCCCGGTAGGTTTCGCTATCTGCCAACGTAAACTTCCTCAGGTCGCTCCTGCTCGCCCATATGACCTCTTTGCCGTCGGAAATGGCATACATATTGCCATCAATCCCCGTAACGATCAGGCGAGCCTGTACACTGTCCCACAGCTCCTTTTCTTTGCCCAGATAGACGACCCTGTCTGTTATGTGAATAGAATCCATGGTGCAATTTTAGAACGAAAGGTGTGAATAAAATCTACTAATATTAGTAGTCTCCTGAAGTTTGCCGCCTTCTACCTTTGTCGCAAATAATATATTATGACTAATTCTGTACTGGTGGTTGAAGATGATTTTCTTACCGCAACGATCTTAACGAGATTCCTGGAAGTATCGGGTTTTCAAGTATATACCTCGCAGGATGGTTTATCGGGGCTGGAACAGCTACGACAGCATCCCGAGATCAAATTTTGCTACGTGGACCTGAATATGCCAACGATGGACGGCTACGCCTTTATAGAGACGGTGACAAAAAACCGGGAGGGCAACAAGCCCAATATTTTCGTTACCAGTGCCCATGACCGGGCGAAATTCCAGGATACAGCAAAAAAAACAGGTCGATAGACCTGAGCCTGGTGAAGGGCTTTTTCCAAAAGCCCTATGACATGGATGTACTGAGTTGACTAACAAGCCAGCTAATGGCGTTAGCGAATTCGAAGCAAAATAACAGCAACTAAAGCGGGAGGCTTCCACTATGGCAGCCTTGGAAAGGGCCATCAGTCAAATGAAAACGGTATTTCTCTACCCTAATCCGATTCTTCAGGTATTTAAGCAAAAATGTGCATATTTGTGCTGTTAATAATCAACGCAGTATAGTATATTTCTCTTATGGATATTTTCATAGGTATTGTTGAAGATGATGAAGGGTTACGATCAAGTATATGTGACTACATTGATTATCGTGAGGGGTATCACCTGATGTTTGCATATAGTGATCTGAAAAGCATAACCAATTTGAGTGAACGAGCTGAAGAGCCAGATATAATACTGCTTGATGAGCATGTGGCTGACAGTTCGGGCATAGGCTCGATACAGGAGATAAAGAAAATATTTCCGGCAAGCAGGATCGTAATAATGACCGGCGATACTGAGCAAGAACTGACCATAAGGGCTATTGAAAACGGAGCAGCGGGTTTTCTGTACAAGCCATTTTCATTAAAACAGATAGACGAGGTAGTAAACAGCGTTATGCAAACAGGCAGCTATCTTCACCCGTTGGGTGCAACCAATCTGATCAAAACTATACAGTCGGACAAGGAAATAGCGAAAGTGAGCCTTGAAAAACTGTCTTCAAGGGAAACTGAAATTGCACAATTGTTAATAGTGGGCAAGAGCTACAAAGAGATAGCAATGTTACTGAACAAGTCTTTCCATACGGTAAATTTTCACATAAAGAATATGTATGTAAAATTTGACGTTAACTCTAAAACTGAACTGGTCTATAAACTTACAAAGAAAAACAAACGAAAACAGCTCTGATGGATGTTACTTTTGGGCTTAAAGACCTTGCGCAATTTGCTCCGTATAGCATTGTGCTTAACCTGGACCGTACTTTCGTTTCGGCGGGTGCAGGGTTTACGGTTGACGGCCTTAAACACAGCAATTGTCCTATCAGCGACGTTTTCAATTATTTTGACACCACGAACTTCAATTACGACGGACCGATAGTTACCGGGCGAGATTATATATTGTGGCAGAAGGGAATGGAGCAACTGGTGAAGGGCGTATTTTATTCGCTGCCGGAACAGGACCTGCTGATATTTATAGGGCGCATTATTGACCATGATACTTCAGGCTTCAGCCTAAGCGCCCTTTTGTATTACAGAGAGGTGGAGACAAAGATCAGGGGAGTATATGGGGACTCTGTTGATCTGCACAGATTTTGCAGAGACCTTACCAGCTCGAACTCTTTTAGCGGCGATGTAAATATAGATTCAACTTACGGAGTCACCCTTTCCGGGGTTCAGGGTAGGGTTTTATGGTGCAATAAAAGGTTTCTTGATATTACAGAACGGCCATATGATGAGGTAGTGGGTGTGCGCCCACGGGATGTGATATACGGAAAAGGGTCGGTATATGTTGATGCCGATTATGTTGATGTAATGGTATCGAAGGGGAAGCCATTTTATTTTGAAAATATAGGCTATTCGGCGCTGGGTAAGCAGTTCTGGTTTGGTGCAACCATCTTCCCGATATTTAACAGCAGGGGAGAGAATATTGGTAGGATACATTTCATCCGCGACATATCTGAGCGAAAAATAAGAGATATAAATGTTGAGGAAAACGAGAGTTTATTACAACTGTGCCTGAGGGCAGCAAAAATAGGCTTGTGGAGCATTGACGTGGGGAGCCTGAATGTAACAGTGAACCGGGAGTTCAAAGAGCTGCTGACATTGGGCGATAAAGAGGAAATTTCTTTCGACAAAATGTACAGATTGCTGCGTGCCAATAACCACACTGAACAGATAGAAGCTGCAGCCAGCGGGTTATCGGGGGAAAATCCATTTTTTAATATCAACCAGTTGCGGGTTGTTTTGAACGGAGAAGAATTCTTTTTTAATGTTAATGCCTATTGTATAAAGTTTGACACAAAGGGCAAACCGATAAGGATAGTAGGAACGATAACAGATGTAACAGAAGAAAAGAACCGGGAAAGGAGCATATTTACGCAGAAGGAGTTTTATGAAACTATCCTGAATGAACTACCTGCCGACATTGCGATTTTTTCAAAAGACCACGCTTACAAATTCGTGAATAAAGTTGCGATAAAAAGCGATGAAATGCGGGAGTGGATCATTGACAAGAATGACTTTGACTATTGCCGGCTAAAGAACACAGATACCACCCGTGCCACTGAAAGACATGCTCATTTTGAAAATGCAATAGCATCAGGCGGGCAGGTGCGATTTGTTGAAGAGAACACTGCAACAGGAGAATTTATACTGCGGGTATATTATCCGATCAAAAATGCGGAGGGAAATGTGCAGGACATCATTGGCTATGGAATAGATATAACAGAACAGGTGCGGGCGATAGAGGCGGAAAAGCAATTGAACGAACAGAAAAGCCAGTTTATCCGAATCACTTCTCATGAATTGCGAACACCGTTAACGATCATCTATTCGAACGCAGAGATGCTGGAATTGATCTGCGAGCAGAATGGCGAAGACGGTACACACAGCCATCTAAGCAGGATACTTAAGGAAGTGACAAGCATGATAGACATACTTAATGAGCTGATGCTTGTGAGCAGGATAGAGAAAGACGGGATGGATGTAAAGATCGTGCAGACGGATGTGAGGGCCTACCTTTCTGAACTAGTGCAGTCTTTCATGCCGTACAAAGACGGAAGGATGCTTGAGTTAGAGATAGAGGAGGGAATTGAGTACTGGAATATTGATGGCAAACTGCTTAAATATGCAGTTTCCAATGTATTGGCAAACGCATTTAAATATTCTGCGAGGGCCAAAAGCCCAAAGCTGGTCATATCGATACGTAACAATCACCTGATCATCGAGATCACAGATTTTGGAATCGGGATACCGGCTGCTGAAATGCCGAATATTTTCAAAACTTTCTTCAGGTGTTCAAACGTCGGTAACATCCAAGGGACAGGTGTTGGCTTAATGATAGTAAAATATGCTGTTGACAAACATAACGGCATGATCGAAATGCATAGTAAGGAGGGTGTAGGCACTACCATCACAATTGCTATACCCAGTTAATTATGAAAAGAATATTGTTGATAGAAGATGACGATTCCATCAGATACCTCGTCTTGAATTTTTTAAAGCTGGCCCAATTTGACTGCATTGAAGCGAGGAACGGAAATGAAGCAATAACGGCATTACAACAAGATCATTTTGACCTGATACTCTGTGACATCAACCTGCCTGATATGCAGGGAAATGAAATCCTGGCCCATGTGAAAAGTGATGCCAGGCTGAAAGACGTTCCATTTGTTGTTATTTCTGCATACACCAGCCAGCAAGATATTGACAGAATAATGTCGTTAGGAGCATGTGATTACATTACCAAGCCATTTGCCAACCGAGACCTTATTGAAAGAATTAAGAAAGCATTAAAATAGTGGGATAACCGGGGTATACAGGCATAAAAGGCGATAACTATAGTTTCTTTTGATAGAAGGAAATCCGATTTTGCCACTATTCCTACCAATCGTAGCTTTACAGTCTAAAAGCCACCACAAGGATCGCTGTGTTCTATGAGCAAAAATCCGGCGGCTGATTTTTTAGCGAAATGAGCAATTTCTTTACCCAAGCACGCCCCTTTATCATAGCAGGACCCTGCAGCGCAGAAACGCGCGAACAGGTGCTGGAGACAGCGGGCGCGTTGGCAAAGCTGAATGTCCAACTGTTCAGGGCCGGGGTATGGAAGCCTCGCACGAGGCCGGGTTCGTTTGAGGGCAATGGCATTGAGGCGTTGCAATGGCTGCAGGAAGTGAAAGAACAATTTAGGCTGCCTGTAACAATTGAAGTTGCCGAAACTGCCCACATTGAACTGGCGCTAAAATATGGCGTTGATGTGCTATGGATAGGCGCACGAACAACAGTGAACCCCTTCCAGGTGCAACACCTGGCGGATGCGCTGAAGGGCGTGCGTGTGCCGGTGATGGTGAAGAACCCCGTGAACCCAGACGTGGATCTGTGGCAAGGAGCAATTGAGCGGCTGGAAAAAGCAGGCGTGGAGGAAGTAGCAGCCATACACCGCGGTTTTTCTGGCTACAGTGCACCGGGTGGCTTCCGTAACCAACCAAACTGGCCCATCCCGATAGAGTTGAAGCGGCGCAGGCCCGGGCTTGCCATGATATGCGACCCCAGCCACGTTACCGGTAACCGCAACCGCATTGCCGAGGTTGCCCAGAAGGCGCTGGATATGCACTTTGACGGGCTGATGATAGAAACACATCCGCACCCGGATGAAGCATGGAGCGATGCCGCACAGCAGGTGACGCCACAGATGCTGGACGAGATACTGTCAGGCCTCATCATCCGCGATGAGTTTACCAGCGATATGAGCGGCCAGGTGCAGCTGGAGTACCTGCGCCAACTAATGGATAACCTTGATGCCGAAATAATAGACCTGCTGGCCAAACGCCTGGAGCTGAGCGAACAGGTGGCGGATGTGAAGAAAACCTGTAACATGACTGCCTTTCAGCCGGGCCGATGGCGCGATATGGTGGAGGCCATCAGCAGGCGGGCAGAAACGCGGCAGCTGCCGAAAGAATTTATAGTTGAACTGTATGAGAAGATCCATCACGAGAGCATACGCAAACAACTTGCAGTGCTGGAGAGAAAGGATGAAAAAATAAAAGAGTAAATTTACTTGCCGCACCCCCGGTGAAGGCAGACCATTTAAAATACTATTCATTGGCATTAAAGCAGCACTTAGACCATAAACTTCGTTTCGATCAGCAGGTAGATAATTCTGAGAGTTATGTACTGCCCTTTATAGAAAAGACCCAAACCATAGGCCCGGGTACAACCGTAATGGAGGTGGGCACCGGTGAGGGTGGTGTGCTGCTGCCGTTCATCAACCGCGGATGCAAGTGCGTGGGCGTAGACCTTAACCCGGAACGCATAGACCTTGCCAACGAATTTCTTGCGAGCGAGGTGGCTGCGGGCAAAGTTGAGTTCCTGCTGCAAAATATATATGAAGACAATTTCCTGAAGCGATTCAAGGGGTATTTTGATGTGATCATCCTAAAGGATGTAATAGAGCATGTGCCGGAGCAGGAGAAATTCATCCCGTACCTGAAGAATTTTCTAAAGCCCGGGGGGCAGATATTCTTTGGTTTCCCGCCGTGGCATATGCCTTTTGGCGGGCACCAGCAGGCATGCCGTGTAAAATGGCTGAGTGTATTGCCGTACTATCATATATTGCCCATGCCCCTGTATAAAGGCATACTAAAAATGGGCGGCGAGCCTGCAAACGTCATCGGGGAACTGGTAGAGATAAAGGAGACACAGATAACCATTGAACGTTTTGAGCGTATTGTAAAAAGCAGCGGCCTTAAGGTACTGAATAAAGAACACTACCTCATCAACCCAATATATAAGTACAAGTTTGGCCTCAAGCCACGCAGGCAATGGGCGCCCCTTTCATGGATCCCCTACTTCAGGAACTTTGTAACCACTTGTGTGTATTATACGGTTGGGTAATTACTCCGGCACATTCCTGCTGATGCTCCATATATCCCAGGATGCATCGGCCTGGAGCTGCAGCATTTCAAAGCCGTTTTTTATTGCAGCACCCTGCTCCTTGCCGCGCGCAAGAAATAAGGTTTCTTCCGGGTTGTAAATGAGGTCGTACAAGAGGTGTTGTACGCCTATAGCTTCATACGGTAAAGCGGGCGCACTTTCTACATTAGGATACATGCCCAGTGCAGTTGTGTTGATGATGAGTTTGTACTGGCTAATTATTTCAGGTGTGAGCTCTTCGTAAACAAGGTAGTCATGCTGCTTAGCTCTTGACACAAAACTATAGGCAATACCCAACTGCTTCAGCACATAGGCCACCGCTTTGGACGATCCGCCTGTGCCCAATATCAAAGCATGGGTGTGCTGTGGTTGCAAATAAGGCACCAGGCTTTGTTCAAAACCTATGGAGTCTGTATTATATCCTTTCTTTTTGCCGTTCCTGAAGACAATGCAATTCACTGCGCCTATTTCTGCAGCCGTGCTGTCCAGCTCATCGAGGTACGGCAGCACTGCTTCTTTGTAAGGGATGGTAACGTTGAGGCCCTGGATAGTTGGGTTGGCCTGAAGCAAGGTGGGTAATTCCTCGATGTTGTTGAGTAAGAAAGGTTCGTAAACTGCGTCGGTATTATGCTCAGCAAATTTCTTCTTGAAATAGGCCGGTGAAAAAGAGTGGGCTAACGGGAAACCTATTATTCCGAACAGTGCTGACATTAAAACTAAATGTGGTTGGCTCTTTCTTTTTCTTCTTTTGAGAGAAATAAATGGAATGTATCGCTTCTTAATCCTACACGTGTAGATTCGAGGCTAATGACTTCGGCCGGGGCAATATTGCCCAGGTTCACGTTTGCACCTAATAGTTCGAGAAAATAGACCTGCTGCATTTTTTGCGGAGCCTCCCACATAATACGCTCGGACGGAATTTGTGTAAGTATCTCCTGAACGAGGCCCTCACGGACTTCACCCGAACCACGATATATACCTACATTACCAGCTTCCCGTGCTTCAGCTATAACGTAAGTGGCCCCGGCTTCCAGCTCTGCCCTCATCAGCTCTATCCATTTATATGGCGGCATGATGTGTGTAGCATCTTTTGAACCAACCTCTGACAACACAGTTACATGTTTTGCAAGCTTTTCGATATAGCCGAGCTTTTCTATGTGTGGTATGGTTACGGAACCGTCTGATACTTCAACATGGTCGAGCCCGAATTCTTTAATGGTATCCAGGTAGTCGTCAAACTGATCGCGCACGAGGAAAGCCTCAAACAGTGTTCCGCCAAAATAGACAGGTATATTATGTTCCCTGTATATCTCAATTTTTTCGCGCAGCTGGTTGGTAACGTAGCTAGTACCGAATCCGAGCTTAACGATATCTACATAAGGTGCTGCTACAGAAAGGAAATCCCTTGTGCTATCCAATCCCATACCTTTGTCCATCACCATTGTAAGGCCGTTGGTTCGAGGTTTGGACGTTCTGTAAGGAATATTCTTAAGTGCAAAATTCATATAGATGTTTTCAGAGTCCCCGCAAAGATAAGCGTTTCATTCATGGCACTGTTAACGTAGCGCTATGGAAATTTAAATTTTAACCCTGTAATACAAATGTTTATGATCAAACCGGACTTTCAACGAAAGCATCGACTTAAGTCAGCCAATTGGAGAAACGAGCCGAGAACCTACATTTAATTAATATATAATAATATGTTTTCATGATTTTAAAAAGCACATTTTGCTTTTGTGCAATAAACCTTCAGATACAGACGTTTGTTTTTACAACTCTTCATTAACTTTGATAGCATGCTTCGTCATATATACTTTCCTGCTTTGCTGATGCTGGGCACACTAACAGCCACCGCAAAAACCGATACTTCTGACCATAGTTTCAAAGGGCATCGTGCCTATCAACGGCATACGACAATAGCCACCCTATCGGCAGGTATAGTTGATGGCTACAGAAGCGGTTATGCTATGCCGGCAGGTTTCAGGAAACAGACTGCATCGGGGATGATGCCTTTTTACGGCAAACTGGAGTATGGGCTATATAATCATATCAGTATTGCTGCCATTTTTACCTACGATGCTTTCCAGTACAATTTTCAACAGGAGTATACAGGATATTCAGGTGTTTTCACACGTTACCGAACAAATAAGGTGCGAATCTTCAGCGGTGGAATAGCTGCTTATTACCACCTGGATAAATATATACACATATCCAGGCTGGACCCCTTTGTTGGTGTGGGCCTATCGTTAAATAACATCCGTTACAGCGCTTACCCGCAGGGAGACAGCACGCTGACCAAATTTGAGCATACAGTTACTCCCTACCTGAAAGCGGGTGCACGGTATTATATCTCAGACCAATTCAGCATATTTGGCGAAGTTGGGTATGACAAGCAAAGTGCTGCGAGTGTGGGCTTTTCCTGCAGGTTCTTTGGCAAAAGTAAGTAGGTGCAGCAGGCACGCTTTTACATTATCATCTGACGTCTAAACCGGGGGTGGTACTGTTTAGCTTACCTGAGTAATACCAGCAAAACCTGATCCGGATAATGCCGGCTTAGGAATAAGGAACTTTGAGCTCCGGGCCTAGCCCGAAGCTTTTTTATGTGTTGGAAACACACCCCTGCCCCTCTCAAGAGGGGAATTCGAGTAAATAAAAAAGGCATTGAGTGATCAATGCCTTTTAAAATATGAACCTGCTCTATTAATAGTGTGCGTAAACTGAGTAGATCTCGATTTCGTAGTATGGTTTAGAATCGTCCCTGTAAGAGATATCGTACAGGTGAACAGAGATATTATCATTTACATATATATGCTCCAGGTAGTGCTGGCTAGAGAACCTGCGGAGTTTTGTTTTATAGTACTCCATACCTGCAACAACCTGCTGCTTGATCCTTTCATATTCTTCTTTGCTTGAAGTCTCGAATTTAATAGCAACGTGGTTGTGGTAAGAATAACCGTCGTCGTAATAGTGGCAGTAGGAGATCACATTTTTACCGCTCCTGAAAACAGTGCACCTTTCGTTATACTCGAGGTGAGCCAGCTTATAGCCTTTGTCGTGTACATACGTTTCGAACGCAGGATAAGTATAGGATCTGAGTTTTACGAGTTCATCAAAGGAAAAATCCTGCGCAAAGCCGGAACAAAAGCTAAAGGTGAGGAGTGCGAGCAGTAATATTTTTTTCATGTTAAATATTTTTATGTGGAACAAATATAATAGCAATTGGGTAAAATGTATAGCCTTTTGGAAAAAATATTTTGACCTTAAAAAAAATCATATCCAGAGGAAACAGGCCTCATTACCGACCCTGAAATTATTGTTGCTGCAGGTATTGAGGAGGCCTTCTGAATGGGAAAATACTTGGGACTATCTTTGTAACTTTGCGGTTGATTTCAATATATTTTTTCATATGTCTTATTCTCCGAAGAATAAAATTCGCCTGGTGACCGCGGCCTCGTTATTTGATGGTCACGATGCTTCTATAAACATCATGCGCCGCATTATGCAGGCGAGTGGTGCCGAGGTAATTCACCTGGGACACGACCGTAGTGTACAGGACGTGGTGGATTGCGCGATACAGGAAGACGCGAATGCGATAGCAATCACTTCTTACCAAGGAGGGCATGTAGAGTATTTTAAATACATGTATGACCTGCTAAAAGAAGCAGGCTGCGGACATATAAAAATATTTGGTGGTGGGGGCGGTGTGATACTGCCATCTGAGATAAAGGAGCTGGAGGATTATGGTATTACACGTATCTATTCTCCGGATGACGGACGTTCCCTTGGCCTGCAAGGAATGATAGACGACCTGTTGGAAAAGAGTGATTACCCTACAGGTAACAGGATGAATGGTGAGGCGGGGCATATTGCGGAGAGGGATGTGAAATCTATTGCACGGCTGATATCTGCTGCGGAAAATTATTACGACCTGCCGGAGACGCAAGCTGCCCTGAAAAAAGTGCGTGAGCAGGCTGAAAAAGTAAAAGTGCCGGTGCTGGGTATAACAGGTACCGGTGGTGCAGGCAAAAGCTCGCTGGTGGACGAGGTAGTGAGGCGCTTTTTGTTAGACTTTAATGATAAACATATTGGCATTATATCTGTTGACCCGACGAAGAAGAAAACAGGTGGTGCACTGCTGGGCGACCGTATACGCATGAATGCGATACGCAACAAGCGTGTGTATATGCGCTCGATGGCCACGCGGCAGAGTAACCTTGCGGTATCTAAGCATATACATGATGCGGTGAACATACTAAAAGCGGCGAAGTATGACCTTATCATACTGGAGACATCGGGTATAGGCCAGAGCGATACGCAGATAACCGACTACTCGGATATGAGCATGTATGTGATGACGCCGGAGTATGGCGCCGCAACACAACTGGAGAAGATAGACATGCTGGACTTTGCGGATGTGGTGGTCATCAACAAATTTGATAAGCGCGGGGCTATGGATGCACTGCGTGATGTGAAAAAACAATACCAGCGCAACCATAAGCTGTTTGAGAAAAAGGCGGAGGATATGCCTGTGTACGGAACTATTGCATCTCAATTCAATGATCCGGGTACGAATTCTATGTACAAGGCGCTGATGGATATATTGTCGCATAAGACAGGGGCGCCGCTTGAATCGAAGTACGAGATAACGGATGAGATGAGCGAGAAGGTGTACATCATTCCGCCTGCACGTACACGATACCTGAGTGAGATAAGTGAGAACAACAGGAAGTATGATAAGTGGACGAAAGACCAAAGTGCCGTGGCCCAGAAGTTGTTCTCTATTAAAAAGACGATAGAAACACTACAGGCCACTGATATAGAGGATAAGGACAGGCTGATAAAAACACTGCAGGAAGTGTATAGCAAAACAGAGCTGGACCTTGACCCAAAGAACAAGTACCTGCTTGAGAACTGGGAAGCTAAGAAGCAACAATACATAGGTGAATACTACACCTTTAAGGTGCGTGATAAAGAGCTGAAGATAAAGACGCATACGGAGTCATTGTCGCACTTGCAGATACCTAAAGTGGCTGTACCGAAGTTTGAAGCATGGGGTGAGATATTGCAATGGGCGCTGGCCGAGAATTTTCCGGGTGAATTCCCTTATGCGGCGGGTATATACCCCTTCAAACGTGAGGGTGAAGACCCTGCGCGTATGTTTGCCGGCGAGGGAGGCCCTGAAAGAACCAACAAGCGTTTCCACTATGTATCGAGAGGGTTGCCGGCGAAGAGGCTGAGCACTGCGTTTGACAGCGTGACACTTTACGGGCAAGACCCGGACCACAGGCCGGATATTTATGGCAAAATAGGTAACTCGGGTGTAAGCGTTTGCTGCCTGGATGATGCCAAGAAACTGTACAGCGGTTTTAACCTGGCAGACCCGAAGACATCGGTATCGATGACGATAAACGGCCCGGCGCCAACTATTACTGCTTTCTTTATGAATGCAGCGATAGACCAGCAGTGCGAGCTGTATATAAAGACAAACGGGCTGGAAGATGAAGTGAATAAAAAGATAGATGCCCTATTTGCAGCGAAGGGACTAAAACGCCCGTATTATAATACTTACGGCAACAATAGTTTACCAGTGGGCAATGACGGGCTGGGGCTGATGCTGCTGGGTGTGACCGGTGACCAGGTATTGCCTGCCGATGTTTATAACAAGATAAAAGTTGAAACGCTAAAGGCTGTGCGCGGTACCGTGCAGGCGGATATACTGAAAGAAGACCAGGCACAGAACACCTGTATCTTTTCTACGGAGTTCTCGTTGCGTGTGATGGGTGATGTGCAACAGTATTTCATCAATAATAAGGTGCGGAATTTCTATTCGGTATCTATAAGCGGTTACCATATTGCGGAGGCGGGTGCAAACCCTATATCACAATTGGCGTTTACTGTGTCGAACGGCTTCACGTTCGTGGAATATTACCTGAGCCGTGGTATGCACATTGATGATTTTGCTCCTAACCTTTCGTTCTTCTTCAGCAATGGTATAGACCCTGAATACAGTGTAATAGGCCGCGTGGCCCGCCGCATATGGGCGAAGGCCATGAAGTTTAAATATGGCGGCAACGAACGCTCGCAGATGCTGAAGTACCATATACAGACATCTGGCAGATCGCTGCACGCACAGGAGATAGACTTTAACGATATACGCACTACGCTGCAGGCATTGTATGCGATATACGATAACTGTAATTCGCTGCACACAAACGCTTATGATGAAGCGATAACCACCCCTACAGAAGAAAGCGTGCGCAGAGCAATGGCGATACAGCTTATTATTAATAAAGAATTGGGCTTGGCTAAGAATGAAAATCCGTTGCAGGGCTCTTTCATTATAGAAGAGCTGACAGACCTTGTGGAAGAAGCCGTGCTGATGGAGTTTGACCGTATTACAGAGCGTGGCGGGGTACTGGGGGCAATGGAAACCATGTACCAGCGTGGTAAGATACAGGAGGAAAGCCTGTACTACGAAACACTGAAGCATACAGGTGAGTTCCCGATTGTGGGCGTGAATACCTTCCTGAGCTCGAAAGGTTCGCCAACGGTGATACCACAGGAGGTGATACGCTCTACCACTGAGGAAAAAGAATTCCAGATTGGCACGGTACAGAACTTATGGAAGCGTAGCGCTGATAAAAGCGCGGATGTGCTGCACAACCTGCAACAGGTGGCCATACACAACCAGAACATTTTTGAAGAACTTATGGAAACAGTGAAGTATTGTTCGCTGGGGCAAATAACTAAGGCGCTGTTTGAGGTGGGTGGGCAGTATAGGAGGAATATGTGATCAGGATTTTTTGGATTAGCAGGACTGTTGCGCCAGAGAAAGGAAGCAAATACAAAAATTAAGAAGCAAAAGGAAGGGGCTGAATAAGTCCCTTTTTGGGTATTTTTACCTTAATGAGATTAGAATCGAGCAAGATATTTATTACTGCTGGAATTTCGCTTCTGACCGCTGGGGTTGTTTCAGTCTTTTGGTTGTTTAACAATACTTATTTATACTTTCGGCATGGAAAATGTTGGGATGCAGGCATGTTGATTGCTTTACTAATGTTAGTGCTTGGCATTATCACAGTAATCATAGGATATAAGAAAAGGAAAAACAACATCCAAGGTTCAAATCAATAATTCCCTATCTCTTGCAGCACCGCCTCCAATTCACTAATCATCATTGCGGTTGCGCCCCATATTATGGTGCCATCGTTGAGCACATAGGCATTTACTTTCCTTTTTACATCGGGGAATTTTGGGGAAGTAACTTCTGTTACAGTTTTTCTGTCTGCGTGTAACAGTTCTTTTAGTGGCACTTCCAGCGTATAGGCTACTTCATTGTGGCTGAGGTTATATTCGAGCTTTTGTTTGGCATAGCCTATGAATGGATATACATTGAAATTGCTCACCGGTATATATAAGGAAGTTAACTGCCCGAGTATCTCCACATCAGCCGACATGATACCTACTTCTTCTTGTGCTTCACGGAGGGCTGTGGCTTTCAGATCTGCATCTGTTTCATCATAACTGCCACCGGGGAAGCTTACCTGCCCGCTATGTGCCGTTTTGTCTTCGCGGCGTTTCATGAGCAATACATGCAGTTCGTCATCTACCGGGAAGAGCAAGCACAATACTGCGCTCGGGCGGGCATTTTCAGGCACGGTCAGAGGCATGGTCACTACCCTGCCCATCATGCGCTCCTGTGCGGCAAGACCGGGTAAGGGCATTTTTAATCGCTCCCTGAGTTGTGTTATGATCACATGATGATGCACTTAGCCTTGCTCTTTTTGTTCATAACTCAATGCACCAGACGGGCATTTCTTTACCTGCTCTATTATCTTTTCCGTATCCGCGCCATCCATATTTATCCAAGGCGACTTTCGCGGGTCGAACACCTCCAGCAACCCATGCCAGCATATTTTGGAATGCTGGCAAAGATCCGGCTTCCATATTATGGTAACATCTCCTTTTGTATAGTGCTTTGTCATAAAAAAGAATTTAGCAATTACATAGGTACTTCAAAGATCAACGCATCGCTGGTTGCATCCGCTATTATATCTATTGTGGTGGCATCGCTTATTCCGACGGCATCTCTTTTTCCTAATACCTGATCTGCCACATTCACTTTACCGTCTATTACAAAGATATAGGCTCCGTGCTTATCGCTGTGCAATGTATGTGTTACACTTTTACCTGCCTCAAGGGTAGTGCGGTATATCCATGCCAACTGATGGATCTTCAATCCGGCATCTTCATTTGTTATTGGCGATACCAAAGGCTGCAGCCGGTTCACCCTTTCTTCTGCCGGGAACATTTTCTGGTCGTATCGGGGCTGCACATTCTTTTTATCGGGGAATATCCATGTTTGTAAAAGGTTTGTACGGTTATTTGCGTCGGGATTATATTCGCTGTGTGTAACACCTGAACCGGCACTCATTACCTGCACCTCGTTGGGTACTATCTGCTGAGCGTGGCCCATACTGTCTTTATGTTCCAATGTGCCTTCCAATACTATGGTGATGATCTCCATGTTATTGTGCGGATGCTTTCCAAAACCCATACCGGGTGCTACTATGTCGTCGTTGAGGACGCGCAGGGCACCAAAATGTATCTTGGTGGGATCGTACCAGCCTGCAAAGCTGAATGAATGATGGGCATCGAGCCAGCCGTGGTTGGCATGACCTCTTTTATCCGCCGGGTGAAATGTTGTTTTTGCCATAATTGTTAATTTAGATGTACATACATCTATACAAACCTTATGCCTACACGGTTTGTATGACAAAGTTGCAGAATAAATACAATTCGGACACATTTTATTGGTAAATTGGCATCCCTTAACAAACGCACATGGCACAAAGCATACTGGTTATAGACGACGAAAAAGCAATCCGCAAAGCCCTAAGCGAGATACTCACTTTTGAGGGGTTTACCATTGATGAAGCTGCGGATGGCGAAGAAGGCGTTAAAAAAATTAAGGAGAACACCTACGATTGTATCCTCTGTGATATAAAAATGCCAAAAAAAGACGGGATGGAGGTATTGCAGATAGCACGTGAGGAACGCCCTGATACGCCGTTCATAGTTATATCCGGGCACGGTAATATAGAAACTGCCGTGGATGCTGTGAAAAAAGGGGCATATGACTACATCTCCAAGCCACCAGACCTGAACAGGTTGCTTATTACCATACGTAATGCTATGGATAAAAAATCGCTGGTGGCCGAGACCAAGCAACTGCGGAAGCGTATATCGCGGGGATATGAAATGATAGGCAGCAGTGAAGGGATGATGCGTATACAGGAAACAATTGCCAAGGTGGCACCAACCGATGCACGAGTGCTGGTGACAGGCGAGAATGGTGTTGGTAAAGAATTAGTTGCGCGCAGGATACATGAGTTAAGCAACCGAGCAAACGGGCCAATAATAGAGGTGAACTGTGCGGCTATTCCGTCGGAACTCATTGAAAGTGAATTGTTCGGGCATGAAAAAGGCTCGTTCACGTCTGCTATAAAACAGCGTATAGGCAAGTTTGAGCAGGCAAGCGGCGGAACGCTGTTCCTGGATGAGATAGGAGATATGCACCATGATGCACAGGCAAAAATGCTGCGTGCATTACAAGAAGGTAAAATTACCCGTGTGGGTGGTGAAAAGGAAATAAAAGTAGATGTGCGCGTAATAGCTGCCACTAATAAAAACCTGCTTGAGGAAGTTGAGGCCAAGAAGTTTCGCCTGGACCTTTACCACCGCCTGAGCGTGATACTGATACAGGTCCCATCGCTTAACGCAAGGCGGGACGATATACCTGCACTGATAGCGCACTTCCTGAAGGAACTAAGCGAAGAGTATAAGCAACAGCCTAAAGAAATAGAACCGGATGCAGTGAAAGCACTACAAGAACACAACTGGACCGGAAATATCCGGGAGTTGCGCAATGCTGTAGAACGCCTTATTATTCTTTCGGATAAGACGATCACCAAAAAGGATGTAGAGCTATTTATATTACTAAAATAGGTTACCCAATCGCCTGTTTCAGATCCTCTATCAGGTCATCTACATCTTCAATACCCACACTCAGCCTGATGAGCGAATCAACCAATCCGTTAGCTACACGGCTTTCGCGTGGTATGGATGCATGTGTCATGGTAGCCGGGTGGCCGATAAGTGATTCTACACCTCCCAATGACTCAGCAAGTGCGAAAAGCTTTGTTTTCTTTAATACGGCAACGGCTTCGTCCAGGCTGTCATTTTTTAACGTAAAGGATATCATGCCGCCAAAGCCGCGCATTTGTTTTTTGGCTACATCGTGGTTGGGGTGGTCTTCAAAACCTGTCCATATTACTTTACCTACTTTGGGGTGCGAGCGCAGGTAGTGAGCAATAGCCTCACCATTCTCGCAGTGGCGCTGCATACGCACATGCAGTGTTTTAATACCGCGCAGCACCAACCAGCAGTCGTGCGGGCCGGGTACAGCACCACAGCTATTTTGTATAAAGCGCAACTTCTCTTCCAGGCCTTTATCGTTCATTATCAAAGCACCATGCACCACATCGCTATGGCCGCCAAGGTATTTTGTTGCTGAGTGCAGTACTATATCTGCTCCGAGGTCCATTGGGGTTTGCAGGTAGGGGGATGCAAAAGTATTATCACATACCAGTGTGAGGTTATGTTTCTTACATATTTCAGCACTTGCGGCAATGTCAATTACATTGAGGAGGGGGTTAGTAGGCGTTTCTATCCACACCATTTTGGTGCGGTTGTTGATGTGGCGCGTGATGTTGTGGGCATCGTGCATGCCAATAAAATGGAACTTGATACCGTAATGGGCAAACACCTTGGTCATTACCCGGTAAGTACCGCCATAGAGGTCGTTAGAAACTATTACTTCATCTCCCGGCACTAACAATTTCAATACAGCATCAGTTGCTGCCATACCGCTGCCAAAACACAGGCCGTATTTAGCATTCTCTATCGCAGCAAGCGCATCCTGCAGAACGGCTCGCGTGGGATTTTGCGTACGGGCATATTCATACCCTTTATGATCGCCGGGGCCAGCCTGCACGTAGGTGCTGGTTTGGTAAATGGGCGTCATTATAGCGCCTGTTGTCGGGTCGGGATGCACACCTGCATGTATCAGCTTAGTATTGAGCTTGTAATTTTTATCAGCCATTGGCATTCAATTATGGCGCAAAGGTAATAGTTCTGCCGAAAGGTTGAAAGGCATCATTTTATGAGAGGTCTACCCGCTTTACTTTAATTTACCTACAAACATCCCATCGTCGTTACTCTGTGGCGACAGCAGGAGTATCTTGTTGCCGAAGTTGGTATTGAGATGATAATAACCTGTTACGTAAATATTTGCATCATTGTCGACACAAATAGCTTTGCCCTCGTCCACGCCTGCATTGCCCAAGGTGGTAAGCCATATTTTCCTCCCATCCGGTCTGCATTTTGCAATGTATATATTGGCCGATCCGCCGGGAGCGGCGACTTTTTCTCCCAATAACACCATCGACCTGTAGTAATAACCGGTGAGGTATGAATAACCTTTGCTGTCGACCGCTACAAAACTGCGCAGGTAAAAATCTTTTTCACCTACGCCTATGTGGGTACTCCATATTATATCGCCTTTCGCATTGAGTTTAATGAGATTGTCGCCAACAAGTTTTTTCCCATTTGCTGTGCATGTGTCCGTAAAATATGCTGTCAGGTATACATCACCTTTGATATCGATTGCAATGCTTTCGGGGCTGTCTTTACTTTTGCTCCCGTATTGCCGTATCCATTGCAGCTTACCAGCCGTATTATATTCGGCGATGAAAGCATCTGACTCACCTCTACTGACAACTTGTACCGCGCCGAATTTTGCTGATGCAAAAAACTCACCGGTCACATAAATATTGTCGTTTTTATCTATCGTCATGCCACGTGCCTGATTGTAATAGCTTTCGTGAGGTTGGGAATTTTTCACCCATAGTATTTTCCCTTCGGCGCTATATTTCGCAAGAAATATGGTGTATTTATTACTGTCGCCAACCTGTAAACTATCGAACAGAATTTTACCCTTGCAATCGCCTGCTACATAAATGTTTCCGGATCTGTCAGATACAACTGCCCTTGCAGAGGTATGACAACCTTCGCCTTTTACATTATGTTCCCATAGCAACTTTCCTGTAGGGTCGTATTTTGCTACGAAAGTTCTTATAGCGCTACCCGATTTGTCTCCCGAAACAATCACATTTTGGTTCTGGTCTAGGCATATACCGTGTGCAAAATCGGTAGCGCCAGTTGCCAATTGTTTTGCCCACAGCAATTTGCCTGAGGTATCATATTTTATGAGCACCGGATCCATGTAGTACCCATTCAATGTATCCTTTCCAAATGCTGCCTTACCACCGAAGGAGCCTATTGCGTATACGTGTCCGTGGTTATCAGTACAAATGCCAGTGCCTTCATTTACCCGCATTGCGCCTCCGTAACGGTCGCCACCCTCACCTCTTACCCATTGCCAATCCTGGGCAACGGTGAATTGCGACAAAGCGAGCATTATAACCAATAGAAAAAAATGTGTGTATCTCATGGTTTTCATTGTTTTACATAAAAATAACCTGCAGCGCCAAAGGCTTCAATACCACTTTAGTGTTATTTGCGAAGGATGTTGACGAAAAAAACGTCAAAAAAGGAGGTGCAAACATCCTTACCTTTAAACTTATCTTCGAGCCATTTTTCACTGGGGTAGTGACTATCGATACTATACATACCGTTTACCGTAAGCGGCTGCTGGTGGCACTTTCAGTGGCGCTTGTATGCCTGATGTCGCTAAATAGTTTTGGGCAAAAAGAGGGGCAGGCGTTAGTGGATTCGCTTGAGCACGAGCTAAAGACGGTAAAGGAGGATACCAACAAGGTGAAGATACTAAATACCATATCCTACAACTTCTTTTTTATTAACCCTGATAGCGGTATTATTTACGGCCGTGTGGCGCACGACTTATCTGAGCAATTGCACTGGCAAAAAGGAATTGGCGACGCATATAAGAACATCGGCAATTCATACATGAGCAAATCGTCTTACGATACTGCTCTTAGTTATTACGGCAAGGCGAAGGAAATGTTTGAAACGATAAATGACCAAAACAGTGTGGCGAGGGTATTGGGCAATATGGGCAGTATGTACGAAGACCTCGGCGACTACCCAAAGTCGCTGGAACACCAGTTCACTGCTTTACGCATTTATGAAAAAACAGGTGACCTTACAGGACGTGCACGGATCTATGGGAACATTGGTAATTTATACCAGGACTTAGAAAAATATAGTGAAGCACTGAGGTATGATACTATGGCGCTGAATATTCATCGAGGCTTCAATGAAAAGCGCCCAATTGCCATAGATATGGGCAACATAGGCAATGTGTATGCAAATATGAATGATCATGTAAAAGCACTTGATTTTGATTTTAAATCCCTGGCTGTTTATGAAGAGTTACGGGATTCTTCTTCTATTGCCAATAAGTTGCAAAAGATAGCTGATGCTTATTCTAAAATGGACGATTTCACAAAGGCATTAGGCTATAGTTTCAAGTCGTTGAAGATATATGAAAGTGTTAGTGATAAGGACGGTATGGCAAGGGTGTTAGGGAATATCGGTTCGAAATATTTTGAGATCGCAAAAAATATGAAGGGAAATAGTAGCCAGTTACCCGCAGAAGCCGTAAGAAACTTGCAAAGTGCTATAGATTATACTACAAAAGCAATAGCCATATTTGAAGAGATAGAGGGAATGAATGCACTGTTCTATGCATATGGCGAACTGGCAAACGAATACGACCTAGCAGGTAATTATAAAGAAGCAATGAGGGCGCACAGGAAATATGCAGATCTTAAGGATTCTGTGCTGAAGAATGCAAAAAATGTACGGTTTGCAAACTTAGAAAAGGAGCACGCAATAGACCAGATGAGGAATGCGGAAAAAGAAAAACAGGCACAAGTGCGACTTAACGCATTGCTTAAGGCGAAAAAAAGAAATGAGTCGATCTTATTCACGCTTGGGATGATCATTCTACTGGGCGGCATTGTACTGGTACTGCGGCAACGAAAAATGACCGAAGATCTGCTATTGAATATTTTGCCTCCAAAAATTGCTGAACGACTGAAGGCAAAAGAGCATCCCATTGCAGACCACTTTGGCGATGCTTCCATTATATTCATAGACATTGCGGGGTTCACGAAATTATCGGAGCGGAGTGACCCTAAATCGCTGGTGAATATCCTGAATGATGTTTTTACGCGGTTTGATGCAATTGCGGGTAAGCACGGGCTGGAGAAAATAAAAACCATAGGTGATTGCTATATGGCGGTTGCAGGTATACCGGAAAAAGATGCTAACCATCCGCTTAAAGTTGCGGATATGGCACTTGATGTGAGAGATGCAATGAAAGATTATAAAACACATGAAGGGACACCCATACATTTCAGGATTGGCATAGATTGCGGAACGGTGGTTGCCGGCGTGATAGGAAAAAAGAAATTCATTTATGATATATGGGGCGACTCGGTAAATACGGCAAGCCGTATGGAGTCGTCAGGAATACCGGGTGAGATCCATTGTACCGATAACTTTAAGAAAAGGCTGCCAGCGAACTACACATTTACCAGCCGGGGTGAAGTGAATATTAAAGGTAAAGGGCCTATGCATACCTGGATATTGGTATCATCAGTAAAACATATTGTCAGCTGATGAGTTTTTTTATCTCCGCCTCGTTCCAGCCCAAATAATACTGCCCATTACCAAAATTCCATAGCGGGCGCTTTACTATGGAGTTATGCTTCATTGCGAGACTGATAACCCTGGCTTTTGTAGTGATGTCTTTTTCTCCTTCAGGCAATTCCTTGTAGGTGGTACTACGCAGATTGATGAGTTTATCTGCCGGCATATGCTGCAGCCATTTTTCTACCAAGGCCCTGTCTATCCCTTTCTCCTTATAATCATGAAAAGTGTATTTGATCTTATTTGCATCCAGCCATTTCATAGCCTTTTGCATTGTATCACAATTTTTTATGCCGTATATAGTAATCATGACGACAAAAGTAGGGCGAAATAGCTCTTTGAACGGCTTAATATACGATTTTGTTGCAATTTTAAAACTTAACATTAAATAATTGTTATCTTTTCGTAAATTCGATATAGCAATAATGATTACTGTGTTGTGGCGTAAGATATACATATTGTCCTTTGTTGCCTTTTTTGGCTTTTTACAAGCCTCGGTGGGGCAAACCGAACATAGAAAGATCAGTTTTGATTTTTATGGGGATCCTATAGAATTCAGTTGTGCCTCGTTTGGAGACATGAATTTTGCGGATACCCTGTCGCGCGAAACGATAAGGTCGTTTTATGATAGGCTATTAAGTTCAGATTACCAGTCAACTATTAACGCTTTGTTGTCCTATAAACAACAGCGTCATCCTGATGACTGGGTATATTACCAACTTGTCCGCCGCACGGCAGAATCGGTTAGCCCGAAAAAAGAGAATTACTTCCGGTACACATTATACAAGTGGTTTCTGCTAAACAAATCCGGTTATGATGCTACGCTAAATGTTGTTGGGGATAAGTTGCTGTTCTATGTGCAGAGTGATGATGATATTTATGACATACCCTTCTTTTCGATGAACCAGAAGAAATATATCTGTCTCAACTATCACGATTATGGGCATAATATTGACTTTGATAAATACAAGAGAGTAAACGTTGGCATAGTGGTGCCGGAGGCACAGAATAAGTTTTCCTATAAATTAGTCAAGCAACTGCCCGATTTTAAACCCGAAAGCTATTATGAAAAGGATCTCGCGTTCCAATACAACGATGTGAGCTACCACTTCAGGATTAAGCTGAATGATGAAGTGAAAAAAATATTCACTAACTACCCGGTTGCCGATTACGAATTATACTTCAATGCACCTTTAAGCAAGGAAACTTATAATTCGCTTATACCACAATTAAAAAAGAACGTAAAAGGAATGGGCGTGAAGCAGGGTGTAGACTACCTTGTGCACTTTACCCGGTATGCCTTCAACTATGCCCCTGATAAAGACAATTTCGGCACGGAAAAGCATCTGTCGCCCGAACAAACACTATTATATGACCGTAGTGATTGCGAAGACAGGGCAGCGCTATTCTATTGCCTTGTAAAGGAGATCTATAACCTGCCTATGATAGTGCTGGCGTTCCCTAATCACCTGACCATAGCGGTTAAGTTCGACAAGCCTGTTGGCAACCAAGTAGTATACAATGGTGCCGCTTACTCTGTTTGCGAGCCCACTCCACAAGCCGATGATCTACCGATAGGCCAGCTCTCACCCGACCTGAAAAGCGCTCCGTACCAGGTTGCCTACGTCTACGATCCTGCTAAAAAGTAGCTTTGAATATCTCTGCCTTTTCAGACAATATATGTTTACTTTGTAGCAAATTCTACACTCATGCCTTACTCAAGACTATTTGTTTTTGCAGGTGTTTGCCTGTTAAGTATTGCCTGCAAACAAAAATCGGCACACCATCATATGGTGTGGCATGAAAACACCCATTATACTGTTGAAGAGAAGCCAGCAATAGCGCTTAACTTATTAAAAGAAGGGAACAAACGTTTCCTGGACGGGGATATGGTCAATACTGATTATGAAGAGCACATAGAAGCCACCAAAAACGATCAGCACCCGCATACAGTGATACTGAGTTGCATGGACTCGAGGGTGCCGCCGGAAATAGTTTTTGACCAAGGGATAGGCAATGTATTTGTGATACGTGTGGCTGGTAATATTGAAGATACGGATATACTAGGCAGCATTGAATATGCAGTGAAGGTGAAAAAAGTTTCGTTGATCCTTGTTATGGGCCACCAGAATTGCGGGGCAGTGAAAGGAAGCATAGACGACGTGCAGATGGGCAACCTGACACATTTACTACACCACATAAAACCGGCGATAACCAATGAAACAGACAAAGCAAAAATGCTTGAAGAAACTGCCAAGCAAAATGTAAGAATGACTATGGCAGACATTCTTAAAAATAGCCCAATAATTGCAGAAATAGCGAAAGAAGGCAAAGTGAAATTAGTGGGCGGCTATTATCACCTGGGGACCGGAGAGGTGGAATTTTTGGAGTAAAAATCAATTGAATACTTATATTTGCAGCCCAATGGGGAATTAGCTCATTTGGCTAGAGCGCTTGCATGGCATGCAAGAGGTAACCGGTTCGACTCCGGTATTCTCCACAAGCTTTAAATCGCCGCAAGGCGATTTTTGCGTTTTAGCGCAGTACCTTTTTACCTTTGCACGTGGATTATTTTAAAAAACTGCTGGACGTACTGAAAATAGAACGCGAGGCAGACAAGCAGGCTTACCTTGAACTTACCCGATCGTCAACTATAGCAGAGCGCAGGGCCAACGGACTTGCCTGGTACCCAATAGCTATAAGAGGCACAGAGCTGAATAAAGCAGAATATATTACCGTTGAGGTAGAGCGGGTAGCCAATACTGACATCCCGCACCAGCTGAGGTTTGGCGCATCAGCCATGTTGTTTTCAAACCTTGATCCTAAAAATAACTTCCTTGAAGGGACCGTTACTTTTGTTACCGGCACACGGCTTAAGCTATTGTTGCGTACCGACGAGCTTCCCGAATGGACGCGTGATGGCAAATTGGGTATCGAATTGTTGTTTGATGACAACAGTTATGACGAAATGACGGGAGCCCTGAACCAGGCAATGGCTCTTGCAGGTAAAAAGGAAGAGGGCCAACTTATCAGTATATTGACCGGCTGCACCAATCCATCATTCGATAGCGAATTGCCTGTTTATGAAAATCCAAAACTAAACGCAACCCAACAGGTTGCTGTAACTAAAATAATACAGGCCAATGAGCTGGCCATTGTACACGGGCCACCCGGAACGGGAAAGACCACTACCCTTGTGCAGGCTATAAAAATGCTGATAAAAGCCGGTGAAAAAAGAGTGCTGGTAACCGCACCGAGCAATGCTGCGGTAGACCTGCTGAGCGAGCGACTGGCGGACGAGGGGCTTAACGTATTAAGGGTGGGAAATCCGGCGAGAGTATCGGAGCGGCTGATGGCACTTACGCTTGACAGCAAGATAGCAACACATAGCTCGATAAAAGAAATAAAGCGTTTAAAGAAACAGGCTAGCGAGTTTAAAGATATGGCCCATAAGTATAAACGCAGTTTTGGCAAAGCGGAAAGGGAACAACGGAAGGCATTGTTCGATGAGGCATACAAAATAATGAAAGATGTGGGTAGCATGGAGCAATACATTATTGACGATGTGACAGAGAAGGCCCAGGTAATCACTGCGACCCTTGTAGGTGCTAATCACTACACGGTGCGCAACCTGCGCTACAATACTGTAGTAATAGATGAAGCCGGACAGGCCCTGGAGCCCGCTTGCTGGATACCGATATTAAAGGGCAGGAAAGTGATACTTGCCGGCGATCATTGCCAACTGCCCCCTACGATAAAATCGGAAGCTGCAGCCCGTGGCGGACTTTCCACTACACTGATGGAAAAATGCATCAGCACTCACCCCGAGGCTGTAGTGATGCTTGAGGAACAATATCGCATGAATGAAATGATCATGGGTTATTCATCAAGAGTATTTTATGAAAACAAGCTATTGGCTCATGGTTCAGTAGCCAACCACCAGTTATTTTCTGATGATGTACCATTGACATTTATTGATACAGCAGGATGCGGTTTCGAGGAAAAAGTTGATAACACAAATATATCCAACCCCGAAGAGGCAGAGATACTGTTTAAACATCTTTCACGTCTTCTGGCCGAATTGAGCACACATTATACCGCATCGCAGTTCCCGTCTATAGCTATTATTTCGCCATACAGGGAGCAGTTATCAGTATTGAAGGAGCTGTTGCAGCATATGCCCGAACTCAAAACATACCTGAATAGCATTACAGTGAACAACATAGACAGTTTCCAGGGACAGGAGCGGGACATTGTGTACATCAGTATGACAAGAAGCAATAATGATGGTGCTATAGGTTTTCTCTCGGACATAAGGCGGATGAATGTAGCGATGACACGTGCAAGAAAAAAACAAGTAATAATAGGTGATAGCGCCACCCTTTCCAGTCATCCTTTTTATGCAGATTTTGTAGCCTATGCTGAAAAGCACAACGCTTACAAAAGTGCCTGGGATGAAAACTGGAGTTAATTGGCCGAAAAAACGAGGGTTACAGATACCCGAGGGGTTAACTTACAAAATACATATTCATCTTCCCCTTGTTCTTGGCTGCCATTTCGCCGCGATAAACACAAGCAAATTTATCGTAAACAAGGTCGTAGGTTGTTTGTGAGATATTTATTTTTCCAGACATGCTGTGTTGTTCCAAGCGGGCCGTTGTATTGACAGTATCGCCCCATATATCGTATGCGAACTTCTTTAAGCCAACAATACCGGCAACAACGCTGCCTGTGTGTACACCAATACGCACCTCAAAGGTCCTGTCACCCAGTTCGCTCCTTCTCCGTAGCATAAAATCCCTGATCTTTATTGCGGCCGTGATCATATGGATTGCGTGGTCAGCATCAGGTTTAGGTAAGCCACAAACAGCAAGATAGGCGTCACCCACAGTCTTGATCTTTTCGATGCCACATTGCACGATGATCTCATCAAACGCTTTGAAGCAAGTGTCCAGCTCCTGTACCAGTTCTTGTGGACTCATTTTTTCACCCGCTCTTGTAAAGTCAACAAAGTCGGTCATCATAACGGTCACATTGTCGAAATATTTGGCTTCGGCTGAGCCCTTAGATTTCAGCTCCACAGCAACATCATAAGGTAATATATTCAGCAGCAGTTCTTCAGACCGCTGCATTTCTTTTGAGATGATACGATGGTCTCTTTGTTTTTGCCTGTATGCAAAAACTGCCAATAGCGTTATGAGCAAAAGCGTACAGGCACTTGCAACAATAGCATATCGAATGTTTCTTTCTTTGCTTAATTGCGCTGTGTGTTGTGCCTCTTTTTTATCAATGTCGTACTGCATTTGCTGCTGCACCAGCTTACGGGTATTTTCTTTATTAGTTATACTATCCCGCAGCACAACTGATGCTTTGTAGCAGTCGATTGCTTGCTTAAAATCTCCCGTAGCATAATACACATTACTAAGTATTTCATAAGCATCTCGTGTAACATCAAGACCGGAATATTCTTTAGCAATTGCTACACTTTTCCTGCAATACAATTCTGCTTCCTTATATTTCTTTTGATGCAGGTAAACACCACCGATGCTCTTGCAGATCTCTGCAGTAAGTTTCTTTGCGCCTATTTTTTCGGAAATCGCAAGCGCAGCCTGATAGGTGCTTAGCGCTTCAGGGTAATGCTTTACACGCTCATGTAGATTGCCCATGTTCTGGTAAGCGATAGCAACACCCTGTTCTTCTTTTAGTTCTTCAGCAAGTTTAACACAGGAGGCATATATCTTAAGCGCTTCATCATAATTGGCCATCTTTTCATGCAGCACACCAATATTGTCCAGACAAGATAATTCACCTGACCTGTTACCCGTCTCCTGCATAAGTTTGAGTGCTTTTTCTTCACATTTCAAACCTTCGGTATAATTATGTGTGTCGGTGTATATTACACCTATCATGACGTAGCAACTGCCAATGCCCTGTTTAAATCCTATCTCCTCGTATATCTTCAAACCGGCAAACAAATATTTCAAAGCCTCGGGATAGTTGCTCATGATCCAGCAACGTATACCCAGGTTGCAATATGCCCGCCCTACTCCTTTTTTGAAATCGACCTTTTTTGCGAGCTCTAATGCTTGGTTAGCATACTTCAGCGCTGCATCAGAATTAATGCCCTGGTAACTGCTGGACAACTCATTGAGCACATGTATTTTAGCTGTATCGTGCAGTGTCGAATAATTTCCGGAATTAAGGATAGTAGCAAGCGAATCCACTCTTGCCTGCCCTTGCAACCGTGCATGAAGCATGTGGGAGACAGCGAAGAAAAATATACCCAGCAACAAGGCTGATTTCTTTATGAAAGGCAATAGAAGCAAACGTACATTAGTTAACAATAAAATTAACCACTTTTTCCTAATAAGCAGTTTAAGTGGCAAAAGTTGTAACTTTAAGGAATGAAACACAGTCCGTGGCAGCAAATACTTACTTATTTCTACCTGCGTAAACGAGACCCGAACGACCCGAAGAACATCAACATCAAATTCATGCACGGCATGAACAGGATTTCTCTGTTCTTATTCCTTATTGCAGTTATCGTAATGATCGTAAGGCTATTCAAACACTAAACAGGTACCTTAGTAGGTGTAATATAAGTCCCTTATTTCCCAGGAATCACTTGTGCCATGTACATCTCCATAGCAATGAACAATGCTATCTTTTTTGTAAAAATAGGCAACCCCTTCCCCTGATCTGTATTTGTAGAAGTAATAGGCCATTCCGAAAAAGTATACCTCGTTCAAGGTATCCGTTTGTTCGTATTGAAAGTTATGCCCATTAAATTGCACAGTGCTGTCATCAATAACTATCAAAGCAAACGCTGTATCAGAAAGCATATAGGATTCATGAACCGGGGTTGGAAAATGGATGCCGAAAGCATGATAATAGTGACTTCTGTGCCAATTCCTGACCCCACCCATTTTTGCAGTGACAGCGGATGTAGCCGGCACCGTGGCACTTTGCTTTCTACAACTATGCAACGTTGAAAGACACGCCACAAATGCGAGGTATACTGCCAAAGGTCTCAAATACATATATCATTGGGGAGCAAAAATTATGCCGAATATTCGAAACGGCCGCTTATTTCTTAGTTGCCAGGGCTACCACATCTTTCGCTGCCAGCACTGATGCCTGCTTATCTCCCAGTTTATGCCAGAGAGCATCGTAGTCATGCTTCAACTCCTTTTTGTAAGTTTCATCAGAAAGCAAACGTGTGAGGGCTGTTTTAAGATTAGCTTCTGTAAGCTCTGTTTGTATCAATTCTTTTACTACCTCCTTATCCATTATGAGGTTCACCAGAGATATGTACTTAACACTAACCAGTTTAGTAGCCAGCCAGAATGAGACCGGGTTACCCTTATAGCAAACTACCTGCGGCAAGCCGAAAAGGGCCGTCTCCAGGGTTGCAGTACCGCTGGTGATAAGCCCTGCTTTTGCCTGTCTCAATAAGTTGTAAGTCTGATCCTTTACCAATTGCACAGGTTCATTACCAATGATCTCTTTATACAAACTATCAGGCTGAGCTGATGCCTGGGCCACGACGAAACAATAATCGGGAAAATGCTTCACCATGCTCAGCATTATCGGAAGCTTCACTCTTATCTCTTGCGCACGGCTACCCGGCAATAACGCAATAATGGGCTTATCTGTTATGGGTACCAGCGGCACATTATTCTTTTCGTTTCGCACAACCTCTACGAGCGGATGCCCAACGTAAGTGACCTCGAAATTCCATTTCTTATAAAAGTCAACCTCGAAAGGCAGTATCACAATCATTTTGTTCACATCCCTTTTCAGTTTTTCTACTCGCTTTTCCTTCCATGCCCATACCTGAGGAGAGATGTAATAAACTACTTTGATTTTTTCTTTTTTTGCCCATTCGGCAATGCGCATATTAAACCCGGGGTAGTCTATTAAAACGAGTACATCCGGTTTGCATGCGGCTATATCTTTTTTGCAGCGGTCTATATTTTTGAGAATAGTACGGAGATTGGCTATCACTTCCACAAACCCCATAAAAGCCAATTCCCGGTAGTGCTTTACAAGTGTTGCCCCGGCCTGTTGCATACGGTCGCCGCCCCAGCAGCGAATGTCTGCATTGGTATCCTGTTCATGAATTGCTTTGATGAGATTTCCGCCATGCAGGTCGCCACTGGCCTCACCGGCTATGATGTAATACCGCATAATTACCAAACAAACTTTAGCAAAACTATCAGAACTGCATAAAGCATAGTAGCTATAACCACTCCACGCATAGTGTAGTCGTAGCGCCTGTAATTACAATAGACAAAAGGAATGAGATTAATGAGTATACTCATGGTTAGCACGCGGGCAAACACTTCGTGGTCGCGGCTGAGACGTGAAAAAAATTCATTAACGCTAAGATGATGCAACCCTTTCCCCCACCATAGATACATAATCATTAGCCCTAAAACAGGCAACAACAAACCATAAATAAATCCTATAATCGGTACGTCCCGCTTCATATTTCTTAATTACGGATGCAATATACACTCAATTTAGCTAAAGCTAATTAGCGCCTCGTCAAAAAAATAGTGATGTATTCAATGTCTTGCGCAGAAAAAATCATTAACCCGAAATGAATTTAGTGGGGCTTCTTCGTTAAAGATTCTATAAGGCTTAAAATCTGGTATGGTTTTTGGACTATACAATTTGCATTTCCTGGTATAGTGTGTGTTTGATGGAAATTTAAAGGCTCTAAGGAAATGCCGACAATTTAGATTTCCATAAAGGGTACTTTTCAAAGTACCCTTTTCTTTTACGCGCGTACTTAAAATGATCACAGACCAGTAATGCAAAGACCAACAGAGTATGGCGTAATTACCGGGCCAGACTGATCTTTGAGGACATTGGTAAGGTTGTATGAACCAAACAATGAGAAATTGCCCCAACCAATACGGGCAGTGGCAGCAAAATTCCAGGGGGAAGCGTATCGCTTGGTGTTGGTCTTATACTTTACGACAGTTCCTCCGGCCGACGAAACAGCTTTTGTATGGCTGCCTATGAGTGCACCCACTTCAACACCTATGGCGGCTTTAAAACCTTTGTTCCTATTATTGGAGTTTCCAAAGAAGCGTAGCTCGAATGGAGCCTGCAGATAGGTTGTAGCAAATTTGTAGCGTTTATAATCTGCTGCTGTATCGGGTACGAACCGAAGTTGGTTCCCTAATACTCCCGTATCCGTATTCCTGATAACCTGATCTTTGAGGTACATAACAGATGCACTGATACCAATACCGGCTGCAAAGCTGAGCTTTGTTTTCTTGATAGGAAAATCGTAGCAGATGTATGCATTGTATTTATAACCAAAACCTTCTTTAGGCATGGTCATCGAGGTATCGTTCTTCACCATCCAGCCATTATACAGAAAGTCGATCATTAGGAAGTCTCTGGATGGTTTTACTATGGGTGAACGACCATTATCAGGTTTATCGGAAGCATCCTGTGCCAGCGACATAGTAGGTGCCAATAAAATTGCCAGAATGGCGAAAATCCTTTGCATAAGCGGCTATTAGTGCGCAAATATAATCAGGTTTTAAGGATTTGGGGATTTTCGGGATGTGCAGTAGCAAGATTGGCAAGACTTTAAGAAATCGATCAGGATTTTAAGCTGGAGGCTATACCAATCCAACATTGTATTTCGCCCCTGTAGGGGTAAACTTCGAATATTTAAAAAAACCTTGGGCCTCACCCAGGCTAATGTATTATGGCCCTTTAGGCCTATTCGTATTAAATCGATCTTATCGTTTTGTCCTATTTTCGTAGTTACATACCAAACATTATAAAAAATTATTCCTTATGAGGGTTATCCTCTCCATATTTCTATTTGCATTCTTTTATTGTCAGCGCACCAGCGGGCAACTTAGGGGCCAAATCTCGGGATCGACAAACATACCATTGCAATCAACAATTACACTTACCCACCATATACAAGGGGGTGTTTGGAGCAGTTCTTCTCCAAGCATTGCATTGATAAGGGATAGCGCCACAGGAGTGGTTGAAGGTATGAATAGCGGGGTTGCCACTATAACATATACATTGAACGGCAGCAGGTTGCTGCAAATGGTTACAGTTAACCCAACCGGGAGTTTTCCAACTGGGACAAATCTTTGTGACTCGGCACCGTGGCGCCTGGTCTTTTATGATGAATTCAATGGTTGTACTGATGCGTCAGGTTACCATTCGAATGCATTAGACCCCACGAAGTGGTATATTGAAGATGGAATACCTTACCGGGCCAGTGGCGGCGCTTTGATCAACGTGATGCGGAATGCTAACTGCATTTTGAACAACGGCATCTGCACGCTTGCAGCGCATCATGGCGAATTCCCCTATCGTGATTATTCAGGGGAATCGGGTACCGCGAGTATCAGTTCCGGGCACATCAGCAGCCGGCAAAAATTCTCTTACGGAAAATTTGAAGCCAGAATATGGCTGCCTGCATTTGAGTATGCACACAGCAACTTTGAACTTTCTTCAAGAGATTATGGCAAGGGCTACTGGCATTATGCCGTAGATATTGCAGAAGCCTATGGCAGGCCATATATGGGTACAGGAAAAGGTGCTTACAACCAACATCTATCGCGGAGCATACACAGATGGATAGATGAAGTGCCGGGCAATGATCCGCGGGAAACCTCGTGGACCTATCCCCGGCAGGCAGACCTGGACAAGGTTTGGGGAAGATTCCTAGACCTGCAGGAGAGTTGGCACACCTTCACTTTTGAATGGGATGCGCATTTTATTAAATTCTCGTGGGATGGCGGTAACCCAGTAGTGTACGGAAGGGAGTCGTTCCGGAAAGGAAGAAAATGGGTAAACAACAAGGGTTGCCTAGTGGCCGGTGATCTTAAAACAGATCCGGCGTTTCCGTTGGATGAGCCTGGCTTATCAGATGCTTTCCAGGTATTGCTGCATTGCAATGTGGACCGGGAACTACACAATGGCGAGCCGCCTATGCTACTGGGCAATATGCTGATAGACTATATAAGGATTTGGCAAAAGCACCCGGATGCGAAACATCATGACCTCTGTGACAGGAAAATATCGGGGGCGGCAACCATTTGCGATGGTGAATACACTTACCGTATTGTTGGCGCCGGGGCTGCAACAACGGCAAGCCATTGGAGCTGGAGCGCGAGCGATAATTTAGGTATTATATCCTCTGGTACAGACCAAGTGACCGTGAAGAGAAACGCAGCTTCAGGGCAGGCATGGATAAAGCTTACGGATGATAACCCGGAATGCCCAGTGATGGAGTATTTGGTGCGGCTGGAGCGCAATTAAGCGTCTGTATTGTTGCAAACGAGACGCTTGTTTGTTTTAGGGCGAAGCGGCTTCGACCGGTGGAATGGGAATTGCTACCGCAATTGGAGGAAGTGCATACATCAGCGGATTGCTAATTCTCAAGGGATTTCTCCCCGCGTCGAAATGACGATCTTTATTGTACTTGTCTTTCGTGAGGTTGCTTCGTTCCTCGCAAAGACTCATCAGGTTATTAAAAAACTCCCCGCGTGGGCGGGGAGTTTTTTAATGCTATTTATGTTTAAGGCTGTTTTACAAACGAGCGTAATGCTGTGCTTGAGAAGCCGGGCAGATCGATGATGTAATCTATTGTGGTATCAGCAACTGCGGGAGGATACGATACAGCGGTATAAGACGCAGAAAGAGTGCCTTCAGATGTTGGCTGTGAACCAAAATCGATAGTATTTACATCTATTGCAGCGAATACGCCACTTACTATTGCACCTGTTGTTGCGTCACCAGTATCAACACCACCTACGTTACTGGTCATGAACAGGCCTCTTCCGAGTTTGGTAATAAATGCTGCCCTGTTAGGGTTAGCCGGACTAACTGTTCTGATATACCAACCTGAAAGGTCTAATGTATCGCTAATATCAGTTACAGCAACATATACCACACCCTTACCTACAAAACCGTTGGAGTTCTTTGCTGAGTAAACAACAGTGTATAATCCCGGTTTTGTGTTATCGAGACCGCTGAGGTCTACAACCACCGGTGGTTTTTCTTTGTAAAAAGTATCGTAAGCCGTTGCGTTGGGAGGGGTGAACGCACCACCTACCATGATACTTACATATTGCGGGCCTGTAATTGTAATGATGGGGTACGATGCTGTTTTAACCACAGACACCTGCCCTGTTTGTTTTTTACATCCTGCAATTGCAAGGACTGCTATAAACGATAATGCTATTATTCTTCTCATATTGTCGTACTCTGTTTAAAAAACCAAACTTTTAAATTATAGATCCCACCACGTTTTGCTGGTAATAGGAGCGAGCCCCGGGAAATTGATATTTCTTGTACTTTCAGAAGTAGGATACAGGAACCTTACCGGTAAGTTGTTGCCAACAAGTGTGTTCTTAGATACCACGAAGAAATCGGGGTAGCCGGTGCGCCTTTGCTCGCACCATGCCTCGAAGCCCTGGTTGCCACACATAGCAAACCATTTTTGGGTGATGATGTGGCGAACTTTTTCAGCAGTAGTACCAAGCGTTGGATAAACTACCCAGTAGCCCGGAGTTGGTGATGCCGCCGTGCCACCCAGCATTGCACCATAGATATAATCGCTGTCAATTGAAGCAGTTGCCGGAGCACCATAGGCAGCGTTCAAACCTGCTGCATAGTAAGCGAAGCTAGCCTGGATGCCCTGGTAGAACAGCTGCTGATCTGTAGCACCTGAACTAACACCAACATAGCCCCTTGCAACGGCTTCAGCCTGCAGGAAAAGGCTCTCCCAGCTTGTGAGGAAGTTAACCGGTGCGTTAGTAGATGCATCATTTACGGCGTCGCCACCTACATAAGCGCTAGGTATAGAATAGGTTGTTGGAGATACGCTTGTGTTATAATCGCCCTGGCGGATGCCTACTACCGATGCGCCACCGCTTGCAGCGGTAGCGTTGTAGAATACATAAGCACGTGGGTCGCCGTTAGTGTTCATGCTGTCGATACATGTTGCGCTACCAACCAGGTTTTGCGTACTGCCCAATGTTGCAGAACTAGCTTCAGCATACAGTGGGTTCTTGTTAGTAGTAGAATAGCCGAAGCCAATAAATGCATCGTCGCCAACACCAATGAACTGTACGTTAGGATCGCTGTACAGAGCAGTGATACCTAATGAAGCACCAACCGGATCTTTCGCACTCATGCGCAGGTACATCCTTAACTTGAGTGTATAGGCAAATTTCATCCATTTGCTGATGTCGCCGTGATAGATAAGGTCTTCTTTGCCGGGTGCTTTACCACCTGCATGAAGCAATACCAGACCAGAGTCTATATTAGCCAATATGCCTCTGTATACTACACTCTGAAGATCATATTTTGGATTAAGGATATTGCTATCAACGAACTGGCCCCTAAGCGCCTGCTTGTAAGGTACATCGCCCCAGGCATCAGTTATCAGTTGGAACGTGTATGCCTTCATAAGCATTGCTATGCCCATGTATGGCTTCTTGTTCTGGGTATCGGCGAGATTGTATAACTGGTAAAAATTCTCTGCTGCAGTGTACAAATTGCGCCATGGAGTTGAGAAATAATCCTGGCCCGGAGAATATTGCTCCAACGATTTGTATTGACTTGCATTGGGAGATTGTGTCCAGTACTGGCCCCATATAGAACCATTTATCTGCAGATCAACACCAAGCGCCGATGCCACATAAAGCTGTGCTGCAGGCAGTAAAGTCTGCACCGTAGCCTCCTGAGCTATATTCGGATTGGTGTTCACATCCATGAATTTCTTGCAGGAAACAGTGCCGAGAACGAGCGCTGCTGCCGAGTATATAACTATCTTTTTATTCACTGACATACTAACTGATTTAAAATTTAAGGTTAGAAAGTAACTTTTAAGTACGCACCATAATTCCTAAGCGACGGGCGTGCCACGTAGTTAAATCCTTGTCCATTTCCTGTAGCTCCAGCTGATGTTTGCTCAGGATCAGCATAGGTGTTGCTTTCTGCTGTCCATAACAACAAGTTGTTTCCGAATATACCTGCTTCGAGCAATCCGAAGGGGCTACGTTTGTAATATTTCTGCGGTATAGAATAAGAAAGAGATAACTCCTGCAACCTTACATAGCTTGCATTAACCAGACCTTGTGCAGGCAGGTTGTTGTTTTGTATGTTGGTATAGTACTCGTAGGGCGACATCTCAGTTGTGTTAGTTACATAGTTGTTAGTATTGCCTATGCGGTTAACAGAGTTTGGCAGTACGAAGGGATTGCGGTTGTTAACCGTAGAAGCCGGAGATGTACCATTAAAGTCCATGTTCATTTTGTTCTGGCTGTAGAACTGGCCACCTTGCTTGCAAGTGAACAGTGCATGCAGCTTCAGGCCTTTATAGCTGAGGCCTGTGCCCCATGAAGCGATAAATTTAGGCTGGTAAGAACCACGGTAAACAGGCTTTGCGGTAGCTAATGGCAAGCCAGTATTTGCATCAACTACCGGGTGGCCGTTCCAATACTCGATATCGGCCGCGTAGAAGGTACCATATGGTTTACCTTTTGCAGCTACAATTGACATTCCTTCGTAACCGCCGATCACTACATGGTCCAGACCGCTGTTGAGGCTTTCAACACGGTTCACGTTGTGCGTGTATGTGCCGAAAACGTCCCATTTCAAACCATACCTGGTTGAAATAGGAGTTGCCCTGAGGGTGTACTCCTCACCTTTATTGGTTACGTCGCCAATATTAGCATACTCAAACTCGAAACCTGTAGATGGCGCGAGTGGTATAAGTGTGATAAGATTGCTTGTACGCCTGCTGTAGTAAGTGAATGAGAAACTGATGCGATCTTTTAAGAAAGAAAGATCTGTACCTACTTCATATTCGGTAGTTCTCTCCGGTTTGAGGTTCGCATCTCCGAAACTATTCCTTATAGAATATGCAGGAACGCCGTTAAAAGGAGGAACGATGGAACCGAACCCGCTGTTGATAGCTGACTGCGAATAGCCGGCAGGGTTGTTTGCATAAGCGAGGGCATCGTTACCTACGCCTGATACACCTGCGCGTACTTTACCGTAGTTGAGGAATTTATCCCTGAAGCCAGAGCCTTTCAGCCTTTCTGTAAATATCCATGAAGCACTGATGCCCGGATAGAAGTATGAATTCTGCCCGCGTTTGAGCGTAGAAGACCAATCGTTGCGCCCTGTTATCTCCAGGTATATTTCCCTGCGGTAGTTAAAGTTGAAATCGCCATAGAAAGCGAATGTCCTGCGCCTTGTAAGTGTGTTATCTGCAAATACCGGACCCTGGTTGTTAGTGAAGTTGTAGAAGTTGTGTATCACCAGTCCGTTAGTGCCGGGATTGATCTCGTCATACAGTGTTTCATCTGTATATATAGATACGTTGTGCCCCAACAATACGTTCATACCGAAGTTGTCGGTGAGTGTGTGGTCCCATGTACCGATAAGGTCGTTGTAGAGTCGGAAGCCGTTGTAGTTGTTCTGCGCATAGCCACCGGGGTTAACGTAGTTATTGCCTGCATAGAAAGGATCAACAGGCTGAGCATCGATCTGTGGTGTTTTATAATAGCTTCTGTCTGAGTTTACGTTCACGCCTACACGGTCGAATACATTGAACTCGCCGCATTTATAACCCAATTTCACATCACCGATCAATTGGTCGCTCTTATTACGGTTATCATAATGCTCAGCTATCCAATATGGGTTTTTGTAG
Organism: Flavipsychrobacter sp.; assembly: GCA_044224775.1. Classification (GTDB taxonomy): domain Bacteria; phylum Bacteroidota; class Bacteroidia; order Chitinophagales; family Chitinophagaceae; genus Nemorincola. The sequence goes on from JBGAJU010000013.1 coordinate 43,035, forward strand.
TAAGCACCGAAGTAACCGTAGCGCTCAACCCCGCCGGTATCATTGTACTGCATAGAGTAGAAATGATTGTTGAGTTGTTTCAACTCCTGGATCGGAATGTCGCGGGGGGTTTGGTAAAGCTGGTCGAGCACAGAACCTGAATTCTGACCGCTGGCCTCTACCCTTGAATAAGCATTGATGTAGTTGAAGTCGACAGACGAATAGAAGTGGTTGGACAGTTGTGTAGTTCCGTTGAAACGTACGTTGTACCTATTGTAGAATGTGTTTGGAACCACACCGGTGCTGTTAACCGCACCTAATGACAAGAAATAAGTTGATGTTTCGTTGCCACCAGCTACCGAAAGATAGTTAGTGAGGTTCTTGCCATGGTTAAAGTAGTTCTGAATGTTGTATGGTTGGTCGGAATATGGTTTTACCATTTGCTTGCCATCTATCACCTGTCCCCATGGGCGCATCTGGCCGTCGAACTTGTAGCCCCAGCTAAAGTTTTCGCGGCGGTCATCATTTACGCCCTGGTAGATGTTGCCCTGTCCGTAAGTGTGCTGGAGGTCGGCATATTTAAGGATGTCAGACTGTGTGTATGTTGCTTTATAAGTGATCTCCATTTTGCTGGGCTGATCTGCCTGGCGGCGTTTGCCAGATTTAGTGGTAATCATGATAACACCATTTGCCCCTGCAGCGCCATAAAGCACAGAACCCCTTGCGCCCTGCAATACGCTGATAGACTCAATTTCTTCAGGGTTGATGTCTTGTGCGGAGTTACCGAAGTCAACCTGCTCGAGCTCGTCAGTTTTTGTACGGTCGTGGTTGTTCATGATCACACCATCAACTACGATAAGCGCGTTGTTGTTTTTAAGGATCGAATTTTCGCCGCGAAGAACGATACGTGTAGAGCCACCGGGGCCGCCAGTTGAGCTTGTAATGTTCGCACCTGCAACTTTACCTGCGAGGCCAGACAATGTGCTTACGTTATTTGCTGCGGTAAGATCTTCTGCACTAACTGTTGTGGAGTTGTAGCCGAGTTCCCTCTTCTCTCTTCTTACTGCCTGTGCTGTAACTACAGTGCCTTCCAACTCTTTAGACTTGCGGCGCAGGCGAACCGTGGTACCTTGTTCGTTCTCGTGCACGGTAACTGTTCCGTAACCTACTGCCTGTATGATGAACACATTGTCACCTTCAGGAACATCGAGCATAAAATCTCCGTTAGCATCTGTAACGGTACCAAGCTGAGTTCCTTTGAGCGTGACGCCCGCACCCGGATAGCCATTACCATTCTCATCCAGCACTTTGCCGGTTGCGGTATGTGTATTCTGGGCAAAAGCAGTTATTCCTACAGTAAGTAATAATACAAGCAGTAAACAAAGTCTTTTCATATTTCTAATCGTTTAGAATGCGCTTAACGGCACATAACATTCAATGCCCCAACCGTGCCTTGACAAGGCATGATCGGGATAATTTGGGGTGAATTTATATCAACAATGTGAATAAACAAAGCTTTAACAGGTATTATTTGCCCCGAACCCTTAAAGGGCTTTAATACATTAGCGGGAATAGCGTTATGGCTTTGTGTATTTAATACTATAAAAAACATAGATATTAAATTAATTTCTATTGTCGTGTATCCCCCCGGCTTAATTTTGTGTTGAGGAGGGTGATGAGTAAAATGTTTTCAAAATTATTATTGATAATCAATTAGTTGCAACGGTACAATAAAAAAACTTAATAAAATCCTTGGTACATTAGTTGTGTGCCTTTACCTTTGCACTCCCAAATTTAAAAAATGAGACACTTAAGTTTTAAAACACAATCCGCCAACGAAAAGATCGTAAACCGCGATTGGTACGTTGTAGATGCTACCAACCAGACGCTGGGCCGTATGAGCTCTAAGATAGCGGCTGTATTGCGCGGCAAGAACAAGGCTTACTTTACCCCGCACTTTGATTGCGGCGACTATGTAATTGTTATCAATTCGGGTAAAGTGGTATTGACCGGCAATAAAATGGACGAAAAGGAATACCAGACGTTCTCTGGTTACCCGGGTGGCCAAAAGATAGAAACGGCTACTGAAATGAACCACCGCCGCCCCAACCTGATGATAGAGCGCGCTGTGAAAGGTATGTTGCCTAAAAACAGGCTTGGCCGTGCGATGTATAAGAAATTGTTTGTTTATGAAGGTGCTGAGCATCCTCATAAAGCACAATCTCCAAAAGCCCTGAATCTTAACTAATTAAATAATTTAAACCATTATAAATAAAATGGAAAAGCAAAAAAACGCTGTTGGCCGCCGGAAAGAAGCTGTTGCCCGTGTATATATGAGCAAAGGTGCCGGTAACATCACAGTAAATGATAAGGAGTACAAAGCGTATTTCCCGATCATGTACCTGCAGAACCAGGTGGAACTGCCATTAAAAACGATCGATGGCATCAATGCATTTGACGTAGTTATCAATGTACAGGGTGGTGGCCCTAAAGGCCAGGCAGAAGCTATTAAGATGGCTATCTCTCGCGCGCTGTGCGAAGTGAACGCTGATTATCGCCCTGCTTTGAAGAAAGAAGGGCTGCTTACCCGCGACAGCCGTTCTGTAGAACGTAAGAAATTCGGTAAACGCAAAGCTCGCCGTAGCTTCCAGTTCTCTAAACGTTAATCGCAGGTTTGCACAAATCATTTTTTTAAAAACAAAGAAATTATTCAAATGGAAGATAATAAAACATTACACCAGCAACTTCTGGAAGCTGGCGTTCACTTCGGCCACCTGAAGAAAAAATGGAACCCAAAGATGCTGCCTTACATCTTTGCTGAGAAGAACGGTATCCATATCATCGACCTCAACAAAACCATTGAGGGCCTTGATGAAGCTGCTGCTGCGCTTAAATCTATCGCTAAGAGCGGTAAGAAGATCATGTTCGTAGCTACTAAAAAGCAAGCTAAGGAAATAGTGGTTGAAGCTGCACAAAAAACAAACATGCCTTACGTTACTGAACGTTGGTTGGGTGGTATGCTGACCAACTTCAGCACTATCCGTAAGAGCGTGAAGAAAATGTTGAGCATTGAGAAAATGCTGCAGGACGGCACTATGGACAGCGTAACTAAAAAGGAGCGCCTGACCCTGACCCGCAGCAAGGAGAAAATGGAAAAAGTATTAGGCGGTATCAGCCAGATGGGCCGTATACCAGCTGCTATCTTCATGGTAGACATCAGCCATGAGCATATTGCACTGGCAGAAGCTAAGCGCTTGGGCATCAGTACATTTGCGATGGTGGATACCAACAGTGACCCAACTAAGGTTGACTTTGCCATACCAGCGAATGATGATGCTACAAAATCGATAGCTATCATTACGCAATACCTGACAGCAGCTATAATGGAAGGCCTGCAGGAGCGTGCACAAGTGAAAGAAGAGGAAGAAACAGAAGAGGTATCTGAAAGGGCACGTGGCCTTGATATAACAGAAGATGACGATAGTCGTGGCCGTGGTGGCCGTGGCCGTGGCCGTGGTGCTGCAGCAGGTGCAGGCCGTGGTGAAGGTGGTGGCGGTGAGCGCCGTGGCGGACCAGGTGGCCGTCCGGGTGGCGGTAGTGGCAGAGGCCCAGGTGGCGGTAGCCGTGGCCCGGGTGGTGGCAGCGGAAGGCCAAGCCCTGCAAGGCGCGGATAATTTCCTGCCCGCTTAGGGTAGTTTAATGAAAATTTAACTGGTAGAGACGCAATTGTATTGCGTCTCTACTTCAATAAAACCGAATTTTGCATTTTTAATTTAGCATTATAAAAGAATAATAAAATGAGCACAGTAACAATATCGGCGGCAGATGTGAATACGCTGCGCCAGCAAACAGGAGCGGGCATGATGGATTGCCGCAAAGCACTGATGGAAAGCAATGGCGACTTTGAAGCCGCAATTGACTACCTGCGCAAGAAAGGACAAAAAGTAGCTGCTAACCGCAGCGACCGTGAGGCGAAAGAAGGTGTGGTAATAGCAAAAGCAAACGCAGACAATACTTATGGTGTTATAGTAACTCTTAGCTCTGAAACTGACTTCGTGGCTAAGAATGCTGAGTTCATTGAATTTGCACAAAAAGTTGCTGACATTGCGCTTGCTTCTAAAACAGCGAACATAGATGACCTGAAGGCACAAAAAATGGATAGCGCCACAGTTGGCGAAAGACTGCTGGAAATGGTTGCTAAAATAGGTGAGAAGATAGAGATCTCTCGTTTTGAGCAGGTTGAAGGTACTTCAGTAGTTCCTTATATCCACTCAGGCTATCGTATAGGTGTGCTTGTGGCTATGAACCAGGCGGCGAACGAAGGTATCATCACTGCGGGTAAAGACGTGGCTATGCAGATAGCTGCTATGAAGCCACTGGGTGTTGACGCTGACAGCGTACCTGAAGAAACTGTTGCCCGCGAAAAAGCAATTGCTATTGAGCAAATTATTGCGGAAGGCAAAGCAGCTGATATGGCTGAGAAAATTGCTGCAGGCAAGCTGAACAAATTCTTTAAAGAGAATACATTGTTGCCACAGGCTTTTGTAAAAGATAACAGCAAAACTGTTGCTGATTACCTGACATCAGTATCGAAAGGGCTTACAGTAAGCAGCTTTAAGCGCGCTGCTGTAGGTGCTTAATATTTTCTGATAATTATTTTGAGAAAGGGTAGCGGATGCTACCCTTTTTATTTTAATTCAACAACTCAAAGGAATTAAAGAATTTGGGAACGGAAGTGTTATTATCGTTCTTTGTTTCGCAGCCTACCTGCAGCATATACGTCCTGCTCTTTACCAGATAAATGCGCATATACATAACGCCCAGGCTGAAAGATATCTTGACCTGACGCCCGGGATATTCCTTATAAGGTGTTTTCTCCATGCTTAACAAAGTACCATTTACATTGGCTACCGCACCGCGAACGGCGCCATTGAAAAATGTGTCGATGAGCTCATCTTTAAAATCTGAACTGATAATACTATCCGGGTAATCAGAATACATTAAGCCGTAAATCATATTGGGGTCTTTATACTTGCTCTGGTCGCACATCAGCATGTGCATCTTCAGCATACCAACTTTAGTGTTCACATCCCGAACGCCTGACTCAGGGTTGCGCGGAAACTGTACTTTGTACCCAATATCTTTTCTTTCCACTACAATCCAATCGGCAGCAGTGAAACTGCACAAAATTAATACTAGCAGGGGAGCTATCAACAACCTCTTTTTCATAACGGCTTTTATTGTCATAAAGCTAAGTGTTTTGTATAACTTTAAAACAAATTTCCATGAAACGCTGGCCGCTGCATACTGCTTACTTCTGGGAGACTGCTCCTTTCTTCAGGGTGGTCTTGCCCTTTGCGAGCGGTATTATCGGGTATGAGCTAACACGATCTTATTTCAATGCTTTTATATCATCAGCTTGCTTCATAATTGGTGCCTTTATTGCATACTCTATCGTTGCCTTTACAAAAAAGCAGAGAAGCTATTTCCCGGCACTGCGCTTTTTGCTGGCGAGCAGCATTTTCTTTGCCGGTGGTTATGCACTTTCGTTGTACGATGATGTGCGCAATGACATTCATGATATAGGGAGATGTGCTAATTCGGGAGAAGCCCATATAGTGCGCATCACAAGTACACCTGTTGAAAAAGAACGGACATGGAAGATACCCGTGAACGTACTTAGCACTATCGACAGTGGCAGCGCATGGGCGGTTAGCGGCAAGGCATTTGTGTATGTATATAAGAGCGGCTATCCGTTGCGGCTGCATAAAGGAGACAGCATAATAGTGCCAGGCAACTGGCAGCCCATACATGCTGCGGGAAACCCGTTTGAATTTGACTATGCGCGGTACTGCAGGCGGAACGGAATATTGCAACAACAGTTTTGCAGCAGGGCAGAGATACGCACCTATGGCATCAATAACCCAGCTTCTACATCGTTTGCAGAGTGCACACATGATTGGTGCATGTCGCAACTGAACAAATACATACCGGATAAGAAAGCACGTGGACTGATACAGGCGATGCTGCTGGGCGATGAAGTGAACCTTGATGAGGAGCTGCGGGACGCTTATGCAGCGACAGGTATCATCCATATTATAGCCATATCAGGCGGTAATGTGGCCATATTCTTTATTGTTATCTCCTTCCTGTTGCGATGGGTGAAGCATAAAAAGCATCTATGGGTGAAATACCTGATAGCATTACCGTTGGTGTGGTTCTATGTGGTGATGGCGGGATCGTCACCATCGGCTATCAGGGCGGCGGTGATGTTCTCTCTGCTTGCATTGGGTATTCTGATGCAGAAGAATAACAACAGTTTGAACCAGTTGTTTGCAACGGCGTTTGTATTATTGTGCGCAGAGCCGATGTGGCTGTTTGCCATCGGTTTCCAATTGTCGTTTGTAGCGGTTCTTTCGATAATATTGTTTTACGGACCGACATACAGGTGGGCGTCGCCAAAGAATTTTTTGACAAAGGCATTATGGGGAACTGTAGCTGCGAGCCTGGCTGCAGAGATACTAATAGCGCCAGTCGTCATTTACTACTTCCATAATTTCCCCGCAATGTTCCTGGTGGCGAATGTGGCTGCTTATGTGTTTATGAGTGTCGTACTGATATTGGGTATCTGTGTTGTTACGTTGAGTGGTTTTGCTGTTGTGGCTTCGTTTCTCGGTACGTGCATTATTAAGTTGGTGGCCGTGTTTGGTGCTATTGTATCGTGGCTACAGAATTTTAATCCGATATCTTTTCATTTTTTAGTGCTGACAGATATTGAACTGGTATTGACCTATATACTGATTTCAGGGTTTGCCGTATTCTTTTTAAGGAAGCAGAAGGGGGCGTTATTTGTTGGGGTGAGTACATTGGTTTTATTGATGGTATGTTTTTGCTACGACCAGTGGGCTGCGCTCAATCAACAGCGCCTTGTTGTTTATAATATAAGTGGATCGAACAGGATAGAATTAATACATGGCAATCAATACAGTGTTATCTCCCCGGACACAGGTAATGTGAAAAAGATACAGTATGCTACTATTGCAGCACATACCAACTGGCGGGCATGGCAGAAAGGGGGTGTGGGTGGCGAAATGTTTGTGATCAATGGAAAGGCGGCAGTGATCGCCAATGATGAGCTATATAACAGGGGTACTTTCCCGGCAGATCATGTGATCATCAATTATAACGGGAATGTTGAGCCATATGAACTTAGGGAAGTATTTCCGGGAGCAATAATTGTTGTAGGGAACAATATTTCGCCGAAGCAGCGGGAGCAAATCAGAAGAAAATGTGAAAAAGCAGGTATGACCTGCCATATTGTTGCCGATAACGGGGCATTCGTTTTAAATTAGTGTTTCATATTATGAGCATTGAGGTTTCTGTTATACATATTGCTATTCTGTAGCCTGCGGGTAGGTGCACAAGGACTGAGCGGCACTATATACAGTAATGAAACCTACAACACAGTAACAGATGCGACCATTACCAATGCTACAACTCAGCGGTCGGTATCGGCAGACAAGCAAGGCAATTTTTCGATCCCGGCATCAAGAGGTGATATTATCTACGTTATAGCGGAAGGCTACCATACGAAACAACTGGCAGCAAAGCCAAGTGAGCCAATGATGGTTTATCTTAAACCGTTGAGTGTGCAATTGAAAGAGTATATTATCCGCGACTATACGCCCTACCAGAGAGATTCTATAGAAAAAGTTACTTATTACAGCAAAGCACTGAATAAAAAATATGTAAAACCTCAATTGAGCAGCGGTAACGGCATTGTTGTTTCGGGTTTGATTGGTGCGCCCATACAGCGAATATCGCGAAGTTACAAGATGAACAAACGGTTCAAGCAAAATGTGAAACAGGACCTGGAGCAACGGTATGTTGATACGCGGTATACTCCTGCACTAGTGTTTTCGCTTACAGGTTTGACTAACGACAGCCTGGCCTATTTTATGAACGGATACCCGATGGCCTATGATTTTGCGCGCTATGCAACCGACATGGAGCTGAAGACCTGGATAAAGATGAATTATAAAGAATATATCAGCAGAAATGAGATATCGCGCAACTAAAAATAATTGATGGTATTAATTTTTTATAAGTCAATACCATTAGGGGTTTGGGGTTTTTATTGTTATTTTTGCGCCCCTGTTCTCTATAAATAACAGCATAGCCCATGTGGCATAAAATAGCCGCTTTTATTATAAAATTTCGTATTGCACTGCTTATTACCCTGCTGTGCTGTACAGGTGTAATGGGCTATTTTGCAGCCCAGGTAAAGATCAGCTACGAATTTACGAGCGCGGTACCTACTGACAATCCTAAACTTATTGAATACCAGGCGTTCAGGAAGCAGTTTGGAGAGGACGGCAACCTGATGGTGATCGGTGTGCAGACCAAGGATTTTTTTAAGCCCGACTTTTTTAACGACTATGGAACGCTGGCAAAAGACATAGACTCTGTTGAAGCGGTAGAGAATGTGCTGAGCATACCAGGGGCTATAATACTGGAGAAAGATACTGTTACTGAGAAGCTTAAAGTGGTGCCGCTGGCAGTGAATAACCACATCAGTAATGTGGATAGTTTTAAAGAATCGTTCCTGAACCTGCCTTTTTACAAGAACTTCCTGTACAACCCGGATGGCAATGCCTACCTGATGGCGGTGCGGATAGATAAAACTGTTCTTAACTCGCCTAAAAGAGCGGGCGTAATAGCCAAAATAGTGGAACTAGGCGATGCTTTCGGTAAGCAACATAGTGTAGAGATGCACTATTCCGGGCTGCCGCTCATCCGTACACAGATGGCCACTAAAGTGGAAACGGAGATGAGGTTATTTCTTATTGTTTCGCTGGTGCTGACGGCTGTAATATTGATATTGTTCTTCCGGTCATTCATGGCTGTATTGTCGTCTATGTTGGTTGTGGCGACGGGTGTGGTATGGTCTATGGGCACAATAGTGCTGCTGGGTTATAAGATAACTATACTTACTGCGCTCATTCCGCCACTAGTAGTGGTGATAGGTATACCCAACTGTGTGTACCTACTGAACAGGTACCACTATGAGTATGCGCGCAATCCCAATAAAATGAGGTCGCTATTGAGGATGGTAGACCGGATGGGTATTGTAACATTCTTTACCAACCTTACTGCAGCAATAGGTTTCGGCGTATTCTTCTTTACCAAGAGCATGCTACTGAAGGAGTTTGGTCTGGTGGCTGGCATCAATATCCTAGGATTATTTTTTATCTCGCTCATTTTTATACCAGCGTTCTTCAGCTTTTTGCCGCCACCTAATGTGCGCCATACCAAGTACCTGGAGAGCAACTGGATCAATAAGCTACTCACCGGCATCACCAATTGGGTGTTCAGTCACAGGGCATGGATATACGGAGCAACAATTATTGTGTGTGTGGTATCAGTGCTTGGCATGATGCGGCTGCGCAATGATGCGCATATAGTAGACGACCTGCCGCAATCAGATAAAGTATCAATAGACCTGAAATTCTTTGAGCGTAATTTCAGGGGGGTGATGCCATTGGAGATAGTTGTGGACACCCGCAGAAAAAACGGTGTGTTGTCGCTGGATGCGTTAGGCAGAATAGACAGGGTGGCACAGTACCTGCAGGGCTACCCAGAAATAGGCAAGCCGCTGGCCATTACCGAAGGGATAAAATTTGCCAACCAGGCATATTTTGGTGGTGACAGCAGCAGCTATTATGTGCCGGGCGATATGCTTCAGGCGGCATTCATTATGCCTTACCTGCGCACTAATAAGGGTGATGGTAAGAGTATGTTCAACCGGTTGCTGCACTCGTTTGTGGATAGTACCAAACAAAAAGCGCGTATAAGTGTTAGCATGGCAGATGTGGGTTCCAGGCGGCTGCCCGGCCTGCTGGATAGTATACGTCCGGAAGTAAATAAAATATTTGACAGCAATAAATACACCGTTACTTATACCGGCACCAGTATTACCTTCCTGGAGGGTAGCAAGTTTATTGTGAACAGCCTGAGGGACAGCCTTATCCTGGCGTTCCTGATCATATTTGGTTGTATGGTGGCATTGTTCCGATCATGGCAAATATTATTGATATCGATAGTGGTGAATGTTGTTCCGCTGCTCATTACAGCAGGGTTGATGGGTTGGGTAGGTATACGCATAAAACCATCCACGGTACTGGTATTTAGCGTTGCGTTGGGAATTACCATTGATGTGACGATACGATTCCTGGTAAACTTTAAACAGGAGCTGGCACGCCACGACGACAGCATAGCTGATACCGTGCATCGCACCATACATGATACAGGACTAAGTATTATTTATACATCGTTGATACTTATTGCCGGTTTCAGTGTTTTTATGCTTTCTCAGTTCGATGGTACAAAATCACTTGGGTACCTGACATCTATTACCCTGTTCCTGGCGATGGTTACCAATCTTGTGTTGCAACCAGCACTGCTATTGTGGATGGATAAGGTTATCGAAAAGAAAAATAAGGCAGCGGAGTTCCTGATGGGCGAGGATGATGAGGATGTGATCAAGATAACAGACTAATTTTATACTTTTGCACTACCATGGAATTTGACAAAATAAAGAATAAAGGCCAGGCAAGACTTTTTCAAAATGACTACATGGAGATGATGACCAAAACGCATCCCATAGTTATCTATTCCATGTATTTCCCGGTAATAATTTTCATGTTGTATTATGGAGCTTCTTATAAAGGCCTTTCAGCATGGGCTGAAGTAGGATTGTTTATTAGTGGCGCATTGTTCTGGAGCTTGTTTGAATATATTATGCATAGGTACTTGTTCCATATGATAGTGGAGAGCCCTCGCGCAAAAAAGTTTGTCTATACCATGCACGGGGTGCACCACGAATACCCACGCGACCAGGAACGCCTGTTCATGCCACCGGTTCCGAGTCTTATCATAGCCTGTATTCTTTTTACAATAGCACAGAAACTGATGGGGTGGAGCGCGCTCGCTTTCTTTCCCGGCTTTCTTTTCGGTTACATTATGTATGGCAGCATGCACTTTGCCATCCATGCTTTTGCACCGCCAAAATTTATGAAAGCACTTTGGCGTAACCATCACCTGCACCATTACTCTGCACCAGATAAGGGTTTTGGCGTGAGCTCTGTGCTGTGGGATATTATTTTCAGGACGGTGCCGAAGCGAGAGGCGTGACATATGCCTTAGAGCATCTTAATATCCGCTTATAAATTTACTCTATTCAACATCCCCCACGCCTCGTTATTATTCTGTAATTTTACAATCTAAACTGTTGCAGATGCAGTTATCCGGTTTATATGAGCGGGCGATGCGGTTTGAGTTCCTAAGTGCGGAGGAGGGGATATTTCTTTTTGAACACGCGCCGCTTACAGAGCTGATGTTTGTGGCAAATGAACTGCGCAAGATACAGGTGCCGCATGGCAAGGTAACCTGGATAATAGACCGGAATGTAAACACCACCAATGTGTGTGTTGCCAATTGTAAATTTTGCAATTTTTACCGCATACCCGGCCATCCGGAATCTTACATAACTGATATTGAAACTTACAAACGTAAAATAGACGAAACCTTTAAGTATGGCGGTGAGCAATTGCTGTTGCAAGGCGGACACCACCCGGAACTTGGGCTTGCGCATTATGTTGATCTGTTCAGAACATTAAAACAACTCTATCCTAACCTGAAACTGCATGCGCTTGGACCACCTGAAGTGGCACATATCACTAAGCTGGAGAAAAGTACGCACAGGGAAGTATTAAAAGCATTGATAGAAGCCGGGCTGGATAGTTTGCCGGGCGCAGGTGCGGAAATATTGAATGACCGGGTACGCAGGTTGGTATCAAACGGAAAATGTGGTGCGCAGGAGTGGCTGGATATTATGCATGAGGCACACCTACAGGGACTCACTACCAGTGCTACCATGATGTTCGGGCATGTGGAAACGTTGGAGGAGCGTTTTGAACATTTTGTAAAGATCCGTGAAGTGCAGGCGCAAAAACCGGAAGGAGCAAAAGGTTTTCTTGCCTTTATACCGTGGACCTTCCAGGATGTGGATACGTTGCTGGCAAAAGTGCGCGGCACGAAAAACCTGACCACTGCTGAAGAATATATACGCATGATAGCGATGAGCCGCATTATGCTGCCCAATGTGAAAAACATACAGGCATCATGGCTTACGGTAGGCAAACAAATAGCGCAGGTATGCCTGCATGCAGGTGCTAATGACTTCGGCTCAATAATGATAGAGGAGAACGTGGTAAGTGCAGCCGGGGCGCCACACCGTTTTACGGCAAAGAGTATTCAACAATCTATATACGAGGCGGGTTTTGAGCCACAGTTGAGGAATCAGCAGTATGAGTTCAGAAAAATACCTGAAATGATAGAAGAGCAGGTGATTACTTACTGATAGAAATCCTAAATAAAAAATCCAAATTCCAAAGTAAGTGTCTTGGAATTTGGATTTTTTATTTTCTGAATTTGATTCTATACTCCTACCATCAGCGGCATCAGTAGCATCAAGAGGTCTTCATTCTCTACTTTATCCATAGAGCGGAAGATACCTGCGCGCGTAGGTGTGCTTAGTTCAACCTGTACTTCATTTCCATCCAGGTTGCCTACCATTTCCACCATCAACTTAGCGTTGAAAGCTATCTTCATATCCTCACCACTGTACTGGCAGCTCAGCATTTCCTTGCCTTCGTAAGAGAAATCGATATCCTGAGCGCTTATCTGCAGGGCATTTCCATTAATATCGAGCACCACCTGGTTGGTGGTCTTGTTGGCAAATATGCTCACACGGCGTAGTGCACTTACCAAGTCGCCACGGTTGATGGTGAGCTTGTAAGGATTATCAACCGGTATCACTGCTTTATAGTCGGGGAAGCGTGCATCTATGAGGCGACAGCTAAGGCTTAAATGAGCACTTGTTACAAACAGGTGGCTGCCGTTATAAGCCAGCTGCAACAGTGTTTCGTCGGCAGCAAGTGTTGCTTTTAATTGCTGTAACGGTTTTTTAGGCACTACAAAACCGTCCTTCTGCGGGCAGCTGATATCTGTGCGGCGCACCTGCACCAACCTGTGCGCATCAGTAGAAACAAATGTGATGCTCTTTTTGTCCAGCTCGAAGTAGACACCTGTCATAGCGGGGCGCAGTGTATCTGCGCTAACTGCAAACAATGTTTTATTGATACACTCCAGCAATGCTATAGAAGGCATAGTGAACTGGGTGGTATCGCCGGGAGCGGGTTCTTTGGGGAAATCGTCTGCCTTTTCGCCGCCAATTTTATATTTACCTACGTCGCTCGACATTTCGATGGACAACTCACCAACATTAATATTGAACGTGATGGGTTGCTCCGGCAGGTTTTTCAAATAGTCGGTCAATATTTTAGACGGAATACAGATGCGGCCGTTGCCCTGAGCATCGTTCACCTCCATCTGCACCCGCATCATGGTCTCAAGATCGGTAGCGGTGAGGGTGAGTGTATTGCCCCTTAATTCGAAAAGAAAATCCTCAAGCACAGACAGCACTGTATTGGCACTGATAACGCCGCTAATTTGCTGCAGATTTTTGAGTAAAGCTGTTGATGTAACTATGAAACGCATTGGAAATTATGGTTTGAAACAAAGATATTTTAAATAAAGCCAAAAGTAAAAACCCTGTGGATAAATAGGTGGAATTGGGAATTAGTAATTTGGAATTGGGATATTTAGATATATGAGAGTCAATTCCAAATGTGAATTTGCGATAAAAGATTTCGCATCCCATTACAAACACCTGGAGATAATGCACTAATTTTAATTTGATGAAGCTGTTATTTCTGTCCGCGTTATTGGCCATTAATATATCTGGCATTGCACAAAGCGTGGATACTAGCAACTATGCAATACTGAAATTCAAGCGGCAGGATTATATTTTTCCAAAAGATTACAAAAACACTACCCTAAATAAAACAGAAATTGATCAAATAGAAACAATCCTGAAAAAATGTATTGCCGATTATAATAGAAACCAGTTAATCAAGTATAACGAATGGCATAAAAAAGATAGCACTATTGAAAAAGGTGACTGGATTATTACTCTCGATCATAAGAATAGGCAATATATAGCAGCTGTTAACAATAAAAACGAGAAAGAAGTATGGGTAAATTGCTTTCCAATTGTCATTTATGATGAAACAGGCACTCAAGAGTACAGTTGGAAAAAATATATAAAAGTTGTCGAAGATGGTGGTAGTCGATTTTTTAATGTAAAGATCAACTTGACGAAAAAGTTATTTTATAATCTAATTGTAAATGGCTTTTAGCAAATAAATTTTCCGCATTAAAACTATATTGTCATGCGTACATGAGCTTTCCTTTGGGCTTGGGAATTGTCCTACCTAATGACCTAGCTGTGTCGATCCATTCCTGAATGATCACCTGAACATTATCCAAAGCCTCATTTTGCGTAATTCCATCGGCCATACATCCTGCCAATTCCGGCACTTCAGCTATAAAAGCTTTATCGTCTGCACTCCAATAAATTATTACTTCATACTTATTTGGATTCTTTCTCATTTCCCCACAATTTATATTTCACAATTAATTCCCTGACTTGTTTAACCTGATATGGCTTTGCTTTACTTCCAATAGGTTGCAAATTGATAATATCTGGAATACCTTTTTTCACAAATATATGATGACTGCCACTCGTTGTTCGCATCTGAAAACCTAATGATAACAATATTTTTACAAGGTCATCAAATTTGAAGTTTTTATCGGCGGAACCGAAGAGCAACTTTGTCAGCAGCTTATCAAATTTACTCATAAAAATTGATAAAAATTACAACAATCCTCTCACTTTATCAATAACGGCTTGGAGGCCTCCTACGTCTTGCCCACCGGCTGTGGCAAGTGTTTTTTGTCCGCCGCCGCCCCCTTTTATAAGTGGTGCCACCTGCTCTTTTATGATCTTGCCGGCATCGAGCCCTTTTGCTGCATTTACCTTTTCATCAACACCTACTGCAACGAATGGTTTGCCATCTATATTAGTGCAAAGAACAATTACGTGGTCGTTGAGGTGGTTCTTCAGATCGTGACAGAGCTTTTTCAGCGCATCCGCAGAACCTACGGATACCATCTGGCCGATGAAACTTACCTGGTCAATGATCTCGTCTTTTGTCAGCAATTCGTTCCTGATGCCAACCAACTGACGTGCTTCGAGGTTTTCTACATGTTTTTCAAGAGTTGATTTTTCATCCTGTAACTTCTCAATTGCTTTCAGCGGGTCTTTGGTATTTTTCAGCTGGGTTTGGATATTGGCTATCAGCTGCAATTGCTCATTGATAAAATGTTCGGCAGCTTTGCCGCTTACAGCTTCCATACGCCGAACACCGGCAGCCACTGCAGCCTCGCTGGTTATTTTGAAGAAACCAAGCTGGCCTGTTGCGCCTACGTGGGTACCGCCACAAAGCTCTATAGAGTAGTTAGGGTCCATTACAACCACGCGAACTTCGTTGCCATATTTCTCGCCAAATAACGCCATTGCACCCATTGCCACTGCTTCGTCTTTCAGCATTGTTTTGATCATGACGGGAATGTTCTCGCGTATCTTTTCATTTACTATGGCTTCAATCTTTGCAATTTCTTCATCACTTACTTTGGCAAAGTGAGAAAAGTCGAACCGCAGATAATCTGCATTCACCAATGAACCTTTTTGTGCAACGTGCTTGCCCAATACATCGCGCAGCGCCGCATGCAACAAATGCGTTGCGCTGTGGTGCACGGCTGTAGAGATACGTTTAACGGTGTCAACCTTTGCGTGTGCAGGAGCAGTCACGTTCTCAGGTAATACCTCTGCAAAGTGTATAATGAGGTCGTTCTCTTTCTTGGTATCTACTATCTGTATGCTTTCATTCGGGAAAATGAGTTCGCCGGTATCGCCAACCTGGCCGCCACTTTCTGCGTAGAATGGCGTGTTGTCGAGCACCAGCTGGTATGACTCTTTACCCTTTGCTTTTACACGACGGTATTTCACAATGGATGCATCAGCTTCCATATGGTCGTAGCCAATGAACGTTGTTTTACTACTGTCTTTTACGATCACCCAATCATCTGTGTCGAGCGCCGTTGCTGCACGACTACGGGTTTTTTGCTGCTGCAGCTCACTATTGAATATTGCCTCATCTACCTGCAAACCATTTTCGCTACCTATGAGACGGGTGAGGTCTATCGGAAAACCGTAGGTATCATATAATTCGAAGGCTGCTTTACCATCTATGGTTGCTGTTTGTCTGTTCTTTGTTTCAGTGATTATGTCGTCTATCTTCCTAAGGCCTTTATCAAGTGTGCGCAAGAATGCTTCTTCCTNNNNTACATGCTCGAACTGTTTTGCTAATACCGGCATAAGGCGGTGCAGCAAAGGTTGCTTATGATCTAAGTAAGAATAATAATAACGTACTGCGCGACGAAGGATGCGGCGAATCACATAACCGGCGCCGGTGTTAGATGGCAGTTGTCCATCAGCTATTGTAAATCCTATAGCACGTATGTGATCTGAAAGTACGCGGAAAGCAATATCTTTTTTGCTGTCGGTATTGGTATACTTACGGTTGGTCATATGCTCAATAGCCGTGACCGTGCCGGAGAACAAGTCGGTGTCGTAGTTGCTCTGCTTGCCTTGTAATACACGCACTAACCGTTCCAATCCCATGCCTGTATCCACATGCATAGCGGGTAATGGCTCAAGTGTACCGTCCTTCAGCCTGTTGAACTGCATGAAAACGTTGTTCCATATCTCTATCACCTGTGGGTGATCTGCATTTACCAGTGTTTTGCCATCTACTTGTTTTCTTTCTTCCTCGCTGCGGCAATCAACATGCACCTCACTGCATGGACCACATGGGCCGGTATCGCCCATCTCCCAGAAGTTGTCTTTTTTATTGCCAAGGAGAATCCGGTCCTCAGCTACAAACTGTTTCCAGAAGTTATATGCTTCTTCATCTCTTGGCAGGTTCTCTTTTTCATCACCTTTAAAGATGGTAACGTAGAGTTTGTCCTTGGGTATGTGGTACACCTCAGTAAGCAGTTCCCAACACCACTCAATTGCTTCTTTTTTAAAGTAATCACCAAAGCTCCAGTTGCCCAACATTTCGAACATGGTATGGTGGTAAGTATCTACACCCACTTCTTCAAGGTCGTTATGCTTACCACTTACACGAAGACATTTTTGGGTATCGGCAATGCGAGTATGCCCGGCGACACGGTTGCCCAGGAAATAGTCTTTGAACTGGTTCATACCCGCGTTGGTGAACAGCAGGGTAGGGTCATTCTTTACAACTATAGGCGCAGAAGGAACAATTTCGTGTCCTTTACTGCGGAAAAAATCTAAAAATTGCTGGCGTATCTCGTTACCGGTAAGCATGTATTTAATTATGAGGCTGCAAAACTAAGGAAAACGCCATAAGATAAGGCATTAATCTCTGCCACGGAACGCCATAACAGTTGTTGTTTGCCGTTTCTTTACTACCTTATCTTGTGGCTTTTTTATAATAAGGCGATATAATACGATGGTAAATGATGCGCCTTTGTATTCACCATCGCTCTCGGCGACGAGCTTGCCGCCATGCCTTTCCACTATTTTTTTGCTCAGGTACAGGCCCAGCCCGGTGGATGCCTCCCCGTGCGTTCCTTTCTTGCCCGCAGTGGTGAAGCGTTCGAATATCTTCTTCATATCATTGGGTTTAAAGCCAAGGCCTTCATCCCTAATGCTTAGTGATATCTGGTCTTCACTCTGCTTACCCACAATTGTAATGGACTTACCCTCCGGCGAAAACTTGATGGCATTGCCCAAGATATTACGGATAGCTTGCTTAAAGAGCTGCTGTTGAATAGGAATGTAAATGCTTTCGTCGATGGATACGTTTATTTTTAAATTCTTCTCGGCGGCTGAGAACTGGTAAAAGCTGAGTGTTTCCTGTATGAGCTTGTTGAGATTTACGAATTCGAGCCTGAACTCATTATTCTCTTCTTTGAGAATAAGCAGGATGTTTTCCAGCAGACTAAGCAGTCCGGTACATTCATTAATTATATAGTCAGAATATAATTCAACTTCACCGCCACCGCCTTCTGACTTGATCATATTACTGAGGCTGAGAATACGGCCCACCGGGCTTCTCAGGTCGTGAGAGAGGAGGTCGACCATATCACTTTTTTCAACAATAAGAGTATCCAGCTTTGTGAGGGTATGTTGCACATTGGCTAATATCTGCCCCGCCTCGTCCTCGTAATTGACGGGCAGTTCCAATATTTTTCTTGTAGCTATATAATTTTCCAGAGACCTGTTAGCAAGCCGTAATGGAGCTACAAGTTTGTTGAACAATATGTATGCAGCAACTATTGCTAACAGGGTTAAGGTTACAGATACAGCAACAAATATTGGTAAGTGGATCTTTACTGCACCATTGTCCATCAGTATGACAAATACAATCTCTCCTAAGGCTAAAAGTGCCAAAGGCAAAGAGACCAGGAAAAACTTAAAAGCGTATTTTCTCCGGAAAGACGCGATTCCCACAACAAAATCGTAAAACTTCATACCGAAGCTGCAAAATTTAGAAGATTTTCGTCATTAACCAATTATTTACAAAAAATAAATTAAAATAGCATTAGTATTTTAAAACTTATTTATAATATATTTTAATATGAATGCGCTCCGGTAAGGAATACTGCTTTTTAAACCATTTGAACACTGACATTTTGCTTAGCTTGCGTTTTAAATACTTCTGCGTGCACAACCATAGCCACGATCATCACGAGGGGCACCACCATCACCATCATACGGTGCCAGATGTGGTGAGTAATGCTTTCATTGCCGGTATTGTGTTGAATAGCGCATTTGTAATAGTGCAGGCAATAGCCGGTTTCATGACAGGATCTATGGCACTTTTATCGGATGCAGGCCATAATTTAAGTGATGTTGCGAGCCTCGCACTTGCGCTGATGGCGTTGCGGCTGGCAAAAGTGAAGGCTTCCAGCTCTTTTACTTATGGCTATAAAAAGACCACCATACTTGCAGCGCTGACCAATGCTGTAATATTGTTTATAACCATAGGTATACTTGGCTTTGAATCCATTAACCGGTTATTTGACCCTAAACCAATACAGGGAGGGGTAGTGGCAATAGTTGCCGCAATAGGAATTGTGATCAATTTTGGTTCGGCGATGCTTTTGTTCAAAAACAAAGAGCATGATATGAACACCAAGGGCGCTTACCTACACCTGCTGAGCGACGGGTTGGTATCGGTGGGGGTTGTAATTGCTGGTGTTCTTATACAATATACCAACTGGTATTGGCTTGACGGAGCAATAAGCCTGGGCATACTGGTAGTGATATTGATCAGCACATGGTCTCTGCTTACGGATAGCCTGCGGGCTTCTATGGATGCTGTTCCGGCCAATGTGAATGTCGGAAATATTGAAAACCTGGTATTAAAGGTGAAAGGCGTGGAAAGTGTGCACCACCTGCACATCTGGGCAATGAGCACAACACAAAATGCACTTACAGCCCACCTTGTATTGAATGAGCAGCTGAGCTTTGATGAGAAAATGAAGCTGGTACAGCATATCAAGCACGAACTGCTGCACAACAACATACACCATGCAACAATAGAACTGGAATCGGCCAGCCTGCCTTGCGATGATATTAACTGTTGAGCTATGCCTTAAAAGAAAATGTGCCACACATTATGCGTGGCACATCCAGTATTATCTATTGAAATTACTTGCTTATGGAGCTATTGCATAGGTTATGTTGCACTTATCACCTTCATCTGTGCGGATAAGTGTAAGGTGGTTCGCTTCAACCATAGGAACTATGTATTTAGCAGTAGCTCCGGTCTTTTTCCTCTTCAATGTCAAAACTACATTGCCGTTTTCATCGGTGGTAAGCGAATAGGTACCTGTTTCCTTAGGATTATCGCTTGCATCCCTGTTAACCCATACATAAGTACCATAGTTGATGTTATTAATGTTACTTACCGTCATTGTGAGTGTTGCAAAATGCTTGATATGGTATGTCTCGGCCCCAATTTTGTCCGGGCACTTCATACTTACAAAATGCCAGGTCTTGTCCAACAGCTCATACCTGTTGATGGGGGTAGTATTGTCCGGTACCAAGTTGCTCTCGCGCTGCGCAAAAACGCAGGCAGGAACTGCCATAAGGCATACAAGGAAAATCTTTGCTAGCGTGTGCTTCATCATAAAAAACTTTTCAGTCGGAGTAAAAGTAATAAATACTCTGATTAGTTATATAGCATGCCAAGATAAACAATATTATTTAAGTATGGTAGCAAACAAGGCTTAAAAATGCAGATATTAGACAATAATGAAATGGGTTGGGCGGTCAGTCATCCTCGCTGTGTATTAACTCGACCTTTGACCCGAAGAAATTAAGGAATAGCACAATGAATGCTACCACCATTATCGACTGAACGCAAACAAAAAACTTTCCAAGATCGGTAACCGGGTTAATATCGCCATAGCCAATAGTGGTAGATGTAATAACACTGAAATAGATGTAGTCGAAATTAGTTCTTGCCTGATCGCCCAGTAACCCGAGGCCTGCATAGATAACTGCAAAGCAAAAAGATATTTCCATGTAGTTGAGGAACAACATGAGTATGTTGCGCCGGTAGGAGCGTGGCTTAACAAACATATCGGCTACAAAAATGAGTGCGGCAACATAGCAAATGGTCTCAAAAAGCAGGTACATAGATACGGCCACTGTAGCCCTGTAGCGGAACATTCCGCTTAAAACAAAATAGATGGGCAACAACGTTTTAAACAAAACATAAAATTCGATGGCGACATTTCTTTTTATCAATCCGTATTTGCCAAAAAAATTCCTGATGTGAATACCCGGGAAAACAAACTGTATGCCAACGAGGAACAGGCGCAATATTTTTTCGAAACCGATATCGTGATGCCGCTCGTTATTCCATATCCTGATGAAATGCAAGCGCTGAGCTTCGTAGGCCGATAATTTTATCTGCTCGTTGTATTCCGGCTTGCCGAAAAATAATTTGGACAAAAACTGCAACATGACTCTATACCAACGTAAGGTACGGAAAATTCACGCGTTTCCGACTGACCTATATCATACGGCGTAGAGTACGTTATTCCTTTTTGTATATACCTGCATTACCCGCCCCACCCTTCTCTATCTAAACTTCTATACTGTATTGCCTCAGCCAAGTGTTCCGGTTTTATATCCTCGCTACCGGCTAGGTCTGCAATAGTGCGGCTTACTTTAAGAATACGATCGTAGGCGCGGGCGCTGAGATTGAGCCTGTCCATAGCAGTTTTGAGGAGGTTTTGGCCAATGGTGTTTATAACGCAAATTTCTTTGAGAAGTTTGCTGCCTATTTGTGCATTGCAGTAAACACCCTCGTGTGCTTCGTAACGATTAGCCTGTATCTCGCGGGCTTTAATTACCCGGTCACGAACAGCATCACTGTTCT
>JBGAJU010000092.1:0-10988 GCA_044224775.1 Flavipsychrobacter sp.
TTGCTTTAGCCTGTACACTGTCCATCCACCTCACAACAAAAAAATCGACAATTGTTGTTCCAAGTATAACAAATATGAACTTAGGTGCACCCCACATGTAAAAGCTGATGCTACCCAGGAGAATAACCAGATTTTTTGTCTTCTTAGGCGATATAAAATACACCAGGAAGAAAAAGGGCAGGAATAGGAAAATAAATGCAATGCTGCTGAATACCATATATATTGCGAGGTACGCCGATAAAGATGCAAAAAATACCCCAATTATCCCTTTTTAAAAACAAAAATCTGAAAATCTGCCTGCGACGCTTATTTTTGCACCCACTCAAAACTAGTATGAATCAGCCGGGGCTTCCCGAAAATTAATGACAAATGAAAAACACTCCATTTACACAAACACATATCGCCCTCGGCGCTAAGATGGCAGAATTTGCAGGCTACAATATGCCAATATCTTATACAAGCATCACTGAAGAGCACAATTGCGTGCGCAGCAACGCCGGCGTCTTTGACGTTAGCCACATGGGTGAGTTCATACTCAAGGGACCAGATGCATTGGACCTTATTCAGCGTGTCACAAGCAATGATGCAGCCAAACTTACAGATGGCAAAGTTCAATACTCATGTCTGCCCAATGATAAAGGTGGCATAGTTGATGACTTGCTGGTTTACTGTATAGAATTCAATAAGGTGTATATGCTTGTTGTTAACGCATCGAACATAGAAAAAGACTGGAACTGGATCAGCAGTCACAACACTAAGAACGTAGAAATGCACAACATCTCTGACAAGACGGGGTTGCTTGCCGTGCAGGGCCCAAAAGCAGCAGAATATATGCAACAGCTTACCGATATGGATGTTACAGGCATGCAATACTACACTTTTGCAAAAGGTAAATTTGCAGGCATAGATAATGTGATAGTAAGTGCTACAGGTTACACCGGTGCCGGTGGCGTGGAGATCTACTTCGAAGACACCGCCGACAACGCTGCTAAAATATGGGACGAAATATTCCGCATAGGTATGCAGCACGGTATGAAACCAATAGGCCTTGCTGCACGCGATACCCTGCGCCTTGAAAAAGGTTTCTGCCTTTATGGTAACGACATTGATGATACCACCAGCCCCATCGAAGCAGGGCTCGGATGGATTACCAAATTCACTAAAGATTTCACCAACAGGGCGGCTATCGAAAATCAGAAAACAAATGGTGTGGCGCGCAAATTGGTTGGCCTTGAAATGATAGACCGCGGTATTCCCCGCCATGGCCATACGATTCAGAATGCCGAAGGAAAAGAGATAGGCATTATCACATCAGGCACACAATCACCAAGTTTAGGCAAAGCTATTGGCATGGCATATGTGGCAAAAGAGTATAGTGCTCCGGGCTCAGAGATCTTTGTTATGATACGCGACAAAGCAATTAAAGCCCAGGTAGTGAAAATACCATTCTTATAATCAACAAATTACATTCTAAAATGGCACTCCTCAGAGTGCCATTTTAGTTTTAATAAATCACATAACCCATGGTAGTGTCAGTAAAATGAAAGTACCGGGAGTCTAACTTTTTATAAGAATATGTGTTCCAGTTAACCAATAACGAGCTACGCAAATCACTAGCCCACCATCTTTCAGCAGGGTTCTTATCTATTATCAATGAAGCAGTATTGCCGGACTCAATGGTAGACAGTAACCAGAATTCATATGGAGTCCCCCATGCCATCATTAGCGTATCCATAGGCACTTTCGATTCCGGGTAAATTATTTTCTCATGTGCATGCTGCTGTATAAATCTGCGCTCCCAACCCAGCCGGGCGGCATAAGTTTGGTGAGTGTAATATATTCTTATAAAAAAAGTACCAATCAAGAGAATGAAAAGGACAGGCACCACACTCCTTACTCCACTAACCGGGGCAATATCAAATATAACAGGGACAGCCAATATTGTGCCTAACGGCAGATATAAATTTTCAATGTAAAAGACCGGCGTTGCAGCGGTTGGGTAGGTAACATTTACCAGCATTAAATAACCCAAAAAAAATGCCACGAAAAGTAACAACTTCTTCCATTCTCTTTTGTAACTGTAGAAAATTGCTACCGTCATGAATAACGCAAATACCCAATAATACTTGGTAATAATGCATCGCAGAAACTGCTGGTTTGAATAAATAGTGAAATAGTCCGGGAACAGCCTGATAAAATTTTTCAGCCCGCTAAAAGAATGAGCTTCATACTGCACGCGGAAGAAAAGCATTTTTATCGCAATGGCCCCAAAAAAGCAAGCCGCAAATACAATAAGATTCTTCTTCGGTATCACGCCCTGCTTTAAACTGAAAAAAACACTTATGAATACAACAGCTATTAGTGCGATGGGATGATAAAATGCAATTGTAACCGCAAGTGCAGCTTCAAGGGCGAAGGTTAGCGGCATCCTTCGCTTTCTCCCGGCCAGCATGGCCAACGCAACCATAAGCATTGCAAGTGCTTCAGATAGCGGAGATGCGATAAAATAAAAACTATCTGACACAAACAACACGTTTTGCAATAGGATGATCAAAGCAAGGTCATAACGCTTGAGAACGGTCCCGCAGATAAGGTAACACAAAAAATAATAGACTATAAATCCTGCCGAATAACTAACGGCAACACCTGCCAATGACGAATGTCCCTTTACAGCAATAAAAGGTAAAAGCTGGCTCAACGCCTCTCCAAAACGATACGATGGAATAAAAAAAGACTTATCAAAAACAAAATAAAAAAGGTTATACGCTGCATCTGTCAATATGGTCCGCTCTTTATAGAATAATACAGACAAAACAAGCATTATTATATATGCTGGAATACCTATAAAATATAACCTTTTATACATGCGCTCGTTTCCGGATAAATATAGACTATCTTTTAGCACATTTCTCCCAAAATCATTAAACTTTTTCATTTCTTTGCATCGAAATCAGCCTAATAACGTAAAGTATGCTACCAAAGTATAGCCGTGTTCTTTTAAAGCTTTCAGGTGAATCATTAATGGGAGACCGCAACTATGGTATAGACCCGAAAATGCTAGAGGTTTATGCGCGTGAAATAAAATCTATTACGCACATTGGTGTACAGGTAGCAATTGTGATAGGAGGCGGCAACATATACCGCGGCATGAACGAGGCTGAAACAGGCATAGAGCGTGCACATGGTGATTATATGGGCATGCTGGCAACCGTTATTAACGGCATGGCGCTGCAATCTGCACTTGAAAAAGAGGGCGTGAAAACGAGGCTGCAAAGTGCCATAAAAATGGAACAGGTAGCCGAACCCTACATTCGCCGCCGTGCCATACGCCACCTGGAAAAAGGTCGCGTGGTAATATTCGGTGCAGGCACAGGCAATCCATACTTTACTACCGATACAGCAGGTTCCTTGCGCGCAATAGAAATCAGTGCCGATGTGATCTTAAAAGGAACACGCGTAGATGGCATCTACACTGCAGACCCTGAAAAAGACAGTACAGCAACCCGCTTCGAAACACTTTCTTTCACTGAGGTAATTGGCAAGAATCTGAAGGTAATGGACATGACCGCATTTACCTTATGCCAGGAAAACAACCTGCCGATAATTGTGTTCGATATGAACAAGCCCGGCAACCTGCTCAGCGTAGTAACCGGTAAACAGATCGGCACATTGGTAAGCTAAGTTCGCATCCTTTATACAAAGGGTAGTTAATCTGCTTTACTTTTTCATGAATGCTTTCGGGTAGTATTCATCCTTTCCTCTATAAATTTCAGGATCAGTATAATATTAGTTGCCGGCAATACCCAGAATATCCTGTTCTGGAATCTCGGGCATACCATAGAAAAGTTAGCAGTCACGTATGCATTGGCAAAAAAATACAGGATAATGCAAAAATAGACCAGGTAAATTTCCCGGTTAGTGGCTGGTGCATACATCAACAGAACAACAACCGATGATAAAATAAAAAACAAGGTATAGATCAGGTTGAAGTAAGTTATATCCAAAGCACCGGTATTTTGCTTCGAAGTCATCAGTTCCTTAAACTCGTCTTCGAAATAAATTTTAGCCTGCAGTATCTTGTTATCTTCTTTAGAAAACGGGTACGATCTTTCCAGCTGCATCTCACACATCTGGCGCATGGTAGAGACCGCAGATTTCTGCAAGACCATTTTCAGGTATTTGGGTGTGGTGAAAATTTCCCTGTTAACATAAGTGAACTCTTCGTCGCACTTATGCCAAATGTCTAATTTCGCGATCGGCCCGGATGGGTCCGGCCACATAAAACCATACGTTTCCGGTGGTAGCTGCCCCTTGCAGCTGCAAAGCTTAAGATCTTTTTTATCACAATTATCCTGCAGGTAAAGGTCCAGTATCCCATTGGATGCAAATTTTGCAGTAATGAATATCTGCGTAGATGTTGAGAATACAAACCCTCTATCGAAGGAAAAATTGATGATACACATCGAGAAGTAGAAGAGCACACCAATTACAGCCATTACGACACTTTTCCATATCCAGGGCTTTCGCTTTCTGATGAACGCATAGGCCATAATAAGAACAGCAAAAAGAATGATCAGTAAAAAGTGTGAATTATGTTCAATTACAGCAACAGTGATCGTCAGTATATAGAGTGCTATCGTCGTTTTAGAAGCCTTTTCATCAAATAAGAACAACAACAATGCAACCAATAAGATACCCGTAAAGATGTCCGGTATCAGGAATGCACATACCCATGAGACGCAACTAAACGCCGGTATACACAACATACATAGGTACTTGAGATGCAACTGCATGTCTGGTTTGAACAAAGAGATGTACCTTACCAGTAACCATGATAATATCCAGCACTGCACAAAAACTGTGAACCACAAAGAGGTCCATAAGCTGGATAATCGTATAAAAATGCCATAGAACGGTGGGCGATCGTATGCAAGCCCGTTAGTGAACCCAGTATCAAGATATGCGTGCGTTTCGCCACCATAGAACGGATAACCGTTGTAAAAACTAATGACCATTAACGCAAGGGCAGAAACAATGCATAAAAGTGAAAGCTTATAGTTCATTTTACTCATAAGGTAAATATACTATGAATGGCTTTCATATTCACAGGCTACCGCACTGTTTTCCTCTTATTTCGTTCATAATCTTCAAAAATGTAATTACCAAGCCCGTCAAGCGATGAATAGAACGCTTTACCATTATTCACTTCTGTAAAATTGCGCACGAACGCTTGCAGGTAAGGGTCATTGGCTATCATGAAGGTAATAACCGGTATTTTCATCCTGCGCAATTGTCCTGCCAGATTAAGCGTTCGGTTCAGTATTTTACTGTCAATGCCAAAACTATTCTTATAGTACTTATGTCCTATCTTCAGGCAGGTAGGCTTGCCATCTGTTATCATAAATATCTGCTTGTTCGGATTCTTTCGCCTCCTCAACAACTCCATAGATAGTTCCAGACCTGCAACCGTATTGGTATGATATGGCCCTACCTGCAAATAAGGCAGGTCTTTCATTTCTATCTGCCAGGCATCGTTGCCAAAGACCACAATATCGAGCGTATCCTTCGGGTAGCGTGTAGTGATCAGTTCACTTAATGCCATTGCCACCTTTTTAGCTGGCGTGATCCTGTCCTCACCATACAATATCATAGAGTGCGAAATATCTATCATCAGCACCGTAGAGGTCTGCGACTTATAATCAGTTTCATGTATCTCCAGGTCATCCTCCCGCATAGATAGGTTATCTATTCCATGGTTGATGAATGCATTCTTTAAGCTACCAGTATAATCTATTGTCTCAGGCGAATCGCCAAATACATAGGGACGTATTTCCGGGTTTGGCTCATCGCCTTGCCCGGTCTTAAACGTGCGATGATTGCCCTGCTTCGCCTTCTTCATCTTACCGAAAATCTCTTCCAGCGAACGTTTGCGTATAGACTGCTCCGTCTTTGGTGTTATCTTGAATGAACCATCGCGTTCATCTTCCTTGAGATATCCATTGGTTTTCAGGTCTTCAATAAAATCGCCAATACCATATTGGTCATTGGTTAGTTTATACTGTTTGTCCAATTGTGTTAACCAGTGCAATGCCTCAGTAGCATCACCACTTGTGTATTGCAACAATTCAGTAAAAAGGTCGAGTAATTTTTCAAACGGCGACTTATTGTCTCCCGGTTCGTATTTCGCAAAGTAATAACCTAACATACACGTACTCCTGTTTTCAAACAATATAAAGTTACAGGTTTACACCATATCGGCCCCCTAATCACTATTTATTCACAATTAATAATAATAATAAAAAGCCTATTTATAAATAATTAATTTTACTACTTTCACGACGAAAAAATATACCAAATGAACTTGAGGACCTTTACGTTTGTGTCGGCTATACTCATCATTGCACAAACAACATTCGCACAATTCAGGAGTGGCGGCCGTTACTATGCCAGCAACTATATGCACTATGATGAATACGACCCCATAAAGAAAAAGGCGCTGAAGCGCCAGTATTTAGCTTTCAGCTATCCTATGAGCACCATACAGCTTGACTATATATACAAGGAACATCCCAAATACGGTCAGAAGTTTGACACCAGCATTAATCTGAGTAAAAAATCATCGATTGCCTACGGCTTTTCAGGTGGCTCTTTTGCAAAAATTGCCAAACTCGGTAATGCCCGTCAAATGCTTGCATTCGATTGGTCGATAGGTGGCGCATACTATACTTACAACCTGGTAGATTATCAGGATGCAGCCGGTGACGATTTAAGCCTTACGGCTCTGACCATGCTCTTCGAGGCTCCGTTGTGTCTGCAATATAAGACCGGGGGAGAAGCATCGCTCAACCCCAAAGACAAAATGCTCTTCTCTTTAGGCTATGGTGTTGCACCAACCTGCGCAATAACCGGCTTTGCGTTCTCTAATGATGCAGGCGGCGATGTAGGCGCTGATATCGTGTTCAAGTTACGTAGCTACGTTATGGCCGAGATGGGGATGTACTTCGGCGTCGCTATGAAAGTACGTGCAATGTACTATGTAAAACCATTTACCTTATACAAAAGAGAAGAGGGTGACCTGGAAACAGGTAAAGTTAGTGCTACGCTCACCGGCAACAGCAACATTGTACTATCGCTCATTATCCTACCGTTCTCGCCGAAGTGGAAGGAATATTATGATTATTACAGGTAACGTTACTTTTTGATGCCCGGTTCTTCTTTCAGGAAGATACCCGTAAAGCTTTCTCTAACGGCAGATACGTCTTCCGGTGTGCCTGAGGCAACTACCTTTCCGCCACCGCTACCGCCTTCAGGCCCCATATCCAGCACATAGTCTGCAACTTTTATTACGTCCAGATTGTGCTCTATCACCAGGATTGTATTACCCCTGTCCACTAAACGGTTAAGCACAGACAACAGATGCTTTATATCCTCAAAGTGCAAGCCGGTGGTCGGCTCATCCAAAATATAAATAGTTTGCCCGGTATCCCTTTTTGATAGCTCGGTTGCCAGCTTCACCCGCTGTGCCTCACCGCCACTCAATGTCACCGCGCTTTGCCCTAATGTCACATATCCCAGTCCTACGTCCTGCAATGTTTTTATCTTCCTGTGCAGGTACGGTACATTCACAAAAAACTCCACCGCCTCATCAACCGTCATGTTCAGCACATCAGATATAGACTTGCCTTTATACCGTATTTCCAGCGTTTCACGATTATACCTTCGGCCGTTACACTTCTCGCACTGCACATACACATCCGGCAAGAAGTTCATTTCTATCACGCGCATGCCTCCTCCCTCACAGCCTTCACACCTGCCGCTCTTCACATTGAATGAGAACCGGCCTGCCGTATAGCCTCTTATCTTCGCTTCAGGCACTTGTGCAAATAATTGCCTTATTTCATTGAAGAACCCACAATAAGTGGCGGGGTTACTACGCGGTGTGCGACCTATCGGGCTTTGGTCTATCTCTATCACCTTATCTATATGCTCTAGCCCCTGCACCTTCTTATAGGGCATTGGCACTTGCTTGAAGTTGTGATAGCAATGCCTGCCCAATATCGGGTACAGTGTTTCGTTGATCAGCGTACTCTTGCCACTCCCCGATACACCACTCACACAAATGAAAGTACCAAGTGGTAATTTGATGGAAACGTTCTTTAAGTTGTTGCCCGATGCACCTTCCAGCACCAGTTTTTTGCCATTGCCTTTTCTTCTTTCGGCAGGCACTTCTATCTGCTGTGTTTGGTTGAGATAAGCAGCCGTAGTGGTCTTATGTTTCAACACTTGCGCAGGCGTGCCTGCGCTCACTATTCTGCCACCATGCATACCTGCCGCTGGTCCAATATCTATCAAATGATCGGAAGCCAGCATGATGTCTTTGTCATGCTCAACCACCAATACTGAGTTGCCACCGTCACGCAGATCTTTTAAAGCTTTTATCAATCTTTGGTTATCACGCTGGTGCAGGCCAATACTTGGCTCATCCAGTATATACGTTATACCCGTAAGTTGCGAGCCGATCTGCGTTGCCAACCTAATGCGTTGCGATTCTCCCCCACTCAGTGTGCGTGTTGCTCTGTCGAGCGTAAGGTAATGCAACCCCACATCAAGCAAAAAGCGCAGCCTGTCGCGTATTTCTTTAAGTATGTCCTTCGCAATTACATTTTGTTTATTGCTCAACCTTTTTTCAATACCGGTAAACCACTCATCCAACTCTCTTAATGATCTTGAGGACAGCTCTGCAATGTTCTTACTATCCAGCTTAAAGAACAGGCTTTCCTTTTTCAGTCGCGCGCCTTCACACACCGGGCATGGATTCAGCACCATGAATTTCTCTGCCCAGGTCCGCACGCCTTCCGATGTCGTTTCATTGAACCATCGCATCACCATGTTAATAATGCCCTCATAGTTATGTTGCACTACCTGCTCATGGTATGTTTCGGCCTCATCGTTCGAATATGTGATCACGCCTTCTTCATTACCATATAGCAGTATGTTCAGTTGCCTCTGTGGGATACTTTTTAAAGGTTTATCTAACGGTATCTTGTTTTTCTTTGCCAGTATAGTCGCCATCTGGAAAGCCCATGCATCACGCTCTCCACCCAGTGGCGCTATACCACCTTCGGTTATACTCTTCTCCATGTCCGGCAACACTTCGGACATATTCACTTCATAAACACTGCCCAACCCCTTGCACTTCGGACATGCACCATAAGGAGAGTTGAAAGAAAAAGTATTAGGCGAAGGTTCTTCGTATGATATGCCGGTATCCACGCACATCAGTGTCTTGCTGTATTGGCTGATGGCATTCGTGTCTGAATCTGCTATGAACATCAGCCCCTTCCCCATCTGCAATGCTTTCTGCACGCTCTGGCTCAGCCTTGCATCACCATCCCCCTGCACCAGCAGTCGGTCCACAACCAATTCTATATCGTGTATCCTATATCGGTCCACCTGCATTCGCTCCTTCAGGTCCATCACTTCTCCATCCACGCGTACTTTCAGATAACCCTGTTTCCTTAGTTGCTCAAACAACTCACGATAGTGTCCTTTACGCCCGCGAACCACAGGTGCCAGCAACATTATCTTTTTACCGTTGAAATGCTGGTGTATATGCATCACTATCTCCTCCTCGCTGAACTTCACCATCTTCTTACCCGTATTGTAAGAATAAGCCTCAGCTACACGCGCATACAACAAGCGCATAAAGTCATACACTTCAGTAACCGTACCCACTGTAGAACGTGGGTTCCGGTTGGTCGTCTTTTGTTCAATGGAAATTACAGGCGATAGCCCCGTTATCTTATCCACATCAGGCCTGTCCAGGTCACCAACAAATTGGCGGGCATAGGCAGCAAAACTCTCCATATAGCGTCGCTGTCCTTCCGCAAAAATAGTATCGAACGCCAGCGACGACTTACCACTGCCGCTGATACCTGTTATCACTACCAGTTTATTCTTAGGTATTGTTACATCTATATTCTTCAGGTTATGCACCCTTGCGCCCTGCACTTCTATGTTACCTGCTTCTTTACTCATCTTACCGGCAATTTACGGATGAAAATCTGTTTCCTGATATAGATCATGGCTTACGGAATACCAATTCTGTTTTTTTGTAACGTAATTCATATGTATGAAGTTGCTTTTAAAACTACTGGCGGCTGCATTGTTATTGTTCAACGGCACAGGCGCATTGTATGGTGGCTATAACCTCATGCTCCATCCGGATGGCAGCTCCATATCACTCCCATCCGGCTACATACAAAATATACCATTTGATAGTTATTTTATTCCGGGCATCATATTGTTCATTTGCAACGGACTGTTCAGCTTTATAGCTATAACTGTAATGTTGCTGAAAAAAAAGAATTATCCTTTATTCATCGTAGCTCAAGGCATAATACTGTCAATATGGATAGCTGTACAGGTGGCTTACATAGGGCCGGTATTTTTCCTTCAGTTTATGCTTGGGACTGTTGGCTTACTACTTATCACGTCTGGTCTCTTCTTGCATCGCCTGGAACGCAACGCTACAGTGCAAGTTCCAGCACATGGTCATTCATAAAATAGCCATTGCCAATATCAATATCCTCTTCCATGTGGTGCTTAAAGCCTATTTTCTCATAGAAAGTTATTGCATTTGCGTTATAACGGTTCACATTTAGCCTTAGATATTTTACCCCCTCGCTGCGCAACTCATCAGCAATGTGCTGCACCATAAATTTACCAACTCCCCTGCCCTGCAGTTCGGGTAGCACGTAAAGTTTGTGCAGCTTAAATACCTCCGGCGATGTTTCCCCATAAGACGCAAAACCAACAGGCTTCCCGTCATCATAACAGATAATGAACCTGTGATGATAGTCCTCCATTTGCTTTTTCAATGCATCAGGCGCATAAAACAGGTCTATCATATAGGCTACTTGTTCCGGGCCAAGTATGGGTGTGTAGGTATGCGGCCATACCTGCATGGTCAGCTCTCGTATCTCGGG
>JBGAJU010000093.1:0-11050 GCA_044224775.1 Flavipsychrobacter sp.
TAAGCGGGCTCATGGAATAATAGCAGGTTACACACTTGCTGCCGGCGTCTTTGGCTTCCTTCTGCTTCTCTGCATTGAATGGGTGGCTCATATCGGTGGTAACAGTCAGCGTATAATCGCCGGGGTTTTGCTCCAGTTTCTTTAGGGCGAGCTTGATATTAGCATGTGCCGCGCCCAGCACCTTGCGGTCATCTTCGCTGGTTTTGTAGCTTTTTCCCCAATCAGGGTCATTAAATGGCTCGCCGGAATAGGTAAACCCACCGCCGGTTTTTTGTGCGTTCGCGTTATCCATTATACAAAGCGTTAAGCATAAACAAAATAGTGTCTTTAGCATAAACTTATTTTTTATCGTGTAGCCCTTCGGGGCGGGTGATACCTCATTCGTGGTGCATGGGTTAGTTTTATTTCCATTTTCACATAAGCCCCCAGCTCTGCGATCTGTGATGACGGGGTCTCTATCGTTTTATTCACCGCTATAGGGTTGCCCACCTGCAGCATATCTTCTATCTTGAACGACCCTATATTTTGCACCTGCTCCATTATTTTCCCCATGTTCTTCATTATCGAATCCATTTGCACCATGGTAAGGTGCGTGTAATCCTGTTCCATCTTATCCATGTCCTCTTTGTTTTTGTCATGGGATAAAGTAGATAAGCCGCCTATGCACAGCGTATTGAAAATGCCATCGCAGTTGGTACATTCGGTATGGCAGTCGCTGAAAGTATTTATTTTCATCATACCGCCGTTCATGAGTGGAGTGGAGTAATTGGTAGGTGGACAAGGGTCGGAAACATTGGCGGGGTAGGTATTATAATTTTCATACAATGGGCCGAGGTTTTTTACAGTGAGTATAAATTCCGGCGGGTTGGGTGGCACTGGTTCTCCGGGGGGTGCTGTTGGCGGGCAATGCGGGTCT
Source organism: Flavipsychrobacter sp. (assembly GCA_044224775.1). Classification (GTDB taxonomy): domain Bacteria; phylum Bacteroidota; class Bacteroidia; order Chitinophagales; family Chitinophagaceae; genus Nemorincola. Next base: position 917 of record JBGAJU010000093.1, read on the forward strand.
ATCACTATGTTCCAGTCCACGTTATAATTATCAGGCGAAGTATATACCATGCGCTCACCATCTGTAGGGGTGTATTTACGTTGTGTGAAACGGAAAGTGCTATGCGTGGGCAACCACGAAAAATTACCGCTGGTAAACAATACCAATGTATCTAACTCCAGGTGCGCCTTAGCATTTACTTTGTATTCAAACTTAGGGTCGGTAGTGCTTCCATCCTGGTACCTGGTAGCGCTGATATTAATTTCCATATCGAACTGAAGCGGCTCATAAGCCACTTGTCTCATCAAGTCTTCAAAATCCAGGTCATTTCCAAACACATGAGCTTTGGTAATTAACTGTAATAAATTTCTGCCGGTAGCCCGGTATTCATGGTACACCGCAACACGTTCTCTATTCCGGTTAATTGCCCTTTCTACAATTTTCGGCAATTCCCACATTATATCATTGTCAGACCAACCAAATGCACTCAATTTTACTAAACCATTTAAAGCAATGCGTACAACAGAATAATACTTATAGTCATCATTCCCATACTTCATAATGTAGAACATGCATTTGTGACTTATGAGCTCTAATGCTGGATTTACATCCGTCAGATTTGTGCTATTTGTCTGGGTGCATCTCTGACCCGAAATATCTTTTGTCAATCCAACCAAATCTGATATCATTGTCCATTCAGGCTCAAATACATTTCGCTCCCACTGACTATACGCTTGTTCGTCATACGGCGTTTTGCAGTCCGGATCGCTGTTAGGGGGCGGGGGGTAATTGGCATCATTAATATGTCTATCCCGATATTCCTTGATCTCTTTTTTCTTGTCCAGGTAGCGTTCATAGAGCATGTCGCAGTGTGTTTGCGCAAACACCACCACATAGCTACAGCATAAAAAAATGCAGAGAATCAACCGTGTAACCCAAATACTGTACTTCATTGAGTTGTTATTAAGCGTTATCAATAAAAACTACTTCTTTACAAACTCCACGCGCCTGTTGTTGGCCTTGCCCTGCGCTGTATTGTTCTCTCCCACCGGTTTCGTTTCTCCATATCCTTTAGTGGTGAGCTTATCGGCAGCAATGCCCATTTTCACCAACTGGTCTTTTACAGCATCTGCGCGTTTCTGGGAGAGGGCCATGTTCGATGCATCGTCACCGTCACTGTCTGTGTGACCACCTATTTCCAGCTTCAGTTCCGGGTGCTCTTTCATCATTTTAGCTACTTCATTCAGTACGCCCATTGACTGTGGCTTTAGTACAGACTTATTTACATCAAAGTATATACCGTGTGTGATTACCTTACCGTCTTTAGATAGCTTGTTCCACATATTCATATCCCCACCCTCGGCTATGCGCACATTGGTAAAGTAGGTGTAGCCTTCCTCCGATCCTCCACCGGCAAACTCCAGCCTCACCGGTTTGAATTTACAATTCGGCACTACCAGCGACCTCGTCTGGTTGATGTAGCATTTCAATTGTCCGTTCTTATACACAAGTGCGCCGCGGTGAATGCCCTTATCTGCCTCCCCAAATGCGGTGGAACCTTTCAGGTCCGGCTCAAAATAACCGGTGTTCACACTATTGCCAAAGTGCAGTTCATGGATGTCGCCATTTGCTTCTATCAGTGTTACAATAACAGGGCGCTCATCACCAACAATAAACAGGTAATCAAACTCAACAGTAAAACTGTCGCCCAGGTACTTCTGGGATTTTATGTTCGGCGCTACCTTACCATAACTTCCCTCGGTGATCGCCATAAACGGTTTACCACTTTTCTCTGCAACTAATGCCTGACCTGCCTGCAATGTCCAGGTGTTAGGAAATTCACCTTTGCTTGCTGACGCAAAGTCATCATCAAACAGTACCTTATCTCCCGGCACAAAATCATAGTTGGCATAGTCTTTAATGTTCTCCTGTGCATTTGCATAGTTGAAACACAGCATTGCCGATAAAAGAAAATAACACGCTTTTTTCATCTCTAGTTTTTTTTGGTTAAAGAATTTATTGTCCCACCGGGGTGAGGAAACACTATTTTTTGTTTTCCAGTTCCTGTATGCGTTTCATTAAAATTGTCATTTGCTTTTGCATTTCTGCAATAGTTTTTTTCTGCTCCCGGTTCTCCGCATCCAGTTCCTGAACAGATTTTACAAGCGGCATGATAAAATCGGTATAACGAACACCATAAAGCCCGTCGGGAGTAGAAGGCTGTTCCACGCCGCTGAAATCGTAGCCGGCATCTTTTGCCGCCTTGTCCACCTCCTGTGCTATAAAGCCGCTCATGGTTATTTTCTCCACATCATACTTGCCGTCCCAGTCTTTATTGGCATTCTGCTTGTTTTTGTAAACAAGCTCGTTCTGGCGATGGATATTCAGGTTGTATGTAACCGGGCGCAGGCGGATGATGAAATCCAGGCCCGGCACATTTGCCTTTACATTGTCTTTTATCCGTGCATCGCTTATAGCCGTAATGCCCGTTACCTGCGCGCGTATCGTGGCGACGCTGGTATTCCCCAGCTCCACGCTGTTGCTGGTGCTATATGCCCCGCCGGTATTATATCCTATTGCAGTCCAGTTTGAGAGTGTAGCTACGCCGGGGTCGGATTCAGCCCCTAAGCCGGTATTGTAATTACCTGTTGTATTGGATGCAAGGCTATGATCACCGTATCCGGCATTGGAGTTGCCGGTTGTATTTGCAGCCAGGCTTTGAGCACCATTTGCGGTATTCCTTTCCCCGGTAGTATTGTCCGTCAGGCTTTTATCACCTTCGGCTGTATTATCATTACCTATCGTATTTGCATATAAGCTTTGATAACCATTTGCGGTATTCCTTTCTCCAGTTGTATTAAGATACAAGCTTACTGCGCCAAATGCGGTGTTATAATGACCAGTTGTATTATTAGCCAGAGACGCTTCACCATTTGCAGTATTACTTATACCGGTTGTATTTCTTTCCATACTTCGGTGGCCATTTGCTGTATTATTGCTGCCTGTTGTATTTGAATATAGACTATACGATCCCGTTGAAGTATTTCTATTTCCGGACGTATTTGAATATAGACTGTACGCTCCCGTTGAAGTATTTGATCCCCCGGTCGTATTTGAATATAGGCTTTGATTGCCATTTGCGGTATTTCTATAACCTGTTGTATTTGAATATAGACTAAACGCTCCCGTTGAAGTATTTGATCCCCCGATCGTATTTGAATATAGGCTTTGATAGCCATTTGCGGTATTTTCACTGCCAGAAGTATTAGCAAACAGTGCTTTACTCCCTATTGCCACATTTCCTCCCAAACCACCACTCTGACTATATAGTGCGGAATCGCCTATAGCCACAAGGTTCTTACCACTGGTACTTGTATATAATGCGTTTGTACCAATAGCCACATTACTGTAGCCTGTAGTTGCACTTTGCCCGGCCTTTACACCAAAGGATGTGTTATTGGTAGCCGGGTTAAGCTCGCCAGCCCACAAGTTGTTCACCCTGAATTTCAGCGGGTTCAGGTCAGTGGTGCCCATAAAATTTGTAAGTGGGTTAATACCAGCGTTACCTGTGATATTCCAACCCGTGCCGGAGAGGCCGGCAATGGTTGTATTTGTTACCCCGGTTATTCTGCCTTGCGCATCTGTAGTAAATACCGGCACCTGCGTGGGCGAGCCATATGTGCCTGCGGTGCCCACCGGTGGCAAGCCTATCGTTCCGGAGGTAGTGATAGTGCCGCCCGTCAACCCTGTACCTGCTGTGACAGATGTGACCGTACCTGAACCACCGGCAGTTATTGGTGTGTTGGTGATTGAGGTTACACGCCCCTGGGCATCGGTGGTAATGACAGGTATCTGTGTGCCTGACCCGTAAGTGCCGGCGGTACCTACTGCCGGCATGCTGATGGTGCCCGTCCCTGTAATGGTGCCGCCCGATAACCCGCTCCCTGCTGTAACAGAAGTAACAGTACCGGCAGATATTGTTGTGTTGGTAACCGAGATAACCCGCCCCTGTGCATCGGTAGTGAAAACAGGTATCTTATTAGCTGTACCGTATGTACCTGCTGTCCCCACATTGGGCATACTGATGGTGCCTGACGACGTGATGGTGCCGCCGGTCAACCCCGCGCCTGCCGTAACGGACGACACTGTTCCTCCTCCGCCCGAACCCGGTCCTGATGCAGCATACAATGCGTAAGGAACACTAAGCAACTGGCTTACGCCTGCATAGTTATAACTCCCTGTGCCTGTGAAATCCATTTCTATTTCAAGGTACTTTTCACCTGAAGCCCAGCTTATCCCGCTGAATGAGCCGAGCACTACATCGCCTTCTCCAATTGCGGTAGTGAATATCCCGAACTCATTGGTGTGCGCTACCTGTTTTTCCTGGTACACCTCAGGCCCTGTGGCATTCGCATCATGAATAGTGAACAGGAGCCATACACCGGCATTGGCAATAGGCACGCCATCCAGGTCGCGGGCAATTCCCTGGTAGTTAAATTTTTGCGGCGGCTGCGCTATGCCCACATTGGCAAGCAAAAGCAACAACAATGATAGTAGTACTTTTTTCATAAACGGACATTTTTATCGTTAGCTAATTATTTGTTTTTCTGTATTTTGTAAATATTTCTTTTCGTTCCTTCCCCTGCAGATACAGACACTTCAAGCATATAGGTGGCGCATGCCAGCCCCGACACATCTATGCTGGTAGTTGCCGTACCAGCACCTACATTCTCGGTGGCTGTCCTTATCACTTTACCTACAACATCCATGAGGCGATATGATAGGGTGCCTGCTCCAGCCGACTGATACCGCACAAATACGATTGTGGAAGCGGGATTTGGGAAAACATGCAACTGTTTGCTAAGCGCAGGGTCGTTCACCGCCGAGCCAACAAGCCGCAACGGCTGCAGCACACCTTGCGTTAAGATACCATTGCTGTTACGAAAAGTTTTTACCATTGTCATTTCGCCTACAGACCAATCAACGTAAGCACTCCCGATATGAGCCCATCCGCCGCCTGCATTCAGCGTGAAAGGGGAACCAATCTGGCCTAATGCAGCAAATGAAAGAAAGAATACGAGGAGAAGTGTTAATATGTGTTTTCGCATATGCTATAACTTAATTTTATTAAAAAAATTGAGGGTTAGTAGCTAAGAAAGAGGAATATACATTGGATATAAAGCTATAAATATGATTTTTAAAACAGAAGAAAGAAGATGTCTTTTTTATTAATAATACGTTAATGGCGCTATGAATAATTGTGTGGAAAAGGTAATTTTATGAGCCTATGGACAAACGCACATTTTTAAAAAGCAGTGCCATGGTGGGACTTGGCAGCGTGGTGGCTTTTAAGGGGCTTGGTAAAATAGTTGAAACAGTGGCACACCTGCCTGCGGAGGCTGTGGCCAGCGATGAAGACTTTTGGACGAAGATAAGAGCGGGGTATAAGCTGAAACCGGACTTCATTAACCTGGAGAATGGTTATTACTGTATACAGCCGCAGGAGATACTGGACCGGTATATGGAGCATATACGGGAAGTGAACCTGCAGGGTGCTTATTATATGCGCACGGTGCAGTTTGACAATAAAAAGAATGCAGCAGCAAAGCTGGCAAAAATGGTGGGTGTATCGCCTGAAGAACTCATCATTACACGGAATACTACCGAATCGCTGGATATGGTGATCATGGGCATGGACTGGAAACAGGGTGACGAAGCAGTAATGGCCGCACAGGACTATGGCGCCATGCAGGACATGTTCAAGCAAACAGCTATAAGGTATGGCATCAAGAACAAGTATGTTTCCATACCGCTGAACCCGAAGAGTGATGAAGAGATAGTGGAACTGTATGAAAAGGCCATTACGCCGGCAACCCGGCTGCTAATGGTTTGCCACATGATCAATATTACCGGGCAAATATTGCCGGTGCGCAAGATCTGTGATATGGCACACAAGAAAGGTGTACCTGTGATGGTTGATGGCGCGCATGCAATAGCACACCTTAATTTTAAGATACCCGACCTGGACTGCGATTATTATGGCAGTAGCCTGCACAAGTGGCTGAGTGTGCCAATTGGAGCCGGCCTGCTTTACGTTAAGAAGGAAAACATCAGCAAGATATGGCCCATTTTTGCAGAGAGCGGAAAGTCGAATAATGATATACTGAAGCTGAACCATACAGGCACTCATCCGCCTGCAACCGACCTGACCATATCGGATGCAATAGACTATTATGAAAAGATAGGTGCCGAGCGCAAGGAAGCAAGGTTGCGCTACCTGCAAAACTACTGGACAGACAAAGTACGTTCACTGCCCAATATTATCATGAACACACCGGCAGACAAAGCACGTTCGTGTGCTATTGCTAATGTGAGCATAAAGGGGGGTAAAGTGAGCAGCATCCAGCAAAGGTTGCTGGACGAATACAAAATATATACTGTAGCAATAGACGGCGCGGGTGTAAATGGTGTGCGGGTGACCCCCAACATATATACCTCAACCGCAGAACTGGACGTATTGGTGAAGGCACTGAAAGAAATGTCGGCTTAGCTATATAAATGCCCGTGGCAGGATTTTGCAGCTTTTAAATAAGTTGCAGGTATAATTTTTCTTGCAATTCATAAAATATTCATAACTTGTATGGTTATGTCGAATGAACAAAACACATTGTATGAATATGTTGTCTCATTATTTGAGAAGGGCATGACACGTGACGAGGTTGTTGTTCATTTACTTGACAATGGCCATGACGAGGTTTTCGCCAAAGAACTTGTTGCTGGTGCTGTGAAATTGCGTAATGCAAAAAGGCAACACCAGGCGCTGATATTTATTTTGTTTGGTGCATTTGTTTGCCTGCTCAGTTTTGCACTCACGATTACTTCTTCTTTTACACACAGCAGTTTTCCTTATGTATTATATGGCCTGACCAGTTTGGGCATAGTTATTGTTTTTGCGGGCTTCATGAAGATATTTTAGGGTTAGATTTGCAGGCGGATGGCGCTCAGACCTCATTTTGTTACAACAGGCAAAGAAAAGCTACATTATTTTAAATGGGGCAGTGGTAAAAAACTGCTGCTGGCATTTCATGGTTACGGGGATGATGCACGCATATTTTACCCGTTGAAAGAATATTTAGAACAAGATCACCTTATCCTTTCGATAGATCTGCCGCACCATGGCAAAAGCCAATGGCCCGATGAGCAGTTTACTAAGGCACAACTTGCTGAAGCAATAAAAAACTTAATGGCGGAGTATGGTGTTGACACAGTTTCTTTATTAGGGTATAGTTTGGGTGGCAGGATATGTCTGACCATCATTGAACAATTGCCGGATGCGGTGGACAAAGTTGTATTACTTGCATCGGATGGTTTGGCCGTTAATTCTTATTATCACTTTTTTACACGCACTGCGGTTGGGAAGAAAGTCTTCAGGCATATGCTGGAAAAACCGGATGGTTATTTAAAGACCTTGGAACTGTTGAGAAAGATGCGATTGGCAGATGCGGGCAGGTATAAATTCGCAATGTATTTTCTGGAAGATGAAGACCGTCGCAAGTTCTTATTGAAGGTGTGGCCCGGTATGCGTGAGCTTGTGCCGGGCAAGCAGCAATTAAAAGCGATCATAAGTAAGTATAAAATACCCATTGCTATATTTATGGGTGCCCATGATAAAATAATACCGGTATCGCATGCAAGAAAATTCAGTTCGGGCCTTGATACAGTGAAAGTTTTTGTTTTAGAGAAAGGGCACCGCTTATTTGATAACGAAACCGCACAGCTGATAGCTGCGCAACTGCTTTAACGGATGCTGCTTACTATTGTTTGTTTGGTGCTCGCCCTGGCCTACCTGGGATTGATGCTGGTGTACAAAGCAGGTTGGGCAAAGCAAAATGATTTTGTTTTTTCTCCTGACATTAAGCCAACTACTTTTGTATCAGTCATCATACCTGCAAGAAATGAAGCGGGTAACATCAGGGTTTGTATCAACTCTATACTTGCGCAGGAGTACCCGCAGCATTTACTGGAGATAATAGTTGTGGATGACCATTCAACAGATGGTACAGCCGCGATAGTGGAGGAATATAGTGGCATGAATGTGCGCTGTATCAGGCTTGCAGACCCCCGATAAGCAGGAAAGTTGTGGTTTATAAAAAGTGGCGCTTGCTGCGGCATTACTCAAAGTAAAGGAAGCCTTATTGTACTCAAACTGATGCAGATTAGGGCCTATAAATTATGGTTGCTGAATATGACAGCCATGTATGAAATGGAAAAGCCTGCTATGATCGTGGCTCCGGTTATCTATGCAACGGATCATAGTTTAGTACAGGTGTTTCAGCTGATAGATTTTAAAATTATGCAGGGGTATTACAGCCTTTGCGCACAAATTGGTTGGGCAATATGAGCAATGGTGCGAACCTTCCATTCAGCAAATCTGCTTATGAGCAGGTGCGCGGTTATGAGGGCATAGATCATATGGCATCGGGGGATGATCTTTTGCTGATGATGAAAATGAATAAAGCCAATGCAGGGAAAATTGTTTACTTAAAATCTCCTGAAGCTATCATGCTCACCAAGCCACAACCTGACTGGAAGAGTTTTTTCAGGCAGCGTGTGCGCTGGGCCTCAAAATCGGGCAAGTATGCCGATCACAAACTCACGCTTATTTTATTACTCGTCTACCTGTTCAATCTTTCATTTCCTTTATTGCTGGTTGCAGGCATTTTTAATGCCGACTATTTGTATGTTGCGTGTATGCTATTCGTCATGAAGGTAGCGGGGGAGTATATGTTCCTGGAACCGGTGGCGAAATTTTTCAGGAAGCAGTGGGTATTTGGTTCTTTCTTTTTTTTGCAACCCCTGCATATACTGTATATAATATCAGCTGGCTTCCTTGGTTTTTTCGGTGGATACGAGTGGAAGGGCAGGCGAGTAAAGTAAACCCCCAACCCCTAAAGGGGAGTTGTTATTTATCCGAGTAATAGGAAAACCGCCGGTGTTTTGCCCAGTTTGGGTATTTGCTTTTGCCATTCTGCTGCTGTTTTCGTTGCGATCATTTCATCGGGTGCGGTTATGTTCTGCCCTATGCAGATGCGCGTTTTAGGTGAACAGTTTTTTAGCAGGTCGGCGAGAAAGGTATCGTTGCGGTAAGGTGTTTCAATAAATATCTGTGTCTGGTTTTCTTTTAATGAGCGCGCTTCCAACTCTTTGATGCGTTTGCTGCGCATGGGCTCTTTCACGGGCAGGTAGCCATTAAAGGCAAAGCTTTGTCCGTTGAGGCCAGAAGCCATTAGCGCAAGCATCAAAGAATTAGGTCCGGCAAGCGGAATAACTCTCGCGCCGACTTTGTGTGCTATTGCTACGAGTTCAGCGCCGGGGTCCGCGATGCCGGGGCAACCTGCTTCACTCATAAGGCCCACATTGTAGCCTTTCTGCAGCCACTCTTTCAGCAACCCGATATCAGGGCCGTTATGTTTATCGATCTCGGAAAAATGAAGTTGTTCTATATTGAGTTGTGGATGCAATGCCCGCAAGAATCTACGGGCTGTGCGTACATTCTCGGCCACGTAATGAGTTACTTCTGTTGTATGGCTTGCTACCTCCATTGACAATGTATAGAGCGCGTCGTCTGCAATAGGGGTGGGTATGAGATATAAAATACCTTTGTCGGATCTGCTAGCCATGAGTGAAAGTTACACTCCAAATGGTTACAGACAAATTAGAAATTCCCGTTTACAAATTCCAACTTTGCTGTGATGATACTGACTGAATCATTCTATACGCGCAAGGATGTAGTGAAGATAGCGCAAGAGCTATTGGGCAAAGTGTTGGTTACCAGGTTTGACGGCATTTATACTGCGGGTATGATCGTAGAAACAGAAGCTTATGCAGGTGTTGGTGATAAGGCATCGCATGCATACGGCAACCGGCGCACAGCACGAACAGAAGTGATGGCGGCGCAGGAGGTCGGCTGGCGTGTACCTGTGCTATGGTATCCATCATTTATTTAATGTTGTTACCAATGTGCAGGATGTTCCGCACGCCAGGCTGACGGTGCCATAGAGCCAGTTGCAAGAGGCAATGTTGGTAAGAAGTAAAGATAAATTGCAGCCGTCGTTGACTGCAGGGCCGGGTGCGATGAGTGTTGCCCTGGGTATA
>JBGAJU010000014.1:0-64120 GCA_044224775.1 Flavipsychrobacter sp.
AGCTGCACAATAACTGATGGTGCTTCTCACAGCATGACCGTTAACAGCTTCACCAGCTCACCTTCTTCAACAGGTACTTTGAGCAGCGGTGGTACACAAACTTTGAACGTAGGTGCTACCCTGAACGTTACTGCAGGCCAGGCGTCTGGTTCTTACACCAACGCAACAGGTGTTCCGGTAACTGTTAACTACAACTAATCAAGATATAAACTATAAGGTGTACTAATAAGTGTGGTTTGATCACGCCCCGGCTTTCCGGGGCGTTCTTTTTGTATTAAGTCTGTATGAACATTTTGGCCATTCAACCCTATTACCTATCAGGCAATGGCTTACCTTTGCACCGCTTTTCTAAATATTATAGATGTCAGGAATAAGACCTTTTTTACGACTTAGCGGATTAGAACCCCTAGTGGTGCGCCCCGAAACCAACTTTGTGAACGTTGGTGAGCGTACCAACGTTACGGGTTCCAAGAAATTCGCACGCCTGATAAGGGAAAACAAATACGAGGAAGCACTGTCTGTGGCCCGTCAGCAGGTGGAGAATGGCGCACAGATACTGGACATAAATATGGATGATGCATTGCTTGACGGAGTTCAGGCGATGACAACTTTTGTGAACCTGTTGCAAGCCGAGCCGGATATTGCCAAAATACCTATCATGCTCGACTCTTCTAAATTCCCAATAATTGAAGCAGGGCTGAAGTGCATACAGGGTAAGTGCATTGTGAACTCCATCTCGATGAAGGAGGGCGAGGAGAAATTTATAGAACAGGCGGAGATATGCCTGAGTTACGGTGCTTCAGTTATAGTAATGGCGTTTGACGAAAAGGGGCAGGCTGATACTTTAGAACGCAGGGTAACTATTTGTGAGCGTGCCTATAAAATATTGACCGAACAGGTTGGCTTTCATCCCGAGGACATCATCTTTGACCCGAACATATTTGCGATAGCTACCGGTATAGAGGAACATAATAATTACGGTGTTGACTTTATTGAGGCTACGCGTATCATCAAACAAAAAATGCCTCTTACAAAGGTAAGTGGTGGTGTGAGTAATATTTCTTTCTCATTCAGGGGTAATGACGTGGTACGCGAAGCTATGCACAGTGTGTTCCTTTACCATGCCATTAAAGCAGGAATGGATATGGGTATTGTGAACGCAGGTGCATTGGTAGTATATGACGAGATAGAGCCGCAACTTCGCGAATTATGTGAGGATGTAGTATTGAACCGCAATCCCGAAGCAACAGAAAAACTAGTGACTTTTGCCGAAACAGTAAAAGCTAAAGGCAAGGAAGAAAAGAAAGATGACGCATGGCGTGGTGCAGCAGTGGAAGAAAGATTGAAGCATGCGTTAGTAAATGGCATTACTGATCACATTGATGCCGACACCGAAGAGGCAAGACAGAAATACCCTAAACCGCTGGATGTGATAGAGGGACCGCTGATGGATGGGATGAATGTAGTGGGTGATCTTTTCGGCAGCGGCAAAATGTTTTTGCCCCAGGTGGTGAAGAGTGCGCGTGTAATGAAGAAAAGCGTAGCGTACTTGTTTCCATTCATAGAAGCAGAAAAAGAAGAACGCAGGAAAGCCAATGAGGCTGCAGGAACTGCAAATGACGAAGCTGTAGGCGCTGCTAAAATATTGATGGCAACTGTGAAGGGCGACGTGCACGATATAGGTAAGAATATAGTTGGTGTGGTGTTGGGATGCAATGGCTACGAGGTGATAGACCTGGGCGTAATGGTGCCTGCCGATAAGATACTGGACACAGCAGAGAAAGAGAAAGTGGACATCATAGGATTAAGCGGCCTTATCACCCCGTCATTGGATGAAATGGTGCATGTAGCAAAAGAAATGAAACGCCGGGGCATGAAGCAACCACTGCTGATAGGTGGTGCTACTACCAGCCGCATGCATACTGCAGTGAAAATTGCCTCACAATATGATGAGGGCATAGTACACGTATTGGATGCGAGTCGTAGCGTTACCGTTGCCGGCACACTATTAAATAAAGAACAGAAAGGTAGTTTCCTGGCAGGCATTAATGCTGAGTATACTAAGCTGCGCGATGATTTTGCAAATAAGAAAACGTCAAAACAATATATCCCATTCGGTGAAGCGCAGGCCAATGCAAGCAAAATTGACTGGAAAGGATATACACCTCCAAAACCTGCTCTGCTTGGCACAAAAGTATTTGCAGATTACGACTTATGCGAAATACGGCAGTATATAGACTGGGGACCATTCTTTATAGCATGGGAGATGAAGGGTAAGTACCCGGACATACTTAAAGATGAGCATGTTGGTGCCGAGGCTACTAAGCTGTATAATGATGCTAATGCGTTACTGGATAGGATAATCAATGAAAAATGGCTGACAGCAAAAGGTGTTGTTGGTTTCTGGGAGGCACATAAGAAATTCCCGGACACTATAAAGCTGAAAGATGAGAACGGCAAAACGGTTGCGGTATTGGAAATGCTGCGCCAACAAGTGAAGAAAGCTGCAGATCAACCTAATTTCTCATTGGCAGACTTTATTAAGCCATGTTCGGAAAAAGGGCCGAATGGCGAACATACACCTGACTATATGGGTGCATTCGCGGTGAGCATACATGGCATAGAGCCTCACCTGCAGAAATTTGTTGCCGACCACGACGACTACAATAAGATAATGCTGCAGGCACTAGCCGACCGACTGGCAGAGGCGTTTGCAGAAGTATTGCATAAACGGACAAGAACAGAATTCTGGGGATATGTGAAGGATGAAAATTTGATGGCAGAAGATCTGGTAAAAGAAAAATACCGTGGCATACGCCCGGCACCAGGCTACCCTGCTTGCCCTGACCATACCGAGAAATATAAATTATTTGATCTGCTGAATGCAACTGAGAATGCCGGCATACAACTTACCGAGTCATTAGCTATGTACCCCGGCGCAGCAGTATGTGGCTGGTATTTCAGTCACCCTGACAGTCATTACTTCGGTGTTGGTAAAATACTGGAAGACCAGTTGAAAGACTATGCGAACCGCAAAGGGATGAGTATTGAGGAAATGAGCAAATGGTTATCGCCTGTCTTGGAATAAATAATATTGAAAGTGAACGCACAAACAATATCACAAAAAACAAACACACAGCCCGGAGGTAAAAGGGTATTGGCGGAAATAATTTCTTACTTATTTCATCCTGTATTTTTCCCTCTGCTTATGGCGTTAGCACTATATGCAATCATTCCTTCGGCGTTTGCCCATGCAACCGGTAAGCAAATTGGATTATGGTTCATAAGCATCACCTTTACGGCCGTGTTTTTCCCACTTTTCAGCATTGGATTGATGAAGCCCCTTGGATTTGTGAGTAGCTTTAGGATGGAAACAGCCCGCGAGCGCACCATTCCGCTGATGGCCACCATGATATTTTACTTCTGGGTGAGTCATGTATTCAATAATATACCAGGCAATCCACCACTGGCATTAAAGGTGTTACTATTAGGTAATCTATGGGGAATCGTAGTTGTTTTTATTATCAATATTTTTACCAAGATCAGCATGCATACGTCAATGGCGGGGGGCATGTTAGGTATAATGTTCGTATTAATGATGACCAACCCATTTAATACCGTAATTATACCATTGATCGTTGCCGGCGTTATTGCCTTTATTATAGGCTGGGCCAGAACCATACTTGGTGCTCACCAGCGTGGTGACGTATGGCTTGGGTATATTATTGGCATATTGGTGCAGTTAGGGGCCTATGCTTATATGAAGTAATTTCGCAAATCAGTTTATCTTTGAAATATGTCGCAACAATTCTCTACAGATAAAGCACCTAAGCCGGTTGGACTGTATCCGCATGCAAAGCGTGTAGGCAATCTTCTTTTTCTTTCAGGTGTAGGCCCACGCAAAGCAGGCACCGATGAAATACCCGGCCTGAAGACCGATAAGCATGGCAATTACATTGAATTTGACTTTGCCGAGCAGTGCCGCAGCGTGTTTGACAATGTGCGAGTGATATTGGAAGAAAGTGGCAGCAGCTGGGACAAGCTGGTGGATGTAACTGTCTTCCTGGTAAATATGAAACGTGATTTTCATATTTATAATAAAGTTTATGCTGAGTATTTTAAGGATAATCAGCCGTGCCGCACTACAATAGGTATCGAATCACTCCCAACCGCTATAGCTATTGAACTGAAGTGCATAGCCATTATTGATTAAAAAATCATAAAAATTAGATAAAAATAATTTTTATAGCTGCATTTTAACTCATTCAGTTGTTAGTTCTAAAATAATAGCAATATTTTTGCACCAAACTAAAAAATCTACGAATGAAAAAGCAACTCCTGATACTGGCGGGCAGCGCAATGATACTGGCTTCCTGCGGTAGCGAAAACACTGAGAACAATAATCAGCAGGCTCAAATCGACTCTGTAGCTGCCGCAAACGCTGCATTGCAGGACGAGTTAAACAAGAAAAAGAATGATTCTGCTATTAATGCCATAGCTACTGCAAAGGCTGATTCTATTGCCGCAGCAGAACAAGCAGCCGCAAATGCTAAGAAGCCGGCTCCTGCCACAAAGAAAAAACCAGTTATCAAGGAAGAACCAACTTCTCCTCCTCCCCCACCTCCTCCACCTGCACCAACGGTTGGACAGGGCAAACCAAGAATGGGCGGTCAACAGTCTACAGAAGGCAACAAAGAAAGCAATACAGTAGGTCAGGGTAAACCAAGAATGGGTAAATAAACTCACCTAGTGAAATAAAAAAAGAGGCTGTAATATTTACAGCCTCTTTTTTATTCTATGTTGTAATAATTATTTGTTACCCGTAAATGTGCAAGTGTTTGTACTTGCGCCATCCGTGATGGTATAAGCAACAACAAGTTGGTTACCTGTTAAGGTGCCTGTACCGGTGAAAGTAATAGTTGATTGAGTTCCTGAGAAAGAAAAAGTATTTATACCAGTCATAGTGCAGGTTGCTGTAATAGATGGTGTATTATTATACAGGTTGCTGTATGTAAGTTTTACGTTATCTGAGTTAGCAGAGATAGTAATAGAATAGTTATCTGTACCAATTGTACAAATTTCAGAACCTACATATGTACCAATAAATTTGTCCCTGCTTTTAGTTTCGCACCTTGTGCCTTCGTAGCCTACAACACATGTGCAGGTACCACCGCTGCAGGTACCGCCATTCTGGCACGTAACGTCTTTACACTCATCTTTTGTACATGATGAATACAATACTGCGCAGAAAGCGCTTAAAGTCAAAAATGCGCTCAGCGCGATGTACTTCATTGATTTCATAGATTTTTTTTTAAGTAAATAATGAAAAATTTTGTCAAAGATAAACTATAACAGGAAATACTGCAAACCTATAATAATCATGCCAGCTTATATGCTGAAAAACTACTGTTTGACAAAATCATGTAACAGAATCGTCCTTATAGAGCTATCAGTAGTACGCAGTTCTGTAATTGTCAAAGATGCCGAAGCCTTATTTACTGTTCCAAATCCTGAATATACTGATGAATCGACCTTTGTAGAAGTTATGGTAAACGTGGAACCCTGGGATGTATTGCTGCCAAGTATTATGTCCATATTTATCTGCTTCGGACCGTGATTGTCCCATACGATTTGCATTTTTGTAAAAGCGGTATCAGCTGTACTATTGAAAGTGAGCGTATTGTTATTATACAGCCTGCCGCTGTCATCAGCTCCGCTGCCTTTGTACTGGTGCTCATATAGTTTTCGGTAGATCACCTCGCAGTTCAACCCTCCTATCCCATCAGGGCAAATACAACTCCCTCCACCACACGTGCCAAAATTGGTGCAGGTCACTGTTTTGCAAACATCCCTGGTGCATGATGAGTATGACCCGGCGCAAACAACAAATAATGCAGCAACCACCCCAAGCAAAATATATTTAGTTGATTTCATTCTTCAAACTCTTGAGCGTTATAAATATTAATCAAAGATAGTGTTTTAGCTGAAATGCCGGGGTAGACAATCCGCCAAACATTAACTGTTTATTGCTGATAATATTGCCTACCAAGCAAATAGCCGCCGTAAATTGCAACGGTATTTCCCATTAACTTTATGCCATGAAGCTGCGGCTGTTACTTATCTTCTCTATTTTTTTCATCGAATGTTCGGGCAACACGTATGTATATGATTACAATGAGAATTGCAGCAATGCCTACCGGAATTATTTGTCTTTACATATACAGGAAGCAAGAGTAAATATTATAAATGAAATAAAAGTAAACCCTTATAACCTGATGGCAGTATACATTTCTGACTATGAGGATTGTATACAATTGCTGCTTAATTGTGATGCCAAAGATTATAAACAAAGGGAGAGTCATCTTGATGAGCATATTACCCTACTGGAAAAGGGGGATGAGAATTCCCCGTGGTACCGTTTTTGTATTGCGGGTGTTTACCTGAGGTGGGCGATAGTCAGCGTTCGGTTTGGAGAACAATACAGTGCCGCAAACAAATTTCACAAGTCTTTCAGACTATTGCAGGAAAACCAAAAACTGTTTCCGGGCTTCACATACAACAATACTTTTGCCGGGCTTGAAGAGGCAGTGGTAGGTTCCTTACCGAACAGCTACAAATGGGTTGCCGGATTGTTTGGAATGAAGGGAGATGTGAAAAAAGGGACTGATAAGCTAGCCTCATATGTTAATACCACTGCTGCGGGCGACTTTATGCATGCCGAAACTGTTCTTTACTATCTATACACAAGGTTCTACCTGTTGCAGGAGCAAAAAGAAGTATGGAAATTCCTTGCTGGTACAAGCTTCTCCACGACAAATAATCTGCTGAATACTTTCGTAAAGGCCAACCTTGCATTAGACTACAGGAAGGCAGATGCTGCTTTGGAAACTCTGCGTGGCGCTGCGAAAGAAAGCAATTATAGTTCATATCCTACGTTCGATTACCAAATGGGCGTGGCATTGCTGAGTAAAGCAGACACTACCTGCGCCTACTACTTCCAACAGTATCTGAAAAAAAACACCAGTGACCTGTACATTAAAGATAGCTGGCAAAAAATGGCACTAGCCTGGTATTTGGCTGGAAATATGACAAAAGCCCAATATTGCCGCCGGCAAATAACGCTTAACGGCACTGCAAGAATAGATGCAGATAAACAGGCCGAAAAATTCTACGAAAGCAAAACATGGCCGTTTAAAAAATTACTGCAGGCACGGCTGCTGATAGAGGGCGGATACTATAGTGAAGCTTTTACCATACTTATTGGTATAAAGAACGAAACACTCACAAACCCGGCTGACAAAGCTGAACATTTCTTCCGGCTTGGGCGGGTGTGCGAAGAGTCTGAAAATTATTCTAAAGCCCTGGAATATTATCAAAGTACTATTAATACGGGCAAAGACAGACATGAGCAATTCGCTGCAAGGGCGGCATTGCATATGGGTAAAATATTTGAACAAAGAAACCAATTACTTCAGGCAAAAAGTAGTTACCAGGCCTGCCTGGATATGCCGGAACATGATTTCCAGAATTCAATAGACCAGCAGGCCAAAGCGGGAATAAACAGGATAGACGGCGGAAATTAGTTTTGGAGCACTTTACCAATTGCATTTACCCAAGTCTCAAATAACCTGTTCTCTACCTCGCACATATCTGCGGCCAGTTTTTCCCAGTCCGAGTGAAACGTGATCAGCATACGCTGCATTTCCTCCAAATGGCCTTCTTCTTCAGCAATTATTGACTTTACATTCACCTTAGATCTGTGCCGTGTGAGCGCATCCTGGTATATGCCATATAGCAAGTCAGCACGCACTTCAATTGAGTAGGTGACCAGCAGGTATGCGCCATGTTTTAGTGCCCTGCCCTCCAGGCCCAATTTGTTTTTCAGATAACGGCAGGCTTCTACATCCAACATGTTCAGGTAGTGGTAGCTTTCTATGGGAGCAAGCAGGTATGGGTATGAATAATCAGGGCAGGCATCTTTCGCCAATTTATCTATCTGCTTTTTTAAATAGTATGCATGACGCGCTTCTTCAGCTGCGTGCTTCAACACAATAATATTCGTAAAAACAGGGTGCTCATATTTAGATATTTTCCGTGCACCGGTATTTTCCATCATGGAAAGGCTGTTGAGCCATTTCGCGTGCACATCGTCAATAACAACTATTTTTTCAACTACTGTTTTTAGTAACTCACTCATCTCGAAGTTTTCACTTTAGCGAGTGCAAATGTACTAATAGCTGCCTGATTGCGTCATATATAGTATTCAGTTCATCGGTTGTAATGCAGTATGGCGGAAATACATAGATAATATTACCTAACGGGCGCATGATTATTCCTTTACTGATAAAGAATTTGTAGACAATATCCCTTAATGACTGGTGATAGCCTGAAGTAGCGGTTTTTAACTCTATTGCAAGTATAGTGCCTGCCTGCCTTACATCAGCTATCATATTGTCACCCTTAATGCTATCTCCAAACTTCACATGGGCCGATGCAATAACTTTCCTTTGCTCTACGGAATTATCACTCAAAAGCAAGTCAAGACTAGCCAAAGAGGCAGCACATGCAACCGGGTTTGCAGTAAATGAATGCCCATGATAGAGCATCTTCATTTTGTCGTCATCGTAGAAAGCATCAAAAATATCTTGCGTAGTTGCTGTTACGCCCATAGGCATAGTGCCTCCTGTAAGGCCTTTTGATAAGCATATTATATCCGGTTTTGTACTGACTTGCTCGCATGCAAATAAAGTACCAGTTCGTCCAAAACCGGTCATTACCTCATCTGCAATTATAAGTGTATCATACTTTTTACATAGTTGAAAGTATTGTTCCAATACAGCAGGATCGTACATCTGCATCCCTGCCGCTCCTTGCACAAGTGGCTCAACAATTAATGCCGCAACATCATTACCTTTCAGAGCGGCTTCTAATGATTTTACACTTCCTTTTTCATTTCCTTTTTGCTGGAACGGTATAAACTCTACTTCAAAAAGATATTCAGTAAATGCTTCCGTAAAAATACTTCGCCCACTTACAGACATTGCACCAAAAGTATCACCATGATATGCATTTTCAAGAGCGATGAGCTTTTGTTTTTTTACTTGTTTGTTGCGCCAATACTGCAGCACCATTTTGATTGCCACCTCCACTGCTGTAGAGCCATTGTCGGAATAAAATATCTTTTTCATCCCACCCGGCAATATACTCAGCAACCTTTCTGCAAGCAATACTGCCGGTTCATGTGTAAACCCCGCAAATATGCAATGCTCCAATGTGCTTAATTGCTCACTTACTTTTTGCGCAATATATGGATGTGAGTGTCCATGCAGGTTCACCCACCAAGAGGAGATAGCATCTATATACCTGTTCCCTGCTTCATCAAAAAGATAAATACCCTCCCCGCGTACAATACCTATAGCCTCCGGCCATGCCTTCATCGCTGTGTACGGATGCCATATTATTTTACTATCCCGTTCCCTTATGGTTGACATTTGCATCAAAGGTAGCAACTACCAGCAAATTAGTCTTGTAAGATCAAAGGCTGCAATATTGGTTTCAACTGCATGGCGTAGCGCCGGATACCTTCGTTAGTAATATCATTTATATACGGTATCCTTGCAATAAACGGAATGCCTGAATAATCCAGTATGAATTGCTCAGAGGACTCATTTTCCAATCCGTTCACGATCAGTCCCAATATTTTAATACCTCTGCTTTTTAATACCTCTATTGTAAGTAACGTATGGTTAATGCTGCCCAAGTAATTCATGGTAATTAAAATAGTAGGCAAATTGTAATGAATAATAAAATCAGCCATTGTAGTATTTGCCGTCATTGGCGAAAGCAATCCTCCTGCTGTTTCAACAAGCAATGACCTGTCTGTCTGCGGCCATTTAAAATTTTTAAAGTCGATAGTTACGTTATCTATTGCTGCGGCTGTGTGTGGCGATAAGGGTTGTGATAGCAAAACTGCCTCCTCATGAACACGGTTCGCTCCATCGGTCAACATCTTTCGCAAGAATTCAGTATCTCTTTCCTGTGCACCTGCCTGCACTGGTTTCCAATAATCCATTTCTGTTGCTTCCGCTATAACGGCCGAAGCTATTGTCTTGCCGATGTTAGTGTGTATCCCTGCAATCGCGACTATTTTCTTCATATTAGTTATACTCTTTACATAAAAGACTGTATTTCAATAAGTTTGCCAAAAACATGGCCTTTCGTCCATTGAATTTGGAATCAGATAATTGTTCGATTTTCAAACACTTCTATACAAAATAACATTTATGGCATAAATAATCATTTGAATATTCGCATTAAAATTATAATCTTTAAAACAAAATTGCACCATTCTTACGCAGCTTCTTCTGCACGAGTTATACTATGCCGTGTAGCAGATAGTATTTAGTATTGATAAACATCAAAAAATCGCATTGTGAAACGTTTATTTGTTTTTTTATTATTGTTTGTTCCCATTGTAATGCAAGCGCAGTCTATGCGTGAGCTTTATAACTCTCTTGACGCAGAAATAAAGGCCGCTTCAGGACAAAGGGATAAAAAAGCCCTTGGCAAAATTTACTGCGACATAGGCGGGATATACGTGGGTATTGCCAAGCTGCCACCCGAGGAAATTGTACCAACAAGCCTGGTATCTGCGGATAAAAAAGAGAACCTGAACAAAGCAATTGACTATTGCAGTAAATCGATAGCCGCCAGTGAGGAAGTTGGTGACATTGAACAATTGAAGGTTACGTATAAGCACCTTTATAACGCGCAAAAAATGGCCGGAAAGATTGGTGCAGCTGCCTCAACCCTAACCACAATGAAGTCGTTAGACAAAGGTATTCTCGGTAAAAAATCTGACCTTGAAAAACGGCAAATTGAATATGAGAATGCAAAACGTCTGGACTCTATAAAAAGGCAACAGGAACTCGCGGAGCAACGGATAAGAGAACAAAACCAACGCCTTGCACAGCAGCAGCAACAACAACAGCAACAACAGCAACAACTTGATGCAACAAACAAAAATCTCACCGAAGCACAAAGAGAAAAAGAAAATGTAAGCAAGGCGCTGCAGAAAACACAGTCTGACCTTGATGCAGAAAAAACAACAGTAGCAGAAAAAGACAGGCAACTTACACAAGCCGAACAGGAAAGAGCTCTTCAGGCTGCAAACCTGGAACTAACCCAAAGTAAGCTTAAGCTGCAGCAGCAAGAACTGCAGATGAAAGATGAAGCACTTGAGCAAAGGAAGAAACAACAACTTTTTTACGTCTACAGTATCATCACTGTATTAGCTATCTCTTTACTTGTATTCCGCAGCTTCAGGCAGCAGAAAAAATCTAACCAGGCATTGATAAAGGAGAAAAAACGTTCAGAGGAACTTCTTCTGAACATCCTTCCGCAGGAAGTGGCAGAAGAGTTGATGGAGAAAGGATTTGCAGATGCCAAGCACTTCCATAATGTGACCGTATTATTTACAGACTTTGTTAGCTTTACCTCTATTGCCGAGAAAATGTCGCCACAGGAGCTTGTTGGCGAATTGCACGTTTGCTTTAAAGCATTCGATGGTATTCTTGGCAAATACCACATTGAGAAAATAAAGACTGTGGGTGATGCTTACATGGCGGTTTCAGGCCTGCCGATATCAAATCCTAATCATGCTGCCGATGTGGTTGCCGCAGCTATGGAGATACGTGATTATATGGTAAACAGGAAAAAAGAACTGGGTAAAGGTACTTTCTCCATAAGGATAGGCATTAACAGTGGCGAGGTTGTAGCAGGTATAGTAGGCGTACGTAAATTCTCTTATGACATATGGGGCGATACCGTGAACATTGCAGCACGTATGGAGCAAAATTGTGAAGAAGGCAAAGTAAATATTTCTGAAACTACATATCAGCTTGTGAAAAACAAGTATGCGTGCATACACCGGGGCAAGGTTGAGGCAAAGAACAAAGGTGGCATTGATATGTACTATGTGCAGTAATAGTTTTAACCTCTTATAGTTGCAAAGAGCAGGTCAACCTGCTCTTTTTTATTGAAGCTATGCAGGCATACCCTTAACCTTTCCATACCGGGTGGCACGGTAGGGTGCAAGATGGGATTTACCTGCAGCCCAGCGTGTTGCAGTTTTGATGCAATGAATTTACATTTTTCATTATCCCCTAGCACAAATGCTTGTATTGAGCTATGACTGTTGATCCAACCGCTATTGTTAGTTTCTGCTATGCATTTCCTATAATACCGGATCAACTCATGCAATGTACTATTGTTAAAGCTATGGCTTGATAAATATTGATATGCGCTGTGAATAGCGTGCAATGAATGACCGGGCAATGCCGTTGTATAAATAAACGAACGGGCAAAATTAACCAGGTATTGCTTCAGTAAATTACTTCCTACAACAGCGGCCCCATGACAGCCGAGTGCTTTGCCAAAAGTATGCACGCGGGCAAATACGCGATCCTGAAGGCCTAACGCGCAGATAAGCCCTTCTCCACTCAAGCCGAAAACACCCGTTGCATGCGCCTCGTCTGCGATTAATTGTGCATTATTTATCTCACACAATTTCGCTAATTCTTCAAGTGGGGCCATGTCTCCATCCATAGAATATATCGATTCTACCACAACAATGACCGGTCCTTCCACTTTGTACTTGCGCAACTTTTGCTCAAGATCATTCAAATCATTATGGCTGAATTTATATCGGTGACGGCATTGGCTAAGACGCACACCATCGATTATGCTTGCGTGGCATAACTCATCGTACAGTACGGTCGTTTCGCGGCTTGCAATACAAGCCAATAAACCAATATTAGCATCATACCCTGAATTGAATAGCAGTGCAGCTTCTGCCTTATGAAAGGTGGCTATAGTATGCTCCAGTGCTTCAGCTATACTATTGTTGCCGGATAGTAAACGGGAACCAGTTGACCCTGTAACGTTGGATCTGGATGGCGAGGCATGCATTAATTCAGCGAGTAATCCTGTTGTTACAAGCCCTAAGTAATCGTTTGAGTAAAAATCTACGGCTGCCCTGCTTGGGGTTAGTCGGCGAAGGTTGCCTGCTTTTTCCCGCTCATTCAGCTTACCTGTCAGATATTGCTCAACACGGTTCATGTTGCACGCTGTGTTTGTGCTTGGGATGCCCATCCGCAAATGCTTCTTTTGGCGTTAGTCCCAATATGCGGAACATATCCATATCCGAGTTAAAAGCTGGATTTGGAGTGGTCAACAACTTATCGCCTGCAAAAATTGAATTTGCACCTGCCAAAAAACATAATGCCTGTTCCGAAACAGATAATTCCAGCCGGCCAGCCGAAAGTCGTACGGCTGATTTTGGCATTACTATTCGGGCGGTTGCTATCATACGCACCAATTCATCAAAAGGCACACGCTTATTATGCTCAAGTGGCGTACCCGCTACCGGCACCAATGCATTTATCGGCACCGACTCAGGGTGTTGTGGCAAATTAGCTAGCGTGAATAGCATCCCTATACGGTCGGCATCTGTTTCTCCAAGTCCTATGATGCCCCCGCTACATACCGATATACCCGCTTTACGGACGTTAGAAAGGGTTTTCAACCTATCGTCGTATGTACGGGTAGAAATTACCTCGCTATAATGCTCTTCAGATGTATCAACGTTATGGTTGTAGGCATAAAGGCCTGCTTCGGCCAATCTTTCGGCCTGGTATTCAGTAAGCATGCCTAATGTGCAGCATACTTCCATATCCAGTTTGTTCACCTCCTTTACCATATCCAGCACACGGTCAAAGTCACTATTATCACGCACTTCGCGCCATGCTGCTCCCATGCAAAAACGCGAAGCCCCGCCTGCCTTCGCATTTCTTGCCGCCACCACCACCTCATCCAGCTTCATCAAAGCCTGCACCTTTATGTCTGTATGAAATCTTGCCGCCTGAGGACAATAACTGCAATCTTCGGAGCACCCACCGGTTTTTATTGATAGCAGACTGCTTATCTGTACTTCTCCAAAGCTGTGGTGCTGTTTATGCACGTTGGCTGCATCCAGGATAAGTGACAATAACGGGCGCTCATAGATCTCACTTATCTCTTCCTTCGTCCAGTTATGACGGATATTATTCATGTAACCAAAATTTGAACAGCGAAACTACGACTTAATAAAGATTTATGTGCATTGCTGGGTTGTGATTATTAATATTACTATGTTTGGGTGAAAGTCAACTCAGGCACGGTTATTGTTGCATTAAACATATAATTTTCATTATGAGAAACTCGATTTTATTGTCCTGCTTCTTTGTAGCAGCCCTTGCATTGGTCAGTTGTAAAAAGAATGATCCGGCACCTTCTAATACTGCCCGGGTGATGTTTATTAACGGCTGTGCCGGTGCAGCCGCCCTTGATATAGCAGCAAATAGCGTGAATATTATAGGTGCAACTAATGTCGGCTTTCAAAAGAACACAGGCTACAGGCAGGTAGCTGCGGGCACTGGCATTAACATGGGTGTTTCTATTAATGCAAGTGGACTTATTACGCCACTCATTAATTCTACTGTTACTCTCAATGCATATACCAGCTACAGTACCTTTATAGGTGGTATTTTCACTAAACCTAATTTTGTTTTTGCAACCGATGACTTGGCAGTTCCACCCTCTGGCTTTACCAAAATCAGGTTTGTGAACCTGAGCAGCGACACATTAAACGAGCACATATTTATTGGCAGCAATAAGATCGATTCAAACGTAGGTTATGCCTCTGTTACTCCATTCAGGCAAATAGCGGTGGCAACTACACCAGTAAATGTATTGGTACAAGATCCGGCCCAACCAACAAAAATCGTACAGTTGATGGCCCAGACCTTCAGTTCAGGCAAAATATATACGCTTGTGCTTACCGGCACCTCAACAGCTGCACCGTCATCAAGCTCAGCGTTAACGCTGCTTGTTGTGCCCAATAATTAGTTTATAAATCCCCCGCCTCAGGGGTATTAACAGGCACTGAAATAGCCTACTTTTACAGCATAACGTTTACTTATGAACAAAAGCTTCATTGCAGCAATTGCTGCTGTTTCCATTTTAGCAGCATGCAGCGAATCTGCTACTAAACAAACTACAAAAGCGGATGCGCTGCAAAGCCATTTAGACACAACTATACGACCAAATGACGATTTCTTCGATTATGCCAACGGTGGTTGGATAAAAAATAATCCGATACCTGCAGATGAAACCAATTGGGGCATAGGAGAACTGGTGCAGAAAGAGTTGTATGATCGGTTGCTGAAAATAAATGAGGAAGCGCTAAAGAAGAACAGCAGGGGTGGCGCCGACCAGCGCATTGGTGATTTCTGGTTCAGCGCAATGGATACTGTAAGTATCGAGAAAAATGGAATCGCACCGTTACAGCCCGAATTGGATGCCATAGCAAAAATAGTAAGTAAAGAAGACGTTATGGCACAAGCTGCGCGTATGCACGACTATGGCGCAGAGGTTTTTTACAGCGAGGGAGTCTCTCAAGATTCAAAAAACAGCGATGTACAAGCCTATTATATGAACCAGGGTGGTCTTGGCTTACCAAACAGGGACTATTATTTTAATACAGATGCCAGAACTACAAAGATACGTGGCTTGTATCCCCAGTTCATTGCAACAATGTTCAAATTGATGGGGGTCACCGAGGCTGATGCAACCAAAAAGGCCGATGCAATAATGAGGCTGGAAACAGAACTTGCAAGGGCTTCCCGCAAACTAGAAGACCTGCGCGATCCATACGCCAACTACAACAAGTACGCGATCGTTCAGCTGCGCTCCCTGGCTCCAAGTATAGATTGGCCGAAACACCTAACTCAAATGGGTGTAAAGCATGTTGACAGCGTTATAGTTGGGCAACCTGAATTTTACCGTGCACTCGACAAAGTAATTACAAGCACAGATATACAAACGCTGAAAGACTACATGGCCTTTATGCTGGTGAATACTTATGCCGAGTATTTAAGCGAGCCATTTGCATCTGCCAATTTTGACTTCTATTCAAAAAACATACGTGGCGCACAAGAGCAGCACCCCAGATGGCGTAGAGCATTGGATGCAGAAGAAGCCGCTATTGGCGAAGAACTGGGAAAGCTTTTTGTGAAAGAATATTTTGACACAAAAGCAAAGAACCGCTACGAGCAAATGGTCGAAAACGTGCGCATTGCCTACAAAGCCCGCATCGAAAAGCTGGATTGGATGACCGATAGCACAAAACAAAAAGCAATTGGCAAATTAATGGCCATCACTAAAAAAGTTGGCTACCCAGATAAATGGAAGGATTTCTCGAACCTGAAAATAGATCGTGGACCACTTGTATTGAATATGATGCGTGCCACGACCTGGTGGAGCAATTATGAAATGAACAAATTAGGTAAACCTGTAGACCGTACAGAATGGAGCATGACTCCGCAAACCTACAACGCCTATTACAATGAGTCGAATAATGAGATAGTGCTACCTGCTGCAATGATGACGGTGCCCGGCTACCGCGACGAAGAACTGGATGATGCATTAGTTTATGGCTATGTAGCTGCATCAACTGTTGGACACGAGATCACTCATGGGTTTGATGACCAGGGACGCAAATTCGATGCTAAAGGCAATCTGTGTAGTTGGTGGAGTGCAGAAGATACCGCGCAATTCATGAACCGTGCTGATGTGTTGGTAAAACAGTTCAATGATATTGTTGCACAGGATAGCATGCATATTAATGGCAAAGCAACGCTTGGAGAAAATCTTGCCGACCTTGGCGGCATCCTCATTGGACTCGATGCCTTTAAACAAACTGATGCATATAAGAAGAATGAGAAAATTGCAGGGCTCACACAGTTGCAGCGTTTCTTCCTGGGCTATGCATTGGGCTGGATGATGGCTGAACGCCCGGAACGCATTGCTACACAACTATTGACCGACGTGCATTCACCTGCCAAGTACCGCATCAATGGTCCATTTCCCAATGTGCCCGAATTTTATGAAGCATTTGGCATAAAGCCGGGAGATAAAATGTACCTCGCGGATAGCCTGAGGGTGCATTTGTGGTGATCGGTACTTATTAACATTTTTTTCAAAGAAGCGTTGTGTTTAATTCAGTACAACGCTTCTTTGATCTTTACATGTGACCATTTTATGTCCACCTGCGGTACTGTCAGTTTCATCCAGTATTAATGCTCTTGAGCGCGACATTTTAATGGTTATTGCCCCCTGCGAAATATTTTGCAGTTCTGCCGGGGTGAAAACAATATTATGATCAGCAAATGTCTTTTCTGAGGATTCATGATGCGTAGTGTCCAACATACCCGAACCTACAACCTCCACTGTAACATATTCCCCGACGGTAAGGTCAATACCGACCCATGAAAAACTAATTCCTGTTAACTTTGTAAACGATGCAGGAAAACCAGAAGGGAAATTAATATTATTTATGTCTTTGGTATGAACCGTATTCATAATAGTCCTGGCATTTTTTGTTAGCGCAAAATTAACATCAACATGACCCGGTGTTTCCCAAGCATACAAATGAAACAAGCTGCCAAGATATAACTTACCTGGAGTAACACCATTTATTTTGATGCCGTCAACCCCGCTCAATTCGATCAAAGAACCATTGTCGTCACGGACTTTAAAATATGCGCTTGCAGTTGTCATGTTAGTAGCCATATCGTAGGCTACGTCATAGCTTTGAAAATAAGGCACGTTTGAATTAAGGTCGCTAGAATTAACCTTAGTGCATCCGGCACCAAATAGTACCATAAACAGTATGCTATATTGAGCTATCTTCTTCATGCAGAAAATTTTTTACGTATAAAACCGGCAGTTTCTAACTGTAGATCAAAAAAAGCCGCACAATGTGCGGCTTTTTCAATATCGCAATATGCAACTACTATTTTTCAGACTTCAGTTTCAATATCACCCTCCGGTTTTGTGTACGACCCTTTTGTGTGCGGTTTGTCGCAGCAGGGTTCTTCGGTCCGTGGCCTACTGTCTTCAATTTTTCCGGTTTCACACCTTTGCGTGTCAGGTAATTCTTCACAGCCGCCGCGCGTCTTTTCGATAAGTCTTTGTTATAATCAGGGTCTCCAGTATTGTCTGTGTAACCATGTATCTCTACCGACGTAGCTTTTTTGCTTTTAGCTTTTCTTGCTGTTTTCTCAAGTATTGGTATTGCCTGTTTTTTGATGATAGTTTTGTTCACATCAAACAATATCGGGCCTTCTACATCTACTTCTTCTTCGGGCTCTTGTGGCTCTTGCACTACGGGTGGCGCAGGTTCAGGTTCTGGCTCAACTTCCGGCTCGGGAGCGGGTTCAGGTTGTGGTGCAGAGCGCTTGCGTATGTTATAGCGTATCCCAATGCTAAAACCCGCAGAGTGATTTTCAGCGCGGCTAACGCCGTTGAGCATAGAGCTATATGAGCCAACTTTGTCGGTCATGCGGTAATTACCGGCATTGTGTGTAAATAGCTGGTAAGTATAATATACACCAACGTTCAACGCAACATGCTCTGAAAGGCAGAAGCTTATCGCCGGGCGCAACAAGAGGCCTAAAGAGCCACCATAGTTTACTTGACCTGAATTATTTGATGGCCTTACACCTAAGCCAACGTTATATCCCCTGTTGCGTAGATCATTTATGTATGCCTGACTGTTAAGGCCATGCGCAGCAGCATAATTCTTCGTCAACAGCAGATCATCTGCATCTGGCGTTGGCGAATCGTCATACACCGGAACAATCTCTCCTTGAGAACCCGAGTATTTGTAGATAGCCTCATAATCGAATGTAGAATTGGTGCTGTAGTTATTTCTTTCAAGCAAATTTATAAGGAATCCCGCATCAGCAGTAAAACCAACTTTCTTAGAGAAGCACGTTTGGTATTTGAACACAACAGGTATGCTGAGATTATGTATACGTACAGATTCCTTTAGTCTGCCGTTGCCGTTGATCACCTGGCGGAATGTATTACTGAAATTATCGGTAGAGCGATATTCAACATGAAAATTATCCATGTAATAATCTCCTTCCTGGTACATGTACATCAGGCCCATCCCAACACCAAAGTGGCGTTGCGTGCCAAAGAAGTATGCTGCCTGTACGTCGAGCCCACGGGAAATTCCGTTCCTGAATTTCGGACGGCTTATGTTTGCGTTCAGCGCATCAGGATAGTGTGCAGCCTGGTTAACAGTCGTAAGATTCTGCCAAAGACCTCCACCGGTAGCGTTTATGTCAATATACCATCCGGTGTTTAATGAATCGCGGGTCGGTGCTTCTTCCTCTTCTTCGTTTCTCCGGGGCATTACGTCTCCACCTCCCGGATTTATATTCTGAGCTTGTACCTGTGCGGTAGCTAAAGCAAAGAAGAACAGTATTAATTTTTTCATTCTAAACAATTTCGTTAACATTCTCAGTTTTTAATGATTCGTGCGGTCGCTACCTTCAAGCCATTCTGCGAACAGCTTACTACGTAACATCCTGCAGATAGATCACTTATGTCCAGTTGTATGTTCTTTCCGTCGTACTTTTTTGATTTTACTGTTTGTCCCAGTATATTGGCCAATTCAATCTCGGCCTCACCTGCAAGGTTATTTACAGCCACATCCACAGTTGTGTTTGCAGGATTAGGAAATACGTCTATACTAGCGGGCAGGCCTGTGTGCACATTGGTAATAGCCAACGGCAGATTGTAATAGGTCTTCTGCATACAACCGCTTTTTGTGGTTATCACCCAGTAGTATTTATTTAAGAAGTCAGGTGTTGTAATAGGATAGCTTTGGAAAGTTGCCCCCGGAATTACAGATGAATCCAGTGTTGCCGCATTGTCATAACCCCATTGGTATGTATCCTGTGTGTTATCCTGGTAAATGAATTGGTAATTGTAATAGATAACAGGTGCTGCAGAAGGTCCGCTTGCACCTACTGTTACATTATAAGTACTGTTGGATACACAGAGTGCATTTGCACCACCGATATGCAATGTAACCGACGCACTACCCGGATTAGGAAAGCTGATCAGGCTATACTGGTCACCGCTACCTACTGCATTGACAATAGCATTTACGGCACTCCAGCTGAATGTTACACCAGATGGCGGGGCTATGCCGGCACCAAAATTCTGAAAACCGGTACCAGCGCAAACTGTTGAAGGCGACGCAGTAGTAATTGTTGTTACCGGAGGGGCTGGCACAACCGTAACGTTCAAATTGCTTATACCGGTGCAGCCACTTGCTGTAATTGTAAATGAATACACCACATTTACAGGAACCGTCAAAGCAGTTGATAGTATTTCGCTTATCGGGCCCGAACCTGATGATGTAGTAGGGCTAATACCAGTCACAACTGCACGCTCCCAAGTATACGTAGCACCGGTTGAACCAATTACCGGGGTGTATGAATACAGTGAGCCATTACATGCAGTATCAGCTGTCTTCGACTGCAACGACGGCGCCGGTGATACATTTACAACAACATTGCGTGTAGAACTACATCCTGCGGCAGATACCGTGTACTTATAGGTTACAGCAATGGGATAGTAAGTTGTATTGTCCAATATCTCTGCAATAGTACCGCCTCCGCTTGCAGCTGCGTTTGCAATGCCAGGCACAAAAGAACGAGACCAACTAAACGAAGAACCTGAAACAGAACTAGCAGGTGTATAGAAAAATGTAGCGTTGTCGCAAATACCAGCAGGTGTTGTCGTGCTAATGAGTGTTGGTACTGGACGCACAGTTACAACTATTGTAGTATTTGCCGTAAATGTTCCATCGTTAACTTCTATAACAAATGTATCTGTACCTGTATAGCCTGTTCCGGGGGTATACGATACACCCGCAGGTGTAACTGTTGCTCCTGTAGAAGTAACTGAAGTTGTAAATCCACTCAGTGTACCATTCGCCGGGGTAATCAATACAGACCATGTTTCAGTTTCGCTTACATCAACATCATCAACAGATAATAATGTGCTTATTGATGCAGTCGAGTTCATGCAAACAGAAAAATTCTGCATTGCACCACCGGTAAAAGATGGTGACGATTGTGCAAACACATTGTTAGTGAATGAACACAACATTAACAAAATAGGGGAAAAAACTACCCCATATAATTTACGAACGTTTACACTTTTATTACCAACCAGTTGCTGCATATAAAAAATCTGAATTTTTGGGTTCACTCCAAAGTCAAAACAGGGGTTGAAAATAATAAAAAAAATACAATAAGCAATGATTTTACTGATTTATGCTATAAAATTAAATGTATTAAACTTGTTAAAAGTATCGTAGCAAAAACGGTCGAAAAAGGTTTGGCACACCTTTTGTAATACTTTAAGAAACAGCAATACTATGAAACACAGAACCATCACTTACCTAAGCAAGAACAAAGCATTAAAAGTTCTTGAAAATCCGATCGGATCGGACCTGCATACATTTCTCAGTGCAACATTTGCGCTGACTCATAACCGCATTGTGAAAAATCATATTCAAAATACACTGATCCAATTATCTTCACCTGTATTAAAACAGAGTGCATAAGCTTACTTCCTACCCCCTGTCTCCAAAATAATTTACCTGTCTCTATGCAGAACTAAAAAAGCGCTAATCATAGCGCTTTTTCTTTTTATATCAAATAAATTAATTAACGGAAGGTGTTCAGCCTGTTGGGGTCGTCCTCAAAACGTGGACACATCACGCCATCACGTGGATTCTTGCGGTGGTTATAGTTTCCTTTTACATATAGCGTAACTTCCGTAGCGCTGGTGCTGGTACCCGAGTTTGAACTCAGTGTAGAATTATTCACATCATATGAAAATCCTAAAGCCACATTCTTGTAATCGAATTTGATAACAGGGATGATCGCATCTTTATAGCGGCAGTATGCTCCAAAGTGGAAAGAGAAAATACTTGGCAGTCCTACTTGCAGTGCTTTCCAGGTCAACATACCGCCAAAAAGCAACTCGTTGTAAGGCTGTTGTACTGCAAAGTTAGCTCGTGCGGTAAAGCTGAACTGGTCATTCAGCGGCAGGTAGATGCCTCCGTTAAACTGCCATTTCATAGGTAGTTTTGTCAAGGTATTACCTCCATTAAAGAGAACCGTAGGATTATTGATGTGATATACTCCGACACCTAAATAGTAATTAGATCTGCTCTGCAGATCAAGGGAGCTGTTCAGGCTTACTCCTGCACCTACATCCCAGTTACGCATTCCTTTGTAGACAAATGTTTCACCCGTGGGGTTTGCTTCGTCATAGTTACCATTTATATACTGCTGGTCCAGTTTCATCAATGCCATGTCCACGTTACGGGCGATATATCCTCCGGTGAGGCCTACAGAAAGATAAGTGTTGCGCTCATCTTCCATTGCTTTATTGTAACAAATAGCAGGATAGATCTGGTTACTTACAAAATTGATAGAGCCGGCTTTATCGTTGGTATACACAAATCCGAAACTCATATAATCGCCAACTTCACGCGATACCAGCACCCTCGTTTCGGCAGATAGCATTACGGTTTTATACGGCGTCGTCAAGGTAGACCATTGATTGCGATAGTCAACCCCAAACTTATAATCACTGCTCATAACACCAGTTAGAGCCGGGTTCAATAATATATTATTCTCCCAGAACTGGGAAAAGTGAATATCCTGAGCGTGGCTAACCGAGCCAATGCAGAGCAGGATACCCGCGATAAACAAATGTCGTCTCATTTTAAATATTTTGTCTTTCACTTAAAAATGCGCTTTACTTCACTATCGAAACATCTCCCGTATACGTAAACTGACTATTGTCCACATCACACTCTGCTTTCACAATGTATACATACACGTCAGGAGATAACACAATTCCTTTGTAAGTACCATCCCATCCACGCGTTATATCATTTGCCTGTATGTTGCGCTGTTCGAACAGCAGTTCTCCCCAGCGGTTGTATACCTGGAACAATGTGATCATCCTGATACCCTTGCCGCGCACATAGAATATGTCGTTCGCACCATCACCGTTAGGTGTAAAGGTATTCGGCACATATATCTGGTCCTTGTCGCAGTAGCGCCTGAATGAAATCGTATCGCTAGAGGTACAACCGTAGATCGAAGTTACAGTCACTGTATACGTTGTCGGACTCACAACAGGTATGGCAATCGGGTTAAAGCAACTATCGCACGATAACGTATTTGCAGGTGCCCACGCATAACTACCTACAGAAATATCATTAAGATTATGCAATCGCGCTTCGAGTTGTATCCGTGAGCCCGCTACAATAAACCCTCCCGGCGGATTAGCCAGTATGTTTATATCCGGGTATGGTTCAACAAATACCGTTACCGTCATTGTATCGCTGAAGCACTGGTTTTCGCGGATAGCCAATGTGTATTGTGTAGTAACCATCGGGAATGCCAGTGTTACAGAACTATCCGGGTTGCTGAGCGTACCGTTATCGGGCAGCCAAGTGTACTGTGGTATATCCAGGTTACTCACCAGGCTCTTACTGGTTGCAACCAGCATAGCCGCACTGCCAATACATATATTGGTATCGTTACTGATGGTATTCAAATTCGTATCGAGAACAGATACTTTCACATCGAACGAGTCATGACAACCATAGATGGTAGTGCCTGTAACCCTGTAAACAATATTAGCTGTGTCATTCACAACCGGGTTGTAACATGTATCACACGATATAAACAGGTCCGGCTTCCATGTGTATACATTCGTTGTATCATCTGTATTTGGACTGAACGCCCTCAACTGTGTAGGGGTACCACGGCATACAATTGCGGGATTTGGATCAACCCGTACCACAGGTATTGGGTGTACATTAACAGTAAATGAAACCGAGTCTTTACAACCAATGTCATCAATAGCCACAGCCCAATAAGTGGTAGTTGCAGTCGGGCATGCTCTAACAGTATCACAAATCGTGCAGGACAGGCCTACCGATGGATGCCAGTTATAATAGGTATGCGCCCGACCCGAGCCCATTAATATTGAACACTCCCCGGTACATATACTGCTGTCGCCAACGATCTTCATATTGTTCAGCGAATCATCAACCAGTACAGTTATGGTCGTAAATGAATCACAACCAAATGAACTTGTTCCGGTTACTGTATAGGTAGTTGTGACTGTTGGACTAGCAGACACCACACGACCCAAAGTAGTATTTAATCCATACGCAGGCGACCATCTATATGTTCCCGAAGTACTACCAGCCGAATCTGCGCCAGTAGCCATCAACGTCACCCTATCATATTTACATTTGATAGTTGCTGGGCCGGTAGCTACAATAGTTGGTATGGGGTGTACGGTTACAGTTACCCTTACCCAGCAAGAACCTACGGGCAGTGTATAAAATATAGACGTGGTGTCATATCCCAAAGTAGTATCCACAGACTTGCCGGTGAACCTGATGGCGCCCGCTGTCACGGTTATAGGAGATATAACAGAAGTGTCAACCACTGTCCAGTAGCCGGTTGTAGGCGTACTCGATTCCGGAACCGAAGTGGACCTGCCTTTACAAACTTCATGCGGCCCGACAATGGCTGTAGGTGTTTGGTTAACCACAATGTGCTTCTGTGTCAGACACCCTGTGGGTAAAGTATAGGTAATAGTGTCTATACCCGGCGTAATGCCGTCTATCTGGCCGGTGAGCAGGTGGGCAAAGGCAAACCCGAACCGGTGGGTCCATGTGCCCGGAGTGTCCGCATCTACGAACATCACCGTATCGCCCACACATACACTGTCTTTACCTACGATCGCTGCAGGCAGTGGATAAACAGTAACATTCAGCGATGCCTGGCAAAGCGTAGGTAACACATAATATATTGTAGCAACCCCCGGGGACACACTATGCACCACACCCGTGAGTGTGTCCACAGTGGCAACACCGGGATCCGAACTATAGAACTTACCACCGGATGTAGTATCGAAGTAGGTCGTAGAATCGCCCATACACAATATGCTATCCATTGTAAATATCGCAGAGAGCGGATGGACTATGATGTCTTCCGTGACGAAGCAACCTGTGGGGAGTGAATAGGTGATAATAGCCACGCCAGCACTAACACCGGTAACAACACCGGATGAAGAGCCAACGGATGCGATACCCGGGTTACTGCTGGTCCAAATGCCACCAGTGTCTGCGCTGATGAACACAGTACTCTGCCCAACACACACTGCAGTATCACCTTCTATAAATCCGGGAAGCGGATTAACAGTCACATCATGAACAGAAAAGCAACCGGCCCCTGTTGTGTAAGTTATTGTTGCGACACCCGTATCTATACCCGTAATAATGCCTGTGGAACTAATGCTCACGATCGAAGAGTTACTGCTGGTCCAGATACCCGGAGTCACAGGATCCCATAGACTATCAGTGCTACCAACGCAAAGTAAGGAGTCGCCGACAATAGGCTCAATCGGGTTAACCGTTACTGTAAATGTCCTGGTACATCCCGCTGGTGTGGTATATGTAATAGTCTCCACACCTGCCGACAAACCGATGATCCTTGCAAGCCCACCGGTACTGCTGGAAAGTGTTGTGACACCAACTATTGTGCTGGTTAACGGAGTCCATGCTCCTCCCGGTGGTACAGCGACCACCAAAAAGCCAGTATCATATTTGCATAAGATACTGTCACCATGAATAGGCGCATTATCGTAAACATCTATAAAATGCTCTGCATGACAACCACCTGTTGTTGTGTATGTAGCATTTATAGAACCACTGGCGATACCAGTAACAACACCCGTTACAGAATCAATAGTAAAAATGGTTGTATCCTGCGATGTCCAAACGCCCCCTCCGGGGATACCTGTCAAGTGAATTGTGTCACCTTGGCAAACGCTCGTACGGCCTGTAATTGTTGGCACAGGGTGAACTGTAACTAATATACTCGCATAGCACGCACCAACATAATACCTTATTTCCGTCCCGGTTGTTGATGTTACTCCTCTGCCGGTTATAAGGCCACTGGTATCTATATACACTGAAAATGTATCCATGCTCACCCATGTACCTCCCGGTGTAGGGTCAGCGAGCACACCAGTGCCACCAACACAAAGGCTCGTAGCTCCCGATATAGGCGCAGGAACGGGGTTAACGGTAACGGTCTTGCACCTTTGGCAGGTGGTAGATAATGTGTAACAAATATCCGTGATGCCGGGACTCAAAGGGGTGAAGAAACCCACACCATCTATAACACCTACAGCAGTAACACTGCTACTCCATGTGCCACCGGACGGGAAGCTGATGTACACGCGTGCACTATCGCCTACGCACATGCTGTCAGGTCCCACGATCGGGCTCGGCAAAGGATTAATAGTAATAACAGTAAAGACGTTACAACCCGTGGAGAGCGTATAATAAATGGTATCTATACCTGCTACCCTACCTGTGACATCTCCGGTTACAGAATCAATCACGGCTACAGTGGTATCACCAGACCTCCATACACCGCCCGACGGACTACTTAGCAACGTTATAGTTGAGCCAACACAAACAGATGTAGGACCGGTGATGGCGGTTGGTAATGGATTAACTGTGAGTGTGGTGATCTGCGCACAACCGGTTGACGGTATAGTGTATAGGATTATGGTTGTGCCGGCAGCAGAGCCCGAGATGTCAACGCTATCACCACATCCCCTATAGCCAGCGACAGATGCTATCGCAGGATTTACGATGCTCCATAATCCACCACATGGTCCTGAAGATAATGTTGTCACCTCGCCTACACATATTTCCACATCGCCTGATATAGGCGTTGGCAGCGGATTTACGATGATAGTAGTGTCTGTTTTACAACCCGTGCCGGGTGCGGTATAAATGAGCTTTGTAGAGCCAACACCTGCACCAAATACACTACCCTGACCGCCCGCAATTGTAGTAACTGTAGCTACAGTGCTGCTTGCAGTGGCCCAGGTGCCACCACCGGTATCGCAGGTATAAATTCTTGTTGAACCACGACATATCTCAAAGTATGGCGCCGTCAGATCCAATGGCATTATCGGGTATGGGTTTGGATTAACCGTCACTCTTCTTTCCACATAACAGCCGGTAGCTGAAAGTGTATAACGAATGACACCAATACCCGGGGCCGCAGCTTTTATTTTTGCCATACCGGCACCAAGTGAGTTATCAGCAGTAACCAGGGTACTTGTAAAAATGCCACCCGAGGTAGGATCACTTACCGTGATGGAATCATACCAGGCACACAAACTGGAGTCAGTGATCACTATTGGAGCAGGTAAGGGACTGATATTTACAACTTTGGTTTGAAAACAACCACCTATTGTTGCAGTAATGGTTGCACTACCCGCTGAAACGCCGCATACCAAACCGCCAGCGGAAACCGTGGCAATAGCCGGGTTGCTGCTGGTCCATACGGCACTTGGGCTTGAAACGAAAGTTGAACACGACGCAACGCACAAACTATTAGGCCCCGTGATAGGAACAGGTATCAAACCCAGCCGGCCAAAGCTTGTGCCACCCGGGCCAGTAACGATACCTGCAACACCTGTGGTAGAGAATGCGTAAATATTGCCTGTTGAAGAAGTAGTGAGCACCGGCTGTATGCGCAAACCAGTTATAAGGATGTCGTCGTGTAAAACAGTACCACCCGGAGTAAAGTCTATTTGCAAAGAGCTTGTTCCGAGAACGAATGTAAGAGGACCTGCAGGAATATCGCCACCACCTGCTGCTGTAATAGTTGGCGCAGGTGAGGTACAGAATTGCCAGCCTGACGGCGGGTTAAGTACGATGCGGTCTGCCCCTGCAGAGAAGTCGCTATTAAGTGTTTCAGAGATGGTGATGGTGCCTAATGTAGTGCAGGCAGGGGAGCTGCCGTTCAATGCCGTTTGCGCGCAAACAGTGGTGTCGTTAGCAGGTGTAACTACCACCTGGGCAAAACCGGAATAGCCGAAACATGATAGGGCGAGGGCTAATAGGAATATTCTTAGCGCTTTTATACGGTCCCGTTGCGGGGAAACAAAAGCAATAAGTGATCGCGAATAAAGTTTTTTCATCTCGAAATATTTGTCTTTCCTAAAAGGCGCATTTTCACACACCTTTAACCTAAATAAATGTCAATTTCACCACACTAAACGAATGGTAAACATACTAAAAAAACACATTACCAACTCGAAAGTTACGCTATTTTTTCCGTAAAACAATAGTAGCACACATACATATAAAATATCTAAAACTATTGATAATAAAATGACTTACAGGAGCAAGTGAAAATCGGGCAAAAAACATGCCGAAAACGGACTTGGAATACATAAATATTATGTCGATTTATAGTTGGAAACGCAATAATTTTTATTCGGAAAATTTGCATAATAAAATTTTTTTGCTATACTTTTATACTCTGGTACTACACCACGATCATCTACTTTCCTGACCCTTGTCATAGAACATTAGTTATTGTATTTCTAACTTTCATAAAAATTATAAAATATGGAAACAATGGAAAAAGTAAGCATTTCTCACATGAGCAATGCGCATACAGACTGGCTTCGCGGCCTTGATTTCTACAAAGAAGAGCTTGGCATCCTTAAGAACCGACTAACGGAAATTGCCGGAAAAAACACCAACCGCGAAGTGATGAAAGAAGTGGAGCATTTCGAGAACCAGTTCGACATACAGGCGGAAAACATCCACAAGCTGAATCATGATATAAAGAATAATGTAAAACTTGCCAGCCGTGAGGCGCACAACTCAGGCGCAGGGTATATTGACGGTTACCTTTTGGAACAGCATGTTTACCTTGGTGAGAGGTATGTATCTGAAGAAAAAACTATCGGTGAGCTAAGGCAGTCATTCAACCGTTTCGCATCAATACATATGTAATTCACGTGCGAATCACCCCTGCTAAAAACCGGCTTTAGGATGCATCTTATGTCATATAAAATCATATGAAGCTATTATTGCAATAAAAAATGTCCTGAATATTCAGGACATTTTTTATTGCAATATGTTATATGCCAATTTATTACGGGTCTATTGCACCTTCCAGGATATCCAACTTCTCCACATAATGCATAGATTTTGCTATGTATTCGTGCGCAGGCTCGGAATTGCCAATTTCCGGCAAGTCTTCCAACAACCTAGAGTTATCGAACACCTGTCCCAGCTCCATAAATTCCAGGTAAGGATCAAGACCGGTGAAGAGGATACGCAAGTTACTCTTGCCTTCAAAAACCTCTTCCCAGTAATCCAGGTATTCCTGGTATTGATATAGCTCATCACCTTCGTGCAGCTTGTTCTTTGTCCATAGCTTTATATGTTTCAGCATAGACTTCTCAACAAACTTGAACGGAGGAAGATCGTCGAAATAATCGTTCAGCGTTTTAGCCAACTGGTTGGCAGTTGTTGATGCTTTACCAGCCGATATATGATATGTGTGGTATTTACGCTTTGCAAACAGCAAGCCAATAATAGCTTTCGCCGTATAATCCATAGGCACAATATCCAGCTTGGAGAACTCGTTCACCGGCATCAGCCTGAGATGGTTGATGGTTGCCATGGCCCACAGGATAACGGGTGAGCGTGGCATGATAGCCCTGCTATCACCCATTATAATGGATGGGCGGGCAATGAGAACTTTTTCATCGGGCAGGTGCTTATGTATCAGCATCTCGCCACGCATTTTAGTGTAGGTGTATTTTACAACGTGATTTACTTTGGTATTTGGCGACTCTTCTTCCTTTACTATGCGATCGCGAATGTCTTTACCGCAAATGGTTGCCGTACCTATGTAAAGGAACGTTTGCAACGTTGGCAACGTTTTAGCCCAAAGCAGCACTTTTTCAAGGCCGCCCACGTTTGCTTTCTCTACCAGGGTATCGTTCACACGGGAAAAGGAAGTATTTGCAGCAGAATGGATAACAGTATGTATATCGTGCAACTGCTTGTTTTCAAGCAATTGGTCCGTAAGTTGGTCGTCGAAAAGGTTACCAACAACCGGGATTATTTTTTTAGGATCATACTCATCTTCATGCACATCAAAAACTTTGTGCAAGCGGGCCACAGCATCCTGATGCGATTGTGCCCTGATAAGACAATATATTTTCTTTACATCTTCCCGCTTCGAAAGACGCACCAGCAACTCACCACCCACAAGACCGGTACACCCGGTTAAAAAGATATTCATTTAAGCTACTTCTTTAAATTCTAATCAAACAATTCCAACCCAAGTATACCCAGTATAATGAGCGTTATAGAAACGATCTTGGCCACAGAAACGGGTTCCCTGAACCATATCATTCCTATCACAGCGATCAGCGCCGTACCTACACTGGCCCAGATCGCATAGGCTATGCTAACCTGCATTTTTTCCAGCACGAACACTAATGCTGCTAATGCCAGTCCATAAAACACAAACACCAATACAGACGGCCATAACTTAGTGAAGCCTTTTGCATAGTGCATACTAACGGTACCCAGCACCTCAAAAACAATTCCTAAAGCGAGGATGGTCCATTTGTACGCTATTATTTTCATTAGATAGTTTGTATTATATAATAAAAATTAAATGTACCAAACCGCCTTAAGTGCGCGAAATTAATCTTTTCTGCGGATATGTACGCGTTAAAGATTATAAAACAGAATAATAAGTAGGCTATCTTAGCCGATCGACCGAGCGCACTAGCTTTTCATCTTTACGAATGCCGATTACCGCCATGAACAAGAAAACCAGCGATGCAACGGGCAATACCGCACCCACCCAATAGCTTTCGCTAGAAGGCAAGGCGCCAAGGTTGCGGGTACGGGAAAGAGCAATTGTAACAAACGAACATACCGATAATATGCTCACAAAACTCATAGTGATCTGACGCTTACGGTTACGAAACATGAATATGGTAACGAGCGGCAATACGGTCATCACCAGGGCTATGAGCAATGAAGGGAAATGGTCGTTCACGCGCACTTCCTTCATGGTATCCACGCCATTCTCCATTATATGATAGCGATAAACACCAAACATAAACACGCCTGCATTTAAAAAAGCGGCAATTAATAACCAAAGGGATTGTTTGCGCTGTATCATAATAAATTAGCTGATTTGATGATTAGCTGATCACTTTTTTGCCAAAGAATGGGACCAAAGATTCGGGTATAACAATACCTTCCGGTGTTTGGTGGTTCTCCAACAAACATGCTATTATCCTTGGTAATGCCAAAGAGCTGCCATTAAGAGAGTGCACCAATTGCGTTTTGCCATTGCTGTCTTTGAAACGGGCTTTCATACGGTTGGTCTGAAAGGTCTCG
Source organism: Flavipsychrobacter sp. (assembly GCA_044224775.1). GTDB lineage: Bacteria > Bacteroidota > Bacteroidia > Chitinophagales > Chitinophagaceae > Nemorincola. The sequence goes on from JBGAJU010000014.1 coordinate 31,265, forward strand.
AAGTTAGAAACGGAGCTAACTTCCAGCCAGCGCTCTTGCGCGGCACTATACACTTCAAAATCGTAAGTAAGCGCCGATGCAAAGCTCATATCACCCCCACACAAGCGCAGAATGCGGTATTCTAAATTAAGCGACTGTAAAAGCTTTTCTACGTGGTTCACCATTTCCTCCAATACTTCATAGCTCTTCTCAGGCTGAACAAGCTGCACTATCTCTACCTTATCGAACTGGTGTACGCGGTTGAGGCCGCGCACATCTTTGCCATAAGAACCGGCCTCACGACGGAAACAGGGAGAGTAGGCGGTCATTTTTACCGGCAGGTCGGTTTCTTTGAGTATCGTATCGCGGTAGATATTCGTAACCGGAACCTCAGACGTTGGGATGAGATAAAAACCATCCGCTGTTACATGGTACATCTGGCCTTCCTTATCCGGTAATTGTCCTGTGCCATAGGCTGAATCTTCATTCACCATGAACGGCGGGCAATATTCCTTGTATCCTGCGTGCGTATTATAGCTTAGGAAGTAATTGATGAGTGCGCGCTGCAGCCTTGCCCCCTGTCCCATAAATACAGGAAAACCTGCACCGGTAATTTTAGTGCCCAGTTCCAGGCTCATCAGGCCATACTTTTCAGTCAACTCCCAATGTGGTAATTTCTGTGCGCTAAGATCAGGGCGGATGCCGCCTGAACGAACAACTTCGTTCTCTTCCGGAGTTTTGCCTACCGGCACACTGCTGTGTGGCATATTGGGCAGCATCACCAGCATATCGAACTGCTCTTTTTCCATTGCAGCAAGCTGCTCTGAAATTTCGCCGGCACGGCCTTTACTCTGGGCCACTACAGCCTTCATTTCTTCAGCTTTGTCCTTTTCTCCTTTAGCCATCAGCTGGCCTATCTGCTTCGACGCACTATTCACCGATGCAGCCAAAGTATCGTTCTCCACCTGCAGGGCACGGCGGCGTTCGTCTATGTCTATGATCTTATCTACCAGCTCCAGGTCTTTGAAGTTCTTCTTCTTCAGCCCTGCCAGTACCAGCTCTTTATTCGTCCTGAGTAATTGTATGGGTAACATATAATAAATATGGGGGAGCAAAGATAATGGGAAAGGGGCAATTGAGTTACCGTAACACCCTCTTTATCCTCTTCGCCGTCTCCTCCTTCCCTACCACCTCAGCAATAGTAAACACCCCGGGGCCATATTTGCCGCCTACCAGCATAACCCTCAGGGGCAGCATTACATCTCCTTTTTTAAGGCCATACTTTGCCAGTAACTCAGTAAAGTTTGCTTCGATCGGTGTAGCGGTCCAATCTGGCAGGTTGTCAATTTCGGCGAGCCAATTGGTAAAGAATTGTTGTTTCTGGTCGTTCCATTTGTCTTTTATGACGGATTCTTCTTTTATCTCTGGTGTAGCAAAGAAGAAATGGCCTTGCGCCCAGAAATCAGGTAATAAGGTGCAGCGGTCTTTTATCAGCGGAACTATTCGTTTCACAAATTCCAGGTCACAAATCCCAAATCCCAAATCTTTTAATTCTGCATCAATATATGGTTTTGCAAGCTCTGCCAGCTTAGCATTGTCGGTGTGCTGGATATACTGATGGTTGAACCATTTGGCCTTTTCGAAATCGAATTTGGCACCGCCCTTGTGGACACGCTCTATTGAGAATGCTTTAACCAGCTCATCGAGCGAGAATATCTCCTGTTCCATACCAGGGTTCCACCCCAGCATTGCAAGCATATTGATGAACGCTTCAGGCAGGAAGCCCATCTCTTTGAAGCCTTTGGTGGTTTCTCCTGTTTTAGGGTCATTCCAGTTCATGGCAAATACCGGGAAGCCGAGGCGGTCGCCATCGCGCTTGCTGAGCTTGCCGTTGCCATCGGGCTTCAGTATCAGCGGCAGGTGTGCCCATTGGGGCATATTGGCTTTCCAACCCAGGTATTCCCAAAGCAATACGTGCACGGGTGCGCTGGGCAGCCATTCTTCGCCCCGGAAAGCGTGTGTTATCTTCATCAGGTAATCATCCACAACCACGGCAAGGTGGTAGGTAGGCATGCCATCGGCTTTTAGTAATACTTTATCGTCCACGAGTGAACTATCGAATGATATTTCGCCGCGTATCATGTCAGTAAGTTTTACCGTATGGTTCTCGGGCATTTTTATGCGTACCACATAGGGTGTTCCGGAAGCAATCATTTCATTTACACGCTCTGCGGGCATTGTTAGCGAGTTCATCATCAGCCCGCGTGTACGATGATCGTACTGCGCGGGAGTGTGTTCATCAATACGCTGCTCCTTACGCATTTTTTCTATGTCCTCGGCAGTGTCAAACGCCACATATGCATGGCCCGACACCAGCAGCTTCTCTGCGTATTCCCTGTATAGCTGCTTACGATCGCTTTGGCGGTATGGGGCGTACGGGCCGCCCTTTTCTGCACTTTCATCAGGCTCCAATCCGCACCAGCGCAGGCAATCCATAATGTATTGTTCGGCACCTTCTACGTAGCGGCTTTGGTCGGTATCCTCAATACGCAGCACAAAATCGCCGCCGTGAGCACGGGCAAACAAGTAATTATACAGTACAGTACGCACACCACCCAGGTGCAAACCACCAGTAGGACTTGGCGCAAAACGAACACGAACTTTCATCAGAATGTTATTTGATTTTTCAATTGCCTGATGTAACTCCCATTGCTCTTAAATTAATATAGCATGGTCGTTTCATGCGGCGAAATTAATTAAAAAAGCCGCTCGAGTGAGCGGCTTAACTATTTATCATCAAGCATCAATTAATGATGATGGTGGTGCGCATCGTGTGCGCTGCCCAGCTTGAAGAATTCTTCTTCGCCTATTTCTTTTTCTGTGATGTTGAACTGTGTTTCGAGGTAGCTGAACAATTTGTTGTACAACAAACGACGATAAGTCTCGTCGATCATCTTCTCGTCCTTAGCTATTTTGGCCATGTAGCTTTCCATCCATGGTGCTTCATCTTCCTGGTCGGGGCCGAGGCCAAAGTATTGCAGCACACGGGCTTTAATGTCATTGTTCACTTCTTCCACACTCACTTCGATGCCCTGCTCAGACATCAGTTTGTCTGAAATAAGCTGCCAGCGCAACTGGTGCTCAAACCCACCGTATTCGTGCTCAACTGCTTCAGCAGACTTTGGCTTGTCACCACCTTCGCGCATCCAGCGTTTGAGGAATGCGACCGGCAGGTTAATGTTGGTGCCGTGTACCAGCAGCTCATACATTTCGTTCTGCAGGCGCTCATTAACTATGCGCTCAAACTCGCGACCCAATTCAGCTTTCAGTTTTTCCCTGAAGTCAGCTTCATCTTTCACTTCTACATTTTGAAATACCTGGGCGTACAACTCAGGGCCAAGTTCCTGTGGTATCAGTAAACCAACTTTAGTGATGGTCAGCCTGTAATGTTGCACGGCAGCCTCGGGACCAGCTTTCAGCGGGTCTTTCAGGAATTTTGGCAATTCTTCCTCAGTACAAACATCAGCCGGGCGGAAAACTATAGTGTCCTCAGGTTTCTTGCCCATTACCATGTCTTTCAACTTAGCAGGCATTTTGTCCAGCACCTCGGTATCTTCTATTTTGTTGGCGCCCTCTGCTACATTGCCATTAGCATCGCATGCCTCGTAGGTAGCATATATGAGGTCTTCCTTATTGGTAACTTCTGTTTGCGACTCCACTTTGCCATAGCGGCGCTTGATGCGCTCTACTTCATCATCCATCATTTTATCGCTAACGGTGATCTTGTAGCGTGTGAGTGCAGCTTTATTTTTAATAGGGTCGATCTCAAAATCAGGCTTGAGGCCAACTTCAAAAGCAAAATCAACATCAGCAGGGCTGTTCATGTCCAGTTGTGTACGTGCAGCATCGGGCATGATCATTGGCTGGGCGAAGATGGAGAGTTTTTCGTCCTTCATGTAATCTTCCAGCTTTTTGCCGGCAGTACGGATCACTTCCTCGTTGAAGATAGACTGGCCATACATTTTGCGCAGCATACCCGATGGCACCATGCCCTTGCGGAAACCGGGAACATTTGCCGTTTTTGCATATTGTTTCAGTGTTTTCTCGAATGAAGGCAGATAATCGCCTTTTTCCAGTTTCACTGTCAGTTTATCATGAAGCGTACCAATATTTTCACGTGTTACCGTTGCCATAATTATATGATATTTTTATTAAAGGGGTGCAAAGATAAGAAACAGTGCGGAGAAACAGTGCGTGTATTTCAAATCTTCGGGGCATCAGCCTGTATACACAATGCCTGAAAGAAGACCGGGGGAGCAACCAAGGGTATAATTTCGGGCATAGGCCGATTTTCGGTTAATAATTCGTTTTGTGTATGAGCGAGATGAGCCATGGGGTTGTTTCATGTGTTTTATTTTCATGTATAAAGGGGTATAAAAGGGTATAGAAAATGGGGTAAAAGGTATAAAAAACGTGGTTTTGGGTATATTTTATACCCTGCCTTCCCTGTTTTTTTGGAGCGAAGAACGATCCCTTCCGGCACACTCCCGGAGTGCCCCCGCCAAGGCGGGGCAGGCAGCGGAAGTCGCGATACAATCTGTCAAAGAGCTTACCCGAAATTCAGGGGGGTATGAAGTAAAGTTACGAAATGAGGCAAGGGGCATCCAAATCTATTTTGCATGATGGTACAGTAACAGTACCATGATGGTGGCTGTGGTTTTTGAACGCTGCCACGGCTGCAGGTTTGATGGATAAATATTTGTTTTTGTAACGCATGATCTTCGCAAAGCTATTGGTGTGTAAAGCATGTACCTTTAAATACTTATGAAAAAATGGACTTTTCTGACCCTTCTGTTTTTATCTTTTGTAGGAATTGCCACACCCGGCTGTAAGCAAAAATGCTCTGTAACCTGCGAATTTGTGTTGACAGCTGCATCTACAGGCTATACGTTCCAGGAACTTGATACGGTAATATTTAATCTATATAAACCAGATGGCTCGTTTGGAACGCTGGTAAATACTAAAACTGTTCTTAACCGGAACACAGTTCTTTATAATACACCTATTTGGGCTAACCCCCTATCAGGACATGGCAATGATACCACGAGTGATACTTTGGTAAACGTAAACCCACTGAAGGAAATGTATTCGTATACTACTTATTCCGATTATGATGTAGAGATCATTATTCCTTCAAACAATAATACGAGATACCGTTACTCGAAGATAACCGTTGTGGGAGATAAGGCACAGGACCAATCGTGTAATGACAACAAACCGTCTCCCGGATTTTGCAGCCGCACTTTGTCATCTTATACATTAAACGGGAAAACAGTGATAACCGGCAATACCCTTAATTATATTTATTTTCAGAAGTAACCAATGAAAAGATATGGACATTTTGGCAATCCCTTAGCACCATAATTAAGAAACAGAGACAGTACAGGAAACAGAAAGGGCAGAAACGCCGCGCACTATTACTACGCTTTTAAACCGTTTCTTCCAGGTTGTATTTCGCTGTTGGGTTAATTCAATCTTTCAATACCCAAGTTTAATCTTTATCGTAGCCCATTTGCTTTACCAGTTCAATGACTTCCTGGTTACCGGAATTTTTTGCAAAGCCCAATGGCCTGCGCATAAGCAGCATTACCCCCCTGTTGCCCCTGTCCCATTCCGCTTCTGCATAATCCCATTTTTCCTTTCCGGCACCCTTTGATATGAGGTACTTCACTATCTCTGCATCGCCATGTTCTGCAGCCACCATGAAGAGACTAATATCTTTTACTTTGTATTTTGCCATTTCACCGGGGTTCGCAGCAGCATCTCCTTTGCCCTCATAGCGCTTCTTCATACTTTCGGGATGCTTGTCGACCATAAACTTTACAAAATCTATTTTATTGGAAAGAACTGCTGCCAGCACATAGTCGCCGTTGGTATAAGTAAGGTGCGGGTAAACACCATTGTGTGTGTCTTTTAAGGTCATGTCTTTATCCATATCATATTTGGCGCCGTTATCTATCAGTATCTTTACCGCGTCTACGTGGCCCATAGCCATTACTGCATCAAGGGCGGTTTGTTTCACTTTATTAACGTCATATACCACATTCAAATCCAGGCCTTTGTCGATAAATACTTTCACAACATCTGCCACGGTAGAAAAGTCGCTTTCTTTGGGGTTGAGGATACGGTCGGGGAATTTCACCGGGAGTTTAAGCCACGACTCTTTATTCTTGCCATAGTATGCAACTGATTCCGACGGTGTCTTCACGGTATTTATATACTGCATGAACGGATACACAGTAATTACACCCATCAGTTTTACAGGTTCTTTGAATTTTGCCCCTGCATCCAACAACATTTTCACAATGGGCGCCGATGAAAAACTAAATGACCCAAGTAACGCAGTGCCCATTTGCGTTTCTTTATTTACATCTGCACCTGCATCAATCAGCATTTTTACCGCTTCGGCATTGCCCCAGCGGCATGCGCAATAGAGCGGGGTGAGGCCAGCCTTGCTTGGTAAGTTCACATCTGCTTTTGCGTCAATGAGTGCCTTGGTTATTTTAGTGTAGAATGATGCCGCTGAAGTGAGTGCAGTGCCGCCATCTTTGTCCAGGGCATTAAGGTCGGTACCAGGTATGAGCGAGATCGCTTTGTCCTCGTCGCCGGCCTGTATGGCTTTGATCAACTCCTCTGGTGTACCTGCGAATGAAAATTGCACCGATAACAATGCGGCACATACCATAAACATTTTGATGGCGTATTTCATATTTGTGTATTATTTTTTTAAAGATAATTATCATTTGTTGATATGCAAGTATACCTGATGTAAAAATATGAGCAGCAATGAACTCGATACGGCTTAAAAGAATAGATTATTTATTGATTTTTACCCGAAACGGGGTACCGGATATCGCGAAAACAGAAACAGTGCGGGGAAACAGTAAAAAGCAGAAACGGCCTGCGCACTGTTTCTACGCACCGTTTCTGCTTTTTGTGCGGGCGGAGGGACTCGAACCCCCAAGCCGCGAAGCACTAGATCCTAAGTCTAGCGTGTCTACCAATTTCACCACGCCCGCAAAAATGATGGTAAAATGCCCCGTAAGGGGTCGCAAAGGTAGGGGAAAATTCCGTTCGACAAGCTCACGATGACAAAAAAGTTGATTGGTTGATAAGTAAAACGTCTGTGCTTCTATAACCCCAGCACCAGAGCGGCGGCGCTGAAGTAAATGATAAGCCCGGTAACATCGACCAGAGTGGCCACAAACGGAGCCGAAGAAGTGGCAGGATCGAGCTTCAGCTTTTTAAGCACTATGGGTATCATAGAGCCGCTGAGCGTGCCCCACATAACAATACCCACCAAAGAAATAGACACCGTAAGGCCAACTTTTACCCAGCTATAATTCAGGTTATAATTATACCACCCCAACTGTTGCCACAAAGCGATACGGACGAAGCCGATGATACCGAGAATAAGGCCCAGCGTGAGGCCTGAAAACAGCTCCCGGCGCATTACATACCACCAATCGCGTGGAGAAAGCTCTTTAAGGGCCATAGCGCGGATGATGAGCGTTGCGGCCTGTGAACCACTATTACCACCACTGGAGATGATGAGCGGCACAAACATGCCCAATACCATAGCCTTTGCAATCTCTGACTCGAAATGCGCCATTGCTGTGGCTGTGAGCAGCTCACCGATGAACAGGACGATAAGCCAACCTGCACGCTTTTGTATCATGGTGAAGAAATCCGTCTTCACGTACGGCAGGTCCAGTGATTCCACACCACCGAACTGTTGCATTTCTTTGGTATCTTTTTCTTCTGCCTGGTCTATCACGTCATCGATGGTGACCACACCCATTACCACGTTATTGCTATTGGTTACGGGCAAGGCCACACGGTCGTACTCCTTGAACTTCTGGATAGCATCGTCTATGCTGTCCTGTATATCCAGTTTCACATAGAATCCATCCATTATATCTTCCACCTTTTTGCCATGCTCGTTCAATACGAGTCGGCGGATGGGCAAATCGTCTATCAGCTTGCCGGTATTGTCTACCACGAAGATCACATTGGCGGCAGGCGTATCTGTATAGAAACGGCGCAGGTGCTCTACGGCCTGGCCGATGGTCCATTCTTTGCGTACCGAGGTGAAATTGGTATTGATGAGCCTGGCGACGCTGTTCTCGGGATACCCCAGGAGGTCATACGTAGCCAGGCGATTCTTATCATTCAGCAGGTTCAGGTATTCGGTGACCTGCACGCCATCAAGGGTCTCAAAAAAGCCGATACGGTCGTCGGATTCAAGCCCGTTAAGGATGCTGGATATCTTTGGGCGGGGCAGTTCTTCAATTACGCCTATCTGAAGATCGTGATCAAGAAACCCAAATATCTCGTTCTGTACTTTTTCGGGTAGATGGAGGTAGGTATTAATGGCATGTTCTGCCGGGAGTGAGGCCAATAGTTTAGCTACCTCAGCCGGATAGTCTTCATCCTTGCTGTGGTGGAGCAACTCGCTGAGGTCGCCTTCCAGAATTTTCTCTCTCAGATCCTGAACCAGCATCGTCTCCCATCTATGTTGGTTTTAGTTAAAAAATGATACCCGAGGATTTGGGTATGGCCTTTTTCGAAAAGGCACGCAAAGGTAGGTTTATTTCTTCCATTTGCCGTATTATTTAATAATAAAATCAGTATTTTTATATGACAAAACTCTTTGTATGAAAAAATATAAACACCTATTGATGCCCATATTAACGATGCTCATCTTACTTACTTCCGGCAAAATTGCGTGGACACAAACCATTGTTCCCAATGCAGACTTTGAAAGCTACACGACCTGCCCAAATAATGTTAGCCAAATGAACCGCTGTACCGGGTGGGCAAGCGCTACGAGTGCTACTCCGGACTACTTTAACAATTGTGCGAGTACCCTGGTTTCTGTGCCCACCAATTTTTGTGGACGGCAGTTTTCATCCGGGGGAGGACACGGCTATGCGGGTGTGTATGCCTTTATTCCCGGATCCTTAGACGATTATCATGAATATATTATAGCGACCGTTCCCCCAACAATCCCGGGGACAGTTTATACAGTTTCCGTAAAAGTATCTGTTGCAGAAACTTCAACACTAGGGACAGATGGCTTTGGTATTTTATTTAATACACACGGGGGCTACACGGGATTGTCTACGATATCAAGAACACCCCAGGTTGATTTTTCGTCCTACGGGACAATCACAGATACAGCAGCGTGGACAACGCTGGATGGTTCATTTATTGCAGATTCCGCGTATACCTTTGTTATAATAGGCGTATTTAAAGATTCCGCTACCGTAGATACAACAAGGATACGACCTGTTGACGCCTGGGGCGATGAATCCTATTATTATATTGACGAGATAGATATTACGCCGTTGGAAACTACAGAGATACCCGCTTACTCTTCAAAATTTTATCCTAATCCTCTTAGAAATGATGGAGCTACATTCTCTTTCAATAACCCTTATCGTTTGCCTCATCAGCTTGTTTTATTTAATGTCCTTGGTCAGCAAGTAAATGAATGGCGCAATATTATAACGGACAACATCAATATTGAAAAAAAGTGCCTTAGTACGGGTGTATATTACTACCGATTAATGACTGAAAACAATATCGTCTCATCCGGAAAACTATTGATAGAGTAGATGATGCTATAACCCACAAGTTATAACTACTCCCTACATTTTATGCGATAAGTACAGAGACCCAACTACGCAAATTATTGAGTGAAAGGATAGAGGGCGTCAATTAGTGTACTGCCGTAACACTTACCGTTTGGATACCTTTCAGGTTCAATTCAATATGCCTGTCACGGGCTTTTGCATGGTATTCGCTTATTATCTCCAATATATCGTAATCAATGAAGTTACATTCGCTGCCATCTATGGTCAGTACGCTGTATTCGGGTACCTCGTCCAGTGTTTTTTTGAGCTTCACTTTGTTGAGGAATGTTACGTTACTATTCAGCTTGATATAGAGGATGTCGGTCTGGTTTTGTTTTTGCCTGACAACCTTATATTCTGCCTTAAAGTTGTTCTGAATGATAAAATAGGATGATAGCAACAATCCTATCATAACCCCTATCAAAAGGTCTGTGGCGAGTATTACAATTATTGTGATGACGAATGGCAGAAATTGTTTCATGCCCAAGCGCCACATATTTACAAACAATTTAGGTTTACATAAGTTATAGCCGGTAACCAGCAATATAGCCGCCAACGATGCATAAGGGATCTTATTGAGCAGGAAAGGTATCAGCAAAACAGCAAACAGCAGGAAAAGACCATGGGTGAACGCAGACAATTTTGTTCTGGCACCTGCATCCACATTTGCAGCGCCCCTCACTACAACGGCTGTAATAGGTATTGCCCCTACAAGGCCGCATAAGATATTGCCGATACCTTGTGCCATTAGCTCCCTGTTGCTAGGTGTTATCCGGTTATGCCTGTCGAGCTTATCTATAGCTTCTACGCAAAGCAGCGTTTCCAAAGTGGCCAGCAGCCCGATCGTTACCCCGTCTTGCCAAACCCGGGGGCTTGAGAAGAGTTTACTAAAATCCGGGAAATTAATATTGGCGAAGATGTTTGACGGGATATTGACCAATTGTGCCGGTTTAAGCGATACAGGTGAAACCGAAAAAAATATTCCGATCAATACACCTGCTACAACTACAATAAGTGATGAAGGAATGATTTTCAATTTCCTGGCAAATGGCTGCTGGAGTACAATAAGCAGTACCAGCGATACAATGGCAATGATAAGGGTAGTTCTTGTGATGTGTTCATTGATCGCCTCAAATCCTGCTGTAAAGTTGTTTGCCGAAAACAGGTGCAGCAAGCCCGTGGTCCAGAAATCGGGTTGGTTATAGCCAAGAGCCAAAGGCACCTGTTTTGCAATAAGAATTATGCCGATAGCTGCGAGCATACCTTTAATTACCGAGGACGGAAAATAATTGGCAATAGTTCCGAATTTTAATAATCCCAGTATCAATTGAAGTACCCCTGCTATAATAACGGTAAGCAGGAAAACCCTGTAGTCGCCGAGAGAAATGATAGAAGCCGAAACTACTGTTGTAAGCCCTGCCGCCGGGCCGGATACTGCAAGATGCGAGCCACTGACCATGGATACAACTATACCTCCGATGATGCCCGACAAAATGCCGGCGTAAAGTGGTGCACCTGATGCTAATGAAATACCAAGACAAAGCGGAAGTGCAACTAAAAACACAGCAAGCCCCGATGCAAGATCATGCTTCACCCACATCAGACGATAATATTTCATGGTGCGCTGCATTCAGTTCTAAAATTTGTCGTTTAACTATTTACAAAGATAAACTTCTTTGAAGCATAGTACATTTAAAGTCAAAATGTATGCCACGATTAATTGAACGTGCCTTGCAGAAGTGATACAAATAACTTTTTAACTATTTAACTTTTCAACCTATCAACTAACACCCTACCTTTGCAACCTATGAATACAGAAACCCAATTACGCAAACTGCTGGATGAGAAGATATTGATGATAGACGGCGCCATGGGCACCATGATACAGCGCTACAGGCTGCAGGAAGCAGACTACCGCGGTGAGCGGTTCAAAGATTGGCACATGGATATAAAGGGCAACAACGACCTTTTGTGCCTGACACAACCACAGATCATCAAAGAGATACATAAAGAATACCTGGCAGCAGGGGCAAATATCATAGAGACCAACACCTTTAATGCACAGGCGATATCGATGGCGGACTACGATATGCAGTCGCTGGCTTACGAGATAAATGTTGCTGCCGCAAAAATTGCCAAAGAAGCGGTAACTGAGTTTGAGAAAGAAACCGGCGCACCTGCAGGGGAGCATTTTGTTGCCGGCGCTATAGGGCCAATGAATAAAACGCTATCTCTTTCACCAGATGTAAATAATCCGGGTTACAGGGCCGTTACTTTTGATGAAGTTGCTGATGCTTACTACGAACAAATAAAGGGCCTTGCAGATGGCGGCGTTGACATACTGTTGGTGGAAACCATATTTGATACGCTGAATGCAAAGGCGGCGATCTATGCTATCAATAAATACTCGCGGGATACAAAACAAAAATTGCCTGTGATGATATCGGGCACAATTACCGATGCATCGGGCCGCACACTGAGCGGGCAAACCCTGGAAGCGTTCTACATTTCGGTGATGCATGCCAACCCGATCAGCATTGGGTTGAACTGTGCGCTGGGCGCAGCACAAATGAGGCCGCATATTGAAGAGCTGTCTGAGATCGCAGCCTGCTATGTGAGCGCGTATCCCAATGCAGGCCTGCCCAATGCTATGGGCGAATATGATGAAGCGCCTGAGCAAACTGCAGCTATTATTGGTGCGTGGGCAAAAGAAGGCTGGGTGAACCTTGTAGGAGGTTGCTGCGGCACTACGCCCCCTCATATTGCTGCAATAGCCAAGGAGGTGAAAAAGTATGCACCACGCCAATTACCGGAGACGGTAACTGCGTAAATAACAGCCAGTGAATTCTTATTACGGGTTATAATTGAACTTGAAGCCAATACCGTGTATCGTCTGGAGCTTAGCTGATGATTGCGATTTCAGGTATTTCCTTACTTTGGTAATGAACACATCCATGCTCCTGCCCAGGAAGTAATCGTCCTTGCCCCAAACATTCATCAGAATCTCATCGCGCTTTAACACACGGTTAGCATTGAGGCAGAGGTAGCGTACAAGGTCGGCCTCACGCTGTGTGAGCTGGTATTCTACTTTATCGTTGCTGAGTACAAGATTTGTATAATCGAAATTGAGGTCTCCTATCTTGAAAATAACCGGGCCTACATCGTCTTTCTTCTTGGTGCGCTTGAGGAACACCTGTATCCTCAAAAGCAGCTCCTGGAGGTTGTATGGTTTGGTGATGTAATCGTCTGCACCTGTTTCAAATCCTGCTATCTTATCATTATCCATGTTCTTGGAAGACAATAAGATAATAGGAATACTGTCGTTCTTTTTGCGAATGCTGTTAGCCAGCTCCATGCCGTCTTTTTTACCCGGCAATAATATGTCTAACAGGCACACGTCGTAAATGTTCTTCATGAATTGTTGCCATGCAACATCCCCGTCGGTACAATGGGTAACGTCAAAGTCCTGTTTTTGCAGAAAATCCTTTACCACGTACCCGAGTACCGGGTCGTCCTCCACTAATAATATTTTCACTTTTGGCTGCGACATAATGATACGCTTAGGTATATATATTTAACAGTTTCACCCGCTAATATAATACATCTATTTTCAAAGGTTAAAGGAAAAATCGACATTATTTGTGCTCTAAGATAAAAAATTATTTTATTCTATCGGGGTTCAGCGCCACAAAAGCCTCCCAACTAGTGCTTTTTTTACTCTTTTTTACTTTAGGAGCTGTTACTGATGTTTTAGTAATGGCTGCCTTGCGGCCCTGGTAATGATGGCAGAGGGCAACAGCTACGGCATCGGTGGCATCCAGGAAGCGGACATCCTCCTGAAATTTCAGGGTGTGCTGCAGCATCTTCCAAACCTGCTCTTTAGTTGCATTACCCTTACCTGTAATAGATTGTTTGATCTTTCGGGGAGCATACTCAACGGCATTCAACCCGCCCATCATAGCCGCTGCAATGGCCACGCCCTGAGCCCTGCCCAGTTTGAGCATACTCTGGACATTCTTACCAAAAAAAGGGGCCTCAATGGCAACCGCAGTTGGCCGGTGCACTTTTATGAGGCTCTCCATTTTTTTAAAAATAAGCTGCAACCGTTCCGCATGATCCTCATGCCGGGAAAGCTGTAATACACCCATTTCTATCAGCGATATGTTACTTTTGTTTACAGATATGAGGCCATACCCCATTACCAATGTTCCGGGGTCTATACCAAGGATGATCTGGTCGTCTTTCAAATAATGAGTTTGTATTGAACAAATCTACCAAAATATGGCTTAATTATACGGTAGGAGGCGGTATTTCCCTACTCCTTTTATGGGGTATTTACCTGCAAGTAAGAAAACAACTGGACAACGTAAATGCTGAAACGTGGCAGCAAACAGGCCCTAACATTTACCTGGTGGCCTGCGTTGTGCTTATGTTCATCAATACATCGCTTGAAGGACACCGGTGGCACCGGCTGGCACGGTCTGTGGAGCCTATGAATTATTCGCGGGCCTTTTCCAGCTACCTTGCCGGAGTTGCATTTGCTGTTATTACGCCTAACCGAATTGGTGAATACCCGGGCCGTATCCTCTACCTGGGCAGACAGCATACTTTTCGTTATATTAATGTGTCCATACTGGGTGTACTTGCTCAGTTGTGGACAGTTTACTTATTCGGGCTGGGAGCGCTGATCTATTACAATATTGTTTTTCCGGCCGCCATAGCTAAGGCCGCATTGGCTTTGTGCCTGGCAGCAAATGTACTTGCCGCCATATTTTATTTCCGTTTTGAATCATGGCTGCCACTATTTGAGAAAGTATCGTGGCTGCGAAAATTTGCCACTTACGGTAAATTGCTGCATCGCATTACAAAAGCAGAGCAAATGAGAATTTTAACAATTTCCCTGCTACGGTTTGGCATCTTTACGGCACAGTATTTGATTTTACTGAAATGGATGAACGTGAATATACCTTTGGCCAGTGGTTTTGGCATGGCAGCACTGTTTTTCTGGGTTATTGCGGTGATACCGTCGATAGCGCTGACAGAGCTGGGAGTTAGGGGTTCGGTAAGTATTTTTCTGTTCCAACATTTTTCAACAAATACAGTGGGCATACTTGCGGCTACCGCCGGCATATGGATACTTAATCTTATTGTACCTGCCATTATTGGTAGTATTTTGGTGGCAAGAATGCGCCTGTTAAGTTAAGAACAGCAGATTTATGATTTGTTTAAGAACAGCAACACGAATTACCCAGGCACTGACCTTCGTTATAGGGTTGCTACTATTTTCCGGCAATGTAAAGGCGCAGGCAGATTTTTGCATGACCCGCAATATCAGCTTCAAGGAAGGAGAACGACTGACCTTTAAGGTGTTCTACAATATGGGTTTTATATGGATACATGCCGGAACAGCCAATTTTACCACGACACTAGAAGATGTGAATGGACGCAAACTGTACCACATAGTAGGTGATGGCAAAACTGCTTCTTCTTATGAATGGTTCTATAAAGTGAATGACAAATATGAATCTTTTTTGAACCCCGAAACATTGGCCCCGGAAAGGTTTATCCGCGATGTGCATGAAGGCAGTACCAAATTTTACCACGATGTTATTTTCGACCATAAGAATGGAGTTGCGCGGTCGAAAAACAAGACATATACCATTACCAAATGTACCCAGGATGTGCTTTCTGCCATCTATTTTGCCCGCAATATTGATTACAATAAATACAATATTGGCGATAAGATACCCTTCAATATGTTTTTGGATGACCAGCTTTACTCATTGTATATAAAATACATGGGTAAAGAGACCATAGAAACCAAAATGGGTAAGTTCAGGGCTATCAAGATCGTTCCGCTACTGATACAGGGAACCATCTTTGACGGCGGCGAAAAAATGGTGGTTTGGGTATCGGACGACAATAACCACCTGCCGCTGCGTGTAGACAGCCCTATATTAGTTGGCAGTATCAAGGTTGATCTCATTGACTATAGCAACCTGCGCAATCCTTTCAGCTCAATAATCAGCAGGAATTAATGAGCGGGTATTGCCCGGCGATATTAATATCATCCCAAAAGATGTGATGCGAATTACAATTTTATATTATTAATTTTGATCAACTTAAATAACTAAATATTCAATAAAATGAAAAAAATCTACTTATTGATTGTACTATGCTGCATGTCGATCGTGGCCCAAAGCCAGACAGCGGCCGATTATTCGTTTACAGCCACCACCGGGACATACACAAGTATATCATCCGCAGCAGGAGTAACTTCTGTGAGCAGCATATTGTGTGATGACTGTACAAAGACAAGTATACCTATTGGCTTTACTTTTAAATTTTGCGGTACAAATTATACACAGCTATCTGCGTGTTCAAATGGATGGATTTCTTTGGCAAACTCCAGCTCTACTGGGTATCAAAATATGTCATCTTTCATACCCGGAGCAGGATACCTGATGCCATTTTGGAGGGATTTTACCGGTGTGGCGGGCGGCTCGGTTACACCTTCCGCATTATACTTAACAACCGGAACATCGCCTAACAGGGTATTCACGTTTGAATGGAAAGACTACCGTGCAGTATCAGCAACTGGTATTGGAAATTTTCAGGTAAAACTATATGAAACATCAAACATAATTGAATTTGTATATGGTAGCTCTACCGCTGCTGTATCCATGGCAACAATAGGAATTGCAAACAGCACCACTGATTGGCAGACATTACCTAATTCAGGCGCTTCTCCAGTTCCTTCTTCAAGTACATTTACATCTAGTATGACTACTTTACCTGCAAGCGGGCAGATATATCGCTGGCAGGCCAAGTGTTGGGGGTTCAGCGCAACGGCTACTATTAACGGAACTACAACATCCGGTTGTGCAACATATGGCTCAACACTATCGCTGTCTAACACTCCGCTGGATGAAGTGGGGCTTACTTACCAATGGAAGACGTCGCCCACAAGCTCCGGCCCCTGGACCAGCATTACCGGTGCCACAACAAACACCTACGCAGCATCTGTATCAGCAAGCATCTACTATACCTGCCAGATACAATGCTCCTACAGTAGCATTATGCAATCGATCACAGACCTTCAATTGGTTGTAAATGATCCGGCACCGATCTCCGGCCCTGATACTGCATGCATCGGCACAACAATCACCCTAGCAGATGCCACCCCCGGCGGTGCATGGAGCAGCAGCAATACGTCTGTCGCGGTGGTTAGTTCAGGCGGTGTTGTAGCAGGGGTATCTACGGGCCCGGTAACCATAACCTATACCACTTCAGGTTGTAGCGCCATTAAAAACATTTATGTGAATACACTGCCATCACCCGGCACAATCAGTGGCTCTTATTATGTTTGTGCCATACCAACCGCATTTACAGCAACTGTAACAGGAGGCGTATGGGGAGTAACGAACACGTCGATCGCGGGTGTATCTACGGCAGGTGCTGTTTTTGCAATTGCTCCCGGGCTTGATACGGTAACTTACGCTGTCACCAACGGCTGCGGTACGTCTACAGCTACTTACCCGATCAATACGACACCTTGCCTGAATGGCATAGAACCTGTAAACACAATACAGGGTATTCACACTAAGCTATACCCCAACCCAACCAAAGGTGTTTTCACGATGCGTATTTCATCAGGGTTCGACGAGCCAGCCCAGATATCAATAACCAATGTTTTGGGCAGGCAGATAAAACAGCTTTCTGTGAATACTAATTCAACTTTGGAAATAAACTGTGGCCTTACCAGCGGCGTATACCTGATATCGGTCAATACGTCACAGGGAACAAATGTGTCACGGTTAGTAGTGGAATAGCCTATTGTAACCGTGCCAAACAATAAGAAACGGCGCTTATTAGGCCGTTTCTTATTGTTTTCAGATGTTTCAGACATTACAAAATATTCAAACCTATTACACTGACAGGAAATCCTAACTCTTATTGCTATAAATGGAGAAAGAAGCCTTCTTTATCAGTCATATAAATATATATGCATCTATTTTTACTGGCATCGCTTTTATATATCTTTGCAGCCCTTATATAAAACTTATTTTTTCAGTATGGTGTCTGTTGGGAGGAAAAAGCTGGATATTACCGAGTTTGGGAAAATAGTGCTGCACAATAAGCCTGTTGTACTCAACAGCAATGCGCTGGATGAAGTAAAGAAGAGCCACGAGTTTCTAAAGGTATTTTCTAAAGGCAAGCTTATTTATGGTATCAATACCGGGTTCGGCCCAATGGCCCAATACCGGATAGATGATGCAGATCTTCGCCAGCTGCAATACAACCTGGTGCGCAGCCATAGCTCCGGATTGGGCAAAGTAATGTCTCCAACCCAAACAAGGGCCCTTATGCTTGCGCGCCTCAATACTATGTTGTTGGGCTATTCAGGCATTCATCCTGATACGGTGAAACTGATGTCAACGCTGATCAATAGCGAGGCATACCCGTGTGTATATTCGCATGGTGGCGTAGGCGCGAGTGGTGACCTGGTGCAACTGGCACACCTGGCCCTTGGGTTGATAGGCGAGGGTGAATTCTGGTTTAAAGGCCAGATAACTCCAGCCCCCGATGTGTTCAAGGCACTGGGATTGGAGCCAATGCAGATACATATACGCGAAGGCCTTTCTATACTTAATGGCACGTCTGCTATGACAGGTATTGGCGGTATCAATGTGATCATGGCAAGAAGGCTGGTGCTATGGAGCTTGCTGCTATCGTTGATGATCAACGAAATGATGGAGGCCTATAATGACTCTTTCTCAGCTGAGTTGAACAATGTGAAGCTACACAGCGGACAGATGCAGGTAGCAGAACTGATGCGCACATTAGGAGCCAAAAGCAAGTTACTGCGCAAACGTAATGAACACCTTTACGACAGGAAAGTAACCGAGGACGTTATTAATGATAAGGTACAGGAATACTATTCACTGCGGTGTGTGCCACAAATACTAGGTGCAATACTTGATACGGTGCAGAATACACAGGAAGTGATAGAGAACGAGTTGAATTCGGTGAATGATAATCCTGTGGTTGATTATAAGAATGAAAACATTTTCCATGGCGGCAACTTCCACGGTGATTATGTGTCGCTGGAGATGGATAAGCTGAAGCTGGTAGTTACCAAACTATCGATGCTGGCAGAGCGCCAATTGAACTTTTTGCTGAACCCCCACCTGAACCAGAAGCTGCCTGCATTTGCGAATGCCGGGAAACTGGGATTGAACTTTGGTATGCAGGGTATGCAGTATCCGGCAACATCAACTGTTGCGGAGAACCAGGCATTGAGTACATCACTTTACATACACAGCATACCAAACAATAACGATAACCAGGATATTGTGAGCATGGGCTGCAATGCAGCGATGGTATGCAGCCAGGTGATAGAGAATGCACATGAAGTGCTTGCGGTGGAGTTGACCGCGCTTGTGCAGGCGATAGACATACGCAAGATAAGCGGAAAGCTTTCACCTGCAAGCAAGTGGCTGTATGAGAACACCCGCAAGATATTCCCTTATTTTGAGGAAGATTTTGCGCCATCGCAAAAGATGCAGCAGGTAAAAGCCTGGCTGATGGAAACCGACATCACCGAACATTTTCAAAAAGAGATCAACTCACTAAGCTAATGCAGAACAAATACGCGCTTGTAACAGGAGGGTCGAGAGGTATAGGCCGGGCTGTGTGCCTGAAGCTGGCCCAGATGGGTTACGGTATCCTCGTAAATTACAAGGGTAATAAAGAAGCTGCAGAAGAAACTGCCTCACTTGCAAAGAATGAGGGTGTTGCTGCTGAAGCTATTTGTTTTGATGTGGCCAACCGTGAAGAAGTGAAGAGTGTGCTTGGCGGCTGGATGGAAAATAATAAGGGCAAGGTCATAGAAGTGCTGGTGAATAATGCCGGTATACGTAAGGATACTTTGCTGCCCATGATGAGTGATGACCAGTGGGATGATGTGCTGAACACCAGCCTGCAGGGCATGTATAATGTTACCAAACAGGTAATAACTGCCATGGCAATGAACCGCTACGGCCGCATCATCAACATGGTATCGCTAAGCGGACTTAAGGGGATGGCGGGCCAGGTGAATTACTCTGCTGCAAAAGCAGGTATGATAGGTGCTACAAAAGCGCTGGCGCAGGAAATTGCGCGCCGCAACATTACCGTTAATGCGATAGCGCCGGGCTTCATAAAAACAGATATGACCGCCGACCTTGATGAAAAGGAGCTCATCAATATGATACCTTCCAAGCGCTTTGGTACTGCTGAAGAAGTAGCGGACCTAGCCGGCTTCCTTGCGTCAAAAAATGCAGGCTATATCACCGGGCAGGTGATCTCTATTAACGGGGGATTGTACTCGTAGCATCTGTATTGCTATTGCTTTACAAACTTCCCGGTAGCTTCTCCGTTTATTTTTACAAAGTATACACCTTTAGCAAAGTGCGATGTGCCGATGTGTGCATTGATATCATCAGTTGTAGCGTTATAGACCACTTTGCCTGAAACATCACTTATCAGGATACGCGCGCCTTTTGAGGGGCATACAATAGTTACGGCATCTGTAACCGGGTTAGGGTATATTTGGGACCGTGTACCTGTTACCTGATCATTGACTGCTAAAGGACCACATGCTTTGACATACACAGGATGACTAACAGCGGTACTGATGCAGGAATTTGTAACGGTGTATATGATGGTGTCCATTCCCACGGTGGATCCTGTAACAACTCCTGTTGCGGAACCAACAGACGCTGTTGTGTTACTACGGCTCCATATACCGCCAGGAGTAGAACAAATCAAAGTTGCTGAGCTACCTATACAAACAGTATCAACCCCTGAAACAGGAGCAACAACAGGCGGTATACAGTCTATTTTGCGAACACGATTATTGAGGCAATCGCCAATGTAGATGTTACCATAAATATCAACGTATATGCCCTGTGGATAATTCAGTTTAGCTAATGTTGCGGGGCCACCATCACCCCCGAATCCGGCTACGCCTGTGCCAGCTATGCTAGTGATAATGCCTGTTGTAGTGTTTATTTTTCTTACCAGGCTATTATCTGTATCTGTGAAAAGGATATTGCCGAGGCGGTCAACACACACGCCTTTGGGATACCTTATACGTGCTGCCGTTGCGGGGCCACCATCGCCGGAATAACCTAAAACACCGGTGCCTGCAACTGTAGTAATAATACCTGTGACATAGTCTACCCTGCGTATGCGGTGATTGAACATATCTGCGATGTATATGTTTCCTGTGGCGTCTGCGGCGACACTTGACGGGGCATATAAGCTGGCTGCAGTTGCGGGCCCACCATCGCCACTATAACCTGCGGTGCCGTTTCCTGCGATGGTTGTTATTGTACCTGCGGGATCTATTTTGCGAAGACGATTATTATCGTGATCTCCGAAAAACACATTGTTAGACTGATCCCAGAAAATGCCTTGCGGGTTATTTATTTTGGCAGCCGTAGCAGCACCCCCGTCTCCACTATAGCCTAAAACGCCGGTACCACCAATAGTTGATATTGTTCCACCGGTTTCTGATTGTATGCTACGGATACGTTGATTACTCATATCGGCAATCACAATGGTACCGGCCCTATTCACTGCCATACCATACGGAAAATTCAACTTAGCAGTAGTAGCTATTATACCATCACCGTTATACCCGGCCAGCCCCATGCCTGCAACCGTAGATATTATCCCGGATGTATTGATCTTACGGATCCTTTGATTGAGGGCATCACCGATAAAGATATTTCCAACGCTGTCGATCCCAATATCATATGGATTATATAAGCCGGTTGCAGTGGCTGCAACACCATCGCCTGTATAACCGGCAGTGCCTGTTCCGGCAATAGTTGTAATTGTTTGGGCAACCGACACCAAAGGCAGGGCTGCCAAGAGTAATATGAGTTTTTTCATAAGTTGGTTTGATTATGTGTGAAATTATAAAATATTGTTTAGAAACGATGAAATATTGCGAAATGGTATAGTCAAAAATGAAAAGTATTGATAAATTCGCATATTCAACCAAAATCCACTTTATGAAAAAAGTCTCGATTATTGCTTTCCTCCTAGCAGCGTTCCAGAGCCAAGGGCAAATAATTACTACCATCGCGGGAACGGGTGCCGGCGCGTACACCGGTGACGGAATCCAAGCTACAGCTTCTGCTTTGCAAAGTCCGTATGGGGTTGGCATGGACAGTCTAGGAAATATCTTTATCGGGGATGCAAATAACAACCGCGTTCGTAAAATCAATACATCCGGGATAATATCTACCGTTGCGGGAACCGGTGTAGCCGGTTTTAACGGAGATGGATTGCTTGCCACAAATACACAGCTAAACTTTCCATATGGAATGTCGGTAAATAGGGCAGGTATGATCGTTATCGCCGACAGGAGCAATCACCGTATCCGCAGCATACAGACAGAACTTGGCGGAGTTGTTACTACCATCGCGGGTACAGGCGTCGCCGGGTTCAGTGGAGACGGAGGTCTTGCGATAGCAGCACAGATAAATCATCCACAGGGCGTATTCTGGGACCGATTCAACAATGTATTTTTCTGCGATGATGATAATCATCGTGTTCGCAGGATAGACGGTGTAACAGGTATTATCACAACAATAGCCGGTACTGGTACTGTTTCCTTCAGTGGCGATGGAGGCCCTGCCACCGCAGCAACCTTCAATCATCCGGTTGGTGTAACAGTTGATAGTGCTGATAACATGTACATTGCAGATTATGCTAATCACCGTATAAGGAAGATCAACCCTTCCGGCATCATTAGTACCATTTGTGGAAATGGTAGTGCAACCTTCAGCGGAGACGGAGGCCCCGCAACTGCAGCTACAGTTAGTTATCCAAAGGATATATTTGCTGATAGCCGGGGTAATATCATTTTCACCGACGCCGGTAACCAAAGGATACGCAAAATAAATGCCGCCGGTATTATAACAACTATTGCCGGTAACGGCTCTATTGGGTATAGTGGTGATGGCGGCGCTGCCACATTAGCTAAGCTAAACTGGCCCCAGCAGATCTTCGTTGACACCGCCAGTAATCTTTACATTGGGGATTGTGTCAATAACCGGATACGGAAAGTGAACTGCGTACCACCAACCGTCAGCGCCATTGCAGGTCTGGACACAGTTTGCATCGGAAGTACCATTACATTAACAAACAGCACAGCCGGCGGCTACTGGCGCAGCACCAATGCGCACGCTACAATTAGCGGTGGGGGCGTAGTAGCCGGGGTAACAGCTGGACTGGAGACAATAAAATATGTGGTAGATAATTCATGTACCTCTGTACAGGTTTTCCACACTGTTTACGTAAGTACTTGTACGACAACCAACGTGCCTGAATTGACTAGTAATGATCTGAAAGTTTATCCCAATCCTGTTACCCAAGAGCTTACTGTTTCTTGTACCCATCCAATCAACAATCTTACCATCGCTAATTTTGTGGGACAGATCGTCTATGAGCATAACTACAATACACCACTTGTAACCGTTAATGTATCAGACCTGCCAACCGGTTTGTATTTTATTAAAATCAACAACTCATCAGTTAGTAAGTTCATGAAACTGTAAAATAGATTTGTTTTCAATACTTTGCATTTTAATGGAAAAGGAGCTACTCCAGGTAGCTCCTTTTCGGTTTCAACCACCAGAGCATAAGCAGATAAATAGTTATGACTACCAGGCAACGCAGTGAGGCATCTGCGAATGTGCGTACATAAACGTGCCTCGACTGATCAAGAACATGAGGAAAAAAATAGCCAACCACGAGTGCCGGAATCGCAGCACCAAAAACAAAAAGGGTATTAACAGAAAAAGGTTGCATATTTAATTTCTTCCACACGAATAACAATTTAATCAGGCTAAAAATAATTATTGCAGATGTAGTGCTCCATGCTGCGCCATAAACACTAAACTGCGGAACAAGCAGGCGTATCAACAAATAAAGGAACACGATCAAACCAAGCGACAGGAAAAAATTGAATTTATAGTGGTCGGTGATGGAAAGTACCTGATCATTCATACCGCATGCTACGTTCACAATATTTCCGAACAACAAAATTGTGAAGACAGGAATTATATCCGTGTATCCATTTTTTATAATTAGGAGTATGTTGCCAAGATTGCAAAAGAGCATAACAGATATTCCTACCGTAGCAATTAGTATATTAATCGAAGTCCTTGTATAAATATCAGCCGCATGCTCCTTATTGCCTTCAGCAAATGCACGGGATAACATGGTATGGCTGGCAGGAATAAGTGCTTTCATAGGTAAGAGCATAAACGAGATAAAAAATGCAGCAACTCTATAAACAGCAACAGATACGAATCCTTTATGATCATAAAACGGCAACAGCAATATATCCATAGTGCTGATCAGTATAATAGCAATAGGTAGTAATGCATGGTATGTACTAAAAATGCGTATGTCCTTGTACTCCTTTTCCAGTAGAAATATAGAAACATGTACAACATTTACAAGCACGCTGCATATAACAAATGATCTGAAAGAAATGATCTCGAAGGCAAAAATTAGCAACAAAGCGATATTCAGGATGCGCAGCAAAACCTCGCGCATGAAAGCAGCAATGGCAACTTTCAATTGCAAATTCAAATATTGCTCCAACAATACCTGGTAGACAAAAAATAAGATGTAAACAGGTAGCCAAGCGTAATATTGCTCCATGAGCGGTGCATCAGCAGCCTGGAAGTGCCCTACAATCCAAGGTTTTAGCAAGAAATATAGTACAGAAGAAATTAGCAAAATAATAAATGGAATACCAAAGCATAATGTAAGCAGCAGCTTCCTTTTACGTTCATCTTGGGCATAACGATTGATGTAAACTGCCATTGTATGATTAAATCCCATCATCACCAACTGAGCTGCTGTAACTGCAAAAGTTGTAAGTGAATTCGTAAACCCCAACTGCTGCTTAGCAATATACTTTGTTGAGAGCCAGATGATAAGAGCTCCCAAGATCGCTCCAACAAATACTACAATTAATGTTTTGACAGATTGTCGAAAAACGATGCCCATTCAGGAGAAAAGAAAAGTATTGATAATACAAAAATAGATGTTTTTACAGCTCTAACACTTTTCATTGTGGTTAATAATGGTTAACCAATGTAATTAACTATAACTTTCTAAGCCATATGGATTGGTTCCTTGTTTTGCACAGGTATGGGAAGTCATTCTTGAAAAGATCGGGTTCTTTATTTATCAGGTAGTCGGGGAAAAACAGGATCTCGAAAGCAGTATTATACATTAAAAACGAGCGGCACAAGAATATCTCATTCCAATTGGTCTTTACATCATATATCCAATGTTTTGGGTACATAAAGCCATTGAATATATCATGAATATGAATAATGACCCCGCTTTTGAGTATAGGAAGAATTTCAAAGAACATATGATTCACATCACTCCCTATTTTTGAGACGTGAGAGTTGTCAATGAAAAGAATATCATTTTCTTCAAGAGAAGTAAATGAAGCTACATCTACGTGTTGCACCATCTTGGGAACGATCGTCGCGCTTTTTTTATCAGACTCCCTAATCAGCCCCATAAGCCTGTCCTGAGGGTTGGGATCAATAAACGTCAGCGAAATCGAATTGTCAAATTCTGAGTTATTTATATCCAGCATCATTGCTGAACTATAGCCTGAACCTACTTCGACAATACGCTTTGGCTTAAAGTTCATTATCATTAAATAAAGTATAGTGGCATCAGCATAGGTAAACCAGGAATTATGAAAAGTATATCTGCCGGATATGTTCTCTTTTGTCTTATCAAATTGTGTCAAATTTAATTTATCGTATATGGGTTTGATTGATCGGAGGAACTTGATCTGTTCGTCTTTTCTAATATTAATGCCTTTAAGCCAGTCTTCATTTTCAATACCAGGCCAAATCAAATCTTCGTTCGCTTTGACATAATCCAGATCTGTCACAGAAGAATAATAGCTTCCCGGACGGTTAGAGCTATTTTTTCTATACCAGTATGCATATCGCAGGTAAGGTATTTTTTCCAGAATTTTGTCAATCATTTGCATGCGTTTTTAGCGAAGTTACATTATTAATAAAAAGGTCGTTCCTGATAAGTGCTTATTCTTTGGCGGTGGTAAAAAACAAAAACATACCCTTGCAGATCACCACTATAGCCTTAAAAAATTTCTGAACCGGAACAAACAAAAGAGTCAGGATGGCCTGTGCTTTTGAAACTGACCACAGCTTTTTCAGGTAAAACGCATATTTATATGCATTGTTTTTTTGTACAGCATTGAATACCGCGAATTTCCGATATAAAAATTTAAGTTGATCATGAGGCAGCTTAATTTCCAACTTTGGCAGTTGTCGCTCCACCATTATCTTAGAAAGATACATAACGTTATCTCCTTGTTTTGTGGTCAACGAGTTAGGATGCTCCCGGTAATAATATAGATCAAACGCCGGGTAATATTTAAAGTTGAACTGCAGAAAGGCACGCATAAAAAAGTCATAGTCTTCGATCAAGAAGGCGGAGGGATTATAGCCATTATTTTTTCTATATACTTCCGCTTTATACAGAAAACAAGCGCCGCAACCTAACCAGTTCGTAAAGCTGTCATAAATATTATTAAAAGTCCGGGTTCCGAAAACCTTCCCAAAATCATCAATAAGTGTATAGTCTGTATATACTAAATCTGTTCTTTCATCCTCTCTAATTACGCCCAACATAGTTTCTAAAGCGTTTGGTGCGTAATAATTGTCGTCCGACGTCCATGTATGGTATTGCCCCGTAGCTGCATTGAAACCTGTATTTAAAGATCGCGGTAGCTGCTTGTTATGCTGATTATTTATAATTTTTACCCTGTGATCCTTGCGCGCATATTCTTCGATAATACTACGTGTATCGTCTGTTGAGCAATCATTGACTATGATCAGTTCAAAATCCGCCAACGTCTGATTTAGACAACTGTCAATGGACTGGTGGATATATTTAGAACCATTGTAGGTGGGAAGTACTATTGATATTAAGGGGTTGCTCATAGATTATTCCTTAGCAAAGAAACTACTTATTTATAACATTCTCTCACCGCATACGATACCCAAACAACTTCATTGCCGTTATCTTAATATAATAGCGCAGCATTTCTTTTGCTGTAAATATGAATTTGAAAATGCTATAATATGCCGTCTTGCCTTTACGGTATTCCATAATGGTTAACTCCAGATCTATTAATTTTTTCAGGAGCTGTAGCTGTTTAGACGGCTCAGTGCTTGCGCCATGGATATGTATAACGGTAGTTTCTGACAGATAAAAATTTTCATAACCCAATTGGCCAATCTGGTAGCACCATAACTGGTCTTCACCGTACATAAAGAACCGTTCGTCTAACTTTTTACCCGGCAACTTGCCTAAAACCTCCCTGCGAAACATCATGAAAGCGCCACTAACCCAGTCGGCATACGTATTGCGATCTCCATTAAAGTATTGGTTAAGCATTAAATCCGACCTTTTTTCATAAGGTATCAGTAATAAAAAGGGGCGTAAAATATCAAATATTTCGTTACGTATGCTCCTGAATTTCCGTGCGGTATGCTGCAATTTGCCATCAGGATAAACTAACCGGACAGTTAAAGCACCCACCTCTGGCATTTGCAGTAGCTTGTGGGCAGCAATACTTATACTATCCTCATTAAGAATAGTATCTGAATTCAATAATAAAATAATATCTCCTTTAGCGGCCTCTATTCCCTGGTTATTTCCATTTGAAAAGCCACCATTTATATTACTTTTTACGAGCGTAATTGAAGGGAATTTTACAAGGAAGTCATCCGGGTTATCATTTGGTGATGCATTGTCCACCAGGACAATCTCATAAGGAACATTTTTGGTGAACTTAATAACACTTTCGATGCAGTCGCACGTTACCCTGAAGGTGTTATAGTTAACAATGACGACTGATACGAGCATTAATCGGATTTTGCCTCAAAAATATCATTATATCGTCAATTTAATTTAAGGAAAAGTAAAGAATCACATGCTATTTATTCGATATAATAGCCGTAGTTAAAATATAGAGCCCACGCGCCAAAAAAGGCGGTTTAATAAGTTGAATTATCGAGGTATAGGTGTAATTTTGCGTTTCCTTTTAAACAGCATTCCTAGTAACGAAACCATTTATGGATGTTTTAATGCTTTCGGCGGAGCAGAATACGCCATTCAATTATTTCCCGATAGCCCTACAATTGGTAATAGCCGTTGGCTTTGTGGTGGTAATGATGCTTGTTTCTCACTTGTTAGGTCCAAAAAGAAAGACTGAAGATAAACTGATCAATTTTGAGAGTGGTATACCATCTGTTGGCAATGCACGCCAACCCATGGGTATCAAATATTTTCTTGTGGCGATACTTTTCGTTTTGTTTGATGTGGAAGTGATCTTCTTTTATCCATATGCCGTGAATTTTAAGTTTTTAGGCAAAGAAGGATTTTTAGAAGTAGTGTTGTTTGTTGCTTTCTTTTTATGTGGTTTTATATACATAGTGAAAAGAGGTGCGCTTGAGTGGGAAGACTAAAAAAATTAAAAGAAAAAATCAAAAAGGAGTTGTTTTATGCCGCGCCCGGTACAGTATAATACGAATGTGAAGATGGTGGAAGCCCCTGAGGGGTATTCCGGTGAGGGTTTTTTCTCAACCACGTTTGATAAGATAGTAGGTCTTGGCCGTAAGAATTCTTTATGGCCGTTACCGTTCGCTACATCTTGCTGTGGGATCGAGTTTATGGCTACTATGGGATCGCATTATGATCTTGGCCGTTTTGGTGCTGAGCGTATGGGTTTTACCCCACGCCAGTGTGATGTGCTGCTTGTAGCGGGAACGATCGCGAAAAAGATGGGACCAATATTGCGCCAGGTTTACCTGCAAATGGCTGAGCCACGCTGGGTGATAGCAATAGGCGCATGTGCGAGCAGCGGAGGGATATTTGATTCTTATTCAGTGTTGCAGGGTATAGACCAGGTGATACCGGTGGATGTGTATGTGCCGGGTTGCCCGCCAAGGCCGGAAGGTATAATAGACGGGATATTGAAGCTGCAGGACCTTGTAAATAATGAGAGCCTGCGCCGCAGACATAATCCAGTGTACAAGGACCTGATGCAGACATACGGAATACAATAAACAAATTATAAGGTAAAAGTTAAAACCAAAAAGTGGCGTTAACGAACGAAATAGTAAAGCAGAAATTAACGGAGAAATTCGGGGAGCAACTGACCGAATGGGAAGAGCAATTTGGTTTGCTCTCTTTCTCTGCTCCTGCTGAAATGAACCTGAAAGTGATCCAACACCTGTATGACGATGAAACATTGCGTTTCCGTTTTCTTACAGACCTGACAGGTGTACACTACCCCGAGAGAAAAGGAGAGGAGCTATGTGTTGTTTATCACCTGCATAATCTTATTGACAATATCCGTTTGCGTTTCAAAATATATGTGCCATCTGAAAAACCTGATGTGTATACTGTAACACAGCGTTTTTCGACAGCGAACTGGATGGAGCGTGAAACATATGATTTTTTCGGCATCAACTTCATCGGGCATCCTAATCTGATCCGTATACTGAATGTGGATGAGATGGATTATTTCCCGATGAGGAAGGAATATGAAATGGAAGACCCGACGCGGAGGGATAAGGATAACGAAATGTTTGGAAGGTAATGGAACTACAGCAACAACAGCAGCAACATATAAAGCTTTCTGAGGAATCACTTCAGAAACAGACCACTACGCTCAACCTGGGCCCTACGCACCCTGCAACACATGGTGTGTTCCAAAACATAATGGAGATAGATGGTGAGCGGGTGATGGAAACCGTGCCTACAATTGGGTATATACACCGTGCATTCGAGAAAATAGCAGAGCGCAGACCATTTTACCAGATAACCACACTTACCGACCGCCTTAACTATTGCTCATCGCCCATCAACAATATGGGTTGGCACATGACAGTAGAGAAGCTGTTAAAAATAAATGTACCAAAACGCGTGCAATACCTGCGCGTTATACTGATGGAGCTGGCACGTATCGCAGACCACCTGGTTTGTAATTCGGTAGTGGCTGTGGATACAGGTGCACTCACACCGTTTACATATGTGTTCCAATCGCGCGAGCACATTTACGAGATATTTGAAGAGATCTGCGGCTCACGCCTCACTACCAATATTGGCCGAGTAGGTGGTTTTGAGCGCAACTTTACACCGGCATCTTTCGATAAGCTGAATAAGTTTTTGGAGAACTTCCCAAAAACAATGAAAGAGTTTGAGAACCTGCTGAACCGTAACCGCATATTTATGGAGCGTTGCCTGGGGGCCGGACCTATCAGTGCTGAGAGGGCATTGAATTATGGTTTTACCGGACCTAACCTGAGGGCTTCCGGTGTGGATTATGACGTGCGTGTTGCTCAACCCTACTCCTCTTACGAAGACTTTGATTTTAAAATACCGGTTGGCACCACAGGCGATGTTTATGACCGCTTTATGGTGCGCAACGGCGAGATATGGGAGAGCCTGAGCATCATTCACCAGGCACTGGAGAAAATTGAGAAGATAGAAAAAGAGTTCCCTGAGCAGAAAGAAATATTCTATGCACAGGAGGCAGACCATTTCCATCTGCCACCCAAGGAAGATGTGTATACAAAGATGGAAGCACTTATCTATCACTTCAAAATAATAATGGGTGAGATAGATGCGCCGAAGGGCGAAGTGTACCATGCCGTAGAAGGTGGTAATGGTGAACTGGGCTTTTACCTGATAAGTGATGGCGGGCGTACACCGTACCGTTTGCACTTCCGCAGACCATGCTTTATTTACTACCAGGCGTACCCTGAGATAGTTGCAGGTGGTTTGCTGAGTGATGCGGTGATAACACTGAGTAGTTTGAATGTGATAGCGGGAGAGCTGGATGCGTAAATTGGTTAGCTTACAATAATAAAATAAAGCCCCTTTAGGGGTTGGGGTTTATGATAAAGTTTTCCGAAGAGAAATTAAACAAGGTAAAAGAAGTGATAGCCCGCTACCCTGAAGGGAAGCAGAAAAGCGCTTTGATACCTGTATTGCACATGGCTCAGGATGAGTTTGGCGGCTGGCTGGATACACCGGTGATGGATTATGTGGCCGGGCTGCTGGACATATTGCCCATTGAAGTGTATGAGGTAGCCACATTCTACACCATGTTCAATATGAAACCTGTAGGCAAGCATGTGCTTGAGGTATGCCGCACAGGCCCCTGCATGGTGAGCGGATGTGATGACATTATTGAGTATATAAAGCAGAAGCTGGGCATTAACGAGGGGGAAACAACGCCTGATGGGTTGTTTACATTGAAACCAGCTGAGTGCCTTGGTGCATGCGGATATGCGCCCATGATGCAGTTGGGCAAAACATACAGGGAACATTTGACAAAAGAGAAAGTAGATAAGCTGATAGACGAATTGAGGGCGCAGGCAAAAAATTAATGCTATGGCTTTTGACCTGAAACTTGAGTTTATATTATCAGCAAAGCCGAAGAGAGTAATGCAGTTGCTCACAGATGCGAAGCTGATAAGAAAATGGAGCGGAGGAGAAGCGGTAGTAGAAAATAAAGTTGGTGGCAGGTTTGAAATGTTTGATGGATGGGTGAAAGGTGAAGTACTTAAAACAAGTGAGAACGAATTGGCCTATACCTGGAAAGTGAGTGGATGGCCGGAAGAAACAAAACCAACAGAAGTTCATTATTTATTGAAAGAGGATGAGTCGGGAACCAAAGTGATAGTACATCATACCGGTTTCCCGAGCGAAGACGAGCTGAAAAGCCACAAAACAGGCTGGACAGATTACTTCTTCGACCCGATGGAAGATTTTATTATGGTGTTTGATAAATAGAAGATGAGGTATTTAGTTACCATAGTGCTGCTCTTTATAAGTATTGGTGCGTTTGCGCAAAAAGAGGATTCGGTGAGCCTTACGAGAGCGATACATGCTTTTAATAAGGCTTTGGTGACCAGGGATACCGCTTCATTGAACCGGCTGCTACGGGATGATGTTCATTATTATCATTCAAACGGATGGCTGGAGCTGAAACGAGATGTGATGGAAGACCTATATAATGGCAAGCTGACCTACAACCAGCTAAATGTAACGCTGCAGGGAGTACGGTTTACCGGGAGCATTGCACAGGCGAGGATGTTGGCAGATGTAGCTGTTGCACTGAATGGCAAACCCATTCAACTAAAGTTACAAATAGTACAGGTGTGGACACGGAAGGAAGGAAGATGGGTGATGTACTCAAGGCATAGTGAAAGAATTTAAACCCATTTCGTTATCGCGGAATGGAGTAAAAAACATAAAAGTCCCTTAGGGGTATGGGTGTAAAACTGTTATTAGAGCACGATAAGGTAGATGGTATCCGTTATTACGATACCTATCGCCGTGTAGGCGGATACCGTGCTGCAGAGAAGGCGTTGAAAATGGCCCCTGCAGATATAGTGGAAGAAGTGAAGAAGAGCGGCCTTCGCGGCCGGGGTGGTGCGGGCTTCCCTACAGGTATGAAGTGGAGCTTCCTGGCAAAGCCTGAAGGTGTGCCACGCCACCTGGTGTGCAATGCCGATGAGTCGGAGCCGGGTACATTCAAAGACAGGTACCTGATGGAGTTCCATCCACACCTGTTCATTGAGGGATTACTCATCAGCAGCTTTGCGTTGGGCAGCAATACAACTTACGTTTACATACGTGGTGAATATGCATGGATACCTGATATTCTTGAACAAGCGATAGCAGAAGCTAAAAATGCCGGCTGGCTGGGTAAGAACATACAAGGATCAGGATTTGATTGCGAGATATATGTGCATCGCGGTGCAGGCGCTTATATATGCGGTGAAGAAACGGCGTTGATAGAATCGTTGGAAGGCAAACGTGGCAACCCACGTATGAAACCACCATTCCCTGCGATACAAGGTGTATGGATGCGCCCGACGGTTGTGAATAATGTAGAAACTATTGCTGCGGTAGTACCTATCATCAACTTAGGCGGTGATGAGTATGCTAAGATAGGCGTTGGTAAATCAACAGGTACCAAGCTGATGAGCGCGTGTGGGAACATTAATAAGCCGGGTGTATATGAAAT
>JBGAJU010000015.1:0-63998 GCA_044224775.1 Flavipsychrobacter sp.
TTATATTCTGTAATGGGGCAGGTGGGATAAATGATCGATATTTTTCTAACCTGCCCTGGTCCAAAGATAAAGGTGAGGCATTGATTGTATCTATTCCCGGCTTGCCTCGCAATAACATCTATAAGCAAGGCATTAGCATTGTGCCCTGGCAGGACGATCTGTTCTGGGTCGGTGCCACCCACGACTGGAAGTTCACAGATATGGAGCTAACTCCGGCATTCCGCAGGCAGGTTGAAGAGCAACTCAATTACTGGTTAAAACTACCTTATAAGATCGTAGACCACATAGTAGCCCAACGCCCCGCCAACCTGGAGCGTAAGCCATTTGTGGGCTTGCATCCGTTGCATCCTGCGATAGGCATTTTCAATGGAATGGGCAGCAAAGGCTGTTCAATGGCGCCTTACCTCGCAAATATGTTTGCCCGCCACTTAGTGCATAACGAACCTTTACAGCCCGATGTGGATGTACAGAGATTTAAGACTGTGCTGAGTAGGTAATTACTTCCCCTGTATCGCCACATAATTCTCAATTGGCAATCTCTTGGCTATAGAGCGGGCAAGCGTCATTTCATCGGCATATTCAAGTTCCCCGCCAAAGGATATACCCCTTGCAATAGTGGTAATGGTCACCGGCAGGTCTTTTAGCTGACGGGCTATATAATACACCGTAGTATCGCCCTCAATAGTGGGGCTCAGCGCCATGATGATCTCTGTAGCTTCGTCTTTTACCCGGTTGTGTAGTGTGGCTATGTTCAATTGCTCCGGCCCTATGCCGTCTAGTGGGGAGAGTATACCTCCCAGCACATGGTACAGGCCGTTATATTGCTGGGTGCTTTCAATGGCTATTACATCCCTTATGGTCTCCACCACGCATATCTGTCGGCGGTTGCGCCCGCTGTTCACGCATATGCCGCACACTTCGCTATCCGATACATTATGGCATTCTTTACAAAATTTCACCCCGTGCCTCATCCTCGATACTGCCCCGGTAAACTCATCTACTACTTCCTCTTCCATGCGTAGCAGTTGCAGCACCATTCGCAATGCGGTCTTCTTTCCAATGCCCGGCAGTTTCGCAAATTCCTGCACCGCATCCTCCACCAATTTCGATGAAAATATCATTATGGCAAAAGTAAATGAAAAGCGCCTTAAAAATTTACAAATAAATGTAGCCCACTTCAGCATCTGCCCCAAATGCCTGCCTGATGCGCTCCGGGTGTGTATCGGTAAGTATCACCTGGCCAAAGTCATCGCCGTTTATTATTTGCAGCAACGCTTCCATCCGGCTTTGGTCCAGCTTTTCAAAAATGTCATCAAGCAGCAATATAGGCAGGTGGCCCTGTACTTTGCTTAGGTAAGCATATTGTGCCAGTTTCATGGCAAACAAAAAACTTTTCTTTTGCCCTTGCGATCCGAATTGTTTTAGTTGCAGGTTATTCACGCTAAAGTCCCAGTCATCTTTGTGTATTCCTCGCAGTGTGCGTTGGTAACGTAGGTCGTGTTGCAGGTTCTGTGCAAACCAATCTTTTAAAGGTTTTTGTGATAGGTCGCTGGTATAAACCACATTTACCGGTTCTTTACCACCGCATAGCCGGTGATAAAAATTATCCAGTAGTGGCAAAAATTGCTCCAGGAATATTTTACGCTGCTCATAAATGTAAGCTGAGTCAGCATCCATTTCTGCATTATAGTAGTCAAGTTCAGTATTATCTGCTGATGGTTTAAAAGCTTGTTGTTTTAGCCACGCGTTACGTTGTAGCAGCAATCGCTGGTAATGCATTAATTTTTCGAGGTATGTTTTGTCCACTTGTCCCAATATGCTGTCCACCCACCGGCGGCGCACTTCGCTGCTGCCGTTTATCAGTTCAGTATCATCCGGTGCTATCATCACAGCAGAATAAACCCCTATATGATCTGTAACTTTTTCATATTCCACATCATTTGCATATATCTCCTTTTTACCGGCTTTCCATTTGCAGCTAATCGCTTCTTCCTTCCCCTGTCTATTGAAGTTACCTGTCACCCTGAAGCCATCAAGCCCATTCTGCACACTGTTTTGCTGGTAGGCGCTAAAGTAGCTTTTGGTATAGCACAGGTAATAGACAGCGTCCAGCAGGTTGGTCTTTCCACTGCCGTTCGGACCCGTAATACAGGTTACCGGGGACCTAAATTCATAGGTTGCCGCGCTATAATTACGATACTGTAATAGTGTTATTTTATTAATACTGTTCAAAGCCGCGGATAGATAGAAAAGTTTTTATAAATTCGCACCCAAATTTAAACAATAGTGCAGACTCCATTTGGCAAAGAAACATATTTGCGTTGGTATGAAATGATGTTACTGCTTCGCCGTTTCGAAGAAAAGGCTGGACAGCTGTACGGAATGCAAAAAATTAGAGGTTTTTGTCATTTGTATATTGGCCAGGAGGCTGTTGCTGCAGGTATTATGTCTGCAACACGCGAAGATGATAATCTCATTACAGCCTACCGCGATCACGGCCTGGCTATAATGAAGGGGATCTCGGCTAAGGAGTGTATGGCGGAACTTTATGGCAAAGCTACCGGTTGCACTAAGGGAAAAGGTGGCAGCATGCACTTTTTCTCAAAAGAAAAAAGGTTCTTTGGTGGGCATGGTATAGTTGGCGGACAGATAGGATTAGGAGCAGGCATTGCATTTGCAGAGCAGTACAACGGTACAGACAGGGCAACGCTTTGTCTCTTTGGTGATGGCGCTGCCAGGCAGGGTTTGCTGCATGAAACCTTCAATATGGCCGTGCTTTGGCAATTGCCTGTTGTGTTCATTTGCGAGAACAACTACTATGCAATGGGCACATCTGTAGAGCGTACCTCGAAGGTACTGGATATCTACCGCCTTGCTGATGCATACGATATGCCCGGAGATAGTGTAGATGGTATGAGTTGCGAAGAAGTGCACAAGGCTATAGAAAGGGCAGTGCGCCGCGCTCGTGAGGGCGGTGGCCCTACTTTCCTGGAGATTAAGACTTACCGCTACCGCGGCCACTCCATGAGCGACCCGGCGAAATATCGTACTAAGGAAGAACTGGAAGAATATAAGGAGAAAGACCCTATTAACCAGACATTGAATACAATACTGGAGAATAAGTGGGCAACGGAAGAAGAGATAGAAATGATAAACGAAAAGGTGAAACTTGAAGTTGACGAGTCAGTTCAGTTTGCAGAAGAAAGCCCTTGGCCGGATGATAGCGAACTGTACAAGGATATCTACATGGATCAGAATTATCCTTTTATAACAGATTAATACCCTGGTTTTAAAAATATTTACAAACTAAATAATAAATCTAAGTACGCAATAACAATGGCAAATTCAGCAAGAACCCAACCCGGAGCTCCCGGTACAGAAAAACCTGCAGTCTATACGGAGTCTAATCCAATGGATGGCGTGGTTGTCTTTTACGAGAAGAACAAAAAAATGATCAACATGGTCACTACCGGCATATTGGTGGTGGTAGTTGGTTATTTCGCTTATACAAAATTATATAAGGCACCTTCTGAAGAAAAGGCATCAACAGCTTTGTCTATCCCGGTAAACTACTACATGGCCGATTCATTGAATATGGCTTTGAATGGTGATGGTAAAAATCCCGGCTTCATCAAAATAGCTAAGAAATACTCAGGTACTGCGGCAGGCAACCTTGCTCACTACTATATGGGTGTCAGCTACCTGCGTATGGGCGATTTCAAAACCGCTATTAAGGAATTGAACGATTTCGATGGCAAAGGTACAACTGTAGGCCATATGGCATCGGGCGTTCTGGGTCAGGCGTATATGGAGAGCGGCGACAATGCAAAAGCAATCGATGCTTTCAAAAAGGCTACAGAAGATAAGGAGGATGCAGTGGTTACACCAATGTACCTCTACCAGATGGGCCTCGCTTACGAAGCATCTAATAATGCTAACGAGGCTAAAGCTGCTTACAAACGCATCAGGGATGAATATCCCAAAAGTACACAGGCACGCGATATAGATAAAGACCTCGCTCGCCTCGGTGAAGTGAACTAAAAAACCTTCTTCAAAACATTTGCTTCCCCTTTTTTACCTTTGGTGAAAAAGGGGATTTTTTATGGCGCAATCTAAAGACAGCGTGGGCTTATTGGATACACACCAATTGGAATCGTTGCACTTGCCCAAAGTGTCTATCGTGTACACCGAATGGAACGATAAGATAGTGCGGGAACTGCTGAATGGTTGCGAAAGCATGATGCACCGCTTTAAAGGTGATGTAGTTGAGAAAGTTGTGGTGCCTGGCTGTTTCGAATTGCCCTTCGCTTGCAGGCAACACTGGGAAAAGTATAAAGACAAAATAGAAAAACCCGAAGCTATTATCGCCTTTGGGGCTGTTATTCGTGGCGGAACCCCTCATTTCGATTATGTATGCAAAGCGGTTACAGAGGGTATCCTGCAGTTAAACCTCATGCTGCCCATACCTGTTATCTTTGGTGTCCTCACGCTTGATAACGAAGCACAAGCATGGGAGCGCCTCGGCGGCACTCACGGACATAAAGGCGAGGAGGCTGCAATTACTGCTTTGAAGATGATCAAGGTAGGGCGGGGTAGAGCGGTTTAAGTTTGGCCCTTATCTGATGACCCTGATGATCTTTACCGGGCACGCATCCGCTACTTTCAGGTTGATGTCCAGTTCATCCGCCGAGATTACTGCCTGGGCCACGCCTTTTTTATCAAGGCTGTTCACTAAGGTACACTTACCATCTGTGCGACTCATGCGCCACCGTACCGGCCACATTTCATGGCAGATGTTGCAGCCTATGCACTTCCCCCGGTGATGCAGTATCTTAGGCATATTCTGTGGCTATCACTTTATACAGCTTATCGCCCGGCCGAACCTTTGTCGCAAATGGCACGGTAATGTTATTGCCTTTGTCAGCTTTGCCAACCGGTCCGTTGTTCAGGTGTATCCGTTCTGCTTTCTGCGAAACAATGCCGGTCACAGGCCCGGTAAGCAATAGTTCATCATCTTGCGTCAATCCGCCCGATTCCAGCGCAAATTCTGCCACTCCTATTTTCGGGTAATACTTCACCGCGGTTCCTAAAAACACCTTTTTCTTCGTCGCCATAGATCCTTCTGTCCCGCTCCATTCGCCCAGCTTCCGGCCAAGGTAATAACCATCCCAGAAACCCCGGTTGAATACAGTGCTCAGCCGCTCCCTCCAGTCTTTTATCTTCGCTTCCGTATAGGTGCCGTTCGATAAGGCTTCTACTGCCTCCTTATAGCACTTCACGGTAGTGTATACATAGTCTGCCGCCCGGCCTCTCCCTTCTATCTTCAGCACAGCTACACCTGTTTCTGCTATCTTATCCAAAAAGTCAATAGTGCAAAGGTCTTTGGCGCTCATGATGTATTCATGATCTATCTCTAGCTCCTTGCCGTTGTCCAGGTCGGTGACAAGATACTTATGACGGCAGTTTTGCACACATGCGCCCCTGTTGGCCGAAGAGTTGTTCGAGTCCAGGCTAAGATAGCATTTGCCCGATATTGCCATGCACAATGCACCATGCGCAAATATCTCTATCTGCACCAGTTCTCCTTTTGGGCCGCGTATGTCCCGGTTCTTTATCTCTCTGGTTATCTCCTTCACCTGCCCCAGTGTCAACTCCCGCGATAGTACCACCAGGTCAGCATATTCGGCAAAGAAAGCCACGGTATCTATGTTCGTCACATTGGCCTGGGTGCTTATGTGCAGGCTCATGCCATGCATGCGGCATTCGCGTATCACCGCAAAATCTGCAGCAATTATGGCATTCACACCTGCGGCCTTCGCCTCGCTTATTATCGTGGTGTACAGCTTTTTGTCATGGTCATACATGGTGGTATTCAGTGTCAGGTATGTCTTAATGCCATGCTCCTTGCACCTGCGCGTTATTTCGGGTAGATCTGCCACCGTTAGCGTAGCTGCCGATTTTACCCGCATATTCAGGTGTTCCACGCCAAAGTAGACCGAGTCTGCTCCCGCCTGTATTGCCGCCTGCAGGCTCTCCCACGAGCCCACCGGGGCCATTACCTCCATTTGCATAGTTATTGTGTTGAAAAGCCTGCAAAGCTACCTTGGTGCTATCGTTTTTCAACTGACGATGGTCAGCAAACCTCTTTACTGTGTGGGACTTAAATATACCTTTTCCCCATCCTTTAAATAGTATGGAGGTTCAAACCCCGGCATAGCCGTGGCACGTACATAGCGGTCTATTTTTTCTTTATCCCAGGTCATGTCTATAACCTTAATATCAGCCATTTCATTCTTATAATGCAGGCTCGTACCGTATCTTGATACAAGGCTTTCCTGTGGTGTTAACGAATACTTGCCGTTTACAATGTCCGCCAATGTTTCTTTGAACAATTGAACAGATGCATTAAACGTCAGTTCATACAATTCGCCTACCCAACAGTTATCTGGTACTGGGAATCGCTTTTGGAAAAGAATATCGCCATGGTCTATCCTCGCATCTATTTTATGAATGGTCGTCCCGAATTCCCGTTTCTGCTCAATTATGGCAAAAGAGAACTGGTTTGCACCACGGTATTCTGGCAGTGGGGCCATGTGTAGGTTCACACATAATTCTTTGGCTTTATTGATGTGTTCGGGTCTTAGGATCTCGTGATACTGTACCGAATACATAATATCGCACTCAGGCAGGTCACGCAGGCTGCCAAGGACTGGTATGTCATATTTTCTGGCAAGTTCGGTAAGGTCATGCCCGTCACCAAACTCTTTGCGGCTGCGGGTAAGTACTCCGATCACATCAAGGGTCAGGGCATCTTTTTGGGTAATAAGGTAGTCCAGGCATTGGTAGCCTATAGGTTTAGAGCCCAGGAACACGATCTTTTTAGCCCGCATATGCCAAATATAATACAAGATGGTTTAAACGCTTCTATTTAACTATTTTAGCTCCACGAATGGCAGGCCGTAAAATACTAATACTCACCAACCGCATACCGTATCCTTTGAAGGATGGTGGTAACCTGGCTATGAATGCAATGGTAGAGGGGTATCATCGAGAGGGTTGGCAGGTTTATCTCCTGGCCATGAATACTACACGCCATTACATTAAGCACGAGCAGCTTAAAAAGCTGTTTACAGAACTGCACGCCTTTGAGTGGGTAGATGTGAATAATGACATCAAATGGACGGATATTGCAAAAAATTTCTTCTTCAGCCGTAAGCCCGAACATGCAAAAAGGTTTTTTGATGTCGGGTATAAAGAAAGGTTGGTCCGGGTATTACAAGCATTTAAGCCCGATGTAGTACAGGTTGAGAGTGTTTACCTCTCCTCTTACCTGCCTCAGATAAAAGAGCATGGCAATGCATTGTCCGTATTACGTATCCATAATATCGAATATCAGATATGGCATGGCCTCGCAAAAAAGACTAAGAACACTCTGAAGAAAATATACCTCACTGACCTTCAGAAGCGCATACGCGATTTTGAACGTCAGGCATGGCGTTCGTACGACCTTTTGCTGCCTATTACTGAAAAAGATGCAAGCCTGATCCAGCGGCTGGAGGAAGTGCACGATATGGTGGTGGCCCCTTTTGGTATAGATACACGTAAGGTGAAACTTTCCACAGGTACAGAACGCTGGGTAGGTTACCATATTGGTGCTATGGACTGGATCGCGAATCGTGATGGTGTCCGTTGGTTTATAGAAAAAGCAATGCCTAAGGTCAGGAAACTGGTACCTGGTTTTGAGTTCTATTTCGCCGGCCGCAAAATGCCTGGCGATTTCAAAGATCTTGGTATAGAGGGTGTGCACTGCATGGACGAAGTGCCCAATGCCGAGGATTTTATAGCTGACAAAAAAATACTCATTGTACCTCTTTGGAGTGGGGGAGGTATTAGAGTGAAGATACTGGAAGCTATGGCGTCAGGCAAAATAGTTATTACCACTTCAGTTGGCATTAAAGGAATAGAAGCACGTCCGGGTGAGCACTACCTCCTTGCCCGCACTCCTGAAGATTTTGCCCGTTCCCTAAAATGGTGTTTCGATCACAGGAAAGAAGCCGAAGAAATGGCTCAACGTGCACATATGCTCGTCGTTGAGCACTATGAGCAAAACAAAGTGATGAAGGAAATTATTCATGAAGTAGAACATTTATTGGCAGAGCGTATATAATAGTTTGTTATGACTGGTTTCGAAGTGGCTGTTTTCATTGTTTGCCTGTCTGCTGTATGTGCATACATCAACCGTCGCTTTCTTCGGCTTACTCCAACCATTGGGATAACTATTCTCTCTTTAGCGTTTACCGCATTGCTTTTAGCTTTGAGAAATGTCTTTCCAAACGCGTCAGAATACGCCACGCATGTCATTACTTCTATCGACTTCCATGACCTGCTCATGAACCACATGCTTGGTTTGCTGCTATTTGCAGGTTCCGTGCATTTAGATGCAGCAACCTTACGCAGGCAACGCTGGCCGGTTATCGTTCTGTCAACCGTCGGGGTGCTGATTTCAACATCTATTGTAAGCGCATTATTATATTATCTGTTTATGGCTTTGGGCGGCGGTATCAATTATATTTACTGCCTGTTATTTGCAGCGCTTATATCCCCTACAGATCCCATCGCCGTATTGGCAATACTGAAACGCGCAGGTCTTGCCAAACCGCTTGAAATAAAAATTGCTGGCGAATCTCTTTTCAACGATGGGGTGGCAGTGGTAGTATTTATAACTATTCTTTCAGTAGCGCAAACCGGTGCAACTGCTATCGTAGCAACCGATGTAATGCTACTGTTTCTAATGCAGGCAGGTGGCGGACTGCTTTTTGGTCTGCTCCTCGGCTACCTCGGCTACATAGCCATCAGGATTGCTAACAGGTATATTGTAAATGAGCTTATTACAATTTGTATAGTTGTGGGAGGCTACTACATAGCCGGCCGGTTGGATATATCTGGCCCTTTGGCAATGGTGGTAGCGGGCATATTCATCGGCAGTAAAGGAAGCGAAAGCGCCATTTCTGATGAGTCAAGAGAATACTTACATAAATTCTGGGGGCTCATAGATGAGGTGCTCAATGCCATACTTTTTCTCCTCGTAGGTCTCGAAATGCTTGTCGTAACCTACAACTTTAGTTTATTCATTACCGGGTTGATAACTATAGCGGTGGTGTTGTTTGCCCGTTGGGTGTCCGTCGCTATACCTATTTCGTTGCTGCGCTTCACAACAAAGTTCGAACGCCACACGATCGCTATACTCACCTGGGGAGGTTTGCGCGGTGGATTATCAATTGCTTTGGCTTTATCTCTTCCCGCCGAAATGCACAAAGATGAATTTGTGTGTATCACCTATATGGTAGTGATATTCTCTCTCGTGGTGCAGGGCTTGACTATTGGTAAATTATATAAACGGTTACAACTCTCATAGCTCGAATTTCTGCTCCCTTGGTGCCTCATATGGCTGCTTGCCTTTCTCAAAAATTTTAGCTCCGTTAATGCCGCCAATATATAACTCATGTGTCACCGCAAAATCTGTATTGATGCTGATATAGGCTCCCTCGCGTAGTCCCACTACGGCTGTATCATTCATCTGGTGAAACTCCGCAAGCCGCTGGTCCCGGGTCTCTCCCTTGTGCCTGCTCTCCGGCTCCGGGTCCAGGTAGTGTGGGTTTATTTGTTGCGTGAATAGATTCAGCCCGTCAAAGCCGCCTTTGGGGTAAACAATAGGCATGTCGTTGGTAGTGCATATGCTTCGGGTGGCAAGGTTAGTACCTGCGCTGCTACCCATATACTTCATTTTGCCGCCAAGCACAGCCTCACGTATTTGTGGCAGCAACTCCTGCTGCTGCAATTCATTAAGCAGCCTGAAGGTATTTCCTCCGCCAACAAATATGGCCTGGTGGTCTGTGAGTATTCTTTTTTCTGGCACCCTGTGTATACCCGAAACCGGCACGTTCAGCGTTTTAAAGAAAGCCCTCACTTTATCGGTGTACCCGTCCCACTCGTTTTTGTCCGCCGCATAAGGCACAAACAATAATGGGGTTGTGATGTCCGTCACAAATTCCTGTATGGCATCTCTATTACACTCAAGGTAACCATAGCCATGTACGGCAGAACTCGATATTAAAAGTATTGGGTTGCGCATTTTTCAGATTTAGGCGTAAAAATAAGCTACAACCGAAATAAATTGAACAATACACCGTTATACCATAAATTCAACCATATGCTTAAAACCGCACTTAAAGCAATAGGCTATACTATTGCAGTTATCTTTTGTTTGCTTGTGCTCTACGTCATCTTGTTTACCATCGGGCCCAATGGCAAATGCATTGCCTGTTCCACAAAAACTGTCACCGATACGGTCACTGGCGTTTTTGAAGGCGGCGTAAAAGATGCCGTTTTTTCTTTCCGGCACCATAAAACGTGCTATATCAATCGCGGTCTCGAGAATGGCCTTGACCTCGATTCACTCATAAAACAAGTTGTAAATAAGCCGGTCACTATTTCCTACGCTTCCCCCACCAGCCACATTAGCAGGTTTGAGGTCGATGGCAAGGTCATATTTTCAGAGCTGAAAGATTAGAGTTAACCCCCTCGTATTGTGCCGGCAATCAATATTTCCATAAATTCGGTTGCAGGTATGAAAGGCAAAAAGCTATTTTTCTTTTTTGGGTTATTATGTTTCATTTATATCAACAATACCTCATTGTTAGTGAAACATCGCAAATGCAGGCCCCTGCTTGTAGCACATCGTGGCCTTGGGCAAACATTTAGCCATGATGGTATAAATAAGAATACAAATACGGCCCGTCGCATATGCACACCTGAACATCCGTATCTCGAGAATACCATACCCTCAATGGAGGCTGCTTTCCGCTACGGCGCTGATGCCGTGGAGTTGGATATTAAGCTAACAAAAGATAAGCAATTTGCAGTGTTTCACGATTATACACTTGATTATCGTACCAATGCAAAGGGTAGTGTGAGCGATTTTACAATGGCAGAATTGAAATTGCTCGATGTTGGTTATGGTTACACTGCAGATAGTGGCAAAACATGGCCGTTTCGTGGTAAAGGCATTGGGCTCATGCCGTCGTTGCAGGAAATACTTCGGCTTTTCCCCGGGCGGAAGTTCTATATTCATATGAAAAGCAACGATCCCGAAGACGGCATTCATCTTGCTCGATTCTTGAACAGCTTGCCGCTACAGCAGCAACAGTTACTTACGGTTTATGGCGGCGATAAGCCCGTAACTGCACTCAAAGAGCAAATGCCTGCCATACGTGTTACCTCAAAAGAAAGGATAAAAAAATGCCTGTTGCAATATGCAGTTATAGGCTGGACTGGCTATGTTCCTCATGCTATGAGAAATACTGAACTGTTGTTGCCGGTAAATTATGCCCCTTATCTATGGGGATGGCCGCATAAATTCTTAAAAAGGATGAGCGAAGTAAATACAATGGTGGTGCTGATGCAGGGTGGCGAATACTCTTCGGGGTTCGATGACGTTAAAGACCTTGAAAAATTACCTGTTGATTTCTGCGGTGGCATCTGGACTAACAGGATCGACAGGGTCGGCGGAAAGTAGCTATATATTATTAGTGATTTTTTTTACCTTTATCAATTATATAATTTAAACACACTTGTACTTTATGAAATTATCAAACATTTTTCTATGTGGCTTGTTGTTGGCAGGCATCAGTTCCTGTAAAAAAGCTAGTAATAACACTACGGTGTATCCCAAAACAATGGCTGCATTTACAGTCGACGGCCTGGTTGATGTAACCATGGGTTTCGATAACAACTACGCCAAACCTATTTCTATGCCCATC
The DNA here is from genome assembly GCA_044224775.1 of Flavipsychrobacter sp. GTDB lineage: Bacteria > Bacteroidota > Bacteroidia > Chitinophagales > Chitinophagaceae > Nemorincola. Next base: position 11,820 of record JBGAJU010000015.1, read on the forward strand.
ACCGTTACTTATCACGATTCTGCTCAGCAACCCGTAACTATTTCGGTATCAGGTGCGCCTTCGTTTATTTTTACTGGTATTTCCACCTTTGGCGGCAATGAGTCAACAGGTCCCTGGACCGGGGTGCCTACATTTACCATACCATTGGTATTTTACCGCACGGGCAGCACTTATACTGCTGGCCAGCATACTATAACGGTTACTGCAACCACAGCAACCAGCTCCAGATCATATACGTGCAAGTTATCGCTCTACTGATCTAAGACTATTAGCTAAGAGAAGTTTGTTACTATCTGGCTTGGTGTGTCTGGACAAAGGCTACAGCCTGCCCAACCGTAGTAATTGTTTTTGCGTTTCCATCTGGAATGGTAATGTTAAATACCTTTTCAAGTTCCATGATGAACTCTACAGTGTCCAGCTCATCAAACCCTAGTTGATTAAAAGTCGATGCATGGGTTACCGGCACATTTTTGTTGCGGGCTTTGGCAGTCGCTATTTTAATTATTTTTTCCGATACGGTCTCAGGCTGCGCGGCTGTTGCCGGCTGTTTTGTACTATTTTCTTTTACTGTCGGTTTTTGTCCAACTGTTTTTTTAGTGCCATTGCAAGATGATATTACAGCTGTTATCAATGCTGCAAGGATGAAGGTTAGAGTAATGCGCATGTTTTTTTCTTTAAAGATATAGACTTTAGTGATTCAACTAATAGAGTTGCCCGTGCATAGTTGTTCCAATAACAAAGCCACCCCGCGGGTGGCTTTGTTATTATTAGCTCATATTTATCTAGGTCCGCTGGGCAGTGAACGAGCCTGCGCTGATTACTTTACCATCCGTACAGGTAAAATTAAAGGTGCCTTTAATAGTTGTTGAGGTGACTGATGTGATGGTAACAGAACCTGTTTGCGACATCGATGCCAGTGCACCTGTAGAGGCAACATATTGGCCGAAAGAGCCCGTTGACGACAATCCCAATGTGAAAGTACCTGTTGTGCCCGTCCAGCTGGCAACGGCAATATTTATCTGCGGTGGGCCGCCCACGCCGCCGGTAACGGTCGATCCCGATATGGCCAGGGTGCTGCTGACTACAGATGCGATACAAACAGATCCGTTCATTGATGTGCTGCCTATGGTAGCCTTCATGCTATACGAGGAGGACGTACTGCTGCTGCTACTTTTTTTCGTGCATCCGGTTAATAATACGCCAAGTCCTAATAGGGCAGTAAAGGCAACTAATGTCAATTGCTTCATTTTTTTAGTTTTTTGGTTATGTAACAAATCTAATAGATTGATTTATAAAAGTAAAGGCCCGATAATGGCAACTTAATTATTGTCCCCACTGCGGGTGTCCCGGCCGATGTCTCTATAGCCAGTTGTTCCGGATATTTATCCGGAACAGCAAACAAAACGCCTTCTGCGAAGGAATTCGATGACTGATGTAAAGGTTAAGCAACGGCGCAAGCCTCGCGCATCCTGTTAATTTTAAAATTCTGAAAATTCTGATTCAGACAAAGTAATTATGCATATTTTAATATCTGCCTCAAACCCGCACCCTTACTATATGCAAAAACCGTCATGGTACTGCTACAGTACCATCATGCAAAATAGATTTGGAAGAGGCAATACCCTCATTGTACCTTTACATAGTATATGGCGTGGCAAGGTCACAAAAACTACTTCTTCACAGTACGGGTTTGTGGCGTTTTACGCGCAGTATTTGGTCCCGTAGGTGTTCAGTAATTGTTCGGTAATGTGCAGTAATAGGCACTTAGATCATTGATTATCAACAAAAAATCGTGGAAAGAAAAATTTTTAAAAATTGTGTAGTAAGATAAAAGAATATATGTGGTAACCGGTCGCTAAATAACCGATCAACCGCAAAACGTACCTTTGTATTATGATGGTCAATGACTTTTTAGGTTTTTGACTGTTCACTTTTAAATTATGTTAGATACAATAGAATCAGCTTTAGAAGACCTCAGGAAGGGTAAACTGCTTATAGTAGTAGATGATGAGGACCGTGAGAATGAGGGCGATTTCATAACTGCCGCCCGCAACGTAACGCCTGAGATTATCAATTTCATGAGTAAGCACGGGCGTGGGCTCATTTGCGCACCAATAACAGAAAGCCGTTGCAACGAGTTAGACCTCAACCTGATGGTGCAGAACAATACAGTATTGCATCAAACTCCGTTCACCGTTTCTGTCGATCTGATAGGTAATGGCTGCACCACCGGCATCAGTGCCCACGATCGTGCCAAAACCGTTCAGGCACTCATAGATCCTGCTACAAAACCGGAAGACCTGGGCCGCCCTGGGCACATCTTCCCCCTCAGGGCCAAAGATGAAGGTGTGCTTCGCCGCAGTGGCCATACCGAGGCTACTGTCGACCTTGCAAGGCTGGCTGGTTTCGAGCCAGCCGGTGTCTTGGTGGAGATCATGAACGATGATGGCACTATGGCGCGCCTGCCGCAGCTCATGGAAATTGCCAAAAAGTTCGACCTTAAAATAATTTCCATAAAAGACCTCATCAGCTACCGCCTCACCAACGAAACGCTGATACGCGAAGAAGTTCGGGTGCATATGCCCACAAAGTATGGCGACTTCAAGCTGGTGGCATTTAAACAAACAAATACAGGCGAGAGTCACCTGGCCTTGGTAAAAGGCGAGTGGGAAGAGAATGAGCCTGTGCTGGTGCGTGTGCATAGTTCCTGCTTCACCGGCGATATTTTGCATAGCCTCCGCTGCGATTGCGGCGATCAGCTGCATAAAGCTATGGAAATGGTAGAGGCAGCGGGCAAGGGTGTTGTGCTCTATATGAACCAGGAGGGTAGGGGTATTGGCCTGTTCAATAAACTAAAAGCATACAAGCTCCAGGAAGAGGGTAAAGACACGGTTGATGCCAACCTTGCCCTTGGGTTCAAAATGGATCAGAGAGACTATGGTATAGGTGCGCAAATACTGCGTCATCTTGGTGTGCAGAAAATGCGCCTCATGACCAACAACCCTAAGAAGCGTGCCGGCATCATAGGTTATGGTTTGGAGATCGTTGAGAATGTACCGATAGAAGTAACGCCTAACGAGCACAACAAATTTTACCTGCAAACAAAGCGGGATAAAATGGGGCACGAGATATTGAAGTAATTGAAGCGTATGAAAATGTGATGGAACGACAAAATCATTACCGATTTGAAGATCCTTTTTTTAGCCAACCGGGTACCATATCCGCCCTATAGAGGCGACAAGCTTAAGATATTCAACCTCGCAAAAAGGTTGTATCCAAATCATGAGCTGCACCTCCTCACCTTTGCACAAACGAAGGAAGACCTCGGCTACAAGGCAGAATTAGAAAAGGTCTTCAAAGAAGTGCATTTGGTTTATTTGCCCAAGTGGCAAAGTGCAGTCAATTGTCTGCAAGGCGCATGGCGTAGTCAACCCCTGCAGGTATTGTACTTCCAGTCGAATGAGTTGAGAAAAAAGCTGGACGAGCTAATAGCAAAGCATCATTACGATGCAGTTCATGTACAGCACTTGCGCATGTCACCATACTTGGCTGCTCGCAAAGATGTTCGCCGCATACTCGATCTGCCCGATGCGTTCTCTCTTTATTGGGAGCGGCGTAGTAAAGTGCAGCGCGGCTTGCTCACTACCATATTCGAGAACATAGAGCAGAAGCGTGTGCTGCGTTACGAGGAGGTACTGCAGATGTACGACCTGGCGCTGGTTTGCAGTGCAGAAGATCTCCAATACCTGAAAGAAAAGCACCACGCCGATAATCTGAGGTTGCTTCCTAATGGCGTGGATATGAATGTCTTTGCTCCCCGGGGGCACGATTATTCGCACAGCACCACTCTGCTGTTTACCGGTAATATGGATTATGCACCTAATGTGGATGCGGTCATCCATTTTACTGAGAATATTCTTCCATTGGTAAGAGCTGAAAAGCCCGGTGTAAAGTTTGTCATCGCCGGTCAGCGCCCTGTAGAAAAGGTGCGTGCTTTGGCAAATGATCATGTGGAAGTAACAGGTTTTGTGAAGGACCTTGCAGGCATGTATAACAATGCAAGCGTTGTTGTCGCTCCGTTGCGGTTCGGTGCCGGCACTCAAAATAAAGTGCTGGAAGCAATGGCAATGGGTGTTCCGGTAGTCTGCTCGCACATAGGCTTCGGCGGCCTGGGCATAAGAAGTGGCGAGGGTGCGATAATGCAGCAGCAGCCCGAAGCATTTGCAAAAAGTGTAGTTGAGTTATTGTCATCAGAAGATTTGCGCCGCAAAGTTGGTGAAGCCGGTATAAAGGTTGTTCGCGAGAACTTTGACTGGGATATTATTGCAAAGACCTTAGAAGGATACTTGCAGGGATAGGAATTTGGGATTTGGGATTTGGACTTTGGACTTTGAAGTATTATTGCTTCAGCCACTCTTCAATAACCTTCCTGTCCAGCTCAGGATAGGTGGTGTTGGCCTCTACCATTCCGTTGTTCAGCCACAGTATCTGCGGAAATTCGCCGCCGGTATAATCCATAAAATCCTTTTCAGCCAATAGCGACCATGGTATGTCTTGGGCATGGGTCTCGTCCCAGAACGTATAGAATGCAGTGTCTGTGCCGGCAAAGACCATGTAAAATGGTAGTGTAGCGTTCTTTTGTTTCATGTTGTGCATAATGGAGGCAGCTTTCCGGCAGTGCGAGCATGAGCGGCTCACAAATGCAAGAATGTGCTTGCCATGTGTAAGGTCTTGCTTTGGTGCATATTGTGGGTCGGCATACAGTTTGCTGAAGTTGAGTTTGTAATGACTGAATACGGGAAAAATAAGGAACGCTAAGACAATGAGACACAATATGTTAACGCCAGGAATCAGGTTTATATAGTCGAAAGAAAAGCCCTTATGGTAACGGATCAGTATCCCCAGTACCAGCAGAATAATGGCATTTTTGATCAGAGATGTAGATGGGCTCACGAATATATCTCCACCAAAACAGCCGCAGTTCACATTGTTACCCATTTTTATCCAGAGCCATATGAGATAGATGCTGAAAACAGCAATAAGAGCAAACGCCAATTTCAAAACCCAATTGCTCCTGCCAAAAAAATGGATGGCTATCATCAACCCAAGCCCGGCTTCAAGGCCAATAAAGAAACGAGCAGCTATTGCAGCCATAATGTGGGTCACACCCACATTACCTGCAATATTATATTCAAACGCTTGGATAGTAGGGAAAAGCTTAGTGTAAGCCGAATAAACGAACAGGAGCCCGGTTGCAACGGACATTATTATTAATAAAACACGGAGTATTTTTTGCATGCGGAAGTGCAACAAAATTAGCCTGAAAAATTTGTTAAGCAGTATGTTATATTATCTATATTAAAAACTGATTTTTGTTTGTTACATTTTATATACATTTACAAAAAATATACTTATGAAAAAAACAATATTTATCGCGTTGGCTGCAATGTTCTTTGCAACAACTACTCCTGAAATGGGTTGCACTCCGGCAAGCAAGAATAATACGGTTCCGTCTGTCAATTTGCCCGACATTTCCAATTTTTCGATAAGCACAGTTTCTGCATTTGTAAAAGGTGCTTCTACGTTAGTATCCATAGCATCCACAACTCTTGCAGACGGGGCGTATACGATTTACTTTGATCTCTCAGGTGCGAATAATATTGCCAATGCATCTGCGACGTTGAATATGATGGGGGACATGGCTACTTTCAGCACTCCGGTATTATCAACAGAAGGAAATACAAGTATTACTATCAGAAAAATAGTAAACTCGGCGGGTGAGACATCAAACTTCACATCTACCATTTCAAAAACATTCAGTGATTCGTCCGGGGTTATCACCTGGAAGACAAATGGAACTGATTTCAGGGTGACACACGCCACTGCTACATGGCTTGGCTCAGGGTCTATGCTTTCAATTCATGGTGTGCAATGGGATCCATTAACCACTGTTACCGTTTATTGGGATAACTATAGTGGATCTACAGGTACGCGGTATTTTAATACAAAGGAGCTTAATACCAGCGCATGGAACTCTACTTTTAACGGTAGTGCATCGTATAGTGCTCCCGGCAAGGCTTTACTCGATGCCCATGGATCGATAGCAGTAACTGCAAAGACTGCAACTACAATTACGGGTACATTTTCTTTTGTTTGCGACGATTCCACGCAGATAACTAGTGGGACGTTCAATTGCAAACTGAATTAACCCTGTAGATATTTACGTTCATGAGAAAACCGCCTGTTGCGTGGTTTTTTTATGCGGCTAAGTCAAATCATTGTAATGTGCAGGTTGCGGTTATGCCGCCAGAGGTATAGGTGCTTTGTTGCGTTGCACAGGTTGAAGTAGCATAAGATAAAGTCACATTGTTATACGGCTGGTCTACTGTATTTGTGCCGCTGCTTGTGGTGATAACACAGTGGCAGGTATAGTTGCCGGTAGGATCATCATCATTTGTAGGCGTGCAGGAAACAATAATGCCAAGGGTTAGTATCGCCGTAAAAGCAGAAAGAAAAATGAACTTTTTCATAGTACCCGAATTTTAGCTAAAGTTAAAGCAAATTGCATACCACAAACAGATAAAATATTCACAAAGCTTTTTTTCAATTTTTTTTTTGCCTACAGGACAAATGTGTTCTTTATTGAAAGTGAAAATCTCTTTCAAACCAATAAAATATCTGCTTTTTTTTTGAACGCCTGGCAGCGAGGGTATAATTTCAAGGGATAGCCTGTTTTAGGTTAATAGTTCTTGGGGGGATACAGTGAAATGAGCCATGGGCAATCATCTTGATTTTTTTCTGAAGGTATAAAGGGGTATAAAAGGGTATAGAAAACGGGGTAAAAGGTATAAAAAATGTGGTTTTAGGTATAATTTATACTCGGCCGTTTACTGTAAAATGCAAAGAAATATTTCAAAGAACTTCAGCAGTTAAATGCTGCAAAATCTGTGCCAAATTAAAAATAGAGGTGACCGATGATGAAATGATGAGGTGAGCTTTTCGGATAGTTTTGTACTAATGGTGAAGCGAATATTTCAAATGCGCGCTGTTCCTAAAAGACGCAATAAAAAAAGGCTGTATTGAGAAATACAGCCTTTTGCTTAAAAGTCATTTTTTTATAATAATGAACATGATGCAGTTATACCGCTACTTGCAGAGGCTGCATTATACGTATTTTGTGTGCTAGTGCAGGAAGCGCTCGCTGTGTTTTTTGCAACATTCGAGTAAGGAAGATCTGCAGTTGTTGTACCAGTGCTGGTGGTGAGCGTACAGCGGCATGTATAGTTGCCTACCGGGTTGTCATCTTTCTTTTTGCAAGAAGAGATAATTATTATTCCTGCTAACAGAGCTGTTGCTGCAATTGGGATAATTTTTTTCATAAGCCGTTTTGTTTAGTTTTAGTGAACTGCTAAAGTAATAATAATTGGCTAATTAAATAATTAATTATTTAATTATGTGTTTATTGATATATAGTCTGGAGATTTTTAAACGACAAAATGTATTACAGGTTCCGAAAGCAGGCAGCGGGTATTCCCAAAAACTTAGGGATATTCGCATAATAAAATAATTTATTTATATCTATAATGCTGGTTTTTTTAGACGTCGTGACGATTTATTGAAAATTTGGAATATTTTTTGCTTAATTAAAGCTCCTTCACTATCTTTGCAATCCCTTTTTTGAAGGGGTACGTACGTGCGCAAAATTATTTTGACCGTTTTTTGTTAATACTGATACCTGTACAGTAAGGCTGGGCTTTGCTTACAGGATTTTTTTGTTTTAAAAGGAGTACAAAAAATACTATGGCTACACAGCAAAAAAAGACAGCATCGGGCAGGGTTAACTTTGGAAAGTTACATGATGCAGCCGCAACTCCCGACCTGTTGGCTATCCAGCTCCAATCGTTCCAGGACTTTTTCCAACTTGAAACTACGCCTGATAAGCGTAACAACGAAGGCTTGTTCCGTGTGTTCAAGGAGAATTTCCCCATCACGGATACACGCAACATCTTCGTGCTTGAGTTCCTGGATTACTTCATTGACCCACCCCGCTACACTATCGACGAGTGTATGGAGCGTGGTCTTACTTATTCAGTTCCGCTGAAAGCAAAGCTGAAGCTAAGCTGTAACGATGAAGAGCACGTTGACTTCGAAACTATTGTGCAGGACGTGTTCCTGGGTAATATCCCGTACATGACCCCACGTGGTACTTTCGTGATCAATGGTGCTGAGCGTGTTGTTGTATCGCAGCTTCATCGTTCTCCGGGTGTGTTCTTCGGTCAGAGCGTTCACCCGAACGGCACCAAGATCTACAGTGCCCGCGTGATACCTTTTAAAGGTGCGTGGATGGAGTTTGCAACAGACATCAACAATGTGATGTATGCCTACATCGACCGTAAGAAAAAATTCCCTGTAACCACACTGCTCCGTGCGATTGGTTACGAAACAGATAAGGACATACTTGAGCTCTTCGGCATGGCTGATGAGGTGAAAGTTGAGAAGAAAGCGCTTACCGCTAACCTGGGCCGCCGTCTTGCAGCACGCGTACTGCGCAGCTGGACAGAAGACTTCGTTGATGAGGATACCGGTGAAGTTGTGACCATTGAGCGTAACGAAGTAGTGTTGGATCGCGACAGCGTGCTTGATGAAGATAACAGCAACCTGATACAGGAAATGGGCATTAAGACCGTTTTCCTGCAGAAGGAAGAAGTGAGTGGTGATTTCTCGATCATATACAATACGCTGAACAAGGATACATCGAACTCGGAACTGGAAGCGGTGCAACACATCTATCGCCAGTTGCGTGGTTCTGATGCGCCTGATGATGAAACAGCACGTGGTATCATCGAAAAATTGTTCTTCAGTGATAAGCGTTACGATCTTGGTGAGGTGGGCCGTTATAAAATTAACCGCAAACTGAACCTGGACATTAACCTCAATACGAAGGTGTTGAGCAAAGAAGATATTATCTCGATCATTAAGTACCTGGTGCGCCTTACAAACGGCAAAGCGGAAATTGATGATATTGACCACCTGAGCAACCGCCGTGTTCGTACGGTAGGGGAGCAGCTGTTTGCACAATTTGGTGTAGGCCTTGCACGTATGGCGCGCACCATCCGTGAGCGTATGAACGTTCGCGATAATGAGGTGTTCACGCCTATTGATCTGATCAACGCACGTACTCTTTCTTCTGTGATCAACTCATTCTTCGGCACTTCGCAATTGTCACAGTTCCTCGATCAGACCAATCCGCTGTCTGAGATCACGCACAAACGTCGTATCTCTGCTCTCGGTCCGGGAGGTTTGAGTCGCGAACGCGCAGGCTTTGAGGTGCGTGACGTACACTATAGCCACTATGGCCGTTTGTGTACCATCGAAACACCGGAAGGTCCGAACATTGGTCTTATATCTACGCTGTGCGTACACGCACAGATCAATGATATGGGTTTCATCGAAACTCCATACCATAAAGTAAAAGAAGGTAAAGTTGATCTGAAGAACTACAAGTTCCTAAGTGCAGAAGAAGAAGACCTGGCAAAGATCGCGCAAGCGAACGTGCCAATGGATGACAAAGGGCATTTTATTGAAGAGAAAATAAAATCCCGTCAGACAGGTGACTTCCCGATCCTTGATAAAGAAGAAGTTGAGTTCATGGACGTTGCACCTAACCAGATCGTTGGTTTGAGTGCATCTCTTATCCCCTTTCTGGAGCATGATGACGCCAACCGTGCGCTGATGGGATCGAACATGCAACGCCAAGCGGTTCCGCTTATCATTCCACAGGTGCCGATAGTTGGTACCGGTCTTGAGGCTAAAGCTGCTCGCGATGCCCGTATTCAGATACATGCAGAAGGTAACGGTGTAGTAGAATATGTGGACGCAGATCATATCCATGTACGTTACGATCGTGGTGAAAAAGAGCGTCTTGTATCGTTTGAAGACGACCTGAAAGTATATACACTTACCAAGTATAAAAAGACCAACCAAAGCACCAGTATGACGCTTCGTCCGTGTGTGCGCAAAGGCCAGAAAGTAAAAGAAGGCGACTTCCTTACTGAAGGTTATGCAACACAAGACGGTGAGCTGGCACTGGGCCGTAACCTGAAAGTGGCTTTCATGCCATGGAAAGGGTACAACTTCGAGGATGCGATCGTGATCAATGAAAAAGTTGTCCGCGACGACTGGTTCACATCAGTACACATTGATGAATATGAGCTGGAAGTACGTGATACTAAACTGGGTGAAGAAGAGCTGACAGCTGATATTCCAAACGTATCAGAAGAAGCTACAAAAGACCTTGATGAGAATGGTATCATACGCATAGGTGCGCATGTGGGTGAGGGTGATATCCTGATAGGTAAGATCACTCCTAAAGGTGAGACTGACCCTACACCGGAAGAAAAACTGCTTCGCGCTATCTTTGGTGATAAGGCCGGTGATGCTAAAGATGCGTCATTAAAGGCTCCGAGCGGTACTGAAGGTATCGTTATCAGCAAGCAATTGTTCCAGCGCGCTAAGAAAGACAAGAACTCAAAAGTGCGTGAAAAAACAGCACTTGAGAAAATAGAAAAAGTACACGAGAAGAACCTGGAAGACTTGAAAAACTTCCTGTTCGAGAAGCTGGCTATTCTTCTTAAGGATAAAACTTCTGCAGGTATCACCAATAACTTTGGTGAAACTGTATTAAGCAAGGGTGGTAAGTTCAACTCTAAAACACTTGGTGCTATTGACTTCCAGAACGTGAACCCATTGGGTTGGACAGGCGATAAAGAAACAGATGACCTGATCAACCAATTGTTGCACAACTATAACATTAAGTTCAATGAGGAGTTAGGCCGTTACAAGCGTGAGAAATTCAACCTGAGCATAGGTGACGAATTGCCTGCAGGCGTACTGAAACTTGCTAAAGTTTACCTTGCCAGCAAGCGTAAACTGAAAGTGGGCGATAAGATGGCGGGACGCCACGGTAATAAGGGTATTGTTGCAAAGATCGTTCGTGAAGAAGATATGCCGTTCCTGGAAGATGGTACACCGGTAGATGTGGTGCTGAACCCACTAGGCGTACCTTCCCGTATGAACCTTGGACAGATCTACGAAACTATTCTAGGATGGGCAGGTGAGAAGCTGGGCACCAAATTCGCTACACCTATCTTCGACGGTGCTACTGTTGAAGAAATTGAGGGCCTGATAGAAAAAGCAGGATTGCCTGAGTTTGGCCACACATACCTATATGACGGAGAAACAGGGGAGCGTTTCCACCAGAAAGCAACCGTAGGTATTATCTATGTGATCAAACTGCACCATATGGTTGATGACAAAATGCACGCGCGTTCAATCGGCCCGTACAGTCTTATTACACAGCAGCCGCTTGGTGGTAAAGCGCAGTTCGGTGGCCAGCGTTTTGGTGAGATGGAAGTTTGGGCGCTTGAAGCATACGGAGCATCAAACATCCTGCAGGAGCTGCTGACATTGAAGTCTGATGATATCATAGGCCGTGCGAAAACTTACGAAGCTATCGTTAAAGGTGACAACATACCTAAAGCGGGTATCCCTGAGTCATTCAACGTGTTAGTGAATGAGCTTCGCGGCTTAGGTCTGGAACTGAAATTTGAATAGTAGGTCATTGTTGCAGAGGCAAAAAATGCCTCTGCATTATTAATTTTTTAAACGTCGGATCACAGAAACGTGGTTCTTCAAATAATAAAAACATGGCAGTAAAAAAAGATAACCGTCCAAGGGCGGGATTTGGTAAAATAACGATCAGCCTTGCTTCTCCTGATGCGATACTTGACCGCTCATATGGTGAGGTGCTGAAGCCGGAAACCATAAACTACCGTACGTACAAGCCTGAGCGCGATGGCCTGTTCTGCGAAAAGATATTCGGCCCTGTAAAGGACTACGAATGCTATTGCGGAAAGTACAAACGTATCCGTTACAAAGGCATTGTGTGTGACCGCTGCGGTGTGGAAGTAACAGAAAAGAAAGTGCGCCGTGAGCGCCTTGGGCATATTAAGCTGGTTGTGCCAATTGTACACATATGGTACTTCAAGAGCCTGCCAAATAAAATTGGTTACCTGTTGGGCGTAAGCTCCAAGAAAATGGAGAGCATCGTTTACTATGAGCGTTATGTAGTAGTAAATGCCGGTGAAGCTGAAGAGCAGATCCGCACCAAACTTAACCTGAAAGAGTCTGAAAGTACTCATCAGCAGCTCATTACAGAAGATGAGTACCTGGAGATACTGGATAGTCTTCCGAAGGAAAACCAATACCTTCCTGATGAAGATCCGAATAAATTCATTGCTAAGATGGGTGCAGAAGCGGTACATATGCTGCTTTCGCGTATCGATCTTGATAATCTGTCTTACGAATTGCGTAACGCTGCTGCAAACGAAACATCTCAGCAGCGTAAACAGGAAGCATTGAAGCGCCTGAGCGTTGTAGAGGCTTTCCGTGATGCTAATACACGCATAGAAAACAGGCTAGAGTGGATGGTGATGCAGTATATCCCGGTGATACCACCAGAACTGCGCCCGCTCGTTCCGCTTGATGGTGGCCGTTTTGCCTCTTCTGACCTGAACGACCTTTACCGCCGCGTTATCATTCGTAACAACCGTTTGAAGCGTCTTATAGAGATCAAAGCTCCTGAGGTGATCTTGCGTAACGAAAAGCGTATGTTGCAGGAAGCTGTTGACTCATTGTTTGACAACAGCCGCAAATCGAATGCTGTTAAAGCAGAAGGTGGCCGTGCACTGAAATCACTTTCAGATGTGCTGAAAGGTAAACAAGGCCGTTTCCGCCAGAACCTGCTTGGTAAACGTGTTGACTATTCCGGTCGTTCGGTTATCGTTGTAGGTCCTGAAATGAAGCTGCACGAGTGTGGCCTTCCGAAAGATATGGCAGCAGAACTGTTCAAGCCGTTCATTATCCGCAAGCTTATCGAGAGGGGTATAGTTAAAACCGTTAAGAGTGCGAAAAAACTGGTTGAGCGCAAAGAGGCCGTGGTTTGGGATATCCTTGAGAATGTACTTAAAGGCCACCCGATCCTGCTGAACCGCGCCCCCACGCTGCACAGGTTATCTATACAGGCATTCCAGCCAAAACTTATTGAGGGTAAGGCGATACAGCTGCACCCGCTGGTGTGTTCGGCATTCAACGCGGACTTCGATGGTGACCAGATGGCGGTACACGTGCCATTGAGCAATGCTGCAATTGTGGAAGCTCAGTTACTGATGCTTGCATCGCACAACATCCTTAACCCTCAGAATGGTACGCCTATCACCCTGCCTTCGCAGGACATGGTGCTTGGCCTGTACTACATTTCTAAAGGTAAGAAGTCGACCAAGGAAGAGATAGTAAAAGGTGAGAATAAAGCATACTACAGCACTGAAGAAGTGGTAATAGCATTTAACGAAGGTAAAGCTGACCTCCATGCATGGATAAAGGTTAGAGCGAATACCCGTGATGCTGAAGGTAACATTAAGAACGAGTTGATAGAGACAACAGTAGGCCGCGTAATATTCAACCAGTTCGTACCTAAAGAGAATGGTTTTGTGAACGCGTTGCTGACGAAGAAATCTCTTCGTGAGATCATCGGCCAGATACTGAAGAATACCAACATTCCGAAAACCGTAGCTTTCCTTGATGACATTAAGACATTAGGATTCCGCACGGCGTTCAGGGGTGGATTGTCGTTCAATATTAAAGACCTTACGGTTCCTGATATTAAAGAAGAACTGGTGCAGAACGCACAGGTTGAAGTTGATGAGATCATGGATAACTATAACATGGGTCTTATCACGAACAACGAACGATACAACCAGGTGATCGACGTTTGGTCGCGCGTGGATACACGTGTGACGGAAACGCTGATCCGTGAAATGGCAGCAGATAAACAAGGGTTCAACTCTGTTTACATGATGCTTGATTCAGGTGCTCGTGGTTCTAAGCAGCAGGTTAAGCAGCTTGCGGGCCTCAGGGGCCTGATGGCTAAGCCACGTCGTAGCGGTTCTTCGGGTTCGGAAATTATCGAAAACCCGATCCTTTCAAACTTTAAGGTGGGCCTGAGTGTATTGGAGTACTTTATCTCTACGCACGGTGCGCGTAAAGGTCTAGCGGATACAGCGTTGAAAACGGCGGATGCGGGTTATCTAACACGCCGTCTTGTGGACGTTGCGCAGGATGTGGTGATCAATGGTGAAGACTGTGGTACGTTGCGTGGCATCGCAACTTCTGCACTGAAGGATAACGAAGAAATTGTAGAGCCATTATATGATCGTATCCTTGGCCGTACATCACTCCACAACATTTATGATCCGTTCACTGATGAACTGATAGCAAATGCAGGCGCAGAAATAACTGAAGATATAGCTAAGCGTATTGAAGATAGTGCGATTGATGTAGTGGAAATTCGTTCGGTACTTACGTGCGAAAGCCGCAGGGGAGTATGTGCGAAGTGCTACGGTAAGAACCTGGCAACAGGCTATATGGCGCAAAGGGGTGATGCAGTTGGTATCATCGCTGCACAGTCGATCGGTGAGCCTGGTACACAGCTTACACTGCGTACGTTCCACGTGGGTGGTGTTGCGGGATCTTCTGCTATTGAATCTCAGTTGGTGGCACGTTTCGACGGCACAATCCAGTTCGATGGCTTGCGTACTACTAAGTACAAGGATGCTGAAGGGCAGGAGCAGGTTGTTGTAATAGGCCGTACAGGTGAGGTGCGTATCGTGGATGTAGCTAACGATCGTCTGCTCATTACAAATAACATTCCTTATGGTTCTATACTGAAAATTGCAAATGGTAAGAAAGTGGCGAAGGGAGATGTGATCTGTACTTGGGATCCGTTCAACGCCGTTATCATTTCCGAAATTCAGGGTAAGGTACGTTTTGATAATGTTATTGAAGGTGTTACTTACCGCGAAGAGGCTGATGAGCAAACAGGCCACCGCGAGAAAGTGGTAATCGAAACAAAAGATAAGACCAAAATACCTGCAATATTCATTGATAGTGCAAAAGAGCACAAAATGTACAACCTGCCGGTTGGTTCTCACATCGTAGTAAGTGTTGACGAAGAGGTAACGAACGGCCAGGTACTGGTGAAGATACCACGTGTGATGGGTCGTAGCCGAGACATCACGGGTGGTCTGCCAAGGGTAACTGAGCTGTTTGAAGCACGTAACCCAAGTAACCCTGCTGTGGTGGCAGAAATTGATGGTGTTGTTGGCTTTGGTAATGTGAAACGTGGTAACCGTGAGATTATCGTTGAGTCGCGCGAGGGGCTTGTGAAGAAATACCTTGTTCCGCTTACACGTCACATCATGGTACAAGACGGCGACTTCGTGAAAGCAGGTACATCACTTTCTGATGGTGCTACCACTCCGCTCGACATACTTTCTATTAAAGGACCTTTTGCGGTACAGGAGTACCTGGTAAATGAAATACAGGAAGTTTACCGCTTACAGGGTGTGAAGATCAATGATAAGCACATAGAGGTGATCGTGCGCCAGATGATGCGTAAAGTGAATATCGTGGATCCGGGAGATACTAAATTCCTTGAAGAAGATACGGTTGATAAGTTTGAATTCCAGGATGAGAACGATTGGATATTTGATAAGAAAGTAGTTACTGAAGCCGGTGCTTCTGACAAGATGCACGCCGGTCAGATCGTTACCCTCCGTGAGATTCGCGAAGAGAACAGCGCACTGCGCCGTGCAGATAAGAAAGTGGTAGAGTACCGTGATGCAAATCCTGCTACTTCATCACCAACTCTGCTGGGTATTACCAAGGCGTCTCTGGGTACACAAAGCTGGATATCAGCTGCGTCGTTCCAGGAAACTACGAAGGTGCTTTCTCAAGCTTCTATCAATGGTAAGACCGATAGCCTGCTTGGCCTGAAGGAGAACGTTATCACCGGTAACCTGATACCTGCTGGTACAGGCATGCGTGAGTTCGATGATCTGGTAGTTGGCTCTAAAGAAGAGTTTGAATTGCTGATGGCGAACAGGGATGTACTTCAGTTTGACGAAGAAGAATAATTGTTCTCGTAACAAGAGAAATAAAGAAAGAGACCGCTCAGAGATGGGCGGTCTCTTTGGTTAAATTAGCATCAATAATAGCGCATTGTATATCGATATTCATACTCATAAAGCACTCAGTAACACTACAGAAGTGTTGCAATTGAAAAGTATGTTTGAGTGTTTTAGTAATGCGAAAAACGGCATGTTGTGCAGCCTGGGCTTGCATCCGTGGTATTTGCAGGACTGGAGGTTATTAATAGAAGAGGTGAGTGAATTAGCGTTGGCGAGCAATGTTTTAGCTATTGGAGAGTGTGGGCTGGATAAGATGTGCGATACCGATTGGAACGTTCAGGTAGATGCTTTTTGCGCACAAGTGAAGCTGGCAAATGAATTATTGAAGCCACTCATAATTCATTGCGTTAAGGCTTATAGTGAGGTTGTGCAAGTGCTCGAAAAAGCTGAAGTTAGTGTCCCTGTTATCTTTCATGGTTTCAATCGCAATTGGAATGTTGCAGAGCAGTTATTGTCAAAGGGGTGCTACCTGTCGGTTGGTGCTGCAGTAATGAGAAATGAAGCGATGACGCCAGTAGTAAAGCAAATGCCGGCAGATCGTTTTTTCTGCGAAACTGATGATGCAGAAGTACCAGTGCAGCAAGTGTATCAGGCTGTGGCATCAGTGCGGCAAACAACGGTAGATGATATTGTTTTGCAGGTTGAAAGTAATTTTAATAACGTTTTTAACTATAAAATATAGATGATGGACCTCGAATGGTTATCGCGTACAGAGTTGCTGATCGGTAGGAATAAGTTACTTAAACTTGTAAAGTCACATGTAATGGTTGTCGGATTAGGTGGTGTTGGCTCTTTTGCAGCCGAATTTATTTGCCGCTCCGGCATTGGCGAAATGACGATCGTGGATGGCGACGTTGTGGCACCAAGTAATCGTAACCGGCAGTTGCCGGCATTGGCTACCAACCACGGGGTCAGCAAAGCTGAGATAATGAGTGATCGTTTGATGCAGATAAATCCTGAGCTGAAGCTTCGTGTTGTAAAAGAGTTTGTAATGCCTGAAATGGTGGAGAGCTTGCTGGAACAGCCTTGCGACTACGTTATAGATGCTATCGATAGTATCACACCAAAGCTGACTTTTATAAAGGCTGCCCATGGTAAGGGGCTTAAGATCGTTAGCTCTATGGGTGCTGGTGGCAAAATGGATCCAACAAGGTTGCAGGTTACTGATATTTCCAAAACATACAATTGCCCGTTTGCTCAGCAGATACGGAAGCAACTACGCGACTACGGCATAAAGAAAGGAATTAAAGCTGTTTTTTCGCCGGAAGAAGCTGATAAGAATTCCATAATGCTAACAGATGGTACCAACTTTAAGAAGTCAGCGTATGGTACTATATCGTACCT
This sequence comes from Flavipsychrobacter sp., assembly GCA_044224775.1. Lineage (GTDB taxonomy): Bacteria > Bacteroidota > Bacteroidia > Chitinophagales > Chitinophagaceae > Nemorincola. The sequence goes on from JBGAJU010000015.1 coordinate 29,249, forward strand.
GCCGGCAACCTTTGGTGCAACACTGGCTTCAGTGGTGATAAGAGACTTGATAGCTGATGCCAGCTAATACCATGCTATTGTATTGGCGGAAGCTCTGATGCACTGCTGCCACCCAAACCGAATATCTCGTTGTTTTCAGCTAATGTCTTCTCTGCATAGTTAGTAACGATCGCATCCAATTCCTGTGCTTTGTTAAAAAGCACATATACTGTGATGGGTAGAACTGCAATTGTTATGCCCCATGCGCTAAGTTTATCTGAGTGTAGATACAAACGTGCAGCATCCTTTTCGGTGGTCACGATCATTTTATTGGACACATCCCAGTTGTCATAAGCTGTTTTTATCTCTTCAAGGTCTGCAGAAACGAAGTAGTGATGATCGCGGTAAGACAGCGTGTGCACGTCTGCAGATGTATTCTTCAGGTAATTGATGAGTGGTTCCGGGCGGGCGATACCACATACCAGGATGATATTTTTGTGCTCAAGTGTTACAGGTTCCCTGGTAAGCATATCAACGGCTCCTGAATAAGCAATGCCTGTAAAGAAAACCTGTTGATGGGGTAGCGGGGCGATGTGCTTTTCTATTTTTGCGGCCTCTTCGCGTGTTAACAACGGAGGACATTTTGATACAATGACAATATCTGCCCGCTTGTATGCGTTCTTGCTTTCGCGCAGGTTACCAAAGGGTAGAATGTGGTCACTATAAAAAGGCTTTGAGTAGTCCGTTATCAGTATATTCAACCCTGCTCTTACCGAACGGTGCTGGTAAGCATCGTCTAATAAGATCACCTCCACATTCGGGCGGCGTTGCAGCAGGGTGGGTATGCCTATCATGCGCTCTTCAGCGACACTTACCACCAGCTCAGGAAATTTTATATGGTATTGCATAGGTTCATCACCTATACGTAGCGCATTAGTGTTTTCATCTGCCAGCAGGAACCCTTGTGTGTGCCGTTTATATCCGCGGCTCATCGTTGCTACTTTAAACCTATACTGAAGCAGGTTTATCAAGTACTCGACATGTGGTGTCTTACCAGTGCCGCCTGTGGATAGATTGCCTACGGTAATCACGGGTACACTAAATTCAACAGAGTTGAAAAATTTGACATCATATAACCGGTTACGCAACCACACTAATGCACCATACAATAATGCAATTGGATATAGCAGGAGCCGCACTACGGAAAATATATAGTAAAGAAGGTTTTTGTTTTCCATTGAAGTGCAAAGAACGCTAAAAAAACAATGACAGGCATGGGTTGACTATTTTTCTGCGTCCACAATTGTATTATTATCAGGACGGTAAAATAGTCGCGGAAGAAATCACTGTAGATTTGTGGATTTCTTTTTTGTCAACAAATACTTGCTCGGTTTTGTTTGAATTTATTACGATTAAGATGTGACCAATTTTTTGCACATAGCAGAAAGATAATTTGTGGAAGCTACGTCAGGATAGATTGCGCAAGAGCATTGCCTTTGAGGTATGGTCTATCCCGTTTATCTTCGTTTCATGAATTGGATTCCGCACCCGACTATACTTGAAGGAGAAAGAGTTAGACTAGTTCCCTTGGACCATGCCCATTTTGAAGACCTATCGGTAGTGGCCCAACAGGAAAAGATATGGGAACACATCTCTATAAACGGTGCAGACAGGGACCTTTTATTACAGCATCTTCGCAGCGCTATACTGAAACGCAGCACAGGCGAGCAATACCCGTTTACTGTTGTTGATAAGTTGACAGGCAAACTGATCGGCAGTACACTCTATCACAACATTTTTCCTGAGCACAGAAAACTGGAAATAGGGTGGACGTGGTACGATCCCACATACTGGCGAACTGGCTATAACCGCGAGTGTAAGCTGTTATTACTCACAAATAGTTTTGAGCTGCTGAAAACAGTGCGCGTGCAATTGCAGACCGATGAGAATAATCATCGCAGCAGAACGGCTATACTGGGCATAGGAGCCACGTTCGAAGGAATACTTCGCAAAGAGCGCATCCGCACTAACGGTACATTTCGTAATACAGCGATGTACAGTATACTTGATGATGAATGGCCCCGAGTTAAAGAACTTCTGACCACTTCATTAAACCGGTAGCGCTGTCTAATTCTTTTTGACAGAATCTACTTTCTTCACGATAGAGTCGACACTGATGATCGGTGTGGGACGGCCCATATGGCAGGTCACGCAACTTATCTGCTCTAGTTTGTGGTCTGCTTTTATTTTGCCAAGGTATTTTTCATTGATCGCTTCTGTCATCCTTATCATGTCCCGGGCAATATTCTTTTCCGGTTTTGCGTCTGATGCAAAATCCCACTTTGGCTTTTCCTGGCCTTCAACTTTCTCGGATACATGGCAGAAACCACAGCGTACACCAAGTGATCTGGAATACTGCCGCATAATGTTGTGAAGGTCCTCTCCCGATATGTTTTTGGGTAACACCTTCAGGTTCGTTGCTTTTTCGTCATCATGTTTTGCAAAGCTTTGCCCGAATAGTACTGCGAATACGATGCCGGCGATAATTATAATCTTTTTGTTCAGAGTCATGTGCCAAATATAGCTACTATGTGTTTTCACGCACTCAAATATTTTTTTGTATTTTAACGAATGATCTCATTTTTTGCTCGCAATAAATTATTTAAAATAATATGTAACAAATGAACTAACATTTCCGGTGTTCAAAACGCCTAATTGGTAAAAAGAAAGTGAGTTTAATTGAAAGTTACATTCAAGTGTGAAAAAAAAATTAACTGAAAATTTTGTTTTCAATGTGAAACGGCTTATTTTGCGTAATCAAATTTTAATTTAAACCGAATACTGTTTTTTAGTACCGATCGTAAAGCTTTTTATAATTTTTTATCAATTTAAACAATAGCAGAATGAAACGATTCTACTTATCCAGACTGATAATCCCCATCGTCCTGTTAACGGGACTTAGCTTACAAGCGCTGGCACAAGCTACAAGTTACACAACGCCGGGTGCCTATGTATACACGGTGCCGGCAGGTTGTCCTGCAGTTAACATTGACGTTGCCGGCGCTAAAGGTGGTGACTACAGCACCACCGGTTATGGTGGTAAAGGTGGTCGTGCCCAGGCTGATTTCTCTGTAACTCCTGGCCAGGTGCTTTATGTGTATGTTGGTGGTGCCGGTGGTAACAGTAGTTGTGGTGCAGCTGGAACGAGCAGCGGTGGTGAAGGTGGCGGAAGTGGTGGCTGTAGTGGTGGTGGCGCCGGTGGTGGTGCCGGTAGTTCGGTTCGTACTAGTATTGCCGGTGGTGCAACAAGCGCTGCTTCTCTCAATTCTCGTATCATCGTTGGTGGTGCTGGTGGTGGTGGTAACTGGAGTTGCAGTCCTCAGCTTCCTGGTGGCAACGGCGGATATCCCGCTGGTGCTAATGGTGTTTTTGGATGCAGTAGCGCAACATTTGGTGGCAACCAAACTACGGGTGGTGCAGGTTCCTGTTATTCAGGTTGTGGTGCTGCTGGTGGTTTTGGATATGGTGGTAACGGTACTTATTTTGGCGGCGGCGGCGGCGGCGGCTGGTACGGCGGCGGCGGCGGTTCTGATGCTACCGGAGCGGGTGGTTCTAACTACACGGCTCCAGGCGCTACAAACGTACAACATACCAATGGGTATCAGAATGGCCCAGGCTATGTAACGATCACTCCATTACTGCCTTCAGTAACAGTAAATCCAACACCGCTTGCATTTGGGGCTGTTACCGTAGGTAGTCGTTCAGCGCCCGCACTGTATGTAACCATTACAGGGTCTTATCTTTCAGCTACAGACTTTAGTGCATCATTTGCCGGTACAGGTGCCGGTAATTTCCTGATGTCTCTTGATGGCAATGTATGGTCTTCATCAATAGGTACAATCAGTCATCCTGCCCCATCAATAACATTATCCAGTAATTTGAAGATATATGTAAAATTTGCCCCTGGCGTTGCCTCTGCAACTGTTGCTACATTGCAAATTTCAGGTGGTGGATTGGTTTCTCCGGTTAGTGTGCCATTAACTGGTACAGGTACACCTATGTGCTCTGGTGCACCTCCTGCAGGCACAGTAGCTGTTACACCAACAACTGGTGGAGCGTATACGCAATTTAACATGTCGCTCAGCGGTGCCGCAGGTGCCGGTGGGTATACATACCAGTGGCAAATAAGTACTACATCTGCAACTACCGGTTTCACAAATATCCCGGGTGCTGTGTTGAGAAGTTACACACAGAACGGGGTTACCGGTAACACATGGTTCCGTGTTATCACTACATGTCCTGCATCAGGTTTGTCTGCAACGTCAACTCCTGCTGTACAGGTATCTTTGTCCGGACTTGCCGCGACATCTTGCACGCCTGTTCAAAGTGGTACTGGATTCTGCTGTAACGTAGGCGCAGGTACACCCGGCACGCCGTTAAAGATTTTTGGTGACGACGCCACTATGTCAGATCCAATGGATCCCGGCGCAACTCCTACAACGCACTATTTTGACCGGACCGCTTTATATAGTGTTAACCTGAGTATAGGAAAAACTTATGCTACAAATATTGGTTACCAGATAAGTACACCAACATCCAACCAGGTATGGATAGACTTTAACAATGACGGGGCTTTTGATCCTTCAGAAAGTGTTGGTGGTACAGTACTCTTTAGTTCAGGGCAGGGTGCCCCTAATATCGTCATCCCAAGCACAGTTGCTCCCGGTACTTACAGGTTGCGTGTAATTAATATATTAACGCAACCATCTCCAACTACCGCATACCCTGCATATCCTAATATTAACCCATGCGGATCTACTGCCTATACGCTTATGGATGCGCGTGATTACAAGGTTAATATAACTTTACCAAAATGTTCCGGCGTTCCTTATGCTGGTATCGCCGATGCATCGATCACAAGTGCTTGCCAGGCATTTTCAACTAACTTATTTAATGTTGGCGTGCAAGTTGGTCCGGGTATGACCTACCAATGGCAGCAATCTCCAACCGGTTCCGGTTTTGCAGATATCTTAGGTGCAACAACACCCGTTTACACACCTACCATCACTACTACAGGTGTAATGTACTATAGGGTTAAGGCTGTATGTACCAATGGTTTTGGTACAAGCTATACAAATGGGTTGCCTATTAATAAATACGATCCTCCTTCAACTCCAACCTCATCATTAGGTTCGTTTAGCTTCTGCACAAATACTTCTCTTTCTGCGGTTGCAACGCCAGGGGGCGGTGTTTGGAGTACAAGCAATATTGGTGTGGCTTCGGCTAACTCTGTTTCTGGTTTTGTGACCGGCACAGGTGTTGGTACTGCTACTTTAACTTATACAGATCCTTCAACAGGCTGTTATTCCACAGCTGCTATGACGGTTAATCAATTGCCGTCTCAGATATATGCTCCAACGTATGTTTTGTGCCAGGGCCAATGTATCAACATCTCTGATACCATATCCGGTGGTACATGGAATTCAACGGTACCTGCTATTGCAACTGTTAACTCGGCTGGTTTATTATGTGCTGCTGGTTTCGGGTCAGTGGTGATACAATATACATTACCAACCGGTTGCCAGGTAAACGGAACGTTTACTATAAACCAATTACCGCCATTATGGGTGGTAACTTCAGTAGGTGGTAACTCATACTGTATTGGTAACCCGAGTACGACCCAGATACGCTTGAGCGGTTCAACGCCTGGTGTAAAATATGACCTCATTCTTGCAGGATCTATAGTGTCTTCTCTTACAGGTACCGGCGGCACTCTGAACTTTGGTATTCAAACTACTCCGGGTACTTATACTGTGTTTGCTACTAACCTGACAACAGGTTGCAGCCGCGGTATGGTGGGTAGCCAGACAGTTTCTATTAGTCCCCCACCAACATCATTCCCTGTTGGCGGCGGTGGTAGTTTCTGCGCAGGCGACCCTGCAGGACAAACGATCATGGTATCGAACTCAGAAGTAGGTGTAGATTACGAATTATATATTGGTGGTTCTCCTACAGGCAATATCGTGAGTGGTTCAGGTGGACCTATATATTTTGCCGGTATAACAACAGCAGGTATCTATACTGTTGAAGCTGTGAATGCAACTACCGGATGTAGGGCTTTCATGGGTGGTTCAGCTATCGTTACTATTGATCCGTTGCCTACTGCTTACAATGTATTAGGTGGTGGTAACTATTGTGCCGGTGGCGCAGGCAGGAACGTTAGCCTCAGTGGTTCTATCGTGGGTATAAATTATGCTTTGTGGCGTTACGATATTCCAACTGCAACTAGTTACCTGATGAGTACACTTTCGGGCACGGGTACTGCTCTGAACTTTGGTAACCAAACATCTGCCGGTACGTACACAATAGTGGCAACAAATGCAAGCACAGGCTGTACGAATAACATGACTGGTTTTGCTTCGATCGGTATAGACATGCCGCCAGCAATACATAATCTTTCGGGCAGCGGCAGTTACTGTTCAGGTGGTGCCGGCCTTACTATTACATTAGACGTAGCAGATCTTGGTGTTGATTACCAACTCTACCTGAGCGGTGTTTCTTCAGGTGCATCGCAGCCAGGTAGTGGCTTCCAGCTAGACTTCTTTAACCAGACTGCTGCAGGTACGTATATATTAAAAGGTACTGATGCTGCAACCGGATGTACTTCAACTATGGCCGGCTCAGTGACGATCTCGATAAATCCGTTACCAACTGTCTACAACATGACTGGCGGTGGTAACTTCTGTGTTGGTGGTACAGGTGTGACAGTAGGTCTCAGTGCATCTTCTACCGGTATCAGCTATCAATTATACCGTAATGGCGATTCGACAGGTCTTCCATCATTGTCTGGCACAGGTTCTGCATTGAACTTTGGTTTGCAAACAGGCGCAGGTGTTTATACTGTTATTGCAACTAACATTGCAACAACTTGTACAAAACAGATGTCAGGCGTAGCTACTGTTGGTGTTAACCCGTTGCCGACTATGTTTGATGTGGAAGGTACAGGAGCTTATTGCTCCGGCGGTGCTGGTCGCACTGTTAGCCTCAGTTTCTCAAGCACAGGTGTCAATTATCAATTGTACAGGAATGGTTCACCTGTTGGCGTTCCATTGAGCGGTTCGGGTGCTCCGTTGAATTTCGGCCTTCAGACATTGGCAGGTACATATACAGTGAAAGGAACTAATACTGTGACCGGATGTAGTGAATGGATGAATGGCAGCGCTATTATCTCCATTAATCCTTTGCCTCCGGTTCATTTAGTAACAGGTGGTGGTAACTATTGTTCAGGTGGTGTTGGCATGAATGTTGGTTTAAATGGTTCAACTGTTGGTATGACGTATCAACTGATGCTGGGCCTTTCTGCAATGGGTTCTCCAATGCCTGGTACTGGTTCTCCGCTTAACTTCGGCCTGCAAACATTACCGGGTACATATACAGTTGTTGCAACAGACAACGTGACCGGTTGCACTAAGTATATGCTTGGTGGCGCTCCTGTTATTGCTAATCCATTACCAACGGTATTCACAATGACAGGCGGTGGTACATACTGCGCTGGTAGTACAGGTGTTAACGTAGGTATCAGTGGTTCTACTTTGGGTATAAAATACCAGCTGATGATTGATAACGTAGCTTCCGGTGCTCCATTGTCGGGCACAGGCAGTGCGTTGAACTTTGGTGCACAGATCACTCCTGGTACATATACAGTAGTTGCCAAGAATAATACAACATCATGCACAAGCAATATGTCTGGATCTGTTGTAGTAGCTGTTCAATCATTACCGGTTGCCTTTAATGTAACAGGTGGTGGCAGTTTCTGCGCAGGTGGTCCTGGTGTTAATGTTATGTTGAGTGGTTCTGACCCTGGCATCGATTACCAGTTATATAAAGGAACTACAATGGTAGGTTCTCCTGTAACCGGTGATGGTTTCGGTATCGACTTCGGTCCGCAAATGGCGGCAGGTACTTATACTGTTAAAGCTACCGAGCCTTCTACAGGTTGCACCGGCAATATGTCGTCAGGTGCTAATATTACGATTAACCCATTGCCTGGTATATTCACAGTGCTGGGTGGCGGCGGCTACTGTGCCGGTACTGCAGGTGCACGTGTTTACCTCAGCGCTTCTACATCAGGTATACAATACGAATTATTTAATGGTAGTACTTCTATGGGTACTATGACCGGTACAGGTTCAAGTATCGACTTTGGCCCTCAATCTATGGTTGGCAGCTATACAGTAGTTGCAAATAACCTTGTAACAGGCTGTAGCAGTAATATGGCAAGCAGTGCAACTGTTGCCATCAACCCGCTTCCGGATGCACATAACGTTATTGGTGGTGGTTCTTACTGTGTTGGTGGTTCCGGTGTTCACGTTGGCCTAGACGGTTCTGATATTGGTATTAAATACCAACTGTATCATGGTACATCGTTAATAGGTACAGCAGTTTCAGGTACAGGTACCGCTATCGACTTCGGTGCTATGATGGCGGCAGGTTCTTATACTGTTGTTGCTACTAACATCTCTACTGCATGTGTTAGCGACCAGGACGGTTCTGCTAGTATCACTATCAACGCGCTGCCAACTGCATACTCTGTAACAGGCGGTGGTAACTACTGTGAAACTGGCTTGGGTGTTCACGTTGGTATTGGCAATTCAGAAATAGGTGTTGATTACCAATTGTACCACAATACTACTCCTGTGGGTGTTGCGTTGCCGGGTACAGGTACAGCACTTGATCTCGGTCTGCAAACACTGGTTGGTATGTATACCGTATCAGCAACTAATGCAACAACAGGTTGCCAGGCTGGCATGACAGGTAGCACAACGATCAATGTTCTGCCTATCCTTATCCCGCATGTTAATGTTACACCAAGCATAGCTGGTACAGTATGTGTTGGACAAACCGTATCATTCAGTGCATCTCCGATAAATGGTGGGGCTACGCCTACTTATCAGTGGAAAGTAAATGGAATAAGCGCAGGCGTTGGTAGCACTTACAGCTATATACCGTTAAACGGCGATGTAGTTACAGCTATGATCACCAGCACTGCTCAGTGTGCTCATCCTGATACCGGCAGCACTTCAGTACGTATGACAGTTAGCGAAATGCAAATGCCATCTGCTACTGTATCAGCAGACCCGGGTTCATTAGTATGCTCTGGAGCTCCTGTTACCTATACTGCTGCAACAATGTATGAAGGTACTGCTCCGTCAATGCAATGGCTGAAAAATGGTCTGCCTGTTGGTGCCGGCTCTACTTATTCTTACTATCCTTCAAACGGAGATATTATCACTTTCAAGCTTGAAAGCAATTTTAATTGCCGTCTTGCAGATGTGGTGTTCGGTAATCCTGTAACAATGACGGTTGAGAATCCAGTTCTGCCTGTTGTTACCATCACTTCAAGTGTTAATCACGAAAACATAGGTAACGGACAGCCTGTAACATTCACTGCTACTGCAGTTCAGGCAGGTAGCCGTCCTTCTTATCAGTGGGTTATCAATTCTACTGTTGTTCCAGGTGCTACTAACTCTACCTTCACTACAAGTAATCTTGTAAACAGAGATTCTGTTACTTGTGAAGTTATGGGGGTATGTGGCCTGGTTGGTTTCAACTCGGTTAAAGTTGAAGTTAACAGGACTGGCATTAGCAGTGTAACTTCAGGTAGCGATGTAAGGTTAGTTCCTAACCCTAACAAAGGCCAGTTTACAGTGAAAGGCACATTAGCTGCTTCTAATGAAGAAGTAACATTGGAAGTAACTAATATGCTTGGCCAGGTGATCTACACCAGCAAAGTGATGACACAAAATGGTGTGATCAATGAGCAGGTTAAATTGAATAACTCTCTTGCGAATGGCATGTATATGTTGAACCTCCGTTCAGGTTCAGATAATACAGTGTTCCACTTTGTGATAGAACAGTAATATCATCAGAATGAAAAAATGCCCGGTTCATCCGGGCATTTTTTTGTCCCTACACTAACATATTTTTTGGTATGCAATAGCGAAGCATATGAAAAAATATGAGAAATCATTTCATGAGATTGCGGCAAGCATTCCTGTTTCCCTGGAAAGCAAAATGTTCGGTGCATTATGTATAGAAGCGCCAAACGGCAAAGCCGGGGTTATGTTCTGTCAGGTAGATATGGTATTCAAGTTGCAGGGAAAGGATGAGGAGTCAGCCCTTGCATTGAGGGGAGCACAGGTCTTTGAGCCTGCTGACGGGCGGCAAATGAAGGGTTGGATACATGTACCTAACAGCCATTCTGCAAAATGGAGGAAATTTGCTGAGATCGCTATGGCAAATGTTAAGAAGATACAGGTAGATATAAAGGCCAAGCCAACCAAGGCTGCAATAAAGAAGAGTGCAAAAGAAGTAGTTAAGAAAGCGGGGAAATAGCTAATATACCCCATATCCACATGTGAAAGATTATATGGTATTATTTATTATTTTCAAGTACCAAACTTTTTTCTGACATTTGTCTTACTTACGATGGGTTAGTAAGTACAGTCCTTTCCCGATACGCTACGGTGTATCGGGAATTTTTTTGTGGGTGTATCTTTGTTTATTGCGCCGACAATATGAGGTTATCAACTTACTTCGTATTTTGCATCTTCTAAAAAACAACTCATGAAATATTTTTTGCTCACAGCATTATTTGTTGGATCAGTACTTGGCACAAATGCACAAGGCCTAAAATTGCCGGCTCTTAGCCCGAACGCTAAAATTTCGCAAGATTTTTCTCTTTCATCAATAGACATCAGTTATAGTAGGCCATCGATGCGTGGCCGTAAAATATTTGGTGATGTTGTAGGTTATGGCAGGGTATGGCGCACAGGCGCTAATGCACCTACGAGGATAAAGATAGGTGAAGAACTTATGATAGCCGGACACAAGCTAAAGCCAGGTGACTACGCCCTATACACGGTGCCAAACAGGGATAAATGGGAAGTGATACTGAATAACAGCACTGGTGGCTGGAATGCTAGTGGTTTCCCTGCAGATAACGATGTTGCCCGCTTTACGGTTCGCCCCATCACTACTGATGAAGTTGTGCAAACGTTCACGATCAACATAACCGACATCACGTATACTTCATGCAAAATAGAACTGGCGTGGGAGCGCACTAAAATTGTGATACCGGTTACAGTTAACAACAATGATTCGATCGAAGTAGCGATTGACAAAGCGATCAATCACCCACCCAAACAAACGTTACCTTATTTCTCGTCCGCAAGCTACTATTTCGAGTCCGGCAGAAAGTTGGACCTAGCGAAAATGTATGTTGACAAAGCTTTGGAGCAGGATTCAAAGGCATATTATATCTGGTACCTTAAAGCACGTATAGAAAAGAAGCTGGGTAATAATGCAGATGCAGTAGCCGCTGCTAAGAAGTCGATGGAATTGACAAAAGGCCAGGCTAACGAAGCAGAAAACAACCATAACAATCAGAAGATCCTTGATGAGGCTGCGAAGGAGAAGAAGCCAAGACAAGAGATGGATCCTCAGTAGTGATAATTTAGATTTTATGTTTAGATGCCCCATCCGAAACAGATGGGGCATTTGATTTTAGTGGTGTTTGTATGTAGTTATGCTGCTGTTAATGACCTATTTGAGATTAGTTTCAAAGCTTTTTTCGGATTAAGGTAAATGTAGTGCTATAAAAAAAGCCCCTCAATTTGAGGGGCTTAATATTAAATACTCATCTTTTCTCGCAGTCGGTTGGGAACGCCGTTCTTATGGAGGAGTATGGCTGTTGTTTTGTATAGAACATAAGCCTTGCTTACGTAGATGTATCCCTTGTAATCGTTTTTATCGCCCCATGAGTTTTTAACTACATAATATTTTTTGCCTTTCTGGTCGGTTGCCATGCCAACAATGTGCATTCCGTGATCATCAGTAGTTTCGTAATTGTCAAAAGCCTGCTGGCGTTTTTCGGGAGTGATTATTCTTTCATATTTCGGGCCATCAAACATATACTTCTTTTCTGAGTCATCCATATCCTCATAATCCTTTTCCGGTACAAAAGCTACGCCATTCTTCCAGCTAAAGTACTTTTCGCTAACGTCTGTAGCCCAGGCCACGGTAAAGCCTTTATTTAAGGCATTGTCTATAATGTCGGTAAGGTCCTGAAGTTGGACATTATATGCCCTTGAAAAAGACCAGTTGTCAGGGACCATTAATACCATCTTTTTATAGTAGGGGTCTGTTGTGAATGAGGATATTTCAACGTAATCTTCAGGATGGATACCTACACGCTCAGCCGCAAATGACTTTGGAGTATAAGTGCGGTTATCCCACTTGAATTTCTCTGGTATCTCGCCAAGGTAAGAATCGAGCACTTCTTTGTACGCCTTTTTCCATGATGGTGTCAGTTTGCCGTTAGGATTTGATATTACAGCATCCAGCATCCCTTTAAGGATAGCCTGCATCTCAGCAAATTTATTCTTGGTAGTGCCGTAGTGTAGGCCGGTATAAACTTCCTGTGGCATTGCGCCATACTTTGCATACATATTGATCACGTCGTGCAGAGAACCACCGTCTCCCCAAGCGACCGACCCGTGCATACGCACATAATTTTCGGCCTTATCCATATAAACCCCATGCGCGCTGAACATTTCTGCCAGTTTAATGGGCGGCTTGCCTAATCGCATCATTTCGCTCTCGAGGAACGAATTTGTAGAATAGCTCCAGCAAGTACCCGAACTTGCCTGGTTGCATACATCCGTATGTTCCAGGTCAATAATCTTGGTGAAATGATATTTTTTATCGTCGTCATCCTTTGCAGAAGGGGTATTATAGCTTTTGTTATTTTCTATTCTTCTTATCAGGTCATCTTGAGCCTGCACAAAAAACGGCAGCAGAAGCAGCCCGAGTATCGTTATTTTTTTCATTAAATATGCATTGTTTTGAGAATAACAAAAGTAACCAAATATATGATATTCAGTGTATAGCCAAGGTGTAGCTTTAGGGGTGATTTTCGTGTTGGTTTTAAATGTACAAATCTTTAATCCCTTTGGCTTTTAAAATGTTTGTAAATTTGGATATCCAAATTTACAACTGCTCATGAAAAAACTATTCACAACTGTTGCATTAGTATGTATCGGTGTTGTTTTATTACCATCATGCATCGTTTCCAAGAAAAAATACCTCGCCGCTACCCAACGGGCCGATAAGGAGCATGCTGATAACATTGAATTACAAAAGAAACTAGCCCAACAAACCGATATAAACAGGTATCTGAACAATACCAATAAAGACCTTAATAACAGGATAGCCCGGTTGAGGGATAGTATCGCCAACCTGGAAGGTAAAGTAGGTAACCTGAACAGCAAGATAGCCACATTGGGCAACGAGAATCAGAATACTTCCAATGAGTTGGCCAACACAAAAGAGAAAATAGCTGAGCAGCGCAAAAGGCTGGAGCAGTTGCAGGCGCTGATCGACCGTCAGCAAAAGGCTACAGAAGCACTGAGAAAGAAAATAGCTGATGCATTGGTGGGTTTCAACAGTAATGAACTTACTGTAACCATGAAAAACGGTAAGGTCTATATAAGTATGCAGGAAAGCCTGCTGTTCCCGTCTGGCAGCGCAGAAGTGAATCCTAAGGGGAAGGAAGCTCTATCTAAAGTGGCAACTGTATTGAACGCCGGTAAGGATATTTTTGTTGATATTGAAGGGCATACGGATAGCTTACCAATACATACGGCAAAATATGCAGATAACTGGGCGCTGAGCACTGCACGTGCTACCTCTATCGCCCATGTGTTGATAGATGAGTACAAGGTAGTTCCGGCTCGCTTAATAGCCAGCGGGCGCAGTGAATATGATCCGGTTGCTACCAACAGTACACCTGAAGGCCGCGCTAAGAATCGCCGAACTGAAATCATTCTTGAGCCAAAGCTTGATGAGCTGATGGAGCTAATGAACAAGAAGCCGGACGAGGAATAGTTACCCCCAAATAGTGGATAAACACCCCAAACTGCCACTCATGGTATAATTTGTATTGGTAATAATCGTTAAGTTTATTCCAGTTAAATAATTTGCTATGAAACCAGCAGTTCGTTCAATGGCGTATTTTCTCTCTGGTGCAATGGTTTGTGCGCTTGTAATAACCGGTATCTCCCTAAAAAAACCTGACCCTGCGCCGGATCCTGAAGCAGCGGCTGAACATTCCCAGTATAAATGGTATCCACCTGCTTTGCCCCGTTCGCTTGATTTTTGTGGCGAATCAGTTCCACTTGACCGTTGGGACATTCGTGAGAAACTGGACAGGGAGTTGACGATAAATACGTACATACATGGGACGCAGCTAATGACTCTTAAACTGGCAGGACGTTATTTCCCGATAATCGAAGAGCGCCTTCGCGCCAATGGTGTACCCGAGGACCTAAAGTATGTATGCGTTGCCGAAAGTGCATTGCAGCAAAATGCTTATTCGCCAGTTGGTGCGGCAAGTTTTTGGCAGTTCATGAAAGATACCGGACCGCGTTACGGACTGGAAATTAATGATGATGTAGATGAGCGTTTTCATATTACAAAAGCTACAGATGCAGCATGCCAGTACTTTAAAGATGCTAAGGAAAAGTTTGGTACCTGGACTGCGGCTGCTGCATCTTACAATTGCGGGCAGGCAGGCTTTCAGAAACAAGTGGAATTCCAGCAGGCAAATAACTATTATGACTTGATATTTCCCGAAGAAACAAACAGGTATGTATTCCGCATATTGGCTTTAAAATACCTGATGACACATGCTAAATCATACGGCTTGATGATCGATTATGAAGATGAATATAAGCCGCTGAAGTCAAGAACAGTAACCGTAGATAAAACAATTGCTGATCTTACTGATTTTGCAAAAGAGAATGGCACATCATACAAGATGCTAAAAATATACAACCCTTGGCTGCGCGGGCATAAACTGCCTGTAAAAAGTGGAAAGACATACGAAATAAAGTTGCCTGTTTAATTAGGGCTGCAGTGAAAAGCAGTGTTTTATACTGATGAATAAAACATTAGCTTTGTTATGAATGACAGACAGCGCAAAAAAAAACCGTATTAATATAGGTGGGTGGCTTATGGTAATTATTGTTACCATCCTCGTCTATCTGTTGAATAAACCTACAGGTAGCCTGCCAGCGTTAGGAACTCTGCTTGATCCCGTGAATGGCTGTTGGGCAAATGCAGAGCGGGTTAATAAGGATTTTTCTGAAACGCACAAGTTCGTGGGTTTAAAGGGTGCGACAGTATGGTTTGATGACCGGTTGGTACCTCATATCCACGCAGAAAACGAACATGATCTTTTTTTTCTGGAGGGTTACATACATGCATGTTTTCGGTTATGGCAGATGGATCTGCAGACAAGGGCAGCAGCAGGCAGGGTTAGCGAAGTGGTTGGGCCAAAAGCATTAGAATTCGATCGAAAACAAAGACGTAAAGGAATGGTCTACGGAGCTGAGAATTCGTTAAGGGCCATGGAGGCAGATCCGCGCACCAAACTGATGATGGATTCATACACCGACGGAATAAATACCTTCATTGAATCATTAAAATATCGGGATCTGCCTATTGAGTACAAGCTAATGGGTTTTGTTCCCGAAAAATGGACAAATCTCCGTATTGCCCTGCTGCTGAAGTATATGGCCGATGACCTTACAGGCAAAGTAGATGATATTAGTCTTACGTATTTAAGGGATGTGTTGCCCAAAGAAAGATTCGAGCTGTTGTTTCCACAAATGATGGAGGGAGCTACTCCGGCAATACCAACAGGTACGGCGTTCAGCAAGCCATCATTAAGTATTCCTATGGCTCCTGCTGATAGTGTCGCATTCCCACATTTTTCTCCTGCTGATTTCGGAGAGCCACGCGAGGATGGAAAGGGGAGTAATAATTGGGTTGTTAGTGGTGCTAAAACAGCCAGCGGTGCCCCGATACTTTGTAATGATCCCCATCTGGGGCTTAGCTTGCCGTCACTATGGTTCGAAGCTCAATTACAGGCGCCGGGCATCAACGTATATGGTGCCTCTCTCCCTGGTACACCTGGTGTGATACTTGGCTTTAACGATAGCCTTTCCTGGGGATTTACCAATAATTATCGTGATGTAAAAGACTACTATTTGATAAAGCCGGTCGCCGGCAACAGGAATAAATACTGGTTTGCCGGCAGGCAATATGATTTTACCAAACGGGTAGAGCATATACTTGTGAAAGGCCAACCCGAATTTATGGACACCGTGAATTATACGATACATGGCCCTATTATGTATGATGACAATTACTCCGATAAGAACGGCTTGCGAAAAATGCTTGCGGTGTGCTGGATGGGGCACAGGGCGTCTAACGAACTGCTGGCTGTTTACATGGTAAATAAAGCAAAGAACTACGACGAGTTTGTTGATGCAATTATCAACTTTCAATGCCCGGCACAGAATATGGCTTATGCAGACAGACAGGGCAATATAGGCATATGGGGGCAAGGACAGTTCATTAATCAATGGAAAGAGCAGGGGAGGTATGTTATGGACGGGAGCGATAGCTCAACGTTTTGGGGAGAACTGATACCTCCTCGTGAGAATCCACATGTGCTCAACCCTCCGCAAGGGTTTGTTAGTTCCGCAAACCAGGTAACTACTGATAGCTCATACCCATATGCATATGCCAACGGTGGCTTTGTGAACCTACGCGCATGGCGCATAAATGAAATGTTGTGCAAAGTGCAAAAAGTAACCATTGATGACATGTGCAAAATGCAGAACGACGTTCACTCCTATCTTGCTGAACATGTGCTGCCTAACTTGCTGGCATATTGTACTTCAATAGATGAACCATACCTTGATAGTTTGCGCAAATGGGATCACACTCTATCAGCAGAAAGCGCTGATGCTACACTTTTTCAGTTATGGTGGAAGTACTTTTTTGAAGGGGTATGGTATCCTGTTTTGGGGGGGCATGTGCCATCCAGTCTTATGCCATTGCAGGAAAGAACGATGCAGTTGTTTCTTGAGGATATACATCCAGGGAAAGGAGTTCATGTTGATGGGTATTATGCTGGTATTGTAATAAAAAGCTTTACCCAGGCTGTTGATAGCGTGAAGAAGATAGCCAAGGGCGGCGGATCGGCGCAATGGTACCAGGTGAAAAATACTTCGATCAACCACCTTGCCAAACTACCCGCATTCAGTTATGATCATTTAAAAGTAGGCGGGTGGGGTAATACTATTAATGCGATGAAAGAAAACCACGGTCCGTCGTGGCGGTTAGTAGCGCAGATGGGTAAAGAACAGATTGAAGCATATGGGCTGTATCCGGGAGGGCAATCGGGCAATCCCGGCAGCAAGTATTATGCTACTTTCATCGATCATTGGGTAGAGGGTAAGTATTATAAATTGCTGTTTTTGCCCAATGCAGCACAACAAAATAATGAACGAATAAAGTATACGTGGAAAGTAAATTAGTATGAGATTTCTTTTATCAGTTATATTGATAGCGCTGTTGTCTGCAGTGTCCGAGTACCTGCTGCCCTGGTGGAGTATAGCTGTTGTTTGTTTTATTGTAGCGCTTTTAGTACGCGAAAGAAAGGTGTTTGCATTCTGGGCGGGTTTTTGTGGCATTGCCATTTTCTGGCTAATCGCTGCTTTATGGCATGACATACCGAATGAGCACATTCTTTCCTCAAAAATGGCGGCGCTGTTCCATTTGCCCGGCAGTTGGTTATTTATGATGGTTGCGGTGCTTATAGGTGCTGTGATTGGCGGACTATCGGCGTTAGCCGGGGCTATGGTTCGGCTTAAGAGTTAGCGGAAAATTCGTATCTTTGTCTCGGTGCCAAACCTCGAGGCTGCAAGGGGTAAGCAATTGCCTGTCTTGCAGCAACAACAAAACCTCTGTGCAAACGGAGGTTTTGCAATTAAATACCACTAGCTCAATGTAGTTGATCGTTTTTTGGTCCATAGATGTTTGTTCCTATTTTTGTTTTTTATACATCTGACCTGTTTGGGTATACAACCGATAGTAACAGAAGCATATCTGCAGTCGGTCTCCATTATTAGTTGAAGTAGATTTGCTATCAATCGTATTCTTTGGTATTTTTCGTTAAATACACTGCTCGATTGAAGTACTATTTGCTATTACTATTCGGGATTTTGGTGCTGCATACTCATGCCCAGAACCCTTATTATATAAATTATACCATTGCTGATGGCTTGCCATCGGATAATGTCTATTCCGTTTCGCAGGATGAAGATGGTTTAATGTGGTTTACAACAGATGTTGGCATCGTAGCCTACGACAGTAAGACGTTCAAATTGTTTAACACAGATGATGGACTAAGCGACAACGAAGTTTTCAAACTGAGCAGGGATCATAAAGGCAGAATGTGGATGCACACTCTAAATGGCAAGCCTTGTTTTATCTACAATGGCAAAATATATAATGAACACAATTCAGATCTATTAAAGAAAATAAAAGGGGCTGCCCTTGTTGTTAACTTTTACGAGGATGCCGATGGGAATATATATATAAGTTTTAGGAGCGGAGAAGTATTTGTAATAGACACTTTAGATAGTATAAAAAAATGGATGGGTGTTTCGCCCCATTGGGGTGTTTGGAAAACTGATATTGTATATGCAGCAGGTCGGGGTGCTATTCGCAGGCTGGATAACGGCGGCGCGATACAGGTTCTGAACCTCCATCCAAACGACAAAGCAGCCAATGCCCAAAGCAGGTTATGCCACCTTGAGGACAATCAATACTTCATTTCTGGAAATAGTATAAGTGTACTAAGGCAAAATAAATTTGAGCCATATTTACGCATTGACAATGCCAACGGAATAACGAATTTGCACAGGATCGACAATTTTCTTTGGGTTACAACAAGAAATGGGGTCTATCAATACCGGGATACAATACTGGTAAATCACTTTTTTCATAATAATGCTGTGTCGGATTTTTTTCGTGATAGGGAGGGCAATTATTGGGTGAGTACTCTGAACAGGGGCGTGTTAATGATCCCGTCGATGGATGTATTGAGTATACTTGATAATAAAAAGATCCACTGCTTGGGGCTGAATGGCCAAGAACTTTGGGTAGGCGGAGTAGAGAATGATTATTATATAAAGAATAAGACATCACTGATCGCCCATCACTTGCCACCAGAATGGATCAGTAATAAAATAAGTTGTTTTCGTTTTTACAATGGTAAAACATACATAGGCGCTAAATCGGGTGTGGTCATTTCGGAAGCAGGCAGAACACAATATTTCCTGGTTAACGTCAATGATCTATTAAGTAGTAACGGCTACATGTATGTAGCCACAACGTATACTGCAAAGCTTCGTATTGATGAAGTTGCTGCCAATATTGTACGTCCTCTGATATCTGATAGGATATTATCCAAACGAACCAATGTGCTTGAAGCTGATGATAAGGGCAATATTTGGGTGGGGACAAATTTTGGGTTGTATTTATATGCTAACGAACCGGAAGGTTTTCGCTTCTATAATTTGGGTGAGCAATTTGAAGAGCTTGCGATCTCTATAGAGGATATTTTGTTTGATACTACGCAAAAGATATTGTTGGTAGCTACGGCCTCAAGAGGTGTTTTGGTGCTAAAGGATAATAAGGTGGTTCAGATAATTAACACAAAAAACGGGTTGAATAACAATGCAGTAACGACTATTGGAAAAATTGCAAACAATACTTACCTGGTGGGTACGAATAATGGGCTGAATAAAGTAACCTATCATGATAACGTCAGTATCGTCAATAACTATAACTTTCAGGTGGGTGTAAAGAACAAACGCATCAACGATATCGAACTGTTAAACGACACTGTGTATGTTGCTACCGACAATGGTGTGTTATATTTCAACATAAATATCCTGAAGCCGTTAGATGTGCATCCCATATGTAATATCACCGGAATAAAAACGCAAAACGGTTTGTATACCGGAGGGGCACTAAAATATTCTGATAATGACATCAGTGTTTCGTTTAACGGGATTTCATTTAAGGACAAAGGGAATGTTGAGTTCTTTTGCCGTTTTGCAGAGACAGATAAAGTATGGAATACAACCCGGGAATCACAAGTAAATTATAAGGACCTTTCGCCGGGCAGGTACACGTTCGAGGTCTTTTGTAAGAATGGTCTTGGTAACAGCAGCGCAGTGCGCAGAGTGTCTTTTGAAATATTGCCGCCGTTCTGGCAAGCTCCTTGGTTTATAGTGCTTTGTGCGCTGGCAGGCGTTGGGGCCGTTTATGGGTTTGTACGCCACAGGTTCAAAAGGCTGCAGGTAAAGAATGATGCGGAGAAAAAAATAATGCAGGCAAAGAACGACAAAGTGCAGTTGGAGAAACAAATGCTGGAGTTGGAACAAAAAGCATTGCGGATGCAAATGAACCCTCATTTTATTTTCAATGCCTTGAATACTATTAAAGGATACTATTCAGAAGGGGATGATGTAAAGGCCGGTAGCTATATTGCCAAGTTCTCAAAGTTATTGCGAATGCTGCTGAATACCGAAGGGCAGAACACCACGCTTGACAATGAGATAGAAATGTTGCGGCTTTATGTGGAGCTTACACGTATACGTTATCACGAGAAATTTGACTATGCGATCGAAGTGGACAAGGGTTTAATGCCTGCAGATACTATTATGCCCAGCTTACTGCTGCAGCCTATAGTTGAGAACGCAATCATACATGGATTGGCTTCGAAAACAGAGCAAGGTATGCTCCTTGTCTTGTTTAAGAAGGAAGGAGACGATATGATATGTGTGGTTGAGGATAACGGTGTGGGGCGTGTACGGGCAGCTGCACTAAGTAGTGATAAATTGCACAATTCTAAAGCAACGGCAATTGTAACGGACAGACTTAAGTTGTTTGACGAAATAACTTCTTTCGAGATAATAGACCTGGAGGAGAATGGTATGGCATCGGGAACAAGAGTAATCATTAAATTACCAATAAAATATACCGGATTTTGAAAACGCTGATCATTGACGATGAAAAACAGGCCGTTTCTGCATTAAAGGCTGATATAAAACACCATTGCAGTGACCTGGAGATAATGGGTGAGGCATACTCTGTAAAAGATGCCATTGCTAAGATACGGTCGTTAGAGCCTGAGCTTATTTTTCTTGATATACAGTTGATCGACGGTACCGGGTTCGATATTCTGGATGCTATCGATAAGCAAAGACTGAAAGTGATTTTCACCACGGCTTATAGTCAATTTGCAATAAAGGCTATAAAGTTTAGTGCACTGGATTATTTGCTGAAGCCAATTGATGCGGAGGAACTTGTTGAAGCGGTGAAACGAGCCAAAGAGCATACAACGCTACAGCAGGTACACGAGCAGTACGATGTGTTGAAACAACAGTCTGATATGTCGCAGGTAGGTGAAAAGAAAATTGTACTGAAAGACAGTAAGTCAATTTACTTTGTGAAGGTAGCGGACATCATCAGGTGCGAGGCAAATGGCTCTTATACAGACGTTTATATCATTGATACAAACAAAATAATTGTAAGCAAGCCTTTAAAGGAACTGGAAAGTATGCTTGAGCCGTACGGATTTATTCGTACGCACCATTCCCACCTGGTAAACCTGCACCAGGCAAAAAGGGTAGATAAGGCTGACGGCGGTACGCTGCATTTTAACGATGGTTCCTCGGTGCCTATAACTCAGAGAAAATGGGAACAAGTGATACAGATGCTGGCAGGAGAGTGATGATGGGTGTTTTATGCTTTGACATCTAGCGGGCAAATCTGCTTCACTTATAGGATATTTCTAATCACTTATAGATTGTGTGCCAAAGTCCATATGGTGTGGGACTACTTTTGTGTCATTATTAATCTAAAAATAAATATTATGAAAAACTCGCTATTTTCACTTTTGCTTGCTGTTATAGTGGCAAGTAATGTTCATGCGCAATGTTCGGCACCAACCGGGCTTACAACAAGCTACTCAAGCAACGTTACCTCGTTCAACTGGAGCGCAGTTAGCGGTGCAACCAGCTATGTATTTGAGGCCAAGCAGGCTTGGGATGATTGGGCCTACGCTGAAGTACTGGATACTGTTAGTACTAACTCGTACTCACTAACAGGTATTATGCACAGTTTGTCTATCGACTGGCGCGTAAAAACTATTTGCGCAAGCGGGGTTAGCGCCTATCAATCGACAAGCTTTACTTTGCCATGCCCGCAACCAAGCTCGCTTACCACAAGTAGTGTTACTATGACCAGTGCTACGATAGGGTGGACGGCCGCCGCCGGGTACAATACTTATGTTTCTGACTTCACTACTTCGTACCGGAAATCCGGTGTAAGTACGTGGACCTACCTGGGTAATACTTCGGCTACCTCTAAGAGTATGACGGGGCTGTTGGCTAATACCACCTACGAATGGCGCGTAGCACAGACCTGTCCTTATTCTAACAGCACTTATGTTACTTCTTCTTTCACAACGGCTGCGTGCAACAGCTATGGTGCCAATTCTACAGAATGGATATCGCGTTTTAAAATCGGCACTACTGATCGTTCGAGCAGTGCTGAAAGCGGAGGTTATGTAAATACAGGTATCTCCACCAATCTTGCCGTTGGATCCAGCAACACTGCGAAAATACGTGTTGGTTATAGCGGATCTTTTACCGATAAAGTATTCAAGGTGTATATAGATTATAATAACAACACTATTTACGAGGAGACAGAAGTGGCTTACGGCCCGGCAAACATTACGAGTGGCGGCCTGCAAACGTTTACGCTTAATGTTTCTTCTACCGCATCTACCGGCAGCCGTGGGATGAGAGTTATCATGGCGCGTACCGGTACCAGTATCACCGGTTGCATGACGGGCTTCAACGGTGAAACAGAAGACTACAAGGTGAACCTTACCAGCAGCGGCCATAAAGGTGTATTCGCGGCAACCGATGAATCAGAAGCTGAGCGTATCAATATCTTCCCTAATCCTGCGGCAAGTAACCTGAAGATCGAGCTTCCTGATGGTGTTTCTACAATCAATGTATACGATATCATGGGTCAAAGGGTATACCAGCAGCAGGTTTCGAGCGCTACCATGGATATTAACGTAGCTGAATGGCCAACTGCACAATATATAGTTGAAGCTATTTATGCAGACGGGCACAAGGACATTACACGTTTCATGAAACAATAAGTTTCAGAAACTGTGATCACCAGGCTAAAAAGGGTTTCGGCGCATGCCGGGACCCTTTTAGTTTTTTTTTGGGTGAGGGTATAATTTTGAGGAAAGTGTCCGTTTTTGGGTAGATAATTTTTTCTGGCATGCGTGAAATGAGCCATGGGCAATCATCTTGTTTTTTATTTTAAGGTATAAAGGGGTATAAAAGGGTATAATTATACCCCCCAAAGGTATATTTATACCCGAAAAAGGTATAATTATACCCTGTTCAGGTATATTTTATACCCTGCCTTATTGGTGCTTCGTGAAGCGGGCATACATGAAGAGGCACACTTAGTTCACCGGTATGGAAAAACATAAGTGGTCATGCCAGCAAACGCTGCGGCGAGTAAAAACGTTATCAGTATTTCAAAGAGCCTGTGTTGTAATCAGCTACCTTTTGGCAAACCTGAGATGAAGCAAAGATGTTCATCATAAGGGCCGCAAGGGGGCTGTTTCTATGTAAAGTTCCGAAGTAGTTCTTTTACGAGGAAATTTATTTTCCATGATGGTACAGTAACAGTACCATCATAGTATTCCTGGTTTTTGAAAGCTGCTATGGTAGTGGGTTTGAGTGAAGAAAATTTATTTTTTTAACGCATTTCATGAGTGAGGTTAAAAACAAGGAGAGGTAACCATGAGTTGCCTCTCCTTGCGGGTAGTAGAATGAATCCGAGACAAAAAACTCTTGCAAATGAGAAGGAATAGTGGCTTCTGCCATTTGGTTTTAATGCATTCCTTCAGTCATTTCGGAAGTGGAAGCTTTGTGTTTTTTCTGCTTGGCTATGAGCACAAACGGTATGCAGATGAGGAAAAGAATACCGAGGTACATGAATACGTCCATATAAGACAGCACCGTAGCCTGCTTTGTAACTGCATAATCAAGGGCTTTGTGTGCGCTTGCAAGCGCTTCGTCGAATGTTTTTCCCTGTGCCATGAAATTGCGTTGCATACCATCTATCCGTTGCTGCAGGGCGGGATTATCCGGTGTGAGGTGGCTTACCAGTGCGCTGCGATGCACTGCATTCTGGCGTGCGAGGTAGGTGGTTATGAGGGCTATGCCAAACGAACCGCCCAACTGGCGCATCATGCCCGTGAAGGCAGCGCCTTGACCAATCTGCTGTCCCTTAAGGGTGGATAAAGAAAGAGTTGTGATAGGTATGAACAGCAGCCCCATACCTAAGCCACGCATAATAAGCGGCCAAAAGAATGCTTCCTGGCTTGTATCTTGTGTGAGGATGGTATAGCACCAGAAGCTGAAAGCAAAAAACAGGCCCATGCCAATTGCTACCAGCAACTGTTGCTTTACTCCTTTTTGCAACATCTGGCCAATCATTGGCATCATGAAGGCGGTAGTGATGGTTGCGGGTACCATAAGCGCCCCGGCCTTAACTGCTGTCCAACCAAGTATGCTCTGCGTGTATAACGGTACGATAAAAGTGGAGCCATATAATCCGAAGCCAAGAATAAATGACAGAATGGTGCCGATACGCAGATTGCCGTTTTTAAGTACCCTAAGCTCCACTATCGGGTTTGCTGTAGTGAGTTCCCTCCAGATGAAAAAGAAGATGCCTAACACAGAAGTAATAGCGAGCACTAGTATTGTGTTGTTTGAAAACCAGTCTTCTTCCTGCCCGCGTTCGAGTACATATTGTAATGAACCAATAGAAATAGCCAGAAGGGCGATACCGATCCAGTCCACATCTTTTGCTGCTTTTTTTGCGGCATACTTAGGGCTGCGCACAAACTGGAGCGTGAGTAGTGTAGCAATAACGCCTATAGGGATGTTGATGTAAAAGATATAGGGCCATGAGAAATGCTCTACGATATAACCGCCTAAAGGTGGGCCAAGCGTGGGGCCTACAATTACCCCTAAGCCGTAAATGGCTTGTGCCATACCCCGCTTTTCGGGTGGGTAGCTTTCTGTTATAATGGTTTGTGACGTTACCAGTAACGCACCGCCGCCTAAGCCCTGCATGAACCGGAAAAACACGAGCTCCCAAATGCCGGTGGCATTACCACACAAAAAAGAGAAAATGGTGAATATAATGATAGATACGGCGAAGTAATTGCGCCTGCCAAACTGAGCTGAAAGCCAGCTTGTCATTGGAACAATGATGACATTGCCTATTGCGTAAGCGGTAACAACCCAGCCTATCTCGTTAAGGGTTGCGCCAAGGTTGCCCTTCATCTCATTGAGTGCCACATTGACGATGGTGGTATCCACTATCTCGAGCAGCGCACAGAAGATGGCCGTTATGGTAACGATCACCCTTCGCGATCCATATTCTACTAATGATTCCTGTTGCATCTTATTTCCGGTGCCGGGTTTAATCTATATGTACATCTACTACAACGTTCATGCCTGCCAGCAACTCCTTCAGCATACGATCTTCTCCTGTAAATTCAATTTTTACCGGAATACGCTGCACCACTTTCACAAAGTTTCCCGAAGCATTGTCGGGTGGCAGTAATGCAAACCTGGAACCGGTAGCCGGAGAGAAGGATGAAACTTTAGCGTTGAAATCATGATCGGGGAAGGCATCAATATGGATAGTTACTTTTTGCCCGGGACGTATCCTGGATACCTGTGTTTCTTTGAAATTAGCTATAACCCATGGGTTTTTATCTGTGACAATACTGAACAAATTCTGGCCGGCCTGGAGGTACTGTCCGACATGGGCGTTCACTTTAGATACAACCCCATCGGATGGTGCAACAATAACTGTGTACGATAGATTCAGTTGCGCTTTCTCCAGTTCAGCTTTGCGTTGCATGATGGTGGCGTTGGCAACGCCTACCTGCTGGCTTGTGGCATTACTCTGCGAGGTGATGGTTGTGGTTTGCCTGCTGGCAGCTTTCCGTTGATCGAGCAGTACCTGAAGTTGACGTTCAGCGGTAAGTTTAGCTGCTTCAACCTGCTCGAATTGCTGTTGTGTAATTGAGTGGTCTTTTATCAGGTTCAGGTAGCGGTTATAGTCCTGGGTGGTGCGTGTTACGTTCACTTTGGCGGCCTCTATCTGCGCATCGGCGGTAGCTACATTGGCTTCGTATGCAGCAATGTTTGCCCTGGAAGCAGTAGTATTGGCATGTGCTACCGACAAATTGCTTTCGGCCGTTTGCAATGCGGCTTGTGCCTGCGCCACCAATATACGCTCATTGCTGTTGTCCAGTATTATGAGGGTGTCTCCTTTTTCTACCTTTTGATTGTCTTTTACCCTGACCTCGCTTACGTAGCCCGATATACGTGGTATGACCGGACTTACATTAGCTTCCACCTGCGCGTCATCGGTCTCTTCGTGGTGTAATGAATGGATGTACTTGAAGGATCCAAATGTGCCGCCCACTACTACCAGCACTACTAATGCTATAATAAATCCTTTGCTTTTTTTCTTTGGCGCTTCGGCCGGTTGAGTTGTTTCGTGTTGCTGAGCCATTGTTTAACTTTTGTGTAGTTCTGTTATTATTTGTTGCCTGATAATGTTCCTGCTGTTTGCTGCAATTTTTTGTATGCGGCAAACGCATCTACTTTTGAGAATGTGTAATTAAGCTGGGCCTGTAGCTGCGCTACATCAGCTTCAAGCAGATCGGTAGTGGTTACAAGACTGTTGTCGTACTTATTTTTGGTGATACGGTAGTTCTCGCCAGCCTGCTCTACCGACCGGGCATATACATTTATCTTTTGCATGCTCAGCAGGTAGTCCTGGTAGCTCTTGCTGACCTGCAGGCGAACCATGTCGGCAACAATACCTTCGTTCACCTCTACCTGGCGCAACCTGGCTTTCGACTGAGCTACTTTGGCGCCGGTTTTCCATAATGCACCAATGTTATACTGAAAGCCCAAGCCAACGTTCACTACATTGGTCAACGTAAGTACGTTAGGTATATCGGCTGCTATATATCCACTCGTAAGTGCAATGCCAGGGTAGTATTCTCCTTTTGCTGAGCGGATAGCTGCGGACGCTGCTTTTTCGCGGTAATTAAGTGCTGCGATCTCCTTCCTGTTGACCAGTGCAGATTGCTCCCATTCAGCAATAGTTCCTGTTTGTGCCGGAGTTACAAATGCTGCCGAATCAGGTACCAGTTCTGTTTCTCTTGGTAATCCCAGCATCAGATTCATATTGGTGTTGGCTATACTCGCATTGTTTTGCGCTTCCAGTAGTGTTAATTCAATATTCGATTGCTGCAGTTGTGCCTTTAACAGATCGTTCCTCGCCAGCAGGCCGTTCTTTTCAAGATTAGAAAAATCGGCTACCCGTTTTTTCTGTTGGTTCAGGTTAGCGGTTATGAGGTCCACCGATCGTCTTGCCTTATACAGGTTGCAGTATGCGCCGATAGTATTTTCTATTACTTCTTCTTTGTCCTTTTCGGCATCCAGCTTTGTTGCCTGTTCCAGGTATTTTGCAGACTCAACGCCGTATTTGATACGAAGCCCTGAAAAAAGCGGCAGGGTAGCATTGGCCATTCCGTAAACGGCCTCATGGACGTTTAGAGATCCCATGCCTGACTTACCGGAAGATGAAGTGTCGGTGCCCCCTGTTTTTAATTTAAGGTTCACATCCGGTGACCCGAGGCGCATGTATGCGCCTGATACTTTAATATCGGGCAAATGGTTATTCCATACTTCCTTACGTACGGCAACGGCCTCATCTACTTTTGCATTAGCTAATTTCAACCGGCCGCTATTCTTTATACTCAGTTCTACCGCTTCAGCAAGAGATAGTACTTTACTCTGTGCCTTAAGGTGATAGGTACCAAGAACTGCCACAGCAGACAATACTATTATTAGTTTACTCTTCATTGGAAAGGATCGCTTTAAATATATTTTTTAAATAAGTACTCAATTTCTTTTTCAATTGTTTGCTGAATTCTTCTGTGGGAATATCACCCATGTTATTTACATCGCGGTAGAAGCGCTGTGTAGTAACGATCTGGCTAGCAATACCGGTTAAGGTTGCCATCATAAAAACCAGGTCGATATTTTTTTTGAATGCGCCTTTCTTTTGTCCGTCTTGTATGAGCGCTTTTATTGATTCGTGATTGCGTTTTTTTAGCTCATGGATCAGGTCGGTGACATGCGTATTTTTTTCGCTAAGCTGCTCGCGCATCATTATTTTATGGAACTCCTGTTGCGAAAAGAATTTTTCTACATAATCATCTATAAGCACATATACTTTCTCGAGGTGAGACAAAGCAGAGTCTTGCATGAGGTTCTCTACTTTCAGGCGTATCTTGTTGGTTTTCTGTTCAAATACTGCTTCCATCAATTTCTCCTTAGAGCCGAAATAATATGATATCATTGCCACATTGATGCCGGCTTCTGCGGCTATATCTCTTACAGATGTTCCCTCGAAGCCTGTGACGGAGAATAATCTTTCGGCAGTGTTGATGATGGCAAGCTGTTTTTCGTTGTACTCCATAAGCGGACCTTTTACCTGATAAAGCACAAAATTAAACAATCGTTTAAAATTAAACAAACGTTTGATTAATATTAGTTGCTGTTATATATTATATACTGGTATGCAATGGGGCGTGATTTAATACTGACATCAAGGTTTGCCACAGGAATACAAAGTGGCGTATTTATTATGCGTAAATGCCAAAAGGATGTGGGTAGGGGGAAATACAAAGGAGCCGCGCGAAGCGGCTCCTTAACCGTAGTTCCATCTGGATTCGAACCAGAACAAACAGAACCAAAATCTGTTGTGCTACCGTTACACCATGGAACTAACTACACTTAGTGTAAGGGAGCGCAAAGGTAAGTATCCTTTTAAAAAAAGCCAAATCAAATTTTAACTTAGTTCTTCACGGCGCGTGGGTAAATATTCACCTTTATTTAGCCATCCGCAACGGCTTGTAATGATGTTTTTGTGGTAGGTTTGCCGCCAGAGGACTAATTCTCTTTTTACAGGTATGTCAACTGCGGCAAACCCGCGCCAGTACGTAATCAGCATCATATTTATAGGCACTGCGGCTATAATATTAGCACGTCTTTTTTTTCTGCAGAATTTCGAGGCCCAGTACAAAATAATGGCCAATGACATAGCTATCTATAAAAAAATTGTCTATCCACCCCGTGGGGCGGTGCTTGACCGAAAGGGGAAGACCATGTTGTCGAATACCCTGATATATGACCTGATGGTGACGCCCAGGAATGTGCCCAAGAACATGGACACCGGCCAATTGTGCGATGCCCTGGGTATTGATAAGAAAAAATACATCAGTATTATGCGGCGGGTGCATGAGCGTAATATAGATGTAAGGCAAAGCCCGTTCATGGAACAGATGTCGGATGTGCAGACGGCGCGTTTCCAGGAGATATCTTATTTATATCCCGGTTTTGAGTTAATAGAGCGTAATATCAGGGCATATGAGCGACCAAATGCAGGTATCGTTTTGGGCTATATAGGTGAGGTTTCTCCGCAAATGCTGAAGAGGCCGCGGTACACGTCATACAGGCAGGGCGATTATGCGGGGTTAAGCGGGCTAGAGTGGCAGTATGAGGAGGTATTGAGAGGGCAGAGGGGTATACACTACCTGGAGCGCGATAAGTTCAACCGGCCGAGTGGTCCGTATAAAGGTGGTACGCTTGACAGCCAGGAGATATCGGGCAGGCAGCTGGAATTATACCTGGATGCAGACCTGCAGGAGTATGCTGAAAAGCTAATGGCGAACAAAATAGGCAGTGTAGTTGCTATAGACCCGCAAACAGGAGGGATACTGACGATGGTGAGCAGCCCAACTTATGACCCGAACCTGCTACGCGGGCATGACCGGGCCAAAAACTTCTCAAAGCTGTACACTATGCCAACAAGGCCGTTGTTCAACCGGGCCACGCAGGCTATGTATCCGCCGGGTTCTACTATTAAGCCGTTTACCGGGTTGGTGGCGTTGAATGTGGGGGCTATTACGCCTTCGTTCGGTTATGGCTGCCGTGGCAGCTACGGGGCGTGCAGGCGTGCCATAGGATGCGAGCATAAAGATGCAGGCCATGCGGCAAATTTCAGGCTGGCTTTGTCGCATTCCTGTAATTCGTATTTCTGCCACGTTTTCAGGATGACCATCGACTACAAGGAATTTAAAAGCGTAAAAGAAGGATTGCAGGTATGGCATAACTACTACAAGAGTTTTGCATATGGCCGCCTTACCGGTGTAGATATTCCGTACGAAAAAGGTGGTTATGTGCCCGACTCTAATAAATATAACCAGATGTATGCGTTCAATTGGAATTCATGTACCATGGTATTTGTTGGTATGGGGCAGGGTGAATTGTTGCTGACGCCCTTACAGATGGCGAACGGGATGTGCATTATTGCCAACAAGGGTTGGTATTACACACCGCACTTTGTGAAGTCGATAGGAAGGAACCCTAATGACAGTTTGTTAAAACAGTATCATGAGAAGCATGTGGTGCTAAACATACCGGATAGTACTTTTAATATAGTTCAAGAAGCTATGCAGGATGTGGTGGAGCATGGTACGGCTGCAGCTTCTAAAATAGAAGGGATAAACATATGTGCGAAAACGGGCACCGCTGAGAATAAGGCAATAGTGAATGGCGAGGTGATAAAGATGCAGAACCACTCGATGTTTGTGGCGTTTGCGCCAAGGGAGAACCCGAAAATAGCCATAGCAGTGGCCATTGAGAATGCCGGTTTTGGATCGGTTTGGGCGGCCCCTATAGCTAGTTTGCTTATAGAAAAATATCTCAGGGATAGTGTGTCGACGCAAAGAAAGGCGGTTGAAGAGAAAATGTTCAACGCTAACCTGATCAATAAATATGTGTACACAATAGATTCGGCGATGCGTGCGCATGACGCTATTGTGTATAAAATGAAAATGGAACAGAAGTATTTTGCCGACAGTATGCAGCGTGCGGAGGATTCGGCAAAGTACAGGCACTGGATGGAAGCAAAATTGTTAAAACTAAGAGGGAAGGAACAATAAATGACATCGCTAAGAAAGGCATTGTTTTACAGGATAGACGGGGTGGTGCTGCTGCTCTATGTGCTGCTTGTTGCCATTGGCATTACGGCTGTATTCTCTGTTGAGCATAAAAGCACAGATGTGTCACTGATCATGATGAATAAAAGCTACATGAAGCAGTTGATATGGTTTGGCTATAGCCTGGTGTTCGGTTTTGTGATATTACTGACGGATAGTAAGTTCTTCTCTTCTTTTGCATTTCTTATATATACTGTGGCGCTGGCGGTATTGTTACTTACCATTTTTGTGGGGGTGGATGTGAAGGGGTCGCGATCGTGGCTTGGGGTGGGGAGTTTCCGTTTTCAGCCCGGGGAGGTGGCAAAGATATTCACGGCCATGGCTATTGCCAAATTCCTATCGGCACCGGAAACTAATTTCAAAACTTTGCGGGATAAGCTGATAGCTGCTGGCATTGCATTGGTGCCTGCTGCCCTGATACTGCTGCAAAAGGAAACGGGCCTTGCGCTGGTCTATTTTTCATTCTTCATAGTTATGTACCGCGAGGGGTTACCTAATGCAGTACTTGTTATTGCTTTTGCTATGGTGGCGCTGATGTTAGGTACGTTGCTGATAGAGCGGCGAACGCTGTTCATCATACTCACAGTACTTACAATACTCATTGCATGGCTGATGCGATGGACCTTGCGACGACACATGGCGCCGCGCATCATTATCATCAGTGCGTTCGCGTTTTCCTTACTATTCTCGCAAGTGGCGGTTCCGTTCGTATTCAAAAATGTGCTGCAAAAGCACCAGATAGACCGTATCTATTATACCCTGGGCAGGGAGGTGCCGTTTGAATAAACAAAAATAAAAGGTGGAACAGATAAAGAAAAAATAAACGCTTCGGAGTATAATGTGCTGCAATCGAAGATAGCCATTGGTTCGGGTGGGTTTTGGGGGAAGGGTTTTTTGAATGGCACATCTACCAAAAACCAGTTCGTGCCCGAGCAAAATACCGACTTCATTTTCTGTGCCATAGGCGAACAGTTCGGGTTTGTGGGTAGTGGTATACTGGTGCTTTTATACCTGTCGTTAATGCTACGTATAGTGTATATAGCAGAGCGGCAGCGGTCTATTTTTACCCGTGTTTATTCCTATTGCGTTGCCTCAATATTGTTCTTCCACTTTGCTGTGAATATCTCGATGACCATAGGGCTGATGCCGGTGATAGGTATTACGCTGCCTTTCCTGAGTTATGGGGGGTCGTCGCTGATGTCATTCAGTATTCTTATTTTCATCCTTGTGAGGCTTGATGCCGACAGGCAGGCGCTGATAAGGTAGGTTGTAATTAAATATTATTACCCTACTAACATTTCCGGCTTTGCACACTCCATATTAATAGTATAAATATTGCTTTTGATATATTTATTTGTATATTTATCAGGAACCATAAATATACCCCAAAATGAAAAAGACTTTTTTGCGCCTGGTATTCCTGGTATTTGCTTTCGTGTCTTCTGACGCTCATGCGCAGATCATTTCAACAATTGCCGGTAATGGCATAAGCGGATATATGGGAGATGGCGGGCCCGCTACGGCTGCAAGGATTCGACCCGTTTATATGGCAATAGATAATTCGGGTAATATCTATTTGGCAGACCCTTTTAATGCTGTTGTCCGTAAGGTCAGTACATCGGGTATCATAACAACTTTTGCCGGAACGGGAGTGGCAGGCTATAGCGGTGATGGCGGCCCGGCTAGTGCCGCGCAGATGTCTCACCCTACAGGTATTACGGTGGATGCAGCAGGTAATATGTACATTGTTGATGAATACCAGCATATGGTCCGTAAAATAAATGCTTCAGGCATCATATCAACATTTGCGGGTAATGGTGTAGGCGCATTTGGAGGAAACGGTGGGCCGGCAACGGCAGCACAGTTAAGATATCCTGTTGATGTAACAACTGATGCAAGTGGCAATGTATACATTTCAGATGCGGGTAATTATGTTGTGCGCAAAGTGAATGCGGTTGGTATTATTTCTACGTATGCCGGAAATTATCCGTTCAGAGGTTTTAGCGGAGACGGTGGCCCGGCTACCAATGCGCAGTTTATGAATCCTGTGAGCTTAAGGATGGACGCTTCGGGCAATTTGTATATACAGGATAACGGCAACATACGCATCCGTAAAGTAAACACATCGGGTATTGTAACAACTGTTGTCGGTACCGGTGTGAGTGGCTACTCAGGTGATGGCGGCCCCGCTACTGCCGCACAAATAATGCAACCCGGAGGTATTACTACAGACGCTAGTGGCAGTATATATTTTACAGACCAATCAGCGCACAGGGTCCGGATGATCAACAGTGCCGGGGTCATAACTACAATAGCCGGTATAGGAACTGCAGGGTTCTCCGGCGATGGTGGGCCGGCTACAGCGGCCCAGATAAGCATGGGCGGTGGTTTGTTTTTTGACGCTGCCGGTATTGCATTTTATTGATCTTGGGAATTACCGTGTTCGTAAAATATCCAGCCCTGCAGTGTCTTTCGACAACGGCAGCCCGCAATCACTAAGTGTTTGCGGGAATGGTTTAGCCGTGTCCATCAATAATCTTTTGCGGGCAAGCGGACCTTCGGTTGGTACCTTTACGTGGTCAGTTTTATCAACTCCTGCAAGCGGTACGCTTTCCGGTTTTCCTGCCACTGCATCTGCAGGCTCAGGAATTCTACCATCAGGTTTATCTTATACACCAACAGCGGGCTCCGGCACTGATGCCTTCACAATACGGGTGTCAAATGGTGTAACCACAGCGACCACAACGATAAACGTAACTATTAATCCACTTCCAACAGCCTATGCAGTTACAGGCGGCGGTGGATACTGTGCGGGTGGTGCAGGTGTGGTTATTGGTACAGGTAATTCGGCTATAGGGGTAAATTACCAATTATATCGTGGTGCTGTAGCTGTAGGTACTGCTCTGGCTGGTACGGGTACTGCGCTTAGTTTTGGCTTGCAAGGTATTGCGGGTAGTTATTCTGTTACAGGAACCAATGCGATAACAGGTTGCAGCAGGAATATGATGAATACGGTAACTGTGTCTGTAAATGCATTGCCTGCTGTATTCACAGTTACCGGAGGTGGTAGTTTTTGTGCTGGTGGTATTGGAGTTAATGTAGGACTTTCATCGTCTGCTACCGGTGTTCAGTATCAATTGTGGAGAGGTACTACGTCTGTAGGCAGTTCGCTTGCAGGAACAGGTACAGCGCTAAATTTTGGTTTACAAACGGTGGGAGGCACCTATACTGTTGTTGCAATAGTTGTAACAACAGGGTGTGCCAATAATATGTTGGGGAGTGCTATTGTTGTTGCCAGCCCTGCGCCTGTGGTATATGCAATAACAGGTGGCGGTGGGTATTGTCCCGGTTCAGCGGGAGTTGCTATCGGTCTCTCAGGTTCAGCCATTGGTGTGAACTATCAGCTATATAGAGGGACAACTGCTGTAGGTACGACTATTGCCGGTACCGGTAGTACTATAAGTTTTACTCCGCAAACGATTGCGGGTACATATACTGCCAAGGGAACAGGCGGCGGATGTACTAGCAATATGTCCGGAAGTGTAACAGTATCGGTTAATCCTGTACCTGCTATCGTTT
>JBGAJU010000016.1:0-63698 GCA_044224775.1 Flavipsychrobacter sp.
ATTGATAAGTGATACCTGCACCTGTATTGGCATTGAGTACCACGCTACCCGGTGAGCAGAAAGTAGTTGGACCGCCCGGCGTAATAGTAGCACCCGGGCCCGGCGTAATAGTTACCGGGGTAGTGCCTGATGTTGCACTGCAACCTGCACCATTGCTGACTACAACACTGTAGCCACCTGCTGCCGTAGCAGTATATGTGGAGGCAGTAGCTCCTGTTATACTGCTGCCACCAAGTTTCCATTGGTAGGTAAACCCTGCACCCAGGCTTGCGTTAAGCACAACACTTCCGCCCGTGCAGAAAGTTGTGGAACTTGATGGTGTAATAACAGCAGGAGGAGCTGAGGATATGGTCACTACAGTTGCGGCAGAGGCAGACGTACAACCATTCGGGTTCGTAACTACCACAGAATAACTTCCACCGGTACTGGCAAGAAAAGTGGAGTTGGTTGCACCGCTGATCGGCGAAGCTCCCAAACGCCATTGATAAGTATATCCTGTCCCGGTATTTGCATTAAGCATCACACTGCCGCCTGAGCATATAATTGTTGATCCGGCTGATGTAATAGTTGCGCCCGGCAACAAATTCACAGTAACATCTTTTATTGCATAGCAACCCGTTGTTGCGGTATACGTAATCGTAGCCACACCCGCCAGAACGCCACTCACGATACCTGTTCCGCTCACTGAAGCAATAGTTGCATCGCTGCTGCTCCACGAGCCACCGCCCATCGCATTGCTCAGCAAAGTTGTTGAAGCTTCACAAACACTCACATTTACCGTCGGTGTAATGGGTGCCATTGGATTCACCGTAACGTTCGCAGTTACATAACAAGTACCAAATGAATAAGTGATCACTGCAGTGCCGCCCGCAACTCCTGTCACTTCGCCGGTCCCGTCAACTGTAGCAATCGCAACATCCGAGCTCATCCAGCTACCATCACTCCATGAGCCTGTTAGGTTGGTGGTCAACCCCTGGCAAACTGAAGTAGAGGTCGGCGAAACGCTCAGTCCTGTATTAATGGTTGTTGGGTCAGATGCAACTCCGTTGGCCACAACTTCCAATGTATAAGTTCCAACAGGCAACCCTGCTGGCAGAATAAATTCGGTGGTATCAGGGGTGGAACCGCGCATCACGCCGGTACTATTCCAGTTACGTGTGCGTGTGTAATAAATATTGCTGCCGCTCTTCAGCCTTACCAGTGGGTAATTAGTATTCATCTGCCAGTCGTCGCCGTAAGAAGCACCCTGTGTAATGCCATTGAACAAAGTACCGGTAGCCCTGAATGTATCACAATTTATCCTGGTTATGGTGCTGATGGTCGGTTTTGCAACTGCCAGTGGTGCGCCGGCAGGCGTGTACTGGTAATATTGGTCGTCTCCCTGGTTGCAATACAAAACTGTCCCGTCTGGCAATGCAAGCATATTGGTTATATACGCCCTGTGGGGGGCCGATGTACCTCCCGTAGGGGTGAGCACTGGCGTCATCGTATTGGTCACGTAATCATACTCATAGAACTTTGTTGGCGTGGGAAAGTGATCGGCAGACGTTGGCAAAGGAGATAACACCAATAATACCTTTCCGTCCACGCAAATAGACGATGCAGCGTCAGGTGCCCCCTCTGAAGGAGTTGCCACAGCAGCGCTCCAGCTACCCGGCGCAGTAGAGCCCGATGGGGTATAAAGTGCATGTTGTCCATAACCACCTATAAAAAAAACTCGCCCGTCCGGCAGCAGGGTACAACCACCCATCTCCTTGCCATATGGGTCATATAAACCTACTGGCACGGTTGCATCTGATATCCATGTGTTGGTCGCTGGGATATAACGTTCTGAATTGGTCGAAAAAATGTCCACATACAAAATACTGTTATCCGGCAATTTCGCCCATGCCGACTCATTATGGCTGCCCAAGGCAGTGGGGCCGGTTGTGTAGGTATTATTAACCGGGTTATACAAATAGGTACGCCTTGAACCGCTACCTACTATGGCTTGCAGCACACGACCATCCGGCAGCAGGTCCGAATTTGCGTCAGAAATAAATTCCCCACCCGAAAGCGCCGGGCACGGCGTCCATGTATTGGTCAACGGGTTATACACTTCACCTTTATATCCTCCGGAGCCATATTCCCCACCCGCAACATATACACGACCATCCCGCAACACCTGCGATGAAAAATACAGCCTGTCATCAGCCATAGCCGCCAAAGATGTCCACGTACCGTTGGCATAGCTACCTGTTGCATCAGGCGTCAGCTTATCCCATACTTTACCGTAAGTCCCGCTCGATGACGTTTTACACATCACCGTCCCGTCCGGCAACAATAACATTACACCCGCATTATAGTGCGGTGCCGAGTTCGTCAGGGCATTCCATGTACCCTGTGCAATACTAAATTGGCTGGGAGCGATACCGCACAGTACAAGTAACAAAATAACGATCTTTCTACAGTTCGTGTAAAAGGCCATATCTCAAAAATAAGTTTACAATTGCGATGTAAGGTACCTAATTTGCCCAACATATAACGAAATTACTTTTGCACCCGGACAATAAACAACTCAATTTTGAATGCTCAGTTAATATTCTGCCGCTCAACTGATTTCTACACCTTATTTTTATGTTATCTGCCACGTTGTAGCTTACAAAATGGGTATTTTTGTAGCTTTCGGATACATGAGAAAGGCGCGGATAATCATATTGATAGTGGGAGTGGTTTGCTCGTTGGGGCTTATTCCGGCCAGTACGCCATACGAGCTGTATTATGCAACATCAATAGATGCTTTCGAAAAAGAACAACGGCAATTGCTGGACAAGATCAGGAATTCACCTCTTTCATCCGATGCCAATAAAGACGCAATAAAAACAGCAATTTGGCAGGCACGTCAAAAGGTGAAAACCATAGATATTTGGCTTCGCTACTTCGAACCCGTTGCCTATAAAAAGATAAATGGGCCGCTGCCGGTAGAATGGGAGAACGAAGTATTCGAAAAATTCGAAAAACCATATAAGCGCGAAGGCGCAGGCCTCACCTTGGCCGAATTATACATGGACGAGCCTTCCTTTACTAAAGATTCCCTTGCTCAACTGATACAAATATCCTTAGATGCTCTTGCACCGTATCGTGCCGATTCCATTACCGGCCAACTCAGCACCTACCACCATATGTTCCTGTGCAATAGGCTCTACCTCCTGAACCTTGCGGCTATTTATACTACTGCATTTGATTGTCCCGAGACCAACAATGTCGTTCCCGAACTTCGCTCTATGCTGAGCAGTGTGCGATCGATCTACACTGTATACAACCAAAGTTTTCAGAATAAGCCTGTTACCCCCGAATACCTCAGCCTATACGACAATGCCATAGCTTTTGCTAACAGCCAGCCATCCGATTTCACTCTTTTCGACCATTTCACCCTCATCAAAGACTATATCAACCCATTGTTTGCACTCAACCAGCAAATGATACAACAGTACGGCGTACTGACAATCAGCTTTAACGACTATACACTTAACAACGCTACAACTTCCATTTTTGATAAATCGCTGTATGCCCCGCAAAACACAAAGGGCATCTACTCGTTAGTCCAAGACCCGGCAATGCTTGCCGAGATACGCGCTATCGGCAAGCTATTATTTTACGACCCTATCCTTTCGGGTAACAACATGCGTAGCTGCGCGTCCTGTCATAAACCCAAAGAATATTTCACGGACACCTTTGCTGCAACAAGCCCCGCATTCGACCGAACATCTAAACTCCCCCGCAATACCCCTTCACTCATCAACTCCATATTCAACCACCTGATCATGCTCGATGGCAAGCACATTTCGCTTCAGGGTCAGGGGAAGGATGTCATCACCAACCCTAAAGAAATGGGTAGTACAGAAAAAGATGTAGTAGAAAAAGTACTGAGCTGTAAAGAATACAAAACCGCTTTCAAAAAATTCCTCAAGCTAACACCCGAAGAGCACGACATCACCCTCAGCCACATTGTCTCAGCCATTACATTCTACTACCGCGATTTCAGCACTTATTACGCCCCTTTCGACGAAGCTATGAATAATAATAAGCCACTAGGCTCAGAAGCCAAACATGGCTTCAACCTGTTTATGAGCAAGGCTCAGTGCGGAACCTGCCATTTCGTACCACAATTCAACGGTGTGCATCCGCCATATATAGGCTCAGAATTTGAGGTCTTAGGCACTCCGGCAGATAAAGCATTCTCCAAAATAAGCGAAGACAGGGGCCGCTACGACATCAACCCGGCTTTTGAAACCATGAAAGCCTTCCGAACCGGCACGGTTAGAAATGCTGAATTTACTAAACCTTATATGCACAACGGCGTATTCAACACCATTGAAGAGGTCATCGACTTTTACGATGCAGGTGGCGCTGCCGGTAGAAAATTCAACATTAACAATCAGACGCTTGCATCCGACTCTTTAAAATTGACCTCTACGGAAAAAAAAGAACTTATTTCGTTCATCCATTCATTGAGCGAGAATATCCTTTTTGAAAGTACACCTGAAAAATTACCTGTATCTTCAATTAAAGAACTGAACAACCGGAAAGTAGGTGGCGAATATTAACCCGAACATCATGCGGCATTTATTTTTACTGACAATATTGATAATCTTCATTTTCGCAAACTGCGTAACACGCAAGCCTCCGTACAACATACCCGACACTTTCCCCGAAACCCGTCGTGCCCAACTGGTCGAAATATGCGACAAAGGCAAAATACTATACAAAAAGCATTGCACTGAATGTCATGGCATTTTTACAAAAGGGAAAGACGGCGTCCCCAACTTCACCAATATCCAGATAGATAACTATTCGGTAAAGTTCCTGCGCAGGGATCCCGGCAACCATGCAGTAGCTATGCATATGGACCCGGATCAACTGAACCAGGTGCTTACATACCTCACCTTCAAAAGGCCGAAGAATGCCGACAGTGCAAGAATTTACAGGAAGCAATAAAAATAAATACCTACTTTTAACATCAGAAATATCAACTTATGAGAATTTTACTGGCCGCCTTTTTCAGTTTCTTGCTCACCACAGCCCACGCTCAGGATGCTATCCCCGCTTCTATATACGATTTTAAATTGCCTGCGCTCAACGGTGGCACTATCGACATGTCAGCATACAAGGGCAAAAAAATACTCATCGTTAACACTCCTGCCAACCTCGACCACCATTGGCAGTACAGCGAACTGGAAGAACTTTACCTGCAGCACAAAGATAAACTGGTAATAATTGGAGCTATTGCAGAAGACTTTGAAATAGAGCCCGGCTCCAACAAGAACCTCGAAGACCGCCGCAAAAAAGATTACCGCGTCACTTTCCCGCTCACCACCAGGATGATCGTACGCGAGAACCTCTCTCCGCTGTTCCAATGGCTCACACAACAAAAATATAATGGTCTTAAAGACAATGAAGTAAAATGGGACTTCCAGAAATACCTATTCAACGAACAAGGTAAGCTCGTTGCCATCTTCGACCCTAAAATAAAGGCCAACAACCCTAACCTCATCACCGCGGTAGAAAAATAATTGCCCTTACAGCTCAGCGTTATGGTTAATTACTACGGCAATATTATCATAAGGCTTATTGCTTCGCTGGCACTTACATCGCTCCTTGGTGTGCCGTTACCCACATGCGCACAATCCACTTCTCGCCCGGACTACAAAACAATTTTACTTCCCGGCTTTTTCGATCACAAACCTGTCCCCGTTAATGATACTACATACAGCTATGAGCTTTTCAACGTCAACCACGCCCGTATAGTTATAGATACACTTAGCAGCCCCCAAAATATTGGCATCATCTACTATTATAAAAGCTATTTAATTCCCGTAAGTCATGGACCTGCTCCGTCTTTCTATAAAAGGGTCTCCGAATACGAACGGCTGGACAGTACTAAATGGATAAAAACAGACAAACTTTCCACTTCATCAACAAATATTGCGGAACATAAGGATATCATTATCCGCATAGATACCGTGGTCAAGCACGACAAGGCTGGTAACGAACACCTTTATATCTACAAATATTATAAAACGGAGGCTATATCCACTGAAAAAGGCAACCAAGAAAACCACCATCACCATCACCACCACTAATACCCGGCCGGCTATAGAAAGACCTCCCGAAGGATTTCCCAAACCGTGTCGTCTAAACAATAAAAGCACTTTTTATGATCCGGAAATACACACTCTTACTCGCCTGCGCCATCATATCGCTTAGCACTCACGCTCAGGGTCCCGAAATAACCTCATGGATCCGGAATACCACCGGGGCTACAAAGTATGGGGGCATCCTCAGCAATATTCAGCTGGTCCAGTACAACACGAGCGATGTGTATATCAGCGCAACATGTATCCCCGGCTACGATATAGGCCCCTGGCCCGGCAATCCCAACATTCCTGCAAACATGAATTTTGTCTACAAGATAACACGCAACCCCGCTCCTAATACCGGCACACTCACAAATGTGGGCCTCGGTCATGTGGGTGTTTGGTCAAATGGCGTTTCCATATTCAATTCGCAGGATGCCCGCAGCTACAATAATCTCGGCATCTGGAACCAGAATGCATATTATTTCGAAGGCTCCGGCTTCGATAACTGTCTTGGTCACCCCGCTCCCGGCGGCGAATACCACCATCACGTAAGCCCAAAATGCCTTTACAATATCACCGATAGCACTCACCACTCCCCCATCATTGGTTATGCGTTCGATGGCTACCCCGTTTACGGCGCATATGCATACGCTAATGCCGATGGCACCGGGGCCATCAGGCGCATGAAGAGCAGCTTTCAGCCCCGTGCTATTACTCAGCGCCATTCAAAACCGGATGGCACTGTACTTCCAACTGCTCAATGGGGGCCTGATGTAAGCACCACCTATGCCATCGGTGCTTACCAGGAGGATTATGAATTCATCTCCGGCTCCGGCGACCTCGATATACACAATGGTCGCTGGTGCAAAACACCCGAATATCCGGCAGGTACCTATTGCTATTTTGTGACCATTGGTGCCGATCTGCTACCAGTATTCCCTTACACCATCGGCCTCACCTATTATGGCATCGTGCAGGCCGGCAATACAGGCCCCGGCAGCGGGCACAACACGCCGCCGTGGCACCACCATTTATACAGGCCCCACAGCTGTTGGAAATGTAGTTGCAGCCGATCTTGCCTTAGAGGTCTTCCCTAATCCTGCCAACAACTACCTCAATCTCTTTATCCAGCCCATAGCCAGCAACAACTTCACTTTATCACTGGTTGACGGTACGGGCAGAACAGTATTTACACAAACCAACATTCAACCCACTATCCTGTATTCACTCGACGTTAGTGCGGTACCGGCAGGAATGTATATGCTCCATTTAAAAAATAACGACCTCACCTACACACAAAAAGTAGTGCTTGCTAAATAGTATTGATAAGTGATTCGCAAATGGAAACGGCACCTTTTAAAAACGTTCTTTAAATACTAAGAAAGTAGTATTGCTTAGAAATATTTGCTAACTTGTCCGCTCCAAAAAAAATCTACAACTTATGGCAATCAAAAAAAGTAAAAAATTAGCAGGCTTGTCTTTTCAGAAAGCCGACGCTGCAGCAGACACCCGCGCCAAACTCGAGGAAAAAAAGAAGCAAAGCTTAAAGAAAGAGCAGGAGACTAAAAAAACTGCAAAAAACCTGTCCGAAGAAAGAGTGAAAAAAAGCGATTCTGTAACTTCTAAAAAAGAGCAGGTAAAAAAAGACCAGACAAAAAAAGACCTCAGCGAAGAAACAAAAAAAGCGACCGGTCTGGCCAAGACACCTTCAAAAAGTGAAAAAGCAACTAAAGCAAAGCAGAAAAGCTCCTTGGCAACCAAGCGATCTGCAGATGAGCAGGCCGCAAAGAAAAGTGCCACCGGCTCAAAAACAGTTGTAAAAAAAGAACAGGGAATAAAAAGTAAGCCGGCCGCTGCAGCTACAAAACGTAGCGAGAACGACATCAAGAAGGGCGCAGCGTCAGCCACGGTAAAGCGCGAGGAACAAACAAAACAACGCGCAACTGCAAAACCGGCTGCGAAAGGCGAACAAAAACAGAAAGAAATTCGCAATAGCAACGCCACCAGGCTGGAACAAGCCCAAAAGAAGCAACTGCTTACTGATAAGAAGAAAAAAGACGAAGAGTCATTTAAAGCTACGGCGAAGAAGTCAGCAAAAAAGAAAAAATAGTCCGGCATTCTTATCACCGCCAAAGCATCGATTGCCACAATGGCCGAAAGAAAAACGCTGATCATTACAGCATTTGAAAATGATGAGGTGGATGCGGTTGCTGAATTTCTTGATGAATCGGATTATTTCATCCTGTTCAATGAGCATATTCACAGCCGCTACCACTTCGTCGTTTTGCCCGCCCAACGTAAGTTCACCATTCATGACGAAGAAACGCAGCAAACAATACACGCTGAGGAACTGGCATCAATTTGGGTAGCAGGAACAAAACTCATCTACGAAGAAGGGTTTGTGAACAATGATGAGCTGGCTGTTTTCACCGGCAGAGAGTATTCATCGCTCATAGATGCCCTCATCGCCATCGCAGAAGATATTGGATGCACCATTATCAACCACCCTAGTGTAACCAACCACGCAGGCGACAAGATACGCCAACAGCTTGCAGCTATGCGCCATGGCTTCAAAATTCCTCGGCAGCTCATAACAAACCGTAAAGAAACTTTTGTCGGGGCATCATGGGCCGGCAATTCTATTTTCAAACCTATT
Organism: Flavipsychrobacter sp.; assembly: GCA_044224775.1. Taxonomy (GTDB): domain Bacteria; phylum Bacteroidota; class Bacteroidia; order Chitinophagales; family Chitinophagaceae; genus Nemorincola. The sequence continues at coordinate 8,776 of JBGAJU010000016.1, forward strand.
CATTCAAGCAACCTGCACCCCAACCCCGCCGACGATGAACTATATATAGCTAAGCCGGTAGTGATCACCCCAAAAATATTGAAGGGCATAACATCGGGAAAGTTGGAAATTGGCATACCTCATTTCCAGGAAAAGCTGAAAAAAATAGTGGAATACCGGGTTGTCACCTTCAACAATAAAAGCTATCCGTTCCGTATTACTGGCCAACACGGGTTCGATTGGCGGGGATATATGGACGATATCAGCTTTGAGCTCGATGACACATTTCCTCTTGTAGCCCCTTGCCAGGCATTTGTACGCGACCTGGGCATAACACTTGGCGCATTTGATTTCATTGAAACAACAAAGGGTATCTACTTTATCGAATGCAACCCACCCGGCTATTTCCTTTTCTGCGACCCCAATAACACTACAGGAATGATCAGTGATTTCGCAAAATACCTGCTTCAATAAACAATCGCCAAACAAGAACGCATGGCTAGTCGCCGCTCTTGAACGCCGGCTGCCTGATGACGGTTTTTAGTTTCTCGGGAGCTGTCCTCCGGGCATCATTCAGGTATATTTCATGGTGATAGCCATGAAGCTTATATCCGTTGTCTTCAATAAAACCATGAAGCCCAAGTATAGTGTCATGTTCACCGCTGTATGGTCCCGTATATAGCACCTGCGCACACTTACCTTCCGCAAATTTTTGGAAACGCATTTTACTTAGCGCCGGCAACTCTTTTCTTTTTGCCGCGCTCTCCTTTGCTTCCTCATACATTGCTTCGGTCACCAGTTCCGGCTGCATGATCATTAACGTCCAATACCAGTTATCCTTGTTGCCTTGCAAAAAATCGTTCATATCTTTTGCCCACCATAACCCTTCAAGCGGCCCCACACCGTAGTCAACAGCAGTAGGTCCCTTTTTCACCATGAACTTCAGCGTATACGCCACCGAATACAACGCCTCTATCGCCTGCTCAAAATCCCTCGATGTATTAGGGTTGCCTTTACCATCTATCTGTAGGTACTTCATTGTCGGCACATTCATAAATGCCGGCTTTTTCCCTGCTTTATAGCTGCTAACTATTTTTTTCAGATCTATTTTGGTTGTAGCCATAACATCTGTTCTATAGGTTACTATTGTGCTTTCGGTTGCTCTAGCAATTTAAAGAACTGGTCTAGCTGCGGCAAGATCACGATTCTGGTACGTCTGTTCGCCGCCCGTCCTTCGCTGTCCTCGTTGGTCGCCAGTGGAATGTACTCCCCTCTGCCAGCTGCTGTCATGCGCTTGGGCGGTATACTGTACTCACCCTGCAGTATTCGAACCACAGATGTCGCACGTTTCACACTCAGGTCCCAGTTATCAAGTAACACACCTTCTTTATACGGAACATTATCGGTATGCCCTTCAACCATAAATTCAATTTCCGGATGCGCGATCAGCACCTTGGCAACTTTCCCCAGCACCACTTTAGCCCCTTCTGTCACTTCGTACCTGCCTGTTTTAAAGAGCATTTTATCCGATATATCTATATACACAACACCTTTATCTATTTTGATGTTGATATCCTTATCATCCACATTGCCTAATGCGCTCTTCAGGTTCATGGCAAGCGCAAGTGTTATGGAATCCTTACGCGCCATCGCAGCCTGCAGGTCTTTTATATAAGCATCTTTTGCGCCCATCGTTTCCAGGAACTTGTTGATGCTTTCTGCCTGCGACCCGGATATCACAGAAAGATCCTTTAGGTGGTTCAGCACCTTGTCGTTCATGGCTTTCTGGTCTTTCAATTGTATGGCCACCTGGTTATTACGTTCTTCAAGCCTCATTATGGTGCCGCTAAAGATCACTACGGTATCCCTGGCGTCCGCCAATTGTTCCTTTAGTTTTTTGTTCGCTGCTTCCAATGTTGCGATCCGCGCATTAGCTTTTTTCAATTTTTTAGATATAGCCATCGAACGTTCAGGCAACATACATGTAAGCACCATTATCATTAGCACGGCTACTTTAACATATTTTATTCTCATAACACTTATTATTATTGCCGCAAAAATAGCTGCATCTTACATAGGCCAACATGACGGCCCTCAATTGATACAGTGATCTTGGTAAGGTCACACATGGTCACACCATTTCGCTTCTTGTACGGCTTAAGGTGTGTACATGAGGCTCCAAAAAACCGGTCAAAAAGAAGCACCTCAAAAAAATTGCAAAAATCAACTCAAACCCTTGCCTGTAGCCGAAACTTTTTTCCATGATGGTACAGTAACAGTACCATGGTGGTACAGTAACGGTACCATCATGGAAAATTCATTTTTTTAGCAAAAAATTACTGCTGAACTTTACATGCTTGCGCCCCGGAGCTATTACAGCAAAGAAAGGGGTACAACCCACTTCGCGTAGAAACACAATAAACCTTTGCGGTTAATAAATCGCAACCCGTGATTATTTGGCAACAGTATACCTTTTTTAGCGGAGAGAGAAATGGGAAGTGAGTAACGAATCGGTAAGAATTGAGCAGCGAATGAGTAAGAAGTGAGCAATGAAAAAATGAGAGAAACAATGAAATTCAATCGGTTACACAAAAAACAATTGCTCCCCCAAAAAAAATTGAGAAAATGAGCAAGATGAAAATTATTCTAACCCTATTACTAATGACAATACAGGCAACCGCCCAACCCGACTCTGCCCGTAAAAACCCGCTCAGCTTTTCCGGCTTTGCAGAAGTGTACTACGGCTACGATCTTGGCCGGCCCAAAAACAACCTGAGACCAATGTTCGTATACTCATACAACCGTCACAACGAGGTGAACATTAATCTCGCTTACCTCCGCGCCAACTACACAACAGAGAATGTGCGCGCAAACCTTGCACTCGGCACCGGAACCTATATGAATGCAAATTATGCTGCAGAACCCGGCGTACTCAAAAACATTTACGAAGCCAATGTTGGTGTAAAGTTGTCGAAAAAGAAAGATATCTGGCTCGATGCCGGCGTGCTTTCATCCCATATAGGATTCGAGAACGCACACAGCCACATCTGTTGGACACTCACCCGCAGCATCATCGCCGATAACTCTCCTTATTTTGAAACCGGCGCAACACTGGGCGCCAACCTTTTTGATGGTAAGCTATACGTTAAAGTTCTGGCATTGAATGGTTGGCAGCGTATCCAGAAAATGCCTGGTAATTCCGGTATGGCTGCAGGCACCCAGATCACCTGGTCACCCTCCAAAAAAGCAACACTCAATTACAGCACATTCATCGGCAACGAATATCCCGATAGCATCCGTCGCACACGAATCTTCCACGATCTATATGCGGTCATCCAGTTCTCAGAAAAATTCGGCATACTCGGGGGCATAGACTACGGCATGGAGCAAAAATCAAAAACAACCGATGGATGGAATACCTGGCTTGGTTCCGCCATCATCGTGCGCTACAAACCAACAGGCAGAACAGCAGTTGCTTTAAGAGGGGAATATTATGAGGACGAAAATGGAGTAATGGTATTCACCGGTACACCTAACGGTTTCATCACATCAGGCGCCTCGCTCAACTTCGATTATTATATCATGAAGAATGTGCTCTGGCGTACAGAAGGCAAAACCTTCTCGGGTAAGGATGCAATTTTCACAGATAAAGACAATGCGGCTGTTAAAACAAATACCGTTTTCACCACCTCACTTTCCATCTCATTCTAATGAATAGCATTCAACATATAATAATAAAACCCCTGAAACAAAAGTATCAGGGGTCAATTATGAGGTCGAAAGCGGATTCGAACCGCTGTAGCAGCTTTTGCAGAGCTGAGCCTAGCCACTCGGCCATCCGACCTAACGCTGCAAATGTAGTAAAAAATGCGAGAAATGATAAAAGCATATGAACTTAATTGGCAAACAAAAAACAAAACAAATATGACAAAATTACTCACATTAACAGCCACTATTCTACCTCAACTAATCAACTTATCGACCTGGCAACATTTTTAACTTATCAGCCTATCAACCATCTAACTAATCAACTACATTTGCAGCAATGTATCCCGATTTCCAGTATTTATTTCAGAGCCTCTTCGGAACAGAAATGCCCCAATGGCTGAGCCTTTTTAAAACGTTCGGCTTCTTGGTAGCGCTCTCATTTATCGCTGCTGCATGGGCTACTGGGCAAGAGCTAAAAAGAAAAGAACAACAAGGTTTGCTCTCTCCCGAATATGTTACAATAACAATAGGCAAAGCTGTTACGAAAGCGGAATTGCTGCTTTCCGCAATTATTGGTTTTATTATCGGCTTCAAGGTCGGTGGCATATTTGGCAATTTCGCCCAGGTTTCGCCCGACCCAATGGGTTATTTACTCTCTTCAAAAGGTAATTTATTGATAGGGCTAGCAGGCGCAGCACTGGTAGCATATAGTAAATACGTAGAAAAGAAAAAACAGCAACTTTCTGAACCAGTTACCAAAACAGTTGCTATCTATCCTCACGAGCGTATTACAGAAATAGTGGTAATTGCAGCTGTAGGCGGCCTCGTTGGCGCTAAAATATTCAACGCATTCGAAACATGGGATGATTTCATTAAAGATCCTATTCACAGCCTCACGTCATCGAGCGGATTAACTTTTCTTGGCGGCCTCATCATGGCAACAGTATGCTTTTACTTTTATAGCCGGAAACACAAAATACCATTTAAGCACATGTGCGATGCCGCTGCTCCCGGTATTATGCTTGCTTACGGTCTGGGGCGCCTCGGATGCCAGTTCTCCGGCGATGGAGATTGGGGTATATTCAACACAGCATACATAACCGACCCCGATGGCACGTTACGTGCTGCTACAGCCGCTGATACCGGACGCATCACACAATTACTAGGCACCGAACCGCAGGCATTCTTCCCTGCCCCTGGTTGGCTGCCCAGGTGGCTCTTCGGCATGAACTACCCGCATAATGTAGGCTACGAAGGCATGCATATACAAGGCTGCACTGGCGAGTATTGTACGGTACTGCCCGTCAGCGTCTTTCCAACACCTATCTACGAAGCAATAGTATGCATTGGACTGTTTTTTGTTCTATGGGCAATACGCAAACGTTTCACGCGCACCTTACAAATGTTCGGCACCTACCTCATATTCGTAGGCATCGAACGCTTCTTGGTTGAGCTGATCCGTGTAAACTACAAATACGACTGGGGCTTTGTTCGCCCCTCGCAAGCTGAGATCTTATCAGTTGTTTTGGTACTACTTGGCGCCGGGCTGCTTCTTTTTTACCGGGACAAGCCGCAACTTGCGGAAAAAGAATAACTTTATAGTATTCAGTAGCTCATGAATACAACACAGCTAAATTACCTCAATATCGGTTTGATGCTACTATCATGCGTTGTGGCATTTATCATCCCATTCGAGCTGTTTCTGTTCTCATATGCTGTACTCGGGCCATTGCATTACCTTACAGAGATCTCGTGGCTGCATAAACGGCAATGTTTCAGCCCGGGCAAAAAAGACTTTATAATCCTTGGCATCTTCGCATTACTCATTACTATACCTAACATATTCCCACACTTTTACATGATGTGGGGACCAAAAGACGATGAAGGCCGACTAATAGTCACCGAAGAGCTTGGCAATTTTGCGCTCAGTTCCTCTAGATCTGTTCCTGCTCTTATATTCACTGCATTCGCGGGTTCGGCGTTACTCATACTTACAAAAAATACAATCAAACGGTTTATTAGCTTTTTACTCATCGCTTTTGTGGCATATCTTTTCCACACAGAAAAGATCATGTTCATTGTATTCTCTGTTTTCCTGCCCACACTTGTGCATGTTTTCCTGTTCACCGGAGTTTTCATCCTGGTAGGGGCTTTAAGGAGTAAGAGCACGTCCGGAATTTTATCACTGGCTGTTTTCATTGCATGTGCCGCAAGCCTTTTTCTCTTCTTCCCTAATAACATTACATCGCCAAGCGCTTATGCCGAGAAAGTTTATGACGCCAGTTTCCTCAACTATAGCCAGCAGCTATTCGATGCTTTTTTGCATAAACCCGTAGGAAAAGAACTGATCTATCAATCAAGCACCGGCATAATGCTTGCTCGTTTTATAGCATTTGCTTATACCTACCATTATTTGAATTGGTTCAGTAAGACCTCTGTCATTAAATGGCACCAGGTCCCTCTAAAATCTTTGTTGGTGATATTAATCATTTGGGGGTTATCGCTCATTCTGTATTTCACCGATTATAGAACCGGGTTAATGGCGCTTTACTTCCTCAGTTTCCTTCATGTGATATTTGAGTTCCCGCTTAACTTCAAATCATTCGGAGAGGTGGGCGCACAGGTTAAACTTTTGTTGAAACCGGATATTTCAAAATAGCATATTAGAAGCAGGTGCAAGGCTTATCCTTTTCGCAAGTTTAGGCACGTCTCCCATATTATAAATGTGAATCCCAACAACATGCCTGAATGTAGCATTGATCATTGCCCACGCTACTTCTCGGCCTTCTATTGGTTTTAATTTTCCCAAACCAGGTATTGCCGACAAACCGATCATCACACCAATGCCTATCTTCTCACCCGTCCTCACCTCGTTTCTTTCACTGGATAAAATACCCGGACTTATGATATGAATTGTTTCAAAAGGTAGTCTTTTTATATCACACTCCAACTCACCTTTCATCCAGGAGTAAAATCTTTGATTCAGGATTAGCGCCAGCCGCCGATAACAAGACATACTCTTTTACATCATACACTGCAGCAGCCTTTGCAACCTTATATTGATAATCAACTCTATATTGATTTTCTTTGTTGCCGGCATTCCGCAATGTAGTTCCCAATGTAGAATATAACACATCGCCGGTCAGCAATTTCTTCCACTCAAGAATGTCTTCAAAATCCACCAGATGTTCTTCAAGCTTTTCGTTCGTGATGCCGATACTTTTTCTTACAAATATTTTCACCAGCTCGAACCTTGTATCCTGCAGCAGCAATTCCACCAATTGCTTCCCTAAGAGGCCCGTAGCCCCTATCACTATAGCTGTTTTCATCTCTGGAAATTATGTGCCTTACAGCACACTAAATCCATACCATCAACTGCAACCAATCTTATATTAAGAAATAACTAGCCGTTCTTTAGATTATTGACCAATGCAACATACTGACTCATAGCTTCTTCGGAAGACACACCTTGTAACTTTACCCATGCCTCGTGTTTAGCTTTCGCAATAAAATCAAAGGGGTTAGATGGGCCTTCATCCGGGGCGTCACCCTCGTTAGCTTGCTTGAACAGGCTATACAACTGAAGTAATGTATTGTTATCGGGCCTTGATGTGAGTGTTTTGCTATTTGCAACGGCCTGTTCGAAAGTTTCTTTCAGTGTCATCTCTGGAAGTGATTATTGTACTGCAACATGTTGAGTGTAATGGCTGCTGTTCAGCTCGCTGTTAGCTTGTTCTGCAGCCTCTATCGGCGTAAAACTAGATAAATTCTCACCCTTATGCCGCCTTACTGCTGTGGTATGCTCAAAGTGAGCAGACGGCTTACCATCCATGGTCTTCACAGTCCAGCCATCATCCATAGTATACACATCGCGCGTACCCAGGTTGATCATAGGTTCAATGGCTAGCACCATGCCTTCTTTCAGCTTCTTGCCATCTCCTCTGCGACCAAAATTCGGCACTTGAGGGTCTTCATGCAATTTCTTGCCTACACCGTGTCCTACTAGTTCCCGAACCACGCCATAGCCATGTATTCTATTGGTAAAATTCTCTACTGCAAACGAAATATCGCCGACCCTATTATGGTCGCGTGCTTGTTCTATTCCAAGATATACTGATTCTTTTGTAACCCTCAGCAACATCCCCATCTTGCAATTCATATTCACTAGGGAAACCATGCACTACTACATCATTCACTGAGATGCACAAAGTGTATTTGTAGCCACTGTATCCCTTAAACGAAGGTACACCACCGTTATCACGGATAAATGTTTCTGCCATCTTATCAATAGAGATCGTTTTGATACCGGGCTTTAAAATTTTTGCCACCTCGGTCAAGGTGGCAGAAACCATTAGAGCACTCTTCCTCATTATTTCTATCTCGGCACTGCTCTTTATATGTATCATTCTAAGCTAAGCTAGTTCACAAATTAAGCAGAAGCCCTTGTTGGATTCACAGCTGTGCGACCAGTGATACGACCAGCTTTCATTAAACCATCGTAATGGTTCATAAGCAGATAACTTTCCACTTGCTGAAGTGTATCCAGAATTACACCTACACCGATCAACATTGAAGTACCACCAAAGAAAGAGGCAAAACCACTTGTTACGCCAAGTAAACCAGCAATGCCTGGCAGAATACCAGCCAATGCAAGGAAAACTGCACCCGGCAAAGTGATACGATCCATGATAGTAGCAATATAATCTGCTGTAGGCTCACCAGGTTTTACGCCAGGGATAAAGCTGTTGTTACGCTTGAGGTTATCAGCCATTTCTGTTGGGTTAAATATCAACGCGGTATAGAAATAAGTGAACGCAATAACCATGATAGCATAGATCAGGTTGTACCACAAAGAGCGATTATCCGTTAATGCCTGAACGAAACCTGTAGCTGTTTCGCTTGTGGTAAAACCAGTAAAGATAGTTGGGATAAACATCATTGCCTGCGCAAAGATGATTGGCATTACACCCGCAGAATTCACTTTCAATGGAATGAAATCACGTGCGCCACTAACTTCTTTAGCAGCATTCGTACTTCCGATGATACGGCGGGCATAGTTCAAAGGTATTTTACGAACACCCTGTGTAAGCAGGATAAGACCTACGATAACAGCGATGAACACAGCTAACTCTATAAGGAATATCAAAAGACCGCCACCGCCACCAACATTCTTTGCGCCAAACTCCTGAATTATTGAGTGCGGGAAACGAGCAAGGATACCAACCATGATAATCAAAGAAGTGCCATTACCAATGCCTCTATCTGTTATCTTCTCACCTAACCACATTACAAACAATGTACCTGCAGTCAACACAACAATGGTTGATAACCAGAACATAAATGGGCTGTAATCAGGAGCTAATGCCGGAGCATACGAAGGGGACCGTAAATAAGCAACATACGCACTGGCTTGGAAAGCAGTAACAAGAACAGTAAGATAACGAGTGTACATGTTTATCTTCTTCCTACCGCTGTCTTCTTTTTGCATTTTAGCAATCTGTGGAACCACAATACCAGCTAATTGCATGAAGATCGACGCAGAGATATACGGCATTACACCTAACGCAAATATAGATGCTCGGCTAAATGCACCACCAGCAAACATATTCAATATACCAAGAATACCGCCGGGTCCATTCTCGTCAGCTATTCTTGAAGGGTTAATACCTGGCAGGGCTACGTAACACCCAATACGATAGACAAGTACGAGCGTTATAGTATATACGATACGCTTGCGTAACTCATCTATACTCCAGATATTTTTCAGTTTATCAATAAATTTCTTCACGGGAACTGTTGTTAATCAAAAAATGAAATGCGAATAAACGATAAAAGGCGCATTTATCCAAAAAAATGCGCCTGCTATACTAAATAATCTCTATGGTTGCTCCAGCCGCTGTCAAAGCGTCTTTTGCCTTAGCGCTTGCCGCATTTACTTTGAAAGGTATTTTGGCTTTTATCTCACCGGTTCCCAGTATTTTAACGAGGTCCGTACGGTTGATAAGGCCATTGATATAAAGGATGTCCGGGGTGAACTCCTGTAAACCATATTTTTCAATGAGAAAATCAAGTTGACCAAGGTTGAACACTTTGTATTCAACACGGAACGGGCTCTTAAAACCACGCTTTGGCATACGGCGCTGAATCGGCATCTGGCCGCCTTCGTGGCCTATCTTTGTTTTTGCACCAGTACGTGACTGCTGGCCTTTTGTACCTTTTGTAGCTGTCCCACCGTGACCACTACCTTCACCACGACCAATACGTTTTGTGTTTTTCTTTACAGCGCCTTTTGCAGGCTTCAGATTATGCAGTTGCATAGTTTTACAATTTTTGAACTTGCGCGGAATGTATAACCGCTCGCAAATCAGATTAAAAAATTATTTTACTTCTTCAACTTTCACCAGGTGGTGTACGGCTTTAACCATACCCAATATCTGAGGAGTAGCTTCAACCTCAACAGAAGCGAGCATTTTGCGCAGGCCTAAAGCCTTTAATGTACGCTTTTGGCGCTCCATGCGGTCTATTCCGCTCTTTACCTGTGTTATTTTTATCTTAGACATATAAATTCAATTCTGAAGTCAAACTATTTTAATGGCTTAGCCGTTAAATACTTTCTTAAGGCTTAAGTTGCGGTCTTTGGCAACTTTGATCGGCTCGCGCAGTTGCGCTAGAGCAGAGAACGTGGCCTTAACCACGTTGTGGGGGTTAGCAGAACCTAAAGATTTAGAAAGCACATCAGTGATACCTGCAGCTTCAAGCACAGCACGCATGCTGCCTCCAGCAATCACACCGGTACCATGAGCCGCCGGCCTGATCATTACTTTAGCTGCGCCTTCCTTAGCTAGCTGCTCATGCGGGATGGTACCACGCATTACAGGTACTCGGATAAGGTTTTTCTTAGCATCATCAATGCCTTTGGTTATTGCTTCCTGAACTTCTTTAGCTTTTCCGAGGCCATGACCAACTACGCCATTGCCATTACCTACCACTACGAGAGCAGAAAAACTAAATGCGCGGCCACCTTTTGTTGTTTTCACAACACGGTTGATAGCCACTACTTTTTCATGAAGTTCGAGGTCTCCGCCTTTAACCCTGGTTAATTGTTGTTTCGCCATTTTATTCTTTATTAGCTTAAGCGGTAGTACTTAATTCACCGCTATACTTTTAATATTGTTTTAGAATTTCAAACCTCCTTCACGAGCACCATCAGCCACCGATTTTACACGGCCATGGTAAAGGTAACCACCACGATCAAATACGCAGTTCTCTATACCTAAAGCCTTTGCTTTTTGAGCGATTGCTTTACCTACGTTTGCAGATCTTTCTACTTTAGTTCCGCCTTGCGCAGCGATATCCTTTTCGCGAGAACTTGCAGCTGCAAGAGTAACGCCATTTTTATCGTCAATCAGTTGCACATAGATGTCTTTGTTGCTGCGAAACACAGAAAGCCTTGGCTTCTGGGCAGTACCAGATATCTTGGTGCGTATGCGCCAACGCAATTTCTGGCGGCGTAATACTTTTGGATCTTGTGACATTTTATCTAAGTTTTACGGGCTCTTCCTTTTATGGAAGGCTACCGGAGTTTAATTTTTACTTATTACTTACCAGCTGCTTTACCTGCTTTGCGACGAACCACTTCATCAGAGTAACGAACCCCTTTTCCTTTGTATGGTTCAGGCTTACGCAAGCTGCGTAATTTAGCTGCTATCTGGCCAAGCAATTGTTTATCCGTAGACTCAAGAGTGATCCTTGGGTTCTGACCTTTTTCAGCAACGGCAGAAGCTTTAACTTCTTTCGGTAACTCAAGAATGATATTGTGAGAGAAGCCCAGTGCGAGGTCAATAAGCTGACCCTGAACTGAAGCACGATAACCCACACCTACCAGTTCCAGTTCCCTTTTAAAACCATTTGTAACACCCTCAACCATATTGGCGATAAGTGCGCGATACAAACCATGCAATGCACGGTGGCGTATCTGGTCGGTCGGCCTTTCAATAACAATCTGCTCACCTTCTACCTTGATAGTGATATCGCGGTCAATAGCTTGCCTTAATTCTCCTTTTGGGCCTTTGATAATAAATTCGTTTGCGGGCGAAACAGATGCTGTTACACCCTTTGCTAACGTTACTGGCTTTTTACCTATACGAGACATAATTTTCTTTTTATACTTATTTTTTGGCTGTGTTCAGTTACCGTATAGAAAACTTAAATTATCAGCCTGTTATTTTTATGATTACCAAATATTACACATTACTTCACCGCCTACATTCTGCGTGCGTGCTTCTTTATCAGTCATTACACCTTTTGAAGTAGATACAATGGCTATACCTAAGCCATTCTGTACGCGACGAATCTCAGCCGGCTTTGCATACTGGCGCAAGCCAGGACGACTGATACGCTCCATTGACTTGATAGCCGGCTCTTTTGTCTGAGGATCATATTTCAATGCTATCTTAATAACTCCCTGCTTGCTGTCATCTTCAAATTTGTACTTCAGGATATAACCTTTCTCGTAAAGGATCTCGGTCATACGCTTCTTTACATTTGAAGCTGGTATTTCAACAATACGGTGACGCGCCATTTGTGCGTTGCGGATTCGGGTAAGAAAGTCTGCTATTGGATCTGTTACCATTTTTTTAATTAAGTTTTGTAAATAATCTTGTTACGAGTATCATCCACTTGGCGGATGACTTTGAAACATCATTCCTTTTAAGGGATTACCAGCTAGCTTTACGAACACCTGGTATCTTGCCATCAAGCGCCATGTCGCGAAAAATGAGGCGGCATACACCGAAGTGGCGCAGATAACCCCTAGGACGACCGGTGAGTTGGCAACGGTTCCTGAGACGCACTGCTGACGAATTCCTCGGCAGTTTGTCAAGGCCTGCGTAATCTCCGGCTGCTTTCAGGGCTGCACGTTTTGCAGCATAGTGAGCTACCATTTCTTCGCGTTTGCGCTGGCGGGCTTTTACTGATTCTTTTGCCATATTTTATTTTAAAATCGTTATTTATCGAAAGTTCTTACTTCCCTGATTTATCCATGTTTGTGAACGGCATACCCATTTCTTTCAAAAGTTCGTATGCTTCTTCATTTGTTTTTGCAGTGGTAACGAACGTGATATCCATACCGCTGATACGAGCAATCTTATCGATGTTGATCTCAGGATAGATGATCTGCTCAGTAATACCCATTGTGTAGTTACCGCGACCATCGAATGCTTTCTCACTGATACCTTTAAAGTCACGTACACGTGGCAGGGACACAGAAATAAAGCGATCCATGAACTCGAACATATTCACATTACGCAAGGTAACGCGACAGCCGATAGGCATGTTTTTACGCAATTTGAAGTTGGAGATATCCTTCTTCGACATAGTTGGAATTGCCTTCTGACCAGAGATCATAGTCATTTCTGCTACTGCCTCATCAACTACTTTCTTATCAGATGTAGCACCTTTCACACCCTGGTTCAAACATATCTTTACCAGGCGTGGGCACTGCATAATTGATTTATACCCGAATTTTTTCATCAGTGCGGGTACCACTTCATCCCTGTACTTTTTATGTAACCTGGGTGTATATTTAGTTGTCGTTGCCATTATTTGATCGCCTCCCCTGATTTTTTAGAAATACGAGTAAAACCGCTGTCTGTGCGCTCACGTTTTACGCGCGCTCCTGCTTTGGATTTGGCATCCCACAGCATTACATTAGAAATGCTGATCGGCGCTTCTTCCTTAACAATGCCGCCCTGCGGATTCTGGGCGTTAGGCTTCAGGTGCTTGGTAACAAGGTTCACACCTTCTACAAGCACACGTCCTTCTGTCGGATTGACAGAAAGCACCTTGCGTGGCTGGCTGCGGTCTTTATCATCACCGGCAATAACTACCACGTTGTCGCCTTTCTTGATATTGAATTTTGGTTTAAATCTCTTATTCACTTTACTATGAATTTAGCGTTGTTTTTGCTGCGTTTTTCAAACGGGCTGCAAAGGTACAACAATTTTTACAATACTTCTGGTGCCAGGGAAGCGATTTTCATATATCCCTTATCACGTATTTCACGTGCAACCGGTCCGAAAACACGGGTGCCACGGGGATCGTCCGATGCATTTAGCAGCACTACTGCATTATCATCAAAGCTAATATATGAGCCATCTTTGCGGCGCAGCTTGTTCTTGGTCCTTACGATAACGGCTTTAGATACCGTACCCTTCTTTACACCACCACCAGGTAATGCATCTTTTACGGTGACTACGATCTTATCGCCGATATGAGCGTAATCCTGACCAGAATTGCCCAACACACGTATGCAAAGTACTTCTTTAGCCCCGCTGTTGTCGGCTACATTGAGCCGTGATTCTTGTTGTATCATTTTAAAAAATTACTTAGCTTTTTCAATAATTTCTACCAGGCGCCAGCGTTTAGTTTTGCTCAGCGGACGAGTCTCCATAATGCGAACCACATCGCCTATACCGGCTGTGTTTTGGTCATCATGTGCGTGGAAGCTCGATGATTTTTTCAGAAACTTACCATAAATGGGGTGTTTCACTTTACGTTCAACAGTAACAGTGATGGTTTTGGTCATCTTGTTGCTGCTTACTACCCCTATACGGGTTTTCCTGCTTTTTCTTTCTATTGTCATAATAGATATACTTTATTAGAAACCTAATACTCTTTTGCGCTGCTCCGTCTTCAAACGCGCTATCTCGCGGCGTTGTGTCTTAATAGACAGCGGGTTCTCAATCGGATTTACTGCATGGCTGAACTTTGTCCTTTTCAGGCGCATTTGCTCGTCGCTGATCTTTTGGCCCAGCGCCTCATCGCTCAACGAACGATAATCATCAACCTTTGCTTTTGTTTTCTTTGCCATTTTATTTTTATTTTTTCAGCCTTATGCAACCTTAGCCACTTCAGCTGTTTAACTTAAACTCAATTATTCACCTGCATAATCGTGGCGAACAACAAACTTCGTCCTGATCGGCAGTTTCTGCGCAGCCAGCTCCAATGCCTCCTGTGCGATTTTCATTGGAACACCGTCTATCTCGAACATGATCAATCCTGGCTTCACAACAGCAGCCCAGAACTCCAGATTACCTTTACCTTTACCCATACGCACTTCAGCAGGCTTACGAGTGATCGGCTTGTCCGGGAATATGCGTATCCACACATTACCTTCACGCTTCATATGGCGGGTAAGTGCCTGACGCGCAGCTTCTATCTGGCGGTTAGTGATCCATTTCGGTTCCAGCGATTTCAGGCCGAACGAACCAAATGCTACTGTAGCACCACGTTGTGCGTTACCCCTGATCCTGCCTTTATGCGCCTTACGATGTTTCGTTTTTTTCGGTTGTAACATTGTTACAATTTTTTATTAAGTAGTCTAAACAATTATTATGCTTTGCGTGCACCGCCTGAACGGCCACCTCCACGGCGGTCACCGCCACCACGTTCACTGCGCTCTCCGCGATCACGACGTTCGCCGCGGTCTCCACGATCACGGCGGTCACCACGATCTTGCCTGTCACCACGTCCGTCACCACCAGCGAAACCACCAGCAGGCCTGTTGCCGCGGTTGTCTGAATTTGCTGAGAAGTTAGGGTTCAGTTCACGTTTGCCCAGTACTTCACCCTTACAAACCCACACCTTCAATCCTATTTTACCATAAACTGTCATGGCGTATACCGAAGCATAGTCGATATCCATACGGTATGTATGCAGAGGTGTACGGCCTTGCTTGAATTCTTCAGTACGAGCTATTTCCGCACCATTCAAACGGCCGCTCGCTTTGATCTTGATACCTTCGGCACCCATACGCATTGCAGTAGAGATAGCCATCTTTACAGCGCGCTTGTAGCTTACGCGGCCTTCGATCTGGCGTGCAATGGTTTCACCCACGATCATCGCATCAAGCTCAGGACGACGAATCTCCATGATATTGATCTGAACATCGTCTTTCTTGGTAAGCTTTTTCAGCTCTTCCTTGATACGATCAACCTCAGTTCCACCTTTACCTATTATGATACCAGGCTTAGAAGTGTGGATAGTAACTATCAGCTTACCCAGCGTGCGCTCGATAACGATGCGGGAAATACCGCCTTTGCTGATACGCGCACTGAGGTAGTTGCGGATCTTGTGATCTTCAACCAACTTAGAGCCGAAGTCCTTTTTCTCGCCATACCACATTGAGTCCCATCCGCGGATGATGCCCAACCTGTTACCTATAGGATTACATTTTTGACCCATTACTTTTTATATTAAGCTTGAATGTTTTGTGTTTCAGAAATTGCATTTGCTGCTACTGCGTTTCGGCTATCAACAATGACAGTTATGTGGTTACTGCGTTTGCGTACACGGTAAGCACGACCTTGCGGGGCCGGGCGCATCCTTTTCAATACGCGACCGCCATCCACAAAGATAGTTTTCACATAAAGGTTAGCTTCAGCCACATCTGTACCTTCATTTTTCACTCTCCAGTTAGCTACTGCACTCAGCAACAGCTTCTCAAGTGGTACCGAAGGGTCTTTTGTACTGAATTTTAATGTATTCAGTGCATTTTCAACCTCCATACCACGGATAAGGTCCGCCAAAAGGCGCATCTTGCGTGGAGAGGTTGGATAATTTCGTAAGCGAGCAACAGCTTCCATTTCTATAATTTTTTATTGGCGAAAACCAATTTAACTTTTAACCTATTAATTTATAAACTACAATTACGCATTCTTAGTACCACTGTGGCCTTTGAAGTTGCGAGTAGGAGAAAACTCACCGAGCTTGTGGCCTACCATATATTCGGTAACATATACCGGTATAAACTTGTTACCATTGTGCACCGCAAATGTTTGGCCTACGAAATCCGGCGTGATAGTGCTGCGGCGGCTCCAGGTTTTAATAACACCCTTCTTTGCCTTGCCCTCTGCTATTGCCGAAACCTTTTTGTCGAGGTTTGCATCTACGTAAGGTCCTTTTCTTATTGAACGAGCCATTTCTTAGCTTTTTATTATTTATTTTTATCTCTTTATTACTTCTTGTACTTTGAAGACAGCTTCTTGCCATTCTTACGCTGAATAATCAGCTTGTTAGATGACTTAGAAGTGCTGCGTGTTGATTCACCCTTAGCATACTTACCGCTGCGGCTACGTGGGTGGCCACCTGATGAACGGCCTTCACCACCACCCATTGGGTGATCTACAGGGTTCATCGCAACACCACGGTTACGCGGACGAATACCTTTCCAACGATTGCGGCCTGCTTTACCCATCGACTGGAGGGCATGGTCGCTGTTAGATACGATACCTACAGTCGCCATGCAAGTGCTCAGCACTTTACGAAGCTCTCCGCTTGGCATTTTCAGTACGCAATACTTATCTTCCTTCGCATTCAGTTGTGCATATGTGCCTGCAGAGCGTGCAAGTGCACCACCTTTACCTGGCTGCAACTCAATGTTGTGAATTACAGTACCCAGTGGCATATTCTTCAACAACAGTGCGTTACCTACTTCAGGAGCAACGTCAGCACCGCTAACGATTGTAGCGCCAACTTCCAGACCTTGCGGTGCAATGATGTAACGCTTTTCGCCATCGGTATAGCTCAGCAGTGCGATGAATGCAGTACGGTTCGGATCATACTCGATCGACTTTACCGTTGCCTTAATGTCACTCTTGTTACGCTTGAAGTCGACAATACGATACTTGGTCTTGTTACCACCACCCATATAGCGCATTGCACGACGACCCTGTACGTTACGGCCACCAGTGCTCTTCTGAGCTTCGAGCAGGCTTTTCTCAGGCACATTGGTTGTTACCTCTGCGTAAGCGTTTCCTATTCTCCAGCGTGTTCCGGCTGTTACCGGTTTATATTTACGTAATGCCATTTTATTTATTATTTGCGATCTGTGATTTGGGTCTCACAAACCCTTTAATCGTATATCTTTTTAACCTACTAAGCAAACAAGTCGATCGTATCACCTTCTACCAATGATACCACTGCCTTCTTATACGAAGGCTTACGACCTGAAAGCAAACCAGCTTTTGTATAGCGTGTTTTGTTTTTAGCAGGCACAACAACTGTATTTACATCTGCAACCTTCACACCATAAAATTCTTCTACAGCTTTCTTGATCTCCAGCTTGTTGGCATTTTTGCCCACAACAAACGTGTAGCGGCCACTACGCTCCATCTGGAGGTTTACCTTTTCGGTGATCACCGGCCTTACCAACACTTCTGAATGTTTCATTGTCTAAGTTTTTACTTTTTACTTTTACTTTTTACTTTATTAGGCAGCTACTTCTTCTGGTAATTCGTTGAACATTTTTGCAGCGCTTTCTGTGAATATTACCACATCAGTATGTGTGAGGTCGTAAGTATTCATATCGGCCAGAGCGACAGTTTTGTTGTCAGCCAGGTTGCGGCCGCTCAAGTACACATTAGCGTCATACTCCGGTACAACAACCATTGTTTTCCTATTATCACCGCGAAGAGCATCCAATATAACGCTGAAGTCCTTCGTCTTCGGAGCGTTCATAGACAAATCTTCTACGATAACGATCTTGCTCTGGCGTGCTTTGTAAACCAGTGCAGATATCTTAGCGAGGTCTTTCACTTTCCGGTTAAGCTTAAAGTTGTAGCCGTGCGGCAATGGGCCGTTCACGGTGCCACCACCTTTGTACAATGGGTTACGGATGTTACCCTTACGTGAGCCACCTGTGCCCTTTTGCTTGTGCAGCTTCTTAGATGAACCATGCACTTCAGCACGGGTCTTGGTTTTGTGCGTACCCTGGCGCTGAGCTGCGAGATATTGTTTTACCGCGAGGTAGATACAATGATCGTTTGGCTCAACATTGAAAATATCGTCCGGCAATTCTATCGAACGGCCTGTCTTCGCACCTTTAGTATTTAAAACGTCAACTTGCATGACTAAATTAATTCTGAATTAAAACAATAGAACCATTATGACCCGGAACAGAACCGCTAATTAAGATATAGTTCGTATCAGGGAAAACTTTTACTACGCGTAATGCTTTGATCTTAACACGGTCAGCTCCCATACGGCCTGCCATGCGCATACCTTTGAAAACACGGCTTGGATAAGATGAACCACCTACAGAACCCGGAGCGCGAGAACGGTCGTGCTGGCCGTGTGTAGCATCACCCACACCGCTAAAACCATGGCGACGAACAACGCCCTGAAAACCTTTACCCTTAGTAGTGCCTATAACACTTACTTTTTCACCTTCGGTAAAAATTTCACAGGTGATGCTTTCACCTACATTCTTATCAATAGAGCAATTGCGAATTTCTTTTACAACACTTTTGGGAGTAGTGCTTGCTTTAGCGAAGTGATTGATGAGCGCTTGCGGAGTGTTTTTCTCCTTTGCGTCGCCATAAGCTATCTGCAGAGAGTCATAACCGTCGGTATCCACGGTTTTCTTTTGAGTAACCACACATGGTCCAGCTTCGATGATGGTACAAGCTGTTTGCTTGCCATTCGGTTCGAAAATGCTGGTCATACCGATTTTTTTACCAATAATACCTTTCATTATCATTATATTTGAGTTAAGCGCCCGGCCAGGTCTTTGTGTGGGACGGGATTAACTGTTTTTCAATTTTATTAAAGAACTATCAAGCTTTTATTTCAACTTCAACACCACTTGGCAGATCGAGCTTTGAAAGAGCGTCAACTGTACGCGAAGAAGACGTGTATATATCCAGTAGGCGCTTGTGGGTGCAAAGCTGGAATTGCTCACGCGATTTCTTGTTAACGTGCGGTGAGCGCAATACCGTAAAGATCTTCTTCTCTGTAGGCAACGGAATAGGGCCTGTAACAACCGCTCCCGTATTACGCACAGTCTTAACGATCTTATCTGCTGATTTATCCACCAGGTTATGGTCGTAAGATTTAAGCTTTATTCTGATACGCTGTGACATACTTCAATGAACTTTATCCCCTCAAAAATTTTGGGACTGCAAAGGTAATGAGTTGTTTTGGAATAGAAAAATTATTTCAGATTATTTTTTTGCCCTGTCGAAAACCGCCGGAAATTCAACTTTCTGACAGCTTCTAAAATTGTCAACGTCGCACTGTGTGTGCGACGTTGATATTAACTAATTAAATATAATTGTATTATATTACCATCTTACTGCAGCTCAACCGGCCTCGTAACTGTCCCTTCTGCTGATTGTATGCGAACGATGTATAAGCCTTTGGGAAGAGCAGCAGTATTACAAGTTGCAGTTACATTGCCGCTGACCTGACCAACTGAAATGACAGCTACTTCCCTACCCAATACATCTACCAAGCTAGCTTTGATTTGATCGCTGGACGGTATATTGTAGCTGATGTACAAGCTGCCTTTTGCCGGGTTAGGATATACTTTCAAAGATGCATCAATACCGCTTAATTCACGCACCGAAGCATGGTTAGCTGTTTGTTTCCGGGCATATGATACAACCCTTTGATAAAGTCCCCCGGGACCTGAAAGAGTGACTATTGTAAGCAATGCGCTATGATAGCCGGGTTGATACCATGTATAAGTACGTATGGTATCCGTTTGCACAATCGGAGTTCCGAAGATGTTTGCGCTATCACGGAAAAGCTGGTAGCTAAATACCCTCAACGTGCCTGTGTATGTCCTGTTTGTTGTGGATGGCGGAGCCGGAGGCAACACCAATGTCCCCCAACCGTCTGCTGTAGTTTGTATGGTACCCGCTTCTGTTGCCGTAGTACCCATAAAGCCAATAACGCCGGCATAAGCATCGGTGAATGTGCCTCCATAGGTGAAAGGAAACTGTAAAACATCTACAGGATCCGTGTAAGCGGCAAAATCCGAAATAGATTTATAAAGCCCCGTTTGCGAGAACTTTGACGAACTGACAATATAAAAATTGCTAACCGGAGGCGCCGGTGTAACAATTGCATGTGTGGCACCGCTGCCACTTACCCAGCCCGGGGCATCGGCCGCCCAAGTTACATACCCGACACTAACGGAATCGGCTATAGCTTTTGTAACCAGACCACTGAAATCCCAATAAGCGCTGGCCCCTGTGGGGCCGGCAGTAGTAACAAGCGATTCTTCTGCAACAACAGTGATAAATGTATCGTGTACAGAAGGTGCTACATTAGTGGCGGTAAGTGTTGGCACTTGTGCAAATGAAACAGATCCGATGGTACACAGGCAAATGCTTAAGAATAGGTTTTTGTTCATAATTGTAGTTTTTTAGGTTTGGATATACTAAGTTACGAAAACTACTAATACAACAATATTATTTCCATTTGCCCAGATCGTGGCCTATGTCCTGCAGCACATTGTAGAATGATTTGGCCCAGTAGTTACGCAAGCCGAAGCCACCTGAGCGGCCTGTGACGCGCTTCGTAAGCAACACTTTCTTCTCGCCCATGTTAACGAAAGTAACCCACATGGATGCCTCTTCCCTGTCTTTGTACATTCCTTCAACGAAGAACATCAATCCCAGGCCTTTGTTGCCTTTGAAATCGTATTTGGCTACCAGGGCAGATATCTTATCTGCTGTCAGTAACTGAAAGTCACCACTGTTATCTGTGAAGTATGGCCCGGCAGACTTGCTATTGGCCGCATCGGTGACTTCGATGGCATAACTGATGTTGTCGTCATTGCGATCGAGGGCTTTGGCTATGTTGAATTTCTCACGTTCTTTAAGAAAGAGCGTATTCCAGCCGGGGAAGTATTTTACCCTGAGATCGTAGTTGGATATCTCGCCGGCATCTTTGAACTGGCTTGCATTGCCTATAAACTTAAGATGGGTGAAATCGAGGCCCAGCCAGGTAACGGGCGTGCCGCCTGTAATGTCGGCTTTGGTTTGGGCCATACCATTAAACGCTATCAGCGCTACAACAACCAAAAGGATAAGCTTTCTCATTGAATTCAGTATTTATTTGTAAAAATAGCTAATTGCTCACTTTTGAAAAAAAATCACTCAAAATAACGTAAATCACTTACTATCAATTATTTAACCTCATTTTCATTGCTCACTTATTGCTCAAAATTGCTCATTTATTGCACATTCCCTGCTCACTGTATTTGCTGTCCCACACCTTATTTCAGCACAAGAAACTTTTATAACACCAAGTCATGAGAAGCAAAGAAAAAACCGCAATACACGAGTGCCGGGGCCATCACCATGTAAAGTTCTGAAGAGTTTTTTTGCTGAAAAAATTTATTTTCCATGATGGTACAGTAACAGTACCATGACGGTACAGTAACGGTACCATCATGGAAAAAAGAAAGCCGCCCGTAAGGCGGCTTTCTTAATATTTCAAAAGTTATCAAGCTTATTGCTCAACTACCAAGTGGAACACTTTATTATCAGAGCCTGAACGCAGGGTAAGCATGTACATACCATTTGCCAAGCCTTTACCAAGGTTCACCTCGTGATTGAGCTTACCAGCTTTAGCTGTTACATTCTCTTTGTACACTACCTGACCTATTACATTGGTTACTTCAAGAGATACCTCTTCATCTACGTTAGTAGCAAGAGTACCTTTCACTGTGAAGCGGCCAGATGTGGGGTTTGGAACAACTACGAGGTCGCTGCCTGTGCCGAACTGACTTACACCAGTAGTAATCACATTCATGTATACCCATTCGTGTGCAGTAACTTCACAGATATCGTGGCTGGTAACTGCAACAGATATTGAATCCTGTTCAGGATAGCTGAACGATGTAGCTGTGAATGATACGTTAGTAGCACCTGCTATAGGCAAGCCATTGATATACCATTGGTAAGTAGGCTTAACAGCTTTAGTAACTACCGCAGTAAGCGTATTGCTTTCGCCTTTGTGGATGGTAGTGCCTTTACTTGCGCTGATCACTATTACCGGCAGCACAGGATCTGCAACAGTTTCTGTTACCCTTGCACTTGAATCCCAATCGCCTACACGACAAGGATCGTTGCTGTACAGCACCACGAACACCTCATCCCCATCGGAAGCAGGCCATGTGTAAGAAGCGCCTGAGTAGCTAACCACAGCGCCATTCTTGTACCATGTGTAAGCCGGAGATGGGCCAGCATGTGTTGTAACAGCAGATGCTGTAACTACTGTACCCCTACAAACGGTATCGTTCGGTGTTAATGCCAAAACTGCTGTTGGTGGGCCAAATGCCTCAACCTCCATTGTAACCGTACGTGTAACAGTTGCCGGAGAAGGACAAACAGCATTACTTGTCATAGACACTTCCACCACATCGCCATCAGCAGGAATGAAGCTATAGCTGTTCGCAACCGCTACAAGCAAGCCATTCACCTTCCATGAGTAAACAGGTGCTGTGCCACCAAACGAAGCTACCGGAGTGAAACTTGCCACAGAACCAGAACATACTGTGTCGTTAGGCGTAACATTCAGGTTAACCACCGGAGTCACCGTCGGAATAACACCGATAGCAGCAGAACCGGCCATATTTACCTGGCAAGCAGTTGATGAGCTAACCGCTTTTACCGTGTATGTGCCACCCACTGTATGCAGACCGAAGTCGAGCGGGCTACCAGTGCCAATGAATGATCCTACAGCGGCACCGCCGAGGTACAAGAAGTAGTTAACACCTACCGTAGAACCGCTGAGGTAGACATGCACACCAGCATCGCCGGCACAATGATTACCACCACCTGTTACTGTAAATATCAATGGCAGCGGATTAACCGTCATGTTGTGCTGAACTGCACAATTACCAGGCATGGTGTATGTTATAGTTGCTGAACCCAATGCCACACCAGAAACGACACCTGTGGATGCACCTACGGATGCAATACCCGGAGCACTGCTTGTCCAGATACCACCTGAAATTGTGTTAGACAGAGCAGTAGTACCGCCAAGACAAACTTTATCGGAACCAATAATAGTATTAGGCGAAGTATGAACTGTTACAGGATGAGTAGCAGCGCAGCCATAGCCATTTGTGTAGCTAACAGTAGCAACACCACCTGACACACCACCGAATACGCCACCAGCATCTACAGTACCAACTGCAGGCAATGCGCTGCTCCATGTACCACCCGGAGTAGCATCAAACAGTGGGATCATCTGACCAGAACAAACTGAGTCGAGACCGAATATAGCGGCAGGCAGCGGGTTAACTGTAATTATTTTAAACGCTGCACAACCAGCACCGATACCCATTGAGTAATCAATGATGACCGTAGTTGGTGTAGTAGCCCCTGTAACAACAGCGGTTAGCGCACCTGTTGCAGGGCTGATAACAGCTATAGATGTATTACTGCTGTTCCATATTCCACCAGGAACAGAGTTTGTGAGTGTTGTATTCAAGCCCTGGCAAATGCTATCCACACCTACTATTGTACCCGGGGTCGGGTTAATAGTTACTAGGAAGGTAGCCGGACAAGCAAAGCCCGAAACTGTATAAGATACTAATGCAGTACCGGTAGAGATACCAGTCATCACACCCATGATGGAATCAATTGGTGCGCCAACAGGACGGCTGCTGCTCCAGATACCACCGGACAATGAATTATAGAAGGTTGCATTACCGCCTACGCAGAAGCTGTTAGGGCCAGATATTGCAGGCGGGCCAACGCTTACGTTAACCATCGCCGTAACATAACAACCTGTAGGCAATATGTAAGAGATAATTGCAACACCGGCACCAGTACCAGTAACCACACCTGAAGTTACATCAACTGAAGCCACGAATATGTCGCTACTCATCCATGTGCCACCAGGAGTGCCCGAAGTAAAGGTAGCAGAAGACCCAACACAAATATTAGGGCTGCTAACGATAGCTGCAGGTATCGGGTTAACAGTAACCAGCGTTCTAGACTCGCAGCCAACGCCAAGCGAATATGTGATAGTAGCGATACCTACTCCAATACCCGTTACATCACCAGACGATGCACCCACCGCTGCCGTTGACGGGCTGCTGCTGGTCCATGTACCGCCTCCAGAAGGATTGGAAAGGGTGATTGTACTACCCTGGCAAACGCTGCCCGGACCGGTAATAGCAGATACTCCACCGATGACAGTAATTGTTTTTGTTGCGTAGCAAGCAGTTGCACCCACCGTGTAAGTGAGCGTTGTTGCGCCCAGGCTAACCGGAGACACCAAACCTGTAATGCTATCAACAGTAGCTACACCGGTTGCGCTGCTGTACCATATGCCGCCAGGTGTAGGATCTGTGTACAGAATTGCCGGAGAACCCATACAAATACTACCCGGACCGTTTATCGCTGCCACTATAGGGCTAACTGTAAATGTCCTAGTTCTAGAGCAACCGGTTGCTGTAAATGTGTAGGTGATATAGGTAACGCCCGGAGCTATTGCAGTGAGCACACCAGTTATCGGATCTATGGTGCCAACACCCGGAGTACTGCTGCTCCATGTGCCACCGGTAGAAGTTGTAGACTGAATCACCATCTGGCCAACACAAGTAGCGGTTGGACCTGTAATAGTTGCTGGAGCAGGATTAACAGTTATAGGATGATCTGTGAAGCAACCCGAGCTTAGCGTGTAGCGTATTGACGTTGTACCACCACCAACACCGGTAACAAGGCCGGTTGCAGGATTAACTGTTGCTACACCTGTGCTAAGGCTTGTCCACGTTCCACCCAATGCCGTATCATGCAGCATAATAGTCTGACCCTGACACATAATATTGGGACCTGTAATAACAGGTATAGGGTTGATCATTACATATTTGGTAGTAACACAAGCTGCTACACCGTAAGATATCAACGTAGTACCTGTCCCCACACCGCAAACATTACCCGTGAGCGGATCAACCGTTGCCACAGAAGGGAAGCTACTTGACCATGTACCCAAAGGAGTAGGATCTGTGAATACCTGACACGAGCCATTACACATTACACTTGGACCGGAAATGGCAGCAGGAGGTGGAATAACTGTGAACGTTGTAGACGTAGGACAAGTATTCCATGTGTACGTAATAGTTATTGTGCCTCCAGGCAAAGCAGTTGAAGGAACGATACCAGACGATGACCCGATAGGTGCAACTGAAGGGTTACTGGAAGTCCATGCACCACCAGACATAGGATTAATGAACGTTGCGGAGTTACCGACACACACACCACTTGGGCCTATAATGGCACCAGGAGCCTGGTTAACGGTAACAGGCATTGTTTTATAACAACCTGTAGGCAATGTATAAGTAATAGTAACCGGAGTTGAACCTGAGCTAACACCCGTAACAACACCTACACCCGGACTTGGCGACGTAACCGAAGCCAATGCAGAAGTAGTACTGCTGGTTGTCCATGAGCCTGTTGCCGGAGTTGCGTTCAGTGTTACCTGCGAGCCCTGGCACACACGGCTAGCACCGGTGATAGCAGTAGGCAGCGGGTTTACTGTAACGATGCCTGTTCTTGTACAACCTGCTGCTGTGTAACCAACTGTTACCGCAACGGCTGTACTGCCGCCGAGGCCGGCGCTAAGCACTGCCGAAGTAGGCGTAGCAGTAGTAATAGTAGCTGAACCACCACCTGACATTATACCCCATGAACCACCGCCAGGAGTACTTGTGAGGGTAATTGAACTACCCTGGCATACCTGGTTAGGCCCGCCAAACGAGGTTGGCATTGGGTTAACAGTTATTGATTTAGTTATTGAACAGCCGGTACCACCGCTAGATATATAATATATTGTAGCTACTACCGATGAGCCGGCACCGCCACCCAAGCCAAGTACTGTACAAGTAGTACCGGAAGGAGTAATAGATATATATGAAGAAGATGAAGGTGCAACAGCCCAAACGCCACCAGGAGTGAGATCAGAAACACTGATCGTACTGCCTTCGCACACAGCACCCGGACCAGCAATAGGCGCCGGCTGCGGTGTTACGTTAATAGTATTGGTAACTGTACAGCCCGAACCTAATGAATAAGTAAGTGGTGCTGCACAGGGGCCGGATACACCGGTTACGAGACCCGATGCAGGATTGATGGAAACACAAGTGCTACCGGTAGTCCATGTACCACCTGCAGGAGTAGAGAACACCGTAACAGTATCTGCCGCACATACGCCGCGTGGTATAGTAATAGAAGTTGGCGACGGGCTAACAGAAACGGTACGTGTAGCCTGACAGCTACCTGCTGATGATGGTGCAGTATAAGTTATTAATGAAGTGCAACCAGTACCACCTACGCCGGTCATCAAACCAGTAGAAGCGCCGATGGTAATGCATCCAAGAGTACCGCTTGACCAAGTACCACCTGCAGGTGTAGCAGTAAGTGTACCTGTAGCCAGGTTACAAACCGCAGACGGGCCAACGATAGTTGGTATTGGGAAAACAGTAAGCGTAACACTGCCGCTCATACTCCTGGTACAACCAGCTGCATTTGTTGCTTCTACCGTATATACGCCACTTGTAGTTTGCGGCGGGAAGCATATACTGGAACCGGTACCGTTGATGGGGGAGCCAGCATTTGTTGCGCCATTCTTCAATTGGTAACTAACACCTACCTGCGAACCGGAGAGGCAAAGTGTAACCCCTGCAGAACCGGCACAAACAGCAGTAATACCGCCTGAAGCAGATAATGTAAATGAGTTGGGCAGCGGACTAACGTTAACCGTTGTTGTCCTTGCACAAGATGAAGAAGTAAGTGTGTATTTAACTGTTGCCACACCGCCGGCAGTTGCCACACCACAGAATGAACCCGTGGTGGAGTTAATAGTACCTATTGCAGGCGTGAGACTGCTCCATGTACCACCACCTGTTGAGCAGGTAAGGGTGATGCAGTTGCCAACACAAACCTGTGTAGGGCCACCAATGGGGAGCGGTATCGGGTTAACCGTAACCTGGCCTGTGCGCTGGCAGCCTGTAGGTGCTGTATAAGTAACTGTTGCCACACCGGCACCTACACCGGTAACTGCACCTGAGGTGCTGTTAAGTGTTATAAGACTGGTTGCGGTAGTGCTCCAGGTGCCACCGCCAGGAGTAGAACCCAGCGTGGTATTAGTACCCTGACAAATAATAAGTGAAGGAGTACCGGTTATTACTGACGGCAACGGATTAACCGTAATAATAGCTGTAATAGAACAACCTGCACCCAATGAATATGTGAGGGTTGCTGTTGTAGAAGTACCGACACCTGTTACGCTTGCAGAAGCAGCGCCGATCGGAGTTACCGTAGCAACTGTAGTAGGCGTGATGGACCATGTACCACCGGAAACGAGGTTGCTTACTGTAATGCTCTGGCCGAGACAGATAGGCGCATTGCCTGCTATCGGGCCGGGAGACGTATTAACTGTAACCGTTGCAAATGTTTTACAACCGGATGGCGTATGTGTATATGTTACTGTGCAACTACCCATACCAACACCGGTAACTATACCTGTTGGCGTAACTGTTGCGATAGATGGACAAGCCATAGTGAATGAACCCGGTATGGTAGTAGAACTGAGCACTGATGACGTACCCACACACATGGTGAGTGAGCCGGTTATGGGGTTTGGCTGAGCAATAACGGTAATATTTAATGTGCGGACACAACCATATGGTGAGGTGAGCGTGACGGTAGCAGCACCTGCGGCGATACCTGTAACCACACCAGATGTCGGGTTGATAGTTCCGCGTGTTGTTGGTGTCATGCTCCAGGTACCCGGGTCAACATCTGAATAGAGGGCGTAATCACCCACACAGACCGTTGCCGGGCCTACGATGGCGGCCGGGATAGGATCGATGGTGATGACATAAGAAGCAGCACAACCACCGGCTGTGGTATATAATATAGTATCCACACCCGCTGTGGCACCAGTAACAACGCCTGTACCTCCAGCACCGCTAACGCCGGCGTTAGCATTGGTAGCGCTCCATGTACCGGTCGGGTCGGTATCGGTAAGTGTAATGGAACCTCCTACGCAAACATGGTCGGGACCGGTAATAGGAGCCGGAAGCGGATTAACTGTAATGACTTTAGTAAGACTACAGCCTGATGATAATGAATATACTATAGTAACAGGACCAGGTGAAACACCTGTGACGTCGCCCGAAGTAGAGTTGACAGTAACACTACCGGTACCGCCACTTGAGCTCCATGTACCGCCAGTTGGCGTACCAAACAATGTTATTGTCTGACCGACGCAAACGGTAGAGAAGCCCGCAACCGAAGTTGGTACCGGATCAACCGTTACTGATTTGGTAACTTTACAGCCTGTAGCTGTAATAGCATAAGTGATGAGCGCCGAACCAGCAGCTACACCACATACCACGCCCGTACTAGAACCAACGGTAGCGATAGCTGTATAAGAGGGGTCACTCCATACACCGCCTGATGTAGCATCTGTCCATGTTATACATTGGCCAACACAGACCCTGGATGCACCTGATATAGAGGCCGGCAGCGGATTGACCGTGACGACACGAGAAAGACTACACACACCAAACGGCCCGGTCATGGCTGTAACGGTGACAGTGCCTGCTACGATACCAGTAAGCGCACCGGTTGAAGGATTGATCGTTGCAACACTGGTTGGTGAAGCAACCCACGATGCTCCAGACGCTCCGGAGGCAGAATAGGTGACCGTTTCGCTTGGACAAAGCGAACTTGGGCCGACAATAGCAGTAGGTGTTGGATAGACCGTGACATTAATCGCGTCCGTTTTGATACAACCAGCAGCATCAACAGCTGTAACAGTGTATGAGGTTGTTACCGAAGGAGTGGCCAAAGGGTTAGCACATGTTGGACAGGCAAGGCCCGTGCTTGGCGACCAGGAATAAGAAATAGGCATCGCGGTACTAGTTGCACCTGATGTAAGCGTAATGGTTGTTCCGCTACAAATTGATGTGTCATTACCGGCATTAAGAGCCAGTGTTGCAGGTACTACCCTTGTAAACAGGGTATCTACACAACCATAACCTGTATATGGAGTAAGGATAACGGCATAAGTTGTCGTTACGGTTGGTGCAGTAATTACAACAACAGCACTTGTTCCGTAGGTAATTGAGTAAGTAGCAGAATCTTTCCAGACATATGATTGATAACCGTCTGGGCCGGCCAACACTGTTGTGCCCGATGCACAGCCAATTATCTGATTAGCGAACAGACCACAAGTCATGTCGATGTAACCGTAACCAAAGTGACCACCATAACCGCAGTCTGCAGTTGTGAAGTCAACGATTGCCGTGTGACCACCAATACCCGGGAATTTCATGTTACCCATGGTCCATGTTTTGTAGTAAACAGGGCCACCACCTGCTGATAAAGGAGAGGTAAGGAAGCCCGGTATTGAACCTGATGCGATGTAGGTGTACTGAGCACAAGCAACAGACGCACCGGTGTTAGAGTCGGATGCGCTCACAACCATCCTTGGTTGTTCAGCTGTAGCGTGTGAGGGGTCATTCAATACAACTGCATACCTGTATATGAGGCTGTATATACCGCCTGTGGGGATAGGCACGTAATAACGCGCCCTTTCTGCCTGCGAACCTGTACCGTCGTTACCAAGTTTAAAGGAATAACTACCTCCACCCGGAGCAACGACCGGGAAACCTCCGTATGGGTCTGTTCCCGGACCTGTTGTTAACGTATGGCGTCCGGCTACCCATCCTGGTGTAGGCACACTGATAGGACAACAACTACCAGTGTAGTAGACCCAATTGGAATAGGAACCAAGTTCCCAATCAATGTTGGCAGGGCACTGGGCTTTCGCATTAAAGATGAATCCCAGTAAGAGCAAGGGAAGTATAAGTGTAATTTTCCGGTTCATACTAAAATGAAATAAATGAATAAAACAAAAAATTGCGTTTACTTTTTAAAATTGCGTACTAATGTTATTTTTTACTTAAGTCAACAGCTAGCAAGTTATGAATAATTTTTTAGAAATTAAAACACTCCAATATTTTGTGTGTAACCTGCGTGTAAAAGTTTCTTTAAATTTTCATTTTCTACCAGTTTCAAAAAAAATATATAACGGGCATTCGGCACTTAAAAAATGGATAACAAAATGTTAACCGCCACATTAAGTACTAAAAACATGTTATATTAACCATAAAAATTGAACCAAATCTGCCTTTTTCTGATTGTTTTAACAACTCCACATCTATAAGGCGTTCGAAAAACAAAAAACGTTGGGAAAGATAAAATATATTTACAAATCGTATGCGTTTCCGGGAAAAAGTGTGGAAAAAATTTCTTGTGGAGACAAATTTCTACAACAGAAAAACAATGAAAATTGCTTTCAGTTAATACAATTCTCCGGCAAGCCACTTCTTAAAATCTGCTGCACGTTCTGAACTTACAACAGGTGTTTCTTTTACAGATGGATGCAACTTGACAAGCACTCGTGCTTTACTATAGGTGCGCATCTCATTAATAGCTTTGAGCGTGACGATGTACTGCCTGTTGATACGGAAAAAATCTGAAGGATTAAGTATTTCTTCGAGCGTGTCAAGATTATGATCCAACGGGTATGACCTGCCTTCTTTATCGCGTGCGTAGGTGTTTTTATTTTCGCTGTAACAATAAGCAATATCCTCGACGGCGAGCGACTTTATATGTTCTCCGAAACGAATAACAAAGCGTCTTTTGTATTCAGTTTGCTGTCCCTTTTTATCGTTTGCTGCAGGCTGAAACATTTGCTGCATCTTCTTCATTTTCTGTAAGGCATTTTCGAGATCAGCTTTTTTTATTGGTTTCAATAAGTAGTCAATGCTGGTAGTAGCAAATGCGTCTATCGCATACTGGTCGTACGCTGTGGTGAAAATGATGGGGCAATTAATATCAACAGCTTTGAGGAGATCGAACGCTGTGCCATCGGACAATTGAACGTCGAGCAAAAGCAGGTCAGGGTGTGGATTTTGAGCAAACCAGTCACGTGCCGCATCCACAGTGTCATGGTGCGCAAGTATTTGCGTCGAGGGCGCTATCTCCTTTATGATCTTAGCCATTCTTTGATAGGCCAAATGCTCGTCTTCTATAATTACTATGTTCATTTCTATACTTTGTACCGATAGCCGCCTGGCATATCGCATTTTCGCAGAACCAGCTACAAAAGGGCGCTCATAAGGGGCATAATCCGAGTCATGCTCTATCAATATACTCAATTAAACAGCAATAATAATGCCATCCTTTCACTTCTACCGACCTGGCGCATCCATGTTCCTACAATAACGGCAGTTTTACAACAAAATAATTTTCCTGCACACCATATGCGACAGTTTTCCTGGTTAAAGGTGCATACCGTTGTTTAATATTAGCAAGACCAATACCCTCTCCTTTCTCCTGGCTTATCTTAGGTTGAATAGGGTTCCGAACTGTGAGTTCGTTTAAGGTAGCGGTGATAGAGATAACCAAGGGATGAGCGGTAGATACAACATTGTGTTTAATGGCGTTCTCTACCAGCAACTGTATAGCTAAAGGTACAATTTTCTTCGTTTCCAACACATCTGCAGGCATATCCATTTCCACTTTCAGCGCATCACCAAACCTTGTTTGCTGGATGTGGATGTAATTCTCCAGTATTTCCAACTCCTCTTTCAGCGAGATAACATCTTTCTTGCTATGGGCCAACATATTCCGGTAAAGATCGGCCAGGTGCACGGTATAATCCACTGCACTTTCTTTCTTTTCCTCTATTAGAATAGACAGCGCATAAAGACTATTAAACAAAAAATGCGGATTTACCTGGCTCCTTAAGTGTTCATATTCAAACATCATTCTTTCCTGCTGCAGGCGGGAGATATTTTTAAGCTGCTTTTCGCGCAATTTGATGTATAAATACAACACAAGAAAAACAAATACTGCAATTGCAAAGTAAAATATGTTGGTCTTCCAGAAAGGAGTGGCAATTGTAAATGAATAGCTGTCTTCGCCGGGATGATCGAAAGCGGGATTCAGTGCGACCTGCACCCTGAACTTGTATTTTCCGGGGGCAAGTTTAGGGAAACTTGCAGATGCATCGCTGGTATATATCCAATCGTTGTTATACCCGTCAAGCATATAACGATAATTCAGTCGTTCGTGATTGGTATAACTGATCCCATCGAAAAAAAAGCCGACATAATTCTCATCGTATGAGAACTGATGCCTGGTGGCCGACACGGCCTTAGAGTAAACCGTTGGGTGTATAATATGCACAGCCGGGGTTATGTCGAATTCCGCGGTTTTATTCTTGAAAACAATGATACCATGCTGATACGGCAAATAGATATTGCCCTTGTCGTCTTTTGCGAGACAGTTCAATGCATTTGATGTACTGTCGATACCAATGCCCAATGC
This sequence comes from Flavipsychrobacter sp., assembly GCA_044224775.1. Classification (GTDB taxonomy): domain Bacteria; phylum Bacteroidota; class Bacteroidia; order Chitinophagales; family Chitinophagaceae; genus Nemorincola. The sequence continues at coordinate 41,673 of JBGAJU010000016.1, forward strand.
GCTATTATAATGCCTGAAATATTTGCTTTTAGGATACCACTCATCGATACACCGTTGATAAACTGAGATAACCTGCCCCGTTGCATTCGCCATAACCGCAGAAATATTTACGTCAGGATACTGCGTTTCGGGAAGGCGCAAATTATCCCATTTTCCATTGTGATACCTGTACAGGTCGCGTTGCATGGTCGCCGCCCATACATCGCCTACCTTATCTTCTGTAATGCTGTAAACAACTTTGCCACCAGCGGCAAAAGATGAGTCCCACTGGTGATATTTTGCGCCATCATACATACATACTCCGGCCCCATCTGTCGCCATCCACATATTACCTCTACTATCCGGGAACAGCTGATATACGTAATCGCTACCTATACCTGTTTTTTTACCATGATGCTTCACATCGCTTATCTTTCCATCAACAGGATAGCCAAGTTCTTCTACCCCTTTCAAACCTGCCAACCATATCTTATCCCGTGTGCCTGAAATGCTCAGGATGCTGGCATCTTCACCCAACTCATCAATTCCCTCCAGTTTAATAGCAGCATTGTCATTTTGCTCATAATACAGTCCATCACCGAATGTGCCAATCCAGAGCCTGTCTTCCTTGTCGATGAACAAACTTGTAATATTTGCGTTGGCTGAAAATATATGTTCCATATAGGGCAATGTATCTTTAAAATGCACCTGGTACAGATCTCTTTTGAGTGCAACCAACAGAGAGTTATTGTCCCACACCATGGCAGTTGCATCGTACAAAGAATAGGGCTCGTTAAGCCGAATGTCCGCGATATATTCCGCGGTTGCCATCATCAATCCTTTATTTGTTCCACACCAGATGTTGCCTACCCGATCAAGCAACAACTTCGTCAGGCTTTTCCCCGGAAATTGAAAAGGGTGTATTTCGGCGGTGCCATTATTCATCTTAATTTCAATCATATACCCGCTTTCTGTTGCTACCCAGGCACGGTAGTCCGCAACAGGCAAAATATCGTTTACCTGGCCATATATCCACTCATCATCGCCGGATAGTATCGGATTGATCGTTTTACGCCCGGCATCATAAATAACCAAACCTTTTTCCTGTGTGCCCACGAGAAAAAGGTTTGTGCCCGGAATTTTGCTAATGGCGCTCACAATGTTATCCGGCAAACCATCCCGAGTAGTATATTTTTCCACCACAGCTTTTTTGCCTACTATGGAAACATCGTTTATACCTTCGTCGGTAGCCGCGAGCAGCCTGTTGCCAGAGATGGTGAAATCGTAAATAAAATCGTCAGAAAGCCCGTTGGAAACGTTGAAAGGCACTGCCACATTATTGATGATGACAAACAAACCTTGTTCCTCGGTGCCTGCAATTAGCACCCCGTTTCCACCGGCATATAAAGAAGTAATTGACGAAGAAGGACCACTACTTACTGCTACCTGAATGACTGAATTGCCTGACACAATGCCTAACTTACCGTTTGCATACCCCACCCAAACAGTTTGACCGTTAATTGCCAGCGCAGTAACAGGCTGATGTATGCTATCCTGCATCCTGACAAAACCCGCACCATTGTACCTGAAAACACCATCATCGGTGCCAAGCCATATATAGCCGATACCACCCTGCTGCAGCGCATTTACCTTAACAGGGCTATTTGTTTCGCTCAACGGAAAATCGCGCGTAAACGGTTTTTGTGCCTTTGCAAAACAAGCACATGCAATAAACACTACCGTGAGGCTAAAACGCATATGTACCAAACTAGTTAACAAATGTAATTAACGCTACCATTTTTTATTATCAACCTCTCTGAACTCTTTTGGCCTAACCACTGTGAACACACGTGATATATTGAAACCGAGGTGAATGTCACCCTTGGTTACATCACCTTTTGTTTGCCCAATGAAAACACGTTCTGAAATTGCGGCTGAACTTGTAAAGAAAATCTGGAAAACGTGCCCTCCGGTTTCTATATCTGCTCCGACTGAAATAGAATTTGAGTATCCACTCAGTTTATGTCCCGGGATTGTGTAGTAATACTCTCCGGTGATGGCAAGACGTTTACTCAGCTTCAATCTTCCACCGGCACCAATTGCGAAAACGTCGTTCGGTTCGGATTCACTGGATACCAAATTATAGTGAATATAAGTGGGCGTGAGCTGCAGCGACAAATATTGATTGAATTTACGGGCGATGAGTAATTGATTGACATAGAACAAGCGATTGCTGAGATAATATTTATAGCCGGGGATATTGACAACATCCATAGTTCGTGCAGAAATACTACCCAAATAGCTGATACTTACAGGATGACGCCCATTAATGGTCTGACGCATTAATTTCACTTTCGCATAGCCATCATATTCTTTTTCCAAACTACTTCTGCCAATACCTATCATCAGCCAATCTGCAACACCATAATCGAAGCTGAATTTCGTAACCGCGTTATCCAGACCATATAAATTTTTCACGCCCTCATTTAACTGCCCAAATCTGTGCGCAATACGAAAATCAAGCACACCCGCACCAATATTTTCAATACTATGCCCATTAATAATCCGGGTGGCTTTGAACGTTGCAGCAGTAAAATAACCAGACGAACCCTTGTTGGAAAATTGCTGATCGAGAATTTTCTCCAGGTCTGCGTTGTTATCTGCATTAGAATCAGGAATACCTTGCGCTCGTGCCGATGGTGTATAAAGTGCTATACTTAAGACGAACAACAAGAATACTTTTATCTTCATTGTTGATGATTTTAATTGTTTTGTGCTCCCTGGTTGATCCAGCTTACTATTTGTCCTATCTTACAATCGCTAAGTTTCCCGCCGTTCTTTGGCATATGCACATAACCAGGAGCATGTGTTATAGCACCAACTATTCTGCCACTTAATACAATTGAACGAACTCCGTTGTAATTATCAAGTGTGTAGCCCCCCGTAGCAGAACCTGTGGCATGGCAGCCCGCCAATGCGCAATTCTGCAGAAAAATATATTTCACCGTGCGATCATAAGAGATATTTGTTGTGTCGCAACCTACCCCACCCGGATAAGCAGCTTTGGGATAAAGCGCTTCTTCACTGTCGCGATAACAGCCTAGTAATACCAGAGACAGTACAAGCATCCACATGCATTGTACTTTTCTCCTGACGAAATAACGCATCATGCTATTCATACAGCATTATAAGTTTGTTCTTTGTGCCAACATAATGTTCACAGACACATTTATTTCAGGCGAAAGTTTGTCTGAAACGATTCTTGGTATTTTAATATTATGGTCGGCAAGCAGCACCGTAAAGTCTGATTGCACCGATATAGCCCCGTTCTTGCATACAATGTGACATTTGATGATGCGCTGTCGCTCTACGCCGTGAATGGTAAGCTTTCCTTTTGCCCTGATATTGTATTCTCCATCTTTAGTAAAATCAACATCCTCAATTATTTTACCTGAATAAGACGCCAATGGGTACAGGTCGCTTTCCATATAATTCTCATTAAAATGTTCTTTTTGGCGCGGACTGTTGAACCCCTGGAAGGAGACGATATTGATTCGAAACAGGAAGGTTCGTTTTGACACATCCACAGCGCCTATGAGGTTCCTGGATGCAGCCCTGATCATTTCCAACGGGGCATCGGAATAAAAGCGGATAGAGCCTGTGGCTACCTGGTATATATCTTTCTGCGCAGCGGTGAAGCCGGCATGAAAGATCATCATATAAATTATCAATACCAATTGCCTCATCTATCCAAACACTTGTTTTGGAAGTAAATTTATATCTTTCAGTTAAATAAGACGACCTTGAGTTCATACACCCGCATCTTATCATTATTGTGCATACTAGCTATGGGCGGTTGCAGGCATGACCACTTGCCGTCGTTATCTACGGGAGGACATGACTATATACAGGTGAACCTTGTAGCAGACACAGCAGGTTTGGGGGCTATCCGAGTGGACACCAACCTGTCTAACCCGTGGGGAATATCCATAGGCAAAACAGGAACTTTCTGGTTATCGTGCAACAACACCGGGTCTACCGTGATCTACGACGAAGAAGGCCAGGAAAAGCTTGGAGCTGTGGCGATACCTTATGGCAGTGCGCACAGGGGCGGCACACCGACGGGAGCTGTGTTTAACGGAACATCGAGCTTTATGGTGGGTGGCAAAGTTGCGAGATTTATCTATTGCACTGAAAAAGGCACTATATCGGCCTGGGCAACCGGAGATTCTACGGTTACGGTTGCAGACAGATCGACGGAAAAGGCTGTGTATAAGGGCCTGGAAATTGCAAATGACGGCATAGGCGACCACATTTATGCAGCCGATTTTTACAACAACAGGATCGACGTGTTTGACCAATCTTTTAATTACCTGGCATACCGTACGATGACAGACCCGAGTATGCCTGCCGGCTTTGCGCCATTTAACATCCGGAATATAGGGGGCAGATTGTATGTAACTTATGCCAAGCAAAAGGCGCACAGTGAGGATGATGAACAAGGGCCCGGCAATGGATATGTGAGCGTTTTTAATCCCGATGGGACGTTTATTAAAAGATTCACGTCACAGGGAGCTCTTAACTCGCCATGGGGTATTATACAGCCGCCCAAAGCATTCGGGCAGGATACCAATGTGATACTGATAGCTAACTTTGGAGACGGACGGATAAACGTTTATGATACCATGGGCACGTTGAAGGGTCCGCTGGGATTTGATGGAGAGCCAATCGTTATTAACGGCCTATGGGATATTGCGTTTCACCCGTCAAGCAGCACAAGGCTCTATTTCACAGCAGGGCCGGGGAATGAACGATACGGCCTATTCGGCTACCTGAGGCTGAAATAGCCCCAAAACATCAAGGAATTAAATTTACCTTTGCATTAATATAAATATCATTTGTCTTTATATGTACATACTTATATGAGGCAAAAAGTGATATTTTTATCGACGAATCTCCTATGGTAGCAACTGTATTTTCATTTGGGACTGAGCAGTTTAACCGCATCTTCCCATTTTACATACTGATAGACAGTGACTGCAGAATTGCCTCATTGGGTAAGTCGATAGTGAAGTTGTGCCCGGCGAAGACGGGGCAGCTATTCAACGAATGCTTTCATTTAAAATACCCACAGTTAAAAACCGCTGATTTTAAGTCACTGAGTGATATCACCAACCAGGTGGTGCTACTGAATATTAATAACGGCAAGGGTATTCTGCGCGGGCAATTTGAATGCCTGGAGGCTGAAAACCGACTGCTGTTCATAGGAACCCCAAAGTTCAACTCCATGGACGAAGTGGAGGAAGAGCAGCTTTCCATTGATGATTTTGCCGCACACGATTCACTGATAGACCAGCTGAATACATTACAGGAACAGGAGACTGCCATTAAGGACATAAAAGGCTTGCTAAAATCTGCGAAACAGCAGAATAATGCAATGAAGTACAGCGAACATCTTTGGAAGTTTGCGCTGGGCGGCAATGGCGATGGCATTTGGCAATATGATTTTAAGAATGAGGACGGCATCCACTTCACACACGATAAAATAATGCTGGGCGAAAACGGCCAAGATGAGTTTAGCTACAGGCGCTGGTTGGGATCTATACATCCTGATGACATTGAAAGCGTGAACGGTGCATTTGCTGCTTATATCAAAGGCGAATTGCCGCAGTTCATGGTGGAACACCGGTTGAAAGACAAGGAAGGTGTATATAAATACTTCATTACGCGAGGGATAATAGTTGAACGGGATAAAGAGAACAAGCCCAGCCTTATTATAGGTACTGTAACTGATATAGACCAGCAAAAGCAACTGGAGTTCCAACTGAAAGAAGCAGCGAACAGGTTGTTCTTCCTGATAAAGAATCTTGACTCGGGCGTTGTAATTGAGAGCAAGGATCAGAAAATTTTGTTGGTGAATGACCAGTTCTGTAGGTTTTTAGGCATCCTGGAAAATCCTGAAAAACTAATAGGTGTGAACTTTACTGTTGCCATGCGCAATAGGAAACACCTTTATAAAAGCCCTGATGAAGTGATGCATCGCATAGACCAGATACTGGAACAGAAGCAGCTTGCATTAAACGAGATCGTGGAACTTGCCGACGGCAGAATATTCAAACGGGATTATGTGCCGGTGTACCTTGAAGGCAGATTTGAGGGGCACCTTTGGCAGTATGTGGATGTGACTGAACAGGTTGAAGCTAAAAGGAAACTTGAAGAGCAAAAGGTATTCTACGAAAACGTGCTCAACAACCTACCCGCGGATATTGTGACCTTCAGCCCAAACCACGAGTATCTATTCATTAATCCGACATCGATAAAGAATACGCAACTCAGGGAGTGGATGATAGGGAAGCGGGATGAGGATTTCTGCATATACCGCAACAAACCAATGACCATTGCTAAAGAACGAAGGGCATTGTTCAATAAGGTACTGGCATCAAAGAAATTACACTCGTGGGAAGAAAAGATAGTTACGCCCAGCGGCACAGTTGAATATACGCTGCGCAATATGTACCCTGTGCTGAATGAAAAGAACGAGGTAACACAGGTGATAGGGTTCGGACTGGATATAACCGCGGTTAAGAAAATTGAGGAGCAGTTAAAAATAAATGAGAAGCGATTCCGTGACCTGTTCAACTACAGCCAGGCGTTTATATGCACGCACGACCTGGATGGGAAGATAATTACTATGAACCCCGCGATGTGCGAGCTATTGGGGTATAGTGAAGAAGAACTGGTGGATAAGATGCTTACCGATTTCATACCGAAAGATGACATCAAGAAGTTCTATACTGACTATCTTGAGAAAGTTATCTCGAACGGCAATGCAACGGGTGTATTAAAAATTGTAGGCAAAAAGAACAGGGAATCGTTCCTGCTATACAAAAACTTTAAGGTAGAGGAAGAAAACTCAGAGCCATACATTATTGGTTTCTCCCAGGATATAACAGAGCGTGTGAATGCGGAGAAGGAATTACTGGCCGCGAAAAAAGTTACGGAAGACTCGCACAAAGCAAAGGAGATATTCCTTGCGAACATGAGCCATGAGATACGGACACCAATGACCGGTATACTAGGCATTGCCAACCTGCTCTCTAAAACCGAACTTGACGAACAGCAAAAGAAATTTACTAAGCTCATCTCCGAATCGGCAAACAACCTGCTGACCATTGTAAATGACGTACTGGATATTGAAAAGATAGCTGCAGGTAAAATTGACCTCGAATACATTCCGTTCAAGATAGAGGACAAGGTATTTACCACATTACAATCGTTCCAGTTCAAGGCAGAGGACAAGAACATTAACCTGCTGCTGAACAGTACATTGCCCGATGACCTTGTTGTTATTGGCGACCCGTACAGGCTGAGCCAGATCATCAACAACCTGCTGAGCAACGCATTAAAATTCACCAACGAAGGCGAGATATCGATAAATATGGATTACAGATCCAGCACTGAGTCCAAATCTATCATTATCGAGATCCAGGTGCAAGATTCCGGCATTGGCATAAAAGAAGATAAGCTATCAGACATCTTCAACCCCTACGTGCAGGCGACCATTGATACCACAAGAAAATATGGCGGCACCGGTCTTGGCCTAACCATCTGCAAAAACCTTGTAGAAATGCAGGGTGGCAAGATAGGCGTAACCAGCAAGCTAAATCAAGGAACTACTTTCACTTTCCACATACCATATGAGAAGGGGCATGTAACATTGTTGCCCGATGACAGCAGGGAAGACCTGAACTTTAAGGACCTGGAATCTGTAAAGATACTTGTAGCAGAAGATGTGGAACTGAACCAGTTCCTCATCAAACACATACTGGAGTCGTGGGGATGCGAAGTGACCGTAGTAGCAAATGGCAGGGAAGCCGTGGAACGGGTCAGGAAGCAGCAGTTTGACCTGATACTGATGGACATACAGATGCCGGAGATGGATGGTATATCTGCAACGAAAATGATCAGGTCGCTGAACATTGTTGAAAAGTCAGTTATTGACAAATCGGCCATTACCAAGAAGATACGGACGCTGAATGCAAAAGACAAATCAGCTATACCTATTATAGCTCTTACAGCAAATGCACTGAAGGGGGACGGGCAGAAATACCTGAATATTGGCATGAATGGCTACATATCGAAGCCGTACACAGAGGAAAAGCTGTTCCAGGTGATCACCGAGGCAGTGAAGACCAATGATAAACTAAGAAGCAAAATAATACCTAAGGCACGCCTGCCTATTGAGCGTGTTGTGATCCCGAGCGAGAAGTTGTACGACCTTTCAATGGTTGACTCTATCGGCAAGGATGACCCAGAATTTGTAAAGAATATCCTTGCCATTTTTATAGACACCATGCCCGGCAATGCAGAGGCACTGGTGCAGGCGGGCATGGAAAAGAATTACGAGAGCATATCGAAGATAGCTCACAAGATGAAGTCGAGCATAGACCTGCTAGGCATACATTCGCTGAAATACACGATAAGGAAACTTGAAAATGTTGTTGTAGGCGACACTGAGTATACACCGCTTGTAGAAACCGTACGCGACACAATACGAGATGTGGTAGAGCAGCTGAAAGAGATAATATAAATACCTATTTACACACCACATTATTCATTATTTTTGTTTTCTATGGCAGTACCCGGCATACCGGTATTAAATTACCACGCGATAGACGATACCGATGCACATCTTTCATCGGCGAATGTATCTGTATCGCTACAGGCATTTACAGAGCAGGTGCAATGGCTGCGCAAAGAGGGATATACCTCTGTAACCAAAGACGAACTGAGGGCTGTGGTGCTGAACGGAAAGAAAATACACGACAAGAAAGTGTTGTTCACTTTTGATGACGGGTATTATTCTTTGTATAAATACGGAATGCCCATCTTATCCAAACATGGTTTTACAGCTACCTTGTTCCTGTCCACTTCTTTTATTGGCAACACTTATGACCAGGGAGATTTCCAATTTGTGCAGCACGACCGGCAGCTTACCTGGGATGAAATAAAGGAGTTATCCAGGAATGGCTGGTCTTTGCAGTCGCATGGGTATAAGCATACGCGATTAAACAGCCTCAATAAAGACGAACTTATTAAGGAAGTGACACTGAGCAAAAGCATCATAGAGCAAAACCTGGGAACTGTGGTGGATGAATTTGCTTTCCCTTATGGCATATATACCAACCAAGTGCTTACACAACTAATGGAGGCAGGCTATCAGTTAGCATACTCAGTTCATTCGGGGAAGTTAATGCCCAACGCACGCAGGTTTCGTTTACCCCGCATTGAGATCAACAACAGGGATACCATGGATTCGTACATCACTAAAGTGACAACCGGGTATATATCCGAGGAAAATGAACGAAGATCCAAACTACGCGACATTATTTATGCAAGTCCGATAGTAAAGGATATGATAGAAAAAATAACGCCCTATTTCGGTGTAGGAAATCATTAAACATGGTACAGAACACCTTCTTAAAACTTCTCCGGAAAATAGGCCTGGTGGCATTTGTCATGGGGTTGTTCTGCGTTAATGGCTGTTCGCAAAGCAGCAGCCACAATTTCGGATCTCCGGGCAAGATACCCATTGATGGCAAGCGGTGGTATATTGTCAACAACACTGCACAAAACTTAGTATGGCTCTTTAACGGGAAAGAAAAAGAAAGGCCAAATATGGGGTATGGGCTGATGCTCGAAAACTATGACGCTTACTACCCTCTTGCCAATGGCGAAAAAATGACCGTTGACAGCATAATGCTGTTTGACTGGGAGGGTACAAATGAAGAACACCCAATGACCATTTTCGCCATTACTGAAGATTGGAAACGTATACCTATTGCTGTATTTACGGGACAGCGATATAATGCGTGGAATGGCCCCGACCCTGCGAAACCTGATGTGTTTGCGTTGCCAAAGCCAGTTACCAATATCCGCTACCTGGCTATTAATAGCTCAGGGGATTTCCCGGGAGAGATAGAGTTTTATGGTACTTACACAGAGCCAACTCCTGAGCCATCAACTGCCATTAAATATGCACCGCTAAGAAATTTTTTTGGGGTAAATGCCTTTGAGTGGGATTTTGAAGAGCCAAATGCTCCAAATCGCCTCGATGCACTAAGATTACGCGGTATCCAAAATTTTACCGGTGTCCGCCACTACCTGGATTGGGACAAGATAGAAGGGAAAGAAGGTACTTATAATTTTTCGCCTGCTTACAGCGGTGGGTGGAATTATGATACCATCTATCAATGGTGCCAGGCGAACAATATAGATGTAGTGGCCTGCCTGAAAACAATACCTGAATGGATACAAAACACCTACCCCGAAGATGAGCGCGATAACGAGAATATACCTTTACGCTACGGCAAAGACCCTCAGGACCCGAGATCTTATATGGAGCAAGCGAGAGCTGCTTTCCAATTTGCCGCACGATATGGAAAAAATAAGACCATAGATGTGTCACTTATCAAAGTTGCGCCGGATAACCTTCCGCGAATGGGATTGGGCACAGTACTCTATATAGAGTGCGACAACGAGCGAGACAAATGGTGGAAAGGGCGCAAAGCTTACCAGACTGGAAGGGAATACGCTGCGAACCTGTCAGCCTTCTATGACGGGCATAAGAACAAGCTTGGGCCAGGTGTGGGTGTGAAAAATGCAGACCCTGCGATGAAAGTAGTTATGGCAGGCCTAGCTATGCCCAGCCCTGATTACGTGCGGGGTATGATAGATTGGAGCAGGGAACATAGAGGCACCAGGCCGGATGGTTCGCCCGACCTGCCGTGGGATGTGATCAATTACCACTACTACTGTAACGACGCTGATTACGAAACCAGCAAAACACAAACAAAGGGAGTGGCGCCCGAATTGACAAGAGCAGAGACTGTGGCGGGTGAATTTGTGAAGTTAGGGCAGCAGTACGGCATGCCTGTATGGGTAACCGAAGCCGGATATGACATAAATCCGGAAAGCCCTCAGGCAGCGAAAAATACCGGCGACAGGTCTGTACTGGGGACACAGGCGGATTGGCTGATGAGGACCAGCCTGCTCTACTCGAGGGCGGGGATACAGAAAGTATTCTATTACGAACTGGTGGATGACAACCCAAAGTTAAACACCCAGTTTGCTACCAGCGGGCTCATAAATATGGATAGGAGTAACAGGCCCGTAACTGACTATTTTCACCAAACTGCCAGGCTGTTTGGCAATTACAGTTATACAGAGACCATCAGTAAGGACCCACTGATAGATAAATATACCTGGAATGGTAAAACCATGTACATGCTGGTAATACCGGATCAAAATAATAGAAAAACAAAATATACGGTTGACCTAGGCAGTGCTGATACCGCATTTGTTTATAAACCGGCCACCGCTGTTGCCAATATGGACCTGCAAAAAATAAAAACAAAGAATGGTAAGGTGGAAGTAGGTATATCTGAAACACCTTTGTTTATCACATCTTATGATTGCCAAACAAATACACCAACAAAAAATAACTATTAGTACAAAACCCTTAGTTTTGTACTAGAGATACCCAATGAATTTTCATTTATCAGGGCTAAAGAATAAGCACTTCCTGGTGCTGATGAGCAATGGCTTCTTTTCTGCCGCAGGACTGATCACTACTTTTCTTTTGTTTCACTATTTGTCGCCACACCAGGCGGGCACATGGTTTCTGGTCCAAACCTTTGTTGCCCTGTGCGAAGCAGCGAGGTATGGCTTGCTGGCAACAGCTACGGTAAAATTCTATGCCGGCACTGATCCTTCCCGGGCAAAAACAGTGTTGGGGTCAGTGTGGTTCCTCGCAATAGCTTTGACTATTGTCATCCTGATGCTGGACTCTGCCGCATGGTTTTCTTTGCCATATATCCATAATTATGAAGCATCACTGTGCATAAAATGGGTTGGTCTTACTTACCTAAGCTCATTACCTGCCGATGTTATTTTCTGGAAATTGCAGGCCGAAGAAAAATATGGTTCTCTTTTCTGGTACCGGGTATTTACAACCAGCTCTACGGTAATAGCCTTTGTATTGTTGATAGTTTTTCACCACATGACGTTGGAAAATGCGCTGTTCTATAATTTCGTTTGCAATTGCATATGCAGCATAGCAGGTGTGGTACTGGGGATGTCGGGGTTTCAATACATTTTTCATCGCACAAAGGCATGCATACTGGAGATATTCCACTACGGCAAGTTCACACTGGGCACTACCAGCTGTTCTGTAATGCTGAGCAGCGTAGATACGTGGATCATAAACGTGCTTTTAGGACCTGCATCGGTGGCTACATACAATCTTGCAATGCGGCTGATGCAATTCATCGACCTGCCATTAAAAACTTTTATTACTACCGGCATGTCGGAAATGGCGGTACATTATAATCACAAGAATATGCATGGCGTTGCTCATGTCTTTAAGAAGTATGCGGGTATCCTCACCATATTGTTCATACCTGCTGCTGCAGGTGCATATCTTATTGCTGACATTGCGACTATTTTGCTTGGCGGCCACAAATACCTGGATACAGAAGCTAATGAGCTTTACCAGATGCTGATGGTCATTGCCATATTATACCCGATCGACCGTTTCAATGGGCTAACCTTGGATATAATTCACAAAGAGCGCGCAAATTTTCTCAAAGTAATAGCTATGCTGATAGCAAAAGTGATTGGTGCTGTGGCATTTGTATATATGCTTGGCAATGTATTTGGCATTGTTGCAGGGCATTTACTATCTATACTTACCGGTGTTGTGCTTGGATATTATTTGCTGAGGAAGCATGTGAACTATACTATTCCGGGGATTGTTGCGATCGGGTGGCAGGAAACAAAACTGTTGCTTCGCAACCTGCAGAAGAAATAATGAGACGTTAATGCATTCGATGCTTATGCATTAACCCCGTAATTTTTACTATTTTACCTCGGATTAATTTTACAACCAACTATCCAGACTATCGCTAATGAGAATATTGAACTTATCGGGGCTTAGGAATAAACACGTGCTTGTCCTGATGGGAAATGGTATGCTGCAGGCAATAGGGCTTGCGATTGCGTTCATAATTTTCCACTCCAGTTTATCAATGGATGAAGTGGGTATCTGGTTTTTTGTACAAAGTATTATTGCATTTTGCGAGGCGGGAAGGGCAGGTTTTCTGTCTACTGCAGCGGTTAAGTTTTATGCCGGCACAACATATGAACGTGGACGAACTGTGCAGGGATCGATATGGTATCTTGCAATAATTGCAACGGGAATCATATTGACACTCAACGCCTGCCTATTACCTTTTTTATCTGTTGTTGGTAACAGAGAATTTGAGCTTTGTGTTGAATGGGTTGGCATTAGTTTTCTGGCTACCCTTCCTTCAGATGTCATCTCCTGGAGATTGCAGGCAGAGGAGCGTTACGGTGCCATGCTGCGGTTCAGGATACTGAATAGTGTCTGTTCAATAATATCTTTCACCATTCTCATTGTGTTTCACGAAATGACCCTTGAAAATGCCTTCTTTTTCAATTTTCTCATAAATGTTGCAACCAGCGCCCTGGGTATGCTTCTGAAGCTAAGCGGCTTAAGAAATATAACCTACCGGACAAAAGAATGCATAAATGAAATAATACATTATGGCAAATTCACCTTTGGTTCTTATTTAGGGGCTAACCTGCTAGCACATATGGATACCTGGATCATCAACTTTATGCTGGGGCCAAAGTCTGTAGCAATATATAACCTTGCTAAACGTTTCATGGCTATTGTAGACCTGCCATTACGTAGTTTCGCGGTGACCGGTATGTCAGCAATGGCAATCGCTTATAATAATAACAACCTCTCACAAGTTACTTATACTTTTAAAAAGTATGCCGGTATGCTCACCGTAGCATTTGTGCCAATTGCGGTATTGGCATTTTTCTTTGGAGATATCCCTGTAAACATGCTTGGAGGGGAGGATTATCACAAGACAGAAGCAGCAAGTGCGTTTAAAATACTAATGTTCGTAGCCATATTATATCCAATGGATACACTTAACGGGGTTACGTTGGACATAATACACAAAACGAAGATCAATTTTCAAAAGGTTTTATTAATGATCGGACTGCGCGTGGTGTGCGATTTCAGCGGCCTGATGGTTTTTAATAATGTTTACGGCGTGGTTGCTTCCATATTTGTGGTAAGAGCTACGGCGATGCTCTATGGCAATTATCAATTACAAAAGAGCCTCAGTTTCACAATTCCAGGTATAGTTACAACCGGATTTAAAGAAACAAGATTTTTTCTGCGGTCACTAGCATTCAAATAGGCACTATTCATAATTCTACTTACCTTATCATATATAAATTATTTTTTTGTTTCTGCAAATTATATATAACGTATTGCAACAATGTTGTAGATTGTGGTGTTTTTAATAATTTATTTAATAAGTAATGAGTTCGGATAGTTTGCCAAAAGTTTTAGTTGTGGAAGATGATCAGAGTATCCAATTGATCATTAAGCATTCTCTTAATAAAAACTTCAGTGTTTCAACGTTTGTCAACGGCCTTGATGCACTGGCGTTCCTACGGGAAGGTAATCTGCCTGATATTATCATTTCAGATCTGAATACTCCTGAAATGGGTGGACTTGAATTAATAGCCCAATTAAAAACAAGCGGTTTTTTTAAAGCAATACCTGTGCTGGTGCTTTCGGGAGACGAGAGTACAGAAACGCGAATAAAATGCCTGGACGCAGGTGCCGATGATTATGTGGTCAAACCATTTAATCCGCGTGAGCTGGAGGCAAGAATGAAAGCGATATTGAGGAGAACAAGCAATTTTTTCCTTAACTAATATCCATTAATGAACAGCAGTTCTACATTGCAGGAAGGAAAGGGAATAGTAGCATTGGTGAACGTTGACGAAACGACCTTTAATGTAATTTCTGAGTGTGATTTTGGGGACGCTTCAGTCATGAGGTTTGCCAATGGAGTGGATCTGACCACCCGTTGGAGCAGAGAAAATCTTCCGATCTGTGCAATAATATCTGAAAGCGAGGTGATCTCGCCCGATGGCATCTTTTTACTGGAAACACTGCAGAACAGCAAGTTTACGGATGTACCCTATTTCATAATACCAAGTAAAGTAACAGACAACCTTAACAAACTCTGTATAAGAGCGGGAGTTGCCGATATATTTCTACCGCCGGTAAAGAAAGAAGAAGTAAGTACACGTGTTAATTTCCTTATTAAGTACTGGCCTTCGATGAAAAGCAAAGTGCGGCCAGCAAAAATTGATGTTTACAAGATCCCTATTGCAAAGAGGCTGTTTGATATTTTCTTCTCCAGCGCAGCAATCGTTATGCTGTCCCCATTATTGCTGCTGATCATCATTATTATGAAACTGGAGTCGAAGGGGCCGGTTTTTTACTACTCCCTACGTGTGGGTACAGGATATAAGATATTCAAATTCTACAAGTTACGCTCGATGTATGTGAATGCAGACAAGCGCCTGAAAGACCTTGTTCATCTGAACCAGTACGGCAGCAAGGAAAACCTGCCCGACTGGCTCAACAGTAACATACTTTGCGACGACTGTGTGAAGAATGGGACTGTTTGCCAGCAGGTATTGTATGCCGATAAAAATGCATGGTGTGAAAAGAACTACATCAGCCATCGGAAAGCCCTTGCGGGATCTGCATTTATCAAATTAAAGAATGATCCACGCATCACCAAGCTGGGGCGGTTATTGCGCAATACAAGTATTGATGAACTACCACAACTTTGGAACGTGCTTATAGGCGATATGAGTATTGTAGGTAACCGGCCATTGCCTTTGTATGAAGCCGAAAAGCTGACGACAGATAAATATGCGTTACGCTTCAAGGCTCCCGCGGGCATCACCGGGTTGTGGCAGGTGGAGAAACGAGGCAAGGGCGAGATGTCGGAAGAAGAAAGACTGCAATTAGACAATGCATACGCTGAGAACCATAGCTTTGTCAGTGACCTGAAGCTGATACTGAAAACCATTCCTGCACTCTTCCAAAAAGAAAATGTGTAGATGAGACCTATAGCTATACCATCGTACATCGACAAACTATGGAAAGCCGGCTCTAATACTGACGATGAGAATATTGTGCTGGTACAGCAACATTATAAACAACTACATAAAGGATATCCTGAAGTATCTGTTGTAATCCCTGCCTATAATGAGGAAAAGAACATCCTGCGCACACTGCTATCCTTGAGCTCAAATACTACAAAACGTGCCGTGGAAATAATTGTTGTCAATAACAACTCTAAAGACAACACAGAGGCGTTGGTAAAGGCAACAGGCGTTACCTGCATACTTGAAACCAAGCAGGGAATTACCGCGGCACGCAATGCGGGCCTTAAAGTCGCTCAGGGGAAGTATGTACTGAATGCCGATGCCGATTCCATTTATCCGCCCGATTGGATAGAAGAAATGACCGCACCACTTGACGATAATAAGGTGGCCATTACATATGGCAGATTTGCTTTTATACCAACCGGCAAGACATCTCGCACCAGCTATTTTTTCTATGAGCAACTGGCTGATACAACGCGGTGGATCAATAAAAAGTTCAGGGAAGAGGCGGTGAATGTTTATGGATTTAATTCAGGATTCAGGCGAGTGCAGGGCATAGAAGTGAATGGCTACGATCACCCACCGGGTGCAAATGAAGACGGTTGGCTGGCAGTGAAACTACGCAATAAAGGCTTTGGCAAGCTGCATTGCATTAGTAATCCCAAAGCAATGGTGTGGACCGCTGACAGGCGAATTGAAATGGATGGTGGGTTGCGGAAAGCGCTGTTTATGCGTGCAAAGAGGATATTATTCCCACCGAAGGAGGTTGTGATACGGAAAGATCTCTGATCATTTTCTTTTAGCCTTCTCCCAGACTGCGCTCTGCGAACCTGCAAAATACCTGCGTATACCGGCAACCACGGCATAGTTCATCATACAGAAATAATAAGGAATATACAGCGCTTTGATGCGCACCTGTTTCTTCTCCAGTAACCAACCAAGCAATGCCAATGAATAAAATAACACCTGGCATCCTAATAAAAAAGTGTAGATAAATGGTGCGCCCTGATAAACGACGAAATAGTTAAGTACCAACGCCACCACCATTAAAAAAGGTGTCACCGTCCAACGGAGCACACGGTGGCTGATGTACTGGAAACAAAGCACAAAGTTGTTGAATGGGTTCATTAATTTCTTTAACCTCAAAATAGACTGGATACCGCCTGCTGCTATCCGTATTTTCCTCTTCAGTTCTTCTTTTACATTCTCCGAGCCTCCTTCGGTAGCATATGCTTTAGGCTCGTACACGATACGGTAGCCGCGCTGCGCAATAAGCAGAGATATCATGAAATCATCCAATATAGTGTCTGGTGGTACAGGCTCATATAACCCTGTTCTGATGCTGAATAATTCACCTGCCGCTCCAACTACTGAATACAATTCAGAGTCCCACTGCTTCAATTTTGATTCATATTTCCAGTAAAATCCTTCACCGGCAGTAGCATCGCCTGAATCTTCCACATAAACCCTCTTCTCGCCCGAAACAGCTCCAACCGAAGTATCAGCATAATGCCTGCAAATATTCAGCAATGCATCTTTATTCAAAAAAGTATTGGCATCCGTAAACACAGTTATCTCGCTTTTCACCTGACCCATTGCCCGATGCACAGCGGCTATTTTACCATTACGGGCAGGGCTATGCATCAGTTTTAGTTGCGGATATCCGGACACTAATTCCGGCGTACGGTCATTAGAGCCGTCTGTAACAAATATGAATGATACTTTATCAGCCTGATAGTTGAGCTGAAGTGTATTCTTTATTTTCTCAACGATAAAATCCTCTTCATTGTAGGCTGCCACTATCAGGGTTACCGTTGGCCAGTCATCGCCATTATCGGGCGCTTTTCGCTTCCCTTTCAGTGTGATACGTAGCTTAACCAGGAAATACAGCAATATGCCATACCCGAAGAAAGTATAGAATACAATGAATATGCTGATCCAGAATGCTGCTATCATTTTGTATTATTTACCGGGAAGCCAAGGTACATGCTATCCGTTCTATTGGTGAAATTCCAGGCAATAGCTTTGAATAAAACACCAATAAATTTCCACTGCTTTTGAATAATATAGCTTAAGATATTCCTTGGCATAACCACAAACAAGAAATAACACCAGAAGACCGTCTTCGTAGTAGAATCGCAATTCCGCCGAATGAATAGTATTCGGTTCCTGTTCATAAAGTACTCCTTCAGCACACTTGTGCTACCCACCGACATAGATTCCTTATGATAAATAACCGCCTGCATATTCACCCAGATTTTATATCCTGCCTTTCTTATTTTTTCGCACCAGTCCATCTCTTCATAATACAGAAAGTAATTCTCGGGCATCAACCCTGCCTTGTTCATAGCTTCCCTGCGCAGCATCATTGCAGCGCCATGTATAAAACCGGTTTCGCCAGTCACAACATCATATTGCCCGTTATCCACCTCTCCCTGCCCTATGCACACGGTACGTGCTGTATAGTAATTCATGTTACTGAAGCCGGCATACTGTAGTACATCAGGCTTGTCATAATATTTTATCTTAGGTGATACTATACCTACTTCCGCATGACTGTCTAAAGTATTTGCAAGCTCCCAAATAAGTTGTGGTGTAACCTCAGTATCGTTATTCACAAAAAACAAATACTCCCCCTTCGATGCTTTGATACCTAGGTTGTTGCCTCCTGCAAACCCCAGGTTTTGATCAGACCGGATGAATTTTGCCCATGGATATTTTGTAACCCATTGAGGAACAGGATCTACCGAACTGCCGTTGTCAACCACTATAACTTCTATTGCAGTGTATTTGTTGACATTCTGAATGGAATCCAACAGTGCTTCCGTTACTTTATTATGGTTAAAGTTGACAGTGATAACAGAAACGGTATTCATAATACGCTAAGCTACTTAAGGAAGCATAAAAATCAATGCAAGCTTACATATTTTATTCTCGCCGGTAGATATAAGGGATAAAAGTGTATTTTAGAGCAGGAATTATTACATAAACGAGATCCAAAGATGGCGGTATACAGTTTCCCCGGAGTAACCTTGCTTATTACTCACTTCAACAGGAGTAGTTCTTTGGAGCGGCTGCTATTCAAACTTAAAGAGTTCAATTGCCAATTTGATGATATTGTGGTTTCGGATGACGGGAGCAGGCCTGAGCACCAGGTAAAATTAAAACAACTACAGCCTATTTATAACTTCCGCATCATACCCGGCAAAGACACCCATGGTTTCCCGGTGAATATCAATAAAGGACAGGACGCAGTAACAACCCCTTATACATTGTATATCCAGGAAGACTTTGTGCCGCTTGATGGCTTCGCCCAGCATATAGTTGATGCATTGCAGATAATGAATGAGCGGCCGGATATTGATTACGTACGATTCTGGTCGTTCTATCGCTACCCTAACCTCAAGCCGTTCGGAAAAGGCTTTTCAGAAACTTATTATAGCCCATGGAACTTGAGCCATTATAAGTTCTTCATGTATTCCGACAACCCACATCTGCGCAGAAGTAATTTTCTGCAGAAGTTTGGACGATACCAGGAAGATATAGACGGTAATATATCCGAATACAGAATGTCGATCTCCTTTATGCAGAAAAAAGGTAAGGGACTGTTTTACAACGAATACGACAAATTATTTGAGCACAGTAATTCTCACGACGAGCCGAGTTCGTTTGACCGTGCTGGCTGGCGCTCAAGTCAGGGTGTAATTTTTAAGATGCTGCGATGGGTATATCTGCGCTATAAATGGCTCAAATGCCTGAAAGATTATAAATTTTTAAAAACCTGATCATCATTATCAGCATGAGTGAAGCTTTTCATTTTCCGGGCTTAACATTATTAATAACTCATTACAACAGAAGCGGCTCTTTAGAGCGGCTTCTACAGAATTTCCGTGATCTTGACTGCCATTTTGATGATATTGTGGTTTCAGACGACGGCAGCAAGCCAGAGCATGTGGAGCGCGCAAAAGCACTTCATGAAAAATATACGTTCCGCCTCGTTACCACACCCAAGAACCGGGGTTTGGGCAATAATATAAATAAAGGGCAGGACGCAGTTACAACACCCTACACTGTATATATACAGGAAGACTTTGTACCACTTGCAACTTTCCCGCAAAAACTGAAAGATGCCCTACAGTATATGGACGATCGCCCTGAACTGGACATGGTGCGCTTCTACGCTTATTTTAAATACCCTTACCTCACACCATTCAAAAACGGATTCTCTGAAATGCGTTTCAAAATATGGTATCCCGGTTATAAAAAATTCTATTTCTACAGCGATCACCCGCATCTTCGACGCAGCAATTTTCTGCAAAAATTTGGCAGGTATCCGGAGGGCGTGAATGTAGAAGTTTCGGAATATGGCATGATGATGTCTATACTCAAAAACAAGGGCAAAGCATTATTCTATGATGAACATAAAAGCCTGCTGGACCAGGTAAACTCAAGTGCAGAACCCAGCACCTTTAAGCGCAACTACATGCGAGAAAGCAACAACCCCTTTATTGCACTCGCCAGACACTTGTTCAGGCATCTTAAGTTCAACTACAACTATATCAAGTGGAAGTTTAAATAGCGTTTATCGCCTTATATATTTCCTTTACGCTATTCTCCCATGTATGGGAAGAGGCAAAGACACTACGTTGCATATGTAATTGGCTGGCATCATCTGCAACTGCTTTTTGAATCAACACCACGTAATCTTCTTTGGTTTTAGCGAGGTACGTGTGATCTGCGAAAAAGCTCATGGCCTCAGTAGCTGTAGCCACCACCGGCTTGCCCATCGCCAGGTATTCATCGATCTTGCGGGGGTAATTGCCAATTGTGGTCTGGTTGATCAATTGTGGATTGAGACAAACATCGAAAGAATTGATGTATGCAGGCAATTCGGCCGGAGGTTTGGGCCCAAGAAAATGTACATTGCTGATACTGTGCAATCTGCTATTCCGAAAATCATCATCTTCAGGCCCAACAAGTACAATGCTCATGTGCGGCAAATGCTCGGCCACATAAACAAGCAATTCTATGTCTAACCTGTTTGTTTGCATGACGCCTACATACCCCACTAACGGACCGGGAATTCCAACCATATCGGCTGGCGCAGCAGCGCCGGATGCATTAGTAAACATATCCAACTCGCACCCCTGACCAACATTATAAGAGCGAGGGTTGAATTTACGACAGTAGTTGGCGAGATAGGTTGAATTGGCAACACAGACATCACTTTTGGCAATAAGTTGTGGTTCCAGCCTTTCCCCATGGTACTTCCAATAGCCACTGGCTGTCATGAAGTCTCGTGAATAATAAACACTTACGGCAGGATGTAATAATTCCTTTAGGTAGAACGAGCCAAAAATGTCGTTATCGTTGAAGAGGATGATATTTTTGAACGCCAATTCTTCTATAGCCTGGCGAATGGATTGCGCGTAGAGCCTGTTATTTCTTTTGTTCAGCAGATTATACAATGGCACAACCTTGACTTGGTTGATAGACTCGGTGATGCAGGACGGATAAAGATTCCAAAGATTGGGTTGTATAGATACCAAACCTTTCTCCCTGCCTTTTATTACAGCCAAACGACGCTGAACACGCGGCTCAGCTTTATCCCGTAACAGGGTGATCCTGTTCAGGGCACTGTTCACATATAACACCCTATTGTGCTTGCTGAACTCCAACGCTATGTTTCTGCAATTGCTGCCAATACCTTCATCCCAAGGCTGCTGGCCCACAATGACAATATCGCGTCCCGTTACCATATCAGGCGGCATGCTGCAATTGGTTTTGTTGGTCATCCAGGCGCTTTGTTACATTGAGCAATGCTATCACAAGGTAAAAAAGAACACACGACGGATACTGTACCAAAGCCTCTTGAGGATAATTACCTATGTTTAACGCAAATACTATCAACAAGCAAGCAAGGCAATAAGATTTAAGCTCCGGATCTTTAATGGAGTAATAGTTATT
>JBGAJU010000017.1:0-63623 GCA_044224775.1 Flavipsychrobacter sp.
CATCACAATTCATACTAGCTGCTAATTGTGCCTGCGAGCGTATCGTACTCCAAATTCGTAGCTCATCCAGGTGGCCGTTGTGGTTGGCAGTGCCGGCCCATGTATCTCCTATATAAAGGTCAGAGCTGCCATTACCCAGGAAATGACCCGAAGCAGTGCCGCTCGCCACCTGGATGCCATCACGATATATTATTTTCTGGAGTGTGGCATCATCAAACGTAAATGCCCAGTGGTGCCAGTTGTTATCAACAAAGCTGGAGGATGCGTCAAGGTCATCAAAAAAGAAACCGAACCGCATTACATTTATGGAATTAAAGCCAATATGCAGACCCCGGTTGTTGGTGGATGTTCCTTGCCCAAGTATCATATCTTCCGATCCCGAGCCATTACGTTTTGCCCAAAACTCAACAGTAAACGATTTGTTGGATAGGTCGTAACCAAGTCCGCTGTTCACAAGCACACGGTCATTAGTTCCATCGAACAGTAATGCATTTTGCGGTGTATTCACCGTTACATTCGCGGTCACAGTAGTGCTGCAGCCGCCTGAGGTTACTGTATAACTTATTAAAGCTGTGCCGGCAGACACACCCGTTACCACACCAGTTGTGCTGTTTATGGTAGCAGTGCCTGTTGCAGCGCTTGTCCATACACCGCCGCCCGTAGCATCATCAAGGTCTGTCGTAATTGCTGTTGACACAGTAGTATTGCCGGTTATTGCAGCAACAACCGGATAAGAATTTACAGTTACAGTTACAGTCGATGTATTTGAACAACCGTTTGTATTTGTGCCTGTTACTGTATAAGTCGTTGTAACTGTTGGTGTAGCTGTTACACTTACACCTGTCGAAGCAGAAAGTGAAGCAGCCGGAGCCCATGTATACGTTGAAGCACCACTTGCAGTAAGTACCGTATTAGAACCGGAACATATTGCCACATTTGACCCACCGCTTACTGTTGGCAGAGCATTCACTGTAACATTTATCGTGGTACTTGCCGTAAGCGCCCCATCCGATATTTGTATAGTGAACGCATCAGTACCGGTATAAGCGCCCGTTGGCGTATAGGTCATCCCGCTGGGTGTAACAGTGCCACCGGTAGATGTGGCAGTGTAAGACGCAACACCGGATAATGACCCATTCGAAGGGCCCGATGTAATCGACCATGTCAGTGTTTGAGACATATTCGCATCACTCACGGCCAGTAAGCTATTGATCGCATTACTTGTTGAGTTTTGACACACATTTAGCGCCTGTGGGCTGCCCCCGGTAAAGGCAGGCGCGTAATTTACAAACGAGAATGAAGCCAGGAACGCATCATAGCTGCCGCCGTTTGATGGCTGGTGAGAGCCGGTAGTGGCTATAGCTGTACCGCTGCTGGTATTCGAATACCCTACAATATAAATATTGCCCGAGCCATCCTCGGCAACACCACGAACAACTTCGGAGCCACTACCACCATAATAGGTAGCCCATTGCCGTACTCCGGAGCTGTTGAACTGTGCAAGGTAACCGTCATAGGAGCTGCCTCCATAGGTATCCTGGTGGGAGCCGGCGGTGGCTATGATCGTGCCGGAAGAGGAGGCTGCAATCCCTACTATATAAACATTACCTGATCCATCTATAGTCACGCCTTGGGCTTCGTCCCAACCACTGCCACCATAATAGGTGGCCCATTGCCGCACACCGGAACTGTTGAACTTTGCCACGAACCCGTCCCTGGTGCCACCATATGTGTCCTGGTGAGAACTTGAGGTGGCTATTACGGTACCGCTACCGCTCGATGTAGATCCTACAATATACACATTACTTGAACCATCTATTGCAACATCCAGGGATTGATCGGTACCCGAGCCTCCATAATAAGTGGCCCATTGCCGAACACCGGAGCTGTTGAACATCGCTAGGAACGCATCATCGCTGCCGCCATGTGTATCCTGGTGGGAACCGGCTGTGGCTATATTGGTGCCACCACTGCTCGTTGTGTACCCGGTAATAAATACATTACCCGAACCATCTGTGGCCACAGCTTGGCAATAGTCAATGCCACTGCCTCCATAATAAGTAGCCCACTGCCTTACACCGGAACTATTGAACTTTGCCAGGAAGCCATCATAGGAGCTGCCGCCATAGGTATCCTGATGGGAGCCTGCAGTGGCGATGGTCGTACCTGAAGAGGTGGCAGTGTACCCCGTGATGTATACATCACCGGAACCATCTATTACAACCCCCGTGCAATAGTCGGTTCCGGCGCCGCCATAATACGTGGCCCACTGCCGCACGCCGGAACTGTTGAACTTTGCCAGGAACCCATCATTGCCACCCCCATATGTGTCTTGGTGTGAGCCTGATGTGGCTATGCCGCTGGTACTAAATGTAAACCCGGTAATATAAACATTGCCCGAACCATCGGTAGCTACACCAATTGGGGCATCATCACTGCTGCCGCCATAATAAGTGGCCCACTGCCGCACACCGGCACTGTTGAATTTCGCCAGGAACCCATCCGCGGTGCCACCGGCATATGTATCCTGGTGAGAGCCTGTCGTGGCTATTGCTGTACCGCCACCCGTGCTAAACGTGTACCCGGAAATATAAACATTGCCTGACCCATCTGTAGCAACTCTGAAAGCATACTCAGTATTGCTGCCTCCATAATAGGTGCCCCAGTTGATGCTGGGGTCTATTACAAGCTCGCCAGTGTATTCACCTGTTGTGTAGCTTAGCACATCGCCTTCCAGTTTAAAGCCGCTGTTTATTTTTTTGCCATCCTTTTGATAAGTATAGGGTGCGTCTTCCGTTATAGTGCCCTGTGGCGTATTCGCAATCAGGTTCCCGTTATTTATTTTTAGCCCGGTAGCGCCGCCATACTTCAGTTTTATATCGCTCACTTTTCCGCCATTATGCACCAAAAATTCATACTTCATTTGTGTCCCGCCTATAGAAAGCACCCAGTCAATATTTGGGTACACATCTTTGTATATGATACGCTTGTAAGCATGCGCCGTAGCACCTTTTTCCCCAACCGCAGCGGTGAAATAATTTTCGTAATAGGCTTGTTGTTGTTCAGTAACCACCTTGGCATGTTTGTTCGCGCCAACCAGTTCTACGTCCATGCGATACATATCGTAGGAGAGTTTTGGAATTGACAACTGCGAATTCGGGGCAGAATGGCACGACAGCCAATTGTCAACGGCCGACTGGTTTTCGCACGTGCTGAATTGGTAATGGATAGCCCCGTTACCTACGAATATGTTCAGTCCCGGAGCTGCTTCCAGTTTGAACTGAATGTCTTTTCGGGGCATGCCATGCTGGTCAGTCACTTGTCCTTTGTTTTCTAAGAAGAAGTGGCCGCTACCTGTTTGAGGAGTTGCTCGTTTCAACCTGAAGTTGTCTGCTACATTGCCGGTTGCATATTTTGATGGTGAAACGGTCTTGCCAGAAGTGGAATTATTTTCCTCTTTTGCGCATACGGTTAGCATTCCTAAAAGGAAAAAAACAAGCAATAGCTTGCTTGAAACATTATTTCTCATGAGGTGTATTTTATATTGCGTATAAAACTGGTTTGAAATATAGTATGAGAAAATTTTAAATCGAATTATTTAGTTATTAATTAACCAAAGACTAACAATCGGTTAGAATATCGTTATCAAATGAATAATTACTCCCTGTATTACTTTATCTTCAGAAATATTTTTTTCAATAGGCACATTTCTTTGCATGCAATCACGATTACTTTAGCTACAAATTTTGATTTATTTACAATTATTCTGCGTACCTTTGCACGCCCAAAACCGCTTTGGTATTTGGGTTTTAAATATAGGGCCTAATAAATGATTGCAATTAATAATTTGTCGCTTCGCTACGGCAAGCGTGTGCTGTTTGAGGATGTGAATATCAAGTTCACAGAGGGCAACTGTTATGGTATTATCGGTGCCAACGGAGCCGGTAAATCTACTTTCCTCAAAATAATCTCAGGCGAGATAGATCCCACAACAGGCAGGGTAGATATATCCAAGGGTATGCGTATGAGCGTACTGAAGCAGAACCGTAATGAATTTGATGAAGTAACAGTTCTTGATACAGTTATCCGCGGTAATACTCCTTTATATAATGTTATGAAGGAGAAAGACGCACTGTATGCCAAAGCTGACTTTACGGAAGAGGACGGTATAAAAGCTGGCGAGCTGGAAGGCCTTTTTGCTGAGATGGATGGTTGGAATGCGGAAAGCGATGCAGCAACTTTGCTGAGCAACCTGGGTATAAAAGAAGATGCACACTATAAATTAGTGAAGGAATTAGATGGTAACCAAAAGGTGAGGGTGCTGCTTGCACAGGCGCTGTTTGGTCACCCCGACATCCTGTTGCTCGATGAGCCTACCAACGATCTTGATCTGGAGACCATCGGTTGGCTTGAGGACTTCCTTGCAGAATACGATAAGATTGTATTGGTTGTATCACACGACCGTCACTTCCTAGATACAGTTTGTACACACGTAGCTGATATCGACTTCGGCAAGATCAATATCTATACCGGCAACTATACCTTCTGGTACGAATCAAGCCAATTGTTGTTGAAACAACGTAGCGACCAAAACAAGAAGGCAGAAGATAAGATCGCTGAACTGAAAGAGTTCATTGCTCGCTTCTCAGCAAATAAATCTAAGTCTAAGCAGGCAACCAGCCGTAAGAAAGCGTTGGATAAGATCAAGCTGGACGATATGAAGCCATCTAACCGAAAGTACCCTGCTATATTGTTCAACAACCAGGTTCGGGAGGCAGGCGATCAGATATTGGAAGTAAAAGGATTAAGCAAAACACTGCACGGTGAATTGCTTTTCAAAGACCTTAGTTTCGACCTGAAACGAGGTCAGAAGGTCGCCGTATTATCTTCTAACTCATTAGCTGCAACTGCTTTTTATCAGATACTTGCTGGTGAGGATAAAGAGTTTGAAGGTACCTATCGCTGGGGCGTAACTGTTACACCAACTTATCTGCCGTCCGATAACGCAGCATATTTTAAAGACAGCCAGGATAATCTCATAGATTGGCTGCGTCAATATTCCGAAGAGAAGGATGAGACCTTCATCCGTGGGTTCCTTGGCAGGATGTTATTTACCGGGGAGGAAACACTAAAAAGCTGTACGGTACTGAGCGGAGGAGAGAAAGTGCGCTGCATGCTGAGCCGCATGATGATGCTGAAAGGCAATGTGCTGATGTTGGATGAGCCTACCAACCACCTTGACCTGGAAAGTATTACCGCCCTCAACAACGGAATGAAAGATTTTAAAGGCACCATGCTTTTCACCACACGTGACCACGAATTAGCCAATACGGTAGCTGATCGCATACTTGAGATCACCCCTAATGGCCTGATAGACCGTGAGATGACTTTTGACGAATACATTACCAGCGACCGCGTAAAAGCTGCACGTGCCGAAATGCATGCAGGTGTGCTGGCTTAGTGTTAATAGTTGTAAATGTTTTATGCAGGCTACCTCCGGTAGCCTGTTTGTATTTATAGATTGTTGAAAGTAACTACTTGATATATGTACTATTAAATTTTATTTCTACTTTTAGTGCAAATTAGTGTCCAACAATAAAACATCTGTATGAAAAAAATAGTTACTCTTTTGTTCTGCATTGCTTACGGCTTTGGCACACAAGCTCAAACCACAATAACTAATGGCAACTTCGAGGCATGGGGAAATACTACACCCGGTGTGTCTTCGGAACCAACGAATTGGTTTTCTAATAAGTCTGGGTCTACCATAGCTTCTTTGGGGCCACAAACCTGCTTTAAGGATATGACTGTTGTGCATGGGGGCACAGCATCTGTAAGACTGGAGTCGATAACATATATAGGTAGCGTAGTTAATGGTAACGTTACCACCGGGGTAGTTAATGCGCCTACCACCAGCAAATCTGACGGATACATCGGAACAGTAAATTTTACTACTTCTACCGACGTAAGGCGTATGAGCTTTACCGGCCGTCCCGACAGTATTGTCGGCTGGTATCAATACACGCAAGGTGGTGCATTAGAGCAGGGTAAAGTGCGTGTTATATTACACACAGGTGATTACTTTGATCCCGAAACACCAACAACTTATCATGCCAACCCAACTGCAAATAAGATTGCCGATGGCACATTCCTTACGCCACTTTCAAACGTAGCCACATGGACACGCTTCAGCTTCCCGCTTACCTATGTTAGTTCTTCAGCACCTGCATATATTATGATCAACGCAACCTCATCTGCCAATCAGTTAACCACCGTTGCTGGCAGCAAAATATGGTTGGATGATATACAGGCTGTATATAACAGCACTACAGGAATAACTAACAACTCGGTAAGTGAAAATGACTTCCTGGTTTATTCTTTCAGCAAGACCATATTTGTTGGTTGTAACAATAAGAACGGCGAAGCATCTAATATTACCGTTTATGATCTTGCAGGCAAACAGGTGTTTTCCGAAAAAATGACGAACGACAGGGATTATTCTTTCAACTTGTCCGACCTCACTTCAGGTATTTACCTCTACAGGTTGAGCAGTGATGGGGTCACTAAAAACGGCAAGCTGTTTATTTACTAATAATTATTGATGCGGTTTAATATTCTGCTTGCCTGTTTCGTTACAAACATGCTCTTTGCTGCTTCGTCTCTTGCACAGGCAACGGGTGTTTTGAAAGGCAGGGTAACTAATGCACGGTCAAAAGAACCTTTGATCGGTGCGGTCATCAAGCAATTAAACAAACAGGCAATTGGTACCGTTACAGATGCCGATGGAATGTACTCATTAACACTCGATGCGGGCGATCATGCAATTGTATGTGAGTATATCGGCCTGTCGGCAGATACATTTCATGTGGTCGTAGCTGAAGGCACCATTACCGAGAAGAATGTACAATTGACCCTGTCGTCAGAGCTGTTAAAAACAGTTGTGGTTTCGTCTGGCAAATTCAACCAGAAACTGGAAGACCTCACTGTTTCTATGGAGGTGCTCAAGCCGCAGCTCATCAACAATAAGAATACTACCAGCATAGAAACAGCACTGGAACAAGTGCCGGGGATAACAATAATTGACAACGATCCTCAGATACGTGGCGGCAGTGGGTTCACTTTCGGGGTGGGTAGCAGGGTAGCAATAGTTGTTGATGGCATACCTATGTTAAGCGGCGATGCCGGTCGGCCGGAATGGAATTTTATACCTGTAGAGAATATAGCGCAGGTAGAGATAATTAAGGGGGCTTCTTCTGTGCTCTATGGTTCTTCCGCAATTAATGGCGTTATCAATGTGCGGATGGCATACCCGCACGATACACCTAAAACTACAATAAGCTATTCTGCCGGTGGATATTCCGGGCCTGGCAAGCCCGCAAAAGATTGGTATCAGAATTCCACACCCGGCATGATGAACCTCAACTTCCTGCACACCAGGGTAGTGAAAAAAAATCTTGATATAGTAGTTGGAGGAAACTTCAATGTCGACCAGGGCTATATTGGTCCGCCGCCCCCTATGAAATACATACCATGGGATTTGAAGGCCGCGCTTAAACTTACCGACTCAATACCAACATTCACTAATGATGATATGGTGAAAATAAGAGGTCGATTGAATTTCAGCCTTCGCTACCGTAGTAAAAAAATACCCGGACTCAATTACGGTGTCAATTGCAATGGCATGGTCAATAAGACCAACATGGTATTTGCATGGCAGGATGATTCAGAAGGGTTGTACAGGGGATATCCCGGTGCTGTATTTATGCAGCACCAAACCATTTTCAATATCGATCCGTTCGTCAAATACAATAACGGCAGGGGAGTGGGGCATAGCCTGGTGGCGCGCGTATTCTATACCGATAATATTATTACCAACAATCAATCCAACAGTGGCACCTTATACTATGGCGAATACCAGCAGCAGCGTCAGTTAGACAAAGTTAACCTGGTGCTTACCGGGGGCATAATGGGCAGCATAGCCAACTCGCATGCAAACCTGTATGTTTCCAGCGGCACACCCGATAACAAGAACACCAACGCTGCAGGTTATATTCAACTCGACAAAAAGTTCTGGAAGATACTGAACCTGTCCGGTGGACTGCGGTATGAATACTTTAAGACCAACGACCTGCAAAGTGTAAGCCGCCCCATCTTCAGGGCAGGCGCAAGCGTGCAGGCATTGAGGGGTACCTGGGTGCGTGCTTCGTATGGCGAGGGTTTCCGTTACCCTACTATCACCGAAAGGTTTATCTCCACCAAGGCGGGTCTGTTCGGTGTGTTCCCCAATCCAAATATTAAGCCGGAAGAAAGTAAGAGCTTTGAAGTGGGTATAAAACAAGGTTTTAAGTTTGGTGGATTTATGGGCTATATTGATGTTGCCGGCTTCAACCAGCGCTATCACAATACCATTGAATACCTCTTCGGCTCGTGGGATACTTCCGTTGCATTATTCGGCTTCAAGTTCGTTAATACCGGTGATTCGAGGGTAACAGGTGCTGATGTTTCACTTGTCGTTTCTACACCGGAGAACAACACAGTCCGTGTTACAGCATTGCTTGGTTATACCTATATATTGCCCGTAAGCCTCACGCCCGATTATACCTATGCACAAACAAAAGCCATATTTGGCTTCAACGATACCCTGAAATCCTACAAGAACAGCAGTATGGATACCACCAACAATATTCTTAAATACCGTTTCCAGCATATGGTTAAGGCAGATGTTGAAGTGAGCATGAGCAACATCTCTATAGGAGTGAGCTATAGGTACTACAGCAAAATGAAGAACATCGACAAAGCATTTGCAGATATAGAATCACTCACCGGCAGTATTGCTACTTATTTGCAGCAGATAAAAGCAGTTAACTACTGGCAATCCCACCACGACTTCCACATCGTAGATGCCAGGGTGGGGTATAAACTCGGCAAAAAACACAAGATCTCATTGATAGGCAACAACATCTTCAACACCACCTACTTCCTCCGCCCCCTCAAAGTAGAAGCCCCACGAACTATTTCTTTGCAATACGTACTTACTTTTTAAATACTTACCCGCATCCCGTGCCCTCAAATCCTGAAAAAAAAATAACCCCGGAAAAACCGGGGCTATCTATATAAAACATTATTAGTCCAGAACTAGTGCTTATGACCTTCGTGGCCAGGCGCTGCTGTTGGTGCCGCAGCAGGCTGGTTGCCCTGTACCGGTGTTGGTGCAACTGCAGGTTGAACAGGAGGCTGAACCACAGGCTGTGTTGCATTTGCTTCAGCTGGTTTTGGTTTCACATTACCACGTATGTGCAACACCATTGGCGATTGCTTCGCGTTAGAGTTGATGGTAACGTCCTTCATGATCGGACCCTGGCGGCCTTGCGTAGTGTAAGCTACATGTATAGTACCGGTTTTGCCTGGCAGTATAGGCTCACTTGGCCATTTAGGCACTGTGCAACCGCACGAACCATGAGCTTCTGTAATAACAATAGGCTTCTTACCAACATTCTTGAAGGTAAAGTCGCACTCAGCCAACGGACCTTCCGGAACTTCACCGTAGTCGTGTGTCTCTTCTTTGAATTTGAATACACCTGCATCCGGATCCGGAGTAGGGGCTGCAGCAGGTTGAGGAGCGGCAGTTGTTTGTGGCGCCACTGTTGGTGCCGGTGTGTTAGCATTGTTTGTTTGCGCGTTTACTGCTACTACGCCTGTTATAGCAAGGCAATAGAGTGTCAAGAACACTTTTTTCATAATTGTTCGCTTTTGATTTTTGGTTTTAAAATTAGATAAAATTTTCCGTTTTTATTGTGCATCAATGATATTTTAACTCAATTTTCAAAGCTTTACTGCATAATGATACCATAATCATTATTGAATATCAGCCCGCAGTCATCAGCATGGTTGTTACAATCCTTATGGAACATGCCGGCCAGGATATCGCCCTTCTTTTCGCCGTTTATGTAGTTAAAGAAGTCGCGGGCAGTAGTGGGTTTAGAATGCGCGTTAAGCACAATGGTCTCTCCCGTCGATACTCGCCTGATGCGTATTTCCTCAACATCCGTATTGCAGCTTTTGGTAATATGGTCAAACGACTTATAATGCAGCTGCCCGGATTCATCGGGTGCAAGTATACTACACGTAGATATGGCTGAAGCTTCGTTATCACCCGGGCATTTCACCTTCTGTATAATGCATATCTCTATAGGGCAGGGGGTAGTGTTACAAATAGACTGCCTGCTGCGGTGACTGACGCTCTTACCTAATGCCGGTTGATATTTTACATCTATAAAACGGCTCGGGGATGATTTCGAATCTGCCAATGGCTTTTCGCTCTGGGTAAGGTCGTTAGCAACTGCAGATACCTCCTCCTGCTGTTGTGCTGCCTCATCTGCCCGGGTTGTGGTTATATTATCCGTGTTGCTATCTGTGTCAGTCAACTTCACATTAACCGGATCATCATTTGTTGATGTCGCAGATACCTGGTAAGTATCATTTCCTTTAAAGAAATTACTATATATCAAAAGCCCGCCGCCAAGTAACAAAATTATGGCCGCCGCGATCCTCAGCCGGTTATTCCTGCCCGGTAATGGTATAGACTTAATAGGTTGTTTTTCAGTGCGCGCTTTGAACTTTTCCCATGCACTATTTTCGTCAACTGTACTGGTAGCGGCTACAAACTTACTTTCTTCCCATATGGTCTTGAAGCGATAATATTCCTTCCTGTTCTCCTCACTATTGCCAAGCCAGTTTTGCACTTGCTCCTGCTCAGCAATGGTTGCTTCCCCTAAAAGATACTTCACTAGCAACTCTTCTGTAATATGACTGTTCATAGCATCATATTTTTCACGTTAAACAATATCGCAATAATAGGTAGGTACTCTAACAATTTGGTTCTTAATGTTTTAAGCGCTTTGCTTATCTGGTTCTCCACTGTCTTTTCCGATATGCCTAATTTCATCGCTATTTCCCTGTACCTAAGCCCTTCAAACCTGCTCATCTGGAAAACTGTACGGCACTGCTCCGGAAGTTCCCTGATTGCGCTATTTATTTTTTCTCTTAACTCTTTAATAATCAAGCTATCACTATCGATACCTTCATTCTTTGTTGATGCTAATTGACTCGCTCGGTACTTGTCTTTCACCTTCGCATGCTTCAAATAATTAAGGCACTCATTATACACCGCCCTATACAAATATCCCGCTACCGACTGCTCTATATTTATCTGTTGTTGCTTCTCCCACAGTTTATAAAACACTTGCTGCACTATCTCTTCAGCATCAGCTTCATTCCTGATGATGGTATAAGCATAACTATGCAGGTTTTTGAAATGTGTTTTGAATACATTTTCAAACCCGGCCGGATCGGCGCTTATATTACTGCTGCGCTGGTCCTCCATCAGCTTATCGGGATATACAGGGTTAAAGACAATAGTTTCAGCCAAGCTATCTCTCTTATACCATAACGACAACCTGGAATGCAATTACCCCCATCTGCAGGAAAAAATAATAGGGTATGAATGATGAAAAGACAAAAAGATGAAATTAAAAGAAACTGTATTCCCTCTCGAGTGTAAGCTTGTGCGCCGCCCGATAGGGGCCGGGAGGCTGTGAAACTCTGAGAGTGATCCTCAATGCTCATGATCAATACAAGACTAAATAATTTAGTAAGATAGCCTGCTAAATGAACTAATAATCAATTACTTAAAGTAAATTTCAAATTTTCAATTAGCACACTTTCAAATTACTTCACCACCGGCAAAATGATCCTGGATGGATACTGATTACTGGAATGTATCTTAATATCACACGGCACAAAATCTGCATCAGTGCAATGATATATATCAACAAATTGCTGTGGGTTCCGGTCGGCCAGCGGGAACCAGCTGCTCTGGATCTGTATCATGATACGATGTCCTTTTTTAAATACATGCGCAACATCAGGTAACTTATACCTAACTTCTGTAATTTTAAATGGCTCAAATGGCTCCGGTTTTTCAAAACTATTACGATAACGGCCACGCATTATCTCGCCTCTAACCAACATTTCATAGCCGCCCATAGGGTAGTCTTTGCCATTTCCGACGCCATCCTTATCAGCATAGCTGAAGTTATCCGGAAAAACATCGATCAGCTTCACCACAAAATCGGCATCGGTGGTTGATATTGAGGTGAACAGATCTGCTATTACTGGGCCGGCAAGTGTCATATCCTTGGTCAATACCTCGCTTTTAAACACAACTACATCGGGCCGGCGACTGGCAAAACGCTGGTCATCATCCATATATTCTGCGGTGCGGCTCATATGCACACCCTCAGCATAGGGTACAGGCTTAGCCGGATCGCTGGTATATTTTACATATTTGTTCTCGTCGTCTATATATGGTTTCGACCAGGAAAGGGTACCGTTACCATGCAAATACAGGCTTCGGTCGGTCTTGTCTGCAGGTGGCCATTGGGGCAGCGAACGCCATTTATTGGCTCCGGTGAAGAAAACATTAGCCTCATTTACATATTTGGCATCTTTTTTACCAAGCAGGTATCTGTCAAAAAACGGTCTTTCTATGTTGTTTTGGTAGTATTCAGAGTTCTTGGCACCAAACCTGATATTGCCCAAATATTCACCGGTCGATCTGCCGGCCCAGCCGCCATGGCTCCATGGCCCCATTACCAGCTTGTTATTATTATCGGCTTTTTTCTCTATTGCCTGGTACAGGTTCCAGGCACCGTAACAATCTTCAGCATCAAACAAACCACCCACTACAAGCGTAGGCAAATTGGCAGGAATATACTGAACGAAGTTCCGGGTGTTGCGCTGTTTCCAGAACTGGTCATAGTTGGGGTGGGCATAGATGTCTTTCCAGAAATCGATGGAATCACCCAGTAATCTTGCAAGGTTACTTAGGCTGCCAATGTCTAAATAAAACTTGTAATTATCCTTCACAGGAAATTGATAACCACCTGTTTTTCTTGTTATATAACCATGCCTTGGCTTCCCAAAACCGCTATAGAATCCAAAGGCATCCATCTCCATAAATGCGCCATTGTGATGAAAGTCATCACCTATGAACCACTCGGTAACAGGTGCCTGTGGGCTCACGGCCTTCAAAGCCGGGTGCCCGCTAAGTGCTGCCATAGTGGCATAAAAGCCCGGGTAAGATACCCCAACTACCCCAACACGGCCATTGTTGTTTTTCACATTCTTCACCAGCCATTCTATAGCGTCATAGGTATCACTGGCCTCATCTATATCGGCTCCTTTTTTATGTGGGTTAAAGGGGCGAACATCCATAAAGTCACCGTCGCTCATAAACTGCCCGCGCACATCCTGCGTCACAAATATGTACCCGTTTCGGGCATAAGCAATTTTGGGGGTATTCCAGATCTTCGAATATTCCGTTCCATATGGGTTGCACGAATAGGGGGTGCGGGTCATAAGAATAGGGTGCTTTTGCTTATTAAGCTGGGCTCCCTCCCTTGGGGCATATATTGTTGTGAACAGCTTTGCGCCATCACGCATGGGTATATATACTTCTTCTTTTTTATAGTTGGTAACAAACCAGGTGGAGTCGGCAGTTTTGTCTTTATCCTGTGCCGAAAGTCCCAGGGGGGCGCCGAAAAGCAGCGCAATAAGCAGCATATTCCTCATAAAATGGTATTTGCGAGATAAATATAGGAAAAAGGGAACGAAAATAAGATTAGCCCGGTAAGCTGTTTACTTCAGCGCTGACAAGTATCACAAATTAGCCTGACAATTGTCATAGGTCCACCTGTATGGCCGCAATAAATTTGCATCATAGTTGTTAAGAATTCATGTTTTGTTTTTATAGGTAGGTTTTGAATAGTAAAAAATAGTGTGGTAAACGAAAGGTGGTTTCTACCACCGTGGTTTTCATGGGTAGGTTTTGAATAGTAAAAAGTGTAGTAAATGAAGCGTGGTTTCTACCACGCTTT
Organism: Flavipsychrobacter sp.; assembly: GCA_044224775.1. Classification (GTDB taxonomy): domain Bacteria; phylum Bacteroidota; class Bacteroidia; order Chitinophagales; family Chitinophagaceae; genus Nemorincola. The sequence continues at coordinate 13,938 of JBGAJU010000017.1, forward strand.
TTTTATTGCCCACAATACAAAAAGGGCAGTGACCCTTGATAATGATCGCCCACAAATTTTCCTGGGCCAGCTCCATAATATCCTTACTGTTAAGTTGCTATTGCAACCTTATTTCGTTTACTTTCTACTTAACATAATGTAAATTATAGAACAATAAAGGTAGTCGAAATTTCGTTATCAATGACTTAGGTAACTGAAATAACCTGCATATGACGTCTTACAAACTTCTCCTGAAAATACGCTTGATATTCAGCCGCTTCGTTACTATCTTTATTTCATGTTCCTTTACCCGGAAATAAGCGAGCACATTCCTATCGCAGAGCAAAGAAGATTTGCCCTTATCCGCCGTGCCGATAAACTGATCAGTTGGCTGCAAAGACCCGAATATGCAACCTACGAAAACGACCAATCTACAGACCATCTTATTAAACTAATTAGCCTGATGATTTATGCCCTGGAGATGTCGTTGCCGGACAATAAATGGAGTTTATTTAAAAGAAAATTTATCAATATCAACCAGATGCTCTTAGGCGTAGCCGAGGACGACGAAATAAAGTTTGAACCGGACGAAAAGGCCAATTATGAAAAAGCCGTTACTGCCCTGCTGGATATATTACAGAATTATAAAGCTGCATTAGTTTATGTAACTTCATGAAACGGATGATAAAGTATCTGGATTAAGGCAGAAATTGGACGGAGAAAGTTATTTCTTTACTATATTTATTAACCGTATGAAGTGGTTGCTAATCCCCTTACTGTTCTTGCCAATATTTTCAAAAGCACAGATCATTACGACGATTGCAGGCAACGGTGTGCTTGGCAATACCGGTTATGGTGGTCCTGCTAACGTTGCCAGCATAGGTTATGTAGGGGGTGTTGCCGTTGATTCTAATAACAACCTGTATTTTTCTTCCAGCGATCTTGTAACATTCAGCGTTGTTCTAAAGGTAAGTGCCGCTGGCGTGCTTAGCCGTTTTGCAGGCAATGACACTGCCGGTTTTAGTGGCGATGGCGGACCAGCAACTGCCGCTAAAGTTCATTTTCCCCTAGATATAGCCATAGATAAAAAGGCTAATGTGTATATATCGGATCTGTATGCCAACCACCGGATACGTAAAGTGGATTCGGCTGGTACCATTACTACATTTGCTGGCAATGGCTCTGATACTCTAACAGGCGATGGTGGCCCCGCAACCGCTGCCGGGCTTGGTCAAGGTAATGGTATATGCTTTGATGCAGCGGGCAACCTGTACGTGGCGGCCGGCAGTAAAATACGGAGAATTGACACGGCTGGCATCATAACCACTTTTGCCGGAACAGGAGTTCAGGGATATAGCGGCGATGGTGGCCCAGCCTCTGCCGCACAATTTTTTAAGCCATCCAAAATTACCATCGACAGGCATGGCAATATGTATATTGCCGATGAATTCAATAACCGTATACGCAAAATAGATGTCGCGGGCATTATTACTACTGTTGCTGGTAATGGCGCTACAGGCTTTTCAGGAGAAGGAGTGCAGGCAACCGTAGCGCAATGTGAACACCCTGTTGGAGTTTGCATCGATGAATGTGACAACCTCTATATCTCCACCTACAACAGCCACCGTATAAGAATAGTGAACGGCTCCGGAATGATAAAAACATTTGCGGGAACAGGCGCAGCAGGATATTCTGGCGATGGCGGCCCGCCCACAGCTGCTCGACTTTTTCATCCAAATTTTCTGTGCATCAATAAAAATGGAGATATCTATTTGGGAGACCCTCATAATTATCGGGTTCGTTATGTTCAAATGGATGGTTGCAAGAATACAACCGAGACTAGCGCCACTCTCCCCTCGCATTATGTAACGGATATTAATCCAAATCCATGTAGCCAATTCCTTACCATTTCATCATTCGATCAAATAAAATCAGTAACCATCAGCAACCTCGCAGGGCAGGTTGTAATGAACAATAAATTTTTTACCCCAAAACTTACCCTTGGTGTGCAAGATTTACCTAATGGCATTTATATCATTAGGATAAATGACACTGAGGTCCGAAGATTTATGAAACAATGATCAGGCTTAGCATATCCTATACAATTTTTCCGTCCCAGGCGAGTCTCATAATATAGCCCGGTGGGTAGCATGGACTCGCCGCCATCAGGGCCATGTAGTTGAGGGGTAACATATCCAAGCCGCATCCTGAAAATACTATAATTCTGCAAGACTTCCCGATGCATCGGGATTCTGATTCAGACGATCACGTTAAAAAAAGAAATTTTCAAAACTCAAACCCGCCACCACAGCCGCTTTCAAAAACGCAAAACACCATCATGGTACTGTTACTGTACCATCATGCAAATTAGATTTGGAGCCCCCTCCCTCCGTTTCGTAACTTTACTCAGAACCCGCTAAAATTGCGGGTAAGTTCTTTGACAGATTGTATCATAACCCTCAGCTATTTTGTGCCCCTACCCCCGGTGGCCGAAAGAGATGGTTATTGCCCCCCATACCCGTGAGAACAGGGTATAAATTATACCTTAACAGGGTATAATTATACCTAAACAGGGTATAAATATACCTTTTGGGGGTATAATTATACCCTTTTATACCCCTTTATACCTTAAATAAAAACACATAAACCCCACCCACACTGCCTTCCATCCATATCTTAAAAAAAATATCCACCAAAATCGAACACTTTCCCCAAAATTATACCCCTCACCGGCAATAACCCGATATCACGTCCCGCATTGCGGGTATTTATCGCAACCTGGTAGCTGCGGCATTAGGCCATCATATTCCACAATTTTGGCACCCTTCACCACAATTGCTGTGGTCCATAGGCTTCATCTTGCAGTAATGGTTTATTTTTAAAATAAAAAGCTATGTTCTCTCAGGAAAATTTCAACAACATTGTCATCAACGCCCTCGGGCAAATAATGGGCCAGCAGGATGTAATAGTATCTATGCTCAAAATGCAACTGGCAAACGGAGATCCCGCAACCTACCAGAAAATAGACCGCGACATCAACGCCCAGATAGAATCAACGGTGAATGCTTATACGCAATTGCTGCAAAGCCAATATTCAGCACAGTAAAAAACTATTGCTGGTCAAAAGAACAGATCGCCCGCTACTAATCATTTATAGAGCAACTGATATGGAACGCACCCAGGCTTTGGAAATAGTTACCGTACTCACCGCACCTGTCGTTAGCTTTCTTTTTGGTATCGTGTATATATAGCTTCTGAGTCGCAGGCTGGCCTGTTTTGCTGTCCTGGTAGTTGCAGGTACACGTGTAATCGTTCTTCCTGCAAGACGTGAAAACAATTGCTGATCCCAATATTGCCAAGAGTATGCCGGCCGATTTTCTCATTTATACGCGGTTTTAATGTAAATATAGCGAGCCATATGCAGATATGCAACTCTTTCTAAGCACTTATACGCAACAAAAAGGGCTGCCATAAAGCAGCCCTGGAATTCACCACACCATCTTCAAATTATTTTACACGTATTGGTATAAGCGCATATCTCTTTTTAAAAGATGAGAACGCCTGGTTGAAATACTCCCTCTTTTTCAAAAACACACTTATCAGCAATAATGTTATCATCTTTCGTTTGATTTATGAAACAAAAGTACCCCACCCCTAAAGCGCAGCCAAATAAACTAAGAGTATAGGCATATTGTGGGGGTGAATGCATTGCCTGAACCAACTTGTATTATATGTACGGATTAACAAATACAAACTATGCGCCAAATGAATCTTGTAAAATGCAATAATAATAGCTGAAGGAACGTTTGTAAAAAAAGTCACTTTATGAAGGTGTACCCCCTGCTGTTTGCCATAATCCTATTATCATGCCAAAAGAAGAATACTCAGAAGATGTCGGTTCAGCAACCTGAAAAGGCAGATAGCATTGTGCAAGTAAAGGCGGAAACACCGCCATTTGAGGCATATACGGATACATTTTATGGTCAGTTAATCGTAACCGACTATATTCCATGGATAGATTCTTTGATGGAAATGTATGTTACACACCCGGGGCCTGGATGGATTCAATTTACAAAAATTGAGAACCATGTAAATCAGTTGTCTATAGGTGGATGGACCGATTATTACAACTTGTATAAGAGCGGGCACTTCTATTATTTTAAAGACTTTAGCTTTTATTACGGAGACGAAAATTATTATCTTATTAAGGGAGACAGCCTAATTATAAGTTCCTTCAACAAATATGGGCCGGACTTTCTGAGAATGAACTACGCAGGTGTTTGGGTAAACAAGCCGATTGACAGGCATTAAAAAAGGCTGCATTAGCAGCCTTCACATGCACTAAACTGTTGGTTACTCACATTGCTTTTATAACCACATGATCTACAAGGTAAACTATTGCAACTATAATATAGCAATTAATAATAATTCCCAGGGCGCGGTCAAATACATAACGTGGGCGGCGCATCATTTCTCGAATCATAGGTGTTATAAGACTTTGTTTAGAAAAGTAAATGTATGAACAGCTATTGAACGAGACAACTGAAATGAAGTGAATAGGGAAAATGTTGGGGTAAACCCCATATCAATCCTTATCCGGCGTCAACGAGAAAACAGGCAAGTAATATTGGATCGCTATCTGACAAATATGTTTATAGGTACCAAGGTGCGAAGTCTATTGGCTGATTTAGCAAATCAAACATTTTATTACATTTACGGATAAAACCAATGCCATAATGAAGAAAATACATCAGCTGCTTGCCATAGTACTTTTTGCTGTATTGTTTGCAAGTTGTGCACACCGCACTTACAGTAACAGCCATAGATATCATTGGCATAAACGTAGCCATTGGCACGATGGCATAAGTCATTATTATTGATATTGCCTCAATTTGGTATCTGCTCTGGGCCTTTGGAAAAACGTTAAATCGACATAGTAACGAAAGGTTTTGCAATCCCAAATACAATTTTTACCTTCATGCCAAATATGTACCGTATGAATAAATTCATGACATTGTTGCTGCTAGTGTGCGTTGGTGTTTCCTCAGTTTTTCTGGGGTGTAAAAGAAGTATTACCAGCAACAATACCTTTTACATGAAAGCTAAGATCAATAATAAAGAATATAGTGACCCTAATTGTATGGCTACCTTGACCGATCATACGTTGGTTATTGAGGGCCTGAGCAATGCTTCATCCCCTTTCCCAAACTACCCGTTCATAGCAATAGCTATCCCGGTTTGGTTTGGAGCTCCCGGCGCTTATCCGTTAGATAGCGTGCTTGGCAATTCAAATCTCCGTTACTTTCTGGGCCCGGATAGGAACAGTAATTATAAAATATCGATGTATGGTGAGGTGTTTATCAACTCAATTTCCGATGAAGTCATATCAGGAACCTTCCACTGCACTACTAAAGACACCACAGAAGTAACTGAAGGTGCATTTACTGCAAAAGTGTTCAAATAACGTTTAGTCTTTCTTGCTTTTTGACATCAGCCATCGGTTGAAGAGGATAAATATTACCTCCCCTACCATTCCGCAAATGATGATGAAGTTGGCCAACGGGTGACCTTCCGACTTCATATATACTCCAAAACAAATCGTGAGGAACGAAATGACTATGAATATGGCAGGTATTAATCTGAACATGGTATAGTTAATTAAGCACGTCTTCTGAATCCGCCGCCGAGGAACCTGAATATAGCAATGATGGTATTAAATATTCCGGATATGATCGTTAATATCAGGTTGAAGATGAACCCGAAGAACAGGAGCACGAGCACAAACAAGAAAACGAGGATCACTAGAAAAGCCATACTGTAAAGGTAAGGGAATACTGTTTCATTTGTTTTTTTCACCGAAGGTGAAGAGCAGAACTATTGTTGGGTAACCAGTAAGAGAAACCTGTCTATGGCATGTGTACTTAATTGCCCGGACGGGCCGTGCAATGTATAATCGCAGCCATGTGTAGCCCATGGAAGTAACAAAAGGAAATTTTTCACACCTTTTGCATTTAATATGCCATGCAATTTGGTGCCATTGGTATAAGGCACCAGCGGATCATTCTTTCCAAATATCATCAGGGTGGGTACCGAATGTTCAGTTGCGATCTCGGTAGCTGAACTTGCCGCATAGTATTGTGGCACTTCCGTTACACTACCACCCAGGTAATCGGTCATTATTTTTCGGGTATCCAGTACCAGTGGGTTTGCGGGATGTTTATAGCCCCATGCCATATCGGCAGGGCCATAGAAATCTATAACGCCTTTCAAGCCGGGTTCCTTCAGTGTGTATGCCGCAGCCAGTGCTATTTGTCCACCTGCGGAGCGACCCAGCAATACAAAGTTATTGGTGTCAATATTCAGATCTGCTGCATGAGCTTTCAGATAAGTAAACGCAGCGCGTACATCATCCAACTGCAGGGGCCATTTGCTGCGAGGGGCCAGGCGGTAGTTGATAGTAGCCACATTATAACCCCGCTGCGCAAGATAGCTGTTCAACTCCGGCAACTGCTGACTATTGCCTGCACACCACGAACCTCCGTGTACTACTATTACGCATGGTCGCGGTGTTTTCATTCCGGAATTATAGTAATCCAGTGTTAAAGGGCCGTCAGATGTAGTGGCATAAGTATATACTGCAAACGATCTTTGCACCTCCGCACCGGATATCATTCGGAAGAAATTGAACGGCTTATCATCCTTATTTCCTTTCTGCTGTAGACAACGCCCTCCTATTGCAGCTTCTAAATCCCCGTCTAAATTTGCCGCTATTGTCCATGCACCAATTATTGGGTAAAGAAAGCAGGGTAAAGCGAGTAGGGAGATAATATTTCCCGCTTTGCGAAACCGGTTGGCTGCCCTACCCCATAGCAATACTGCCAATATAATGGCTATGAACACCCATGGAAATTCGGTAGTGACCACCGACACCAGCCACAAATGATACTGTGGTGCCTGAAAAACGCAGAGCAAGCCAAGTAATAGCAATATTATGGACAGTATGAGCCGGAACACGCTGTAAGATACTACCGGAAACGCAGATTATTAATTAAGAAGTAAGCCGTACCTTTATAGAAACCACGCGATATGAGATCAAAAGTTAAGCTTATCTTGTTATTGCTTTTTGTTGGTGCTACTACACTTCTGCTCTCATCGTGCCTTGACTGTACCTGCCGGAAGGTTACCATTTGGGGGCTTCATTTCAACAAGTATGACCGGGCCACTGATTCTTTTGCCACCGTAGAAGTGTATCCCGGAGGTGTGGACTTCGGGTTGATGTTGTCGTCTTCAAATGAGACTATAGGTTTTAGCGGAGATATGAGCTATAACTTTGACTTTGGCCACGATTACAAGATAATAGTGCAACCTGCGGGCAGAGTGTATACGCTGCAATCTTTCTCGCAGGATGTGAAGTCGAAGAAGACCGTGGGCTCTGAGTGTAAGGAGGTGCGTTGCGGGTACTCCTATAAATTAAACAGTGTTACCTTCAGTTCTCCCGAGCAGGCCGATACTACCGGTGCCATTTACATCCCAGTTAATTAGTCGGTTACCAGCGAACTGGTACTGCCGTGGCCAAAGCCTTTGTAGGTCTTGGTTTTTGCGTCGCTGGTGCTGCTGAATAAATGGAGCACGAGGGTGTCTTTACTCCAGGTGTATGATGCGCGGTCGAAGGAGCCGGGCTCTGTGATGCCGAAGCCGTGGACGCGAATAGAGTCGTTCTCCTGCTGGAAGTAGCTGACACGATAGCTTTCGTTGAAGCGGTACACGTTCACCTCCTGGTGCTTGTGGCGCTGCAAGTCTACGAAGTGAGTGGCGACATCATCGGGGTTGTTCCAGTTTATGGGCGGCTCTTTGAAGTTGCGGGCATTGACCACCCTGATGTGGTTGACCTGTGCCTGTGCGCCTGTGAACGTGAGTGCCAATAGTAAGGTAAATATGATGTGCGTTTTTTTCATATTGTTTGTTGTTGTGGTACTAAGGTAAAGTTTTATAGGGTATAATTTCTGAAATAATGGTTGCAAACTAAGAAGTGGGGGGCTTATTGCTCACTTTTGAAAAAAAACATCCCGAAAATTGCACCTGACTGATCCTGAATGTTTTATGTAAAAAATGTTGCTCACTTCCTGCTCACTTTTGCTCACTTATTGATCATTTGTTGCTCATTTTTTTTGCCGGGTTGAGTTTGATATGATGGGACGTTTGTCCCGCAACAATTGTTTTGTTGCGGTTGTAAACGAGATGCTGAGTTGTTGCTATTTCTTGTTTGTTTGTCATAGAAAAGGGGCTTTAACTATGTAAAGTTCTGAAGGTTGTTTTTAACGATGAAATTTAATTTCCATGATGGTACAGTAACAGTACCATGGTGGTACAGTAATAGTACCATCATGGAAATTTTTTTAACGGCTGTGTTGCAGCGTGGTGGCGGGTTTAGTGGTTTTGATGGTGTGCATCTCGAGGTACTTTTAAAAATGCCTCGAAGAATGCATGTCGTTATATCATCTTCTGCTCCCCGATCGCAGCGCTTTGAGGGACCTATGGGATCGGACACTCTCGGTGGCACCGGATGCTACCCTAACAGGTATTCAATGATATATAATGCACTACATAATCTCTTTTTTTGAAACAGAAAATTAACGGCATATGTACCGTTAATTAATCCTTAAATAAACAAACATTACAAACACAAACGTACCAGTTTGGCTATCTTAGAACAACCCGGCTTTCTACAAGCGCTACAAATATCTATTGATGACCCTGCTGTGTGCATATGCCTGCAGCAACAAATTTTAGTATTATGGTTACAATAATTATACCGGCACTCAATGAAGAGAAAACCATTGGACAGGTTATCCGCCTGGCTAAAAAAAGCCAACTGGTCTCAGAGATTATTGTGGTGGATGACCAGTCGACCGACGGGACAGTTGCAGCAGCTAAAAAAGAACATGCCAGGATCATTACCAGCCTTACACCCGGTAAAGGCAGCTCTATGCGCGAAGGCATGATGGTGGCCAACAATAAGATAATTGTTTTCCTAGATGCCGATATACCTAACTACACCTCAAACATTATTGACCTGCTGGCAGCACCGCTGATAGCTAACGAAGCAGATTTTGTAAAATCATATTTTGACCGCCAGGCCGGACGGGTAACGGAGTTACTTGTTAAGCCTACTCTTGAATATTTCTTCCCTCACCTGATGGAGTTCAAACAACCATTAAGCGGTATGATAGCGGGAAAAAAATCGTTTTTTGAAAAAGTAGAATTTGAAAACGATTACGGGGTGGATATTGGCCTGCTGATAGATATGCACCATGTGAACGCAAGAATAAAGGAAGTGTGCATAGGCTCGATAGAAAATGATATGCAGTCATTGCATGCATTGGGACGCATGGCAAAACAGGTTGCCAGTGCCATTTATAAACGGGTAAATATATTCGGCACTCATGCCAACCGCCAGGAACATTATCATGAAACACATCGTGCGCCTATTGAAGATCGTATCGTTAAAAAGACAAACCCGAAAAAAATAATTGTTTTTGATATGGATAACACCCTGCTGAGGGGTAGTTTTATCCATACTGCTGCAGAGCGCTTTGGTTTTAAAAATGAACTGCGAGAGATAGCAGCCAACGAAAAGGTTCCGTTCATCCGCACCAAGAAGATAGCCAACCTGCTGAAGGGACGAACGTATGGAGAACTGATACATACCGTTGAATCCATACCACTGATACACGACGCGGTGCATGTGGTAAAAGAGCTGAAATCTAAAGGGTATGTATGCGGTATCATCAGCGACAGTTATCATTGTATCACTAATCATGTAAAGAACATGACCGGTATGGATTTTGCATTGAGCAATGAGCTTGAATTTAAGAAAAGTATTGCAACGGGCGAGGTGATGATACCTTCTCAATTTTTAAAGGCAGGCCAAAGCTATTGTGAGCATGATCATTGTAAATCAAACATGTTCATGGAAATTCTCAGACAATTTGGCATACATAACAGCAACTCGGTTGCGGTTGGTGACGGAGAAAACGACCTGTGTATGATACGGCTTGCGGGAACGGGTATAGCCATCAACCCGACTTACTCATTGCTGCACGAAGTATCGGACCATGTGCTTGAAACTGAATCATTAAAGCCTGTATTGCATATAGCACATTAGGGAATATTTGCCCAGTGTTTGCCATGTGTGAGTATCCTGCGTGAGCGTGTTGGTCAGAAAATAAGACCAACACGGGCGGAAAAACGAAGATAGGAGGCGTGCGGCGGGTTGTTACGCAGAACACCGGCCGAAAAAAATGAACCCTGATCAATTGAGATTGAACAGGGTTAAGGAAAATATGTAAGTGTGTATGCTACTGAGGCGTTTATTTCCTAACTAATATACTGACAGAACTGATGCCAAAAGTAGCGGTGGCCGGATCGCTGATGGGTGTTTTGCCGTAAACTTCGCTCCATGTCTGAGTGCTTTTGAAACGTATCACACCGTTAGTTTTGTTGATGTGCGTAGGCTCAAATTTCATAACAGGCAGCTCGATCACGGCTTTAGGATCTTTGGGGTTGTTGGCTGATACAGGCTTAGGTGCATAGAGCACATTTTCCACCAGTCCGGCGGGGTCTCCGGCAACGGTAACAATTGCATATCCAAATGCGTCTTTACTGCTTTTCTTTATCACAGCTTTAGTGACCTCGGGGTTTTGCTCCGCTGTGAGCCCGGATGGAAAAACAAATGCTGTGATCTCGTCGCTGATGGTGGCAGTGCCCTCTTTAATGTTACTCTTTATGGTAACGCCTGTTGTTATACTTTCTTTGCCAAAAAGGACTGTAGAGTTTGCGGGTATCACCGTATTGTTATTTGTAACCGTAAGTGCAAGAATATTGTTTTGAACGGCAACGGCGGGGGTGAAAACAGGATTATCGGGCATAACGGTGTGCTCGACCGTTACTGTATAGAATGCACCTACATTTACGGTTTCATAGGCCAGATCTTCTATTCTGCGGAAAGGCTTGGTAGCATAAATGTTGCCCGATGTTTCTGTGGCGTCCAACACTACAGACAGTTCGGGTTCGTCCTCGCTACCCTTTGTATTGTTAATGGCTATAACTACCCCACGTAAGCTGTTTTTAAAGTTTGTGAGCTTTTTGCCTTGCAGTGTTAGCCCGTGCAGCTTTACTGCCGCAACATAGTTATGGTCTGATACCTCTTTGATGATCAGGTCGTAATCGAGTTCCAGGCCATCGTCGTTCTTCTTCATTGCCCCGGTAACTGCCAGAACGGCCTTACCATCTTTAAAATCGGCTTCCGTAACCTGTGAAGTATTGCGGCCAGGTTGTGTTGCCTGCTGTTTGCGGCAGGATGTGAATGCGATCGATGCTGCGAGCAACGCATATAGTATCTTTTTCATAACAGTATAGTTTTTTGCTACAAACCTATTGACTACAGCGAATGAGTGACGGTGCAAATTCATGAACCGGCGATTTGAGTATATGAACGGTGACCTCTCTCAGCCTCTCAACTTCGGCTATCGCTCAGTGCAGGCTTGAAGAGGTGAAGCACAGCAGTTGTAGGTGAGTCGTTGCCGGTCAATCCATCTCGCCAATCAGGAGATTGGCTACCGTGCAGGACGTAGATAAAATCTACGCCCATCGTGTGTTCTATTTGCAGTTCCGGGTACACACCCGGAACAACCGGGGAAAAAGTGCCAGGGGTGACGAACGTCAGCTACGGCGCTGCGAGCATAGCGTAACTTTATAGCATGGCACGACCCAAAAATAAAAGCGAGCTGCAAACATTGGGCAATGAGTATTACCAGCGGTTGGTACAACTTATTGAGGATATGCCCGAAGCTACGCAGGAGCGCGAGTTTGCGCCCGGAACAATGAACCGCAATATAAGGGATGTGCTTGGACACCTGCACCACTGGCATTTGCTGTTCCTGAACTGGTATGAAGCCGGAATGAAGGGCGATAAGCCTGTGATGCCCGCAATGGGATATAGCTGGCAAATGACACCGCAGCTAAACCGGGATATACAGAAAATGTACCGCAATGTGCCACTGAAAAAGATCAAAAAGCTGCTGGCAGACTCGTATGCAAAAGTGCAGGTGATTGTGCAAAAACATACAAACGAGGAGCTTTTTGAAAAGAAGAAGTATAAATGGACAGGTACAACATCGCTGGGCAGCTATCTTATATCGGCTACATCCAGCCATTATGACTGGGCTTATAAACTCATAAGGCGGGTGTGTGGTAAGGCATAGCTCTGAATGCTTAAATGCCAAAAAACCGAGGCATTGCCAAGGACACACGTGGAGGAGGAAAGTTACTCGCAAACGCCCAGCCATATGATCCCCGAAACATTCGAGGACCAGTGGAGGGCCAGTGCGGGTTATCTTACTGTATGCTTAATTTTATACCTGCTTCTATAAACAAAAAGGAAATGATTTAGTTTTTGTGGCTTTATGAAAAGATTATTAATTTGAACTTCTTTTTTACCGTCAGGGCACTCATAATGCAATGTATATTCAATGTGCTTTGAGCCACTCCTTATTACTTCACAATTGACAATATCAGCCCAATTGGTAAATGAACCTGTATGAAAAATACCGTTCTCATCTATAATTAATTGAGGATTCCTATCAGCGGTTTTTATGTATAACCAAAAAATTATTCCAGCAGGTAGGAGTGTAAATAAGCCTCCATATTCATAGAAGCCAGCACTAATCATATAGATACCTAAACAGAAAAATGTTAAGGCAAAATAAATTGAACTTCGTTGAAATAGTTTACGAAAATAAATTACTACCTCATTCGGTACAGATGGATCGTCAATCAGTTGGCAAGGTTCTTTAAACAGTTTTTCTATCGTCTTATATATATCTGGATATTTATCAGAAACATCTTCAAGAGATATATACCCATTGAGCAAATTACCTAATTCTGCTGCTTTTTTTAATTCATGAATGTTGTCAACACTTGTAAATGCCCATATTTGCCATTTTATCATAGCTTTTTTCCAATAGACTAATACTCCTATTAATATTAGAATTAGAGTACCAATAAACGTAATAACCATAACATATTCCGGTACATTAGATCTCCCAACAATATTTAGAGTTAACAGAAGAACAGGTACAGGTAGGATCACAAGCGGAGCAAGGGTTAATCTACCCTTTTGTAATGCATTCTTAATCGATACTTTATCTGCCATAGACTGTATGCCGTACTAAACTACATAAGTTATTAGAATTCTTAAACTTAAATCAAGCATCCTCAAATCCCAAAAAATTCCCCTACCTTTGCACCTATTTTTTTAATAGGTTGGGCATAGTATTTCCTGTACTTTTTGTATCTCGCAGACTTACGACTTTCGACTTATGACTTTCGACTAATCAATGGCTAAGTACCCCGAATATAAAGGATTGAATATGCCGTCCATAGAGCAGGATTACCTGGCCAAGTGGAAGGCGGAACAGTATTTTGAGCAGAGCGTGCAATTGCGCGATGGTAGGGACCCTTTTGTTTTCTACGAGGGCCCGCCGAGTGCTAATGGTATGCCTGGTATTCACCATGTTATCTCCCGTACTTTAAAAGACCTTGTGTGCCGCTACAAGACCATGCAGGGCTACCAGGTGAACCGCAAGGCCGGCTGGGACACGCATGGCCTGCCCGTGGAGCTGGGTGTAGAGAAGGAACTGGGCATAACGAAGGAGGATATAGGGGTTAAGATAAGTGTAGAGGACTATAACAAGAAGTGCCGCGAGGTGGTGATGCGGTATAAGGACAAGTGGGAAGAGATAACCGAGAAGATGGGCTACTGGGTGGATATGGGCAACCCATACATCACCTTTGATAATGAATATATTGAGACCCTTTGGTGGGCGCTGAAAACGCTGTTTGACAAGGGGTACCTGTATAAGAGTGTGAGCATACAGCCCTACTCGCCTGCCGCGGGTACGGGACTGAGCAGCCATGAGCTGAACCAGCCGGGTACTTATAAGGATGTGAAGGATACTACGGTTGTGGCTATGTTCAAGGCAATTGAGAACAGCGATTCGGAGTTTCTGTTTGAAAAAGTCCGCCACATAGTAGACCCGGGGTTGAGCGCACTTGCCGAGGGTGTTTTGGGCTTGCAGCAGCAGATCTATTTCTTAGCCTGGACGACAACGCCATGGACACTACCCTCGAATTGCGGCCTTACTGTAGGGCCAAATATTGATTATGTCCTGGTCCAAACCTTTAATCCCTATACACATGTACATGTAAATGTGATATTGGCCAAGGCATTATTGGGCAAATACTTCAAACCTGAGGCGCAGGAAACTGACTTTAGTAAATATTATTACATACAACCGGGCGAGGCTGAAGCTGTAATTGGAAAAGGGGCGATGCCCTGGAATGTGATAGCGGAATTCAAGGGCAGTGAGTTGGAGGGTTTGAGGTATGAGCAATTGCTGCCTTTTGAGGGCAATACCCGTGAAATAGCCGGCGGCGACCCATGGCGTGTGATAACCGGCGACTTTGTGACCACGGAAAATGGTACGGGCATAGTGCATACGGCCCCGGCATTTGGCGCAGATGACTACCGTGTGGGCAAGAAGAACAACATTGGCATACTGACGATGGTGGACAAGGAAGGTAAGTTTGGCGACTATACCGGGGAGTTCAGCGGCAGGTATGTGAAGAATTATAAGAACGACACTGACTACAAGGACGTGGACGTTGACATAGCCGTGAAGCTGAAACTGAGCGGCCATGCCTTTAAAGTAGAGAAATACGAGCATACCTACCCCCATTGCTGGCGCACCGATAAGCCGGTGATCTATTATCCGCTGGATGCGTGGTTCATAAAGACCACAGCGGTGAAGGACAGGATGATAGAGCTGAACAAGACCATAAACTGGAAGCCCAAGGCTACCGGCGAGGGCAGGTTTGGCAACTGGCTGGAGAATATGGTGGACTGGAACCTGAGCCGCAGTAGGTTTTGGGGTACTCCCCTGCCGGTTTGGGTGAGCGAGGATGGCGAGAAGAAGTGTATAGGCAGTATAGAAGAACTGAAGAGAGAGATAGAAAAAGCCAATAAAGTACTTGGCACAAACCAGGTAGCCGATGAACTGGCGAAGGACCTGCACAAACCGTATGTGGACCAGATAGTGCTGGTATCGGATAGTGGTAAGGCTATGCAACGCGAACCCGACCTGATAGATGTGTGGTTTGACAGCGGGGCGATGCCGTATGCACAAATTCATTATCCGTTTGAGAGCAGTGACGACAAAAACATCATCAAGAACTTCCCGGCGGACTTTATTGCCGAGGGGGTGGACCAAACGCGTGGGTGGTTTTATACCCTGCACGCGCTGGGGGTAATGCTGTTTGATAATGTTGCCTATAAGACGGTGGTGAGCAACGGACTGGTGCTGGACAAGAACGGCAACAAGATGAGCAAGCGTTTGGGCAATGTGATAGATCCGTTTGAAACGATAAAGAATTATAGCGCCGATGCTACCCGCTGGTATCTCATCACCAATGCATCGCCGTGGGATAGCTTACGGTTTGATTTAGAAGGAATTAAAGAGGTTCAGCGGAAGTATTTTGGAACACTATATAATACCTACCAGTTCTTTGCGCTGTATGCAAACCTGGACAATTTTACATTTGAAGAAACGTATATACCTGTAAGTCAGCGGCCGGAGATAGACCGCTGGATACTCTCCTGCCTCAACACCCTGATAAAGGACGTGACCGCCTATATGGAGGACTACGAACCCACGCAGGCAGGCAGGGCTATGGAGATCTTCCTGGATGAGCAGCTGAGCAACTGGTATGTGCGGTTGTGCCGCAGGCGGTTCTGGAAGGGGGAATATGAACATGATAAAATATGTGCATATCAGACCCTGTATGAATGCCTGGACAAGCTATCGCAACTGATGGCGCCAATAGCCCCCTTCTTCTCGGATTGGTTGTTCCAGAACCTGAACAACACTACCAAGATACAGGGCAAAGCATCGGTGCACCTGGCAGACTACCCGGTTGCAGAAGAAGGCAGCATAGATGTGGAGCTGGAAGAGCGTATGCGCCTGGCGCAGGATATATCTTCACTGGTGCTATCTATAAGGAAGAAAGTGAATATAAAAGTGAGGCAGCCTTTGCAGCGTATACTGATACCTGTAATGGACCAGCACACCAAGGTCCAGATAAGCAAAGTAGAAGAACTGATAAAAAGCGAGGTAAACGTAAAAAACATAGAATATTTAACGGAGACAGAAGGATTTATAAAGAAAAAGCTTAAACCAAACTTTAAGGTGCTTGGCGCCCGTATGGGAGCTAAAATGAAGAGTGTGGCAGCGGCCATCACCGCCATGACACAGCAGGAGATAACTGTGCTGGAAAAGGATAGAACCTTCTCGCTGACGATAGACAATGAACCTGTTGAGATACATATTGACGATGTGGATATTATAGCCGAGGACATACCGGGCTGGAGTGTGGCCAATAAGGACAATTTAACCGTTGCCCTGGATATAACCATAACCCCGGAACTGCAGGAAGAAGGCAACGCCCGCGAGATAGTGAACCGCATCCAAAAGATACGTAAGGATAGTGGCCTGGAGGTGTCGGATCGTATAGTGGTGGAGCTGGAGGAGTACGCGCCTATTAAAAGTACGATAATTAATTATTGTGACTATATTTGCGCCGAAATTTTAGCGGATACCATAAAAATAGTGCCTGAAATAAAAGAGGGTGCGCAAATAGAAGTTAACGATATAATGCTGAACATACTCATATCTAAAAACACATAAAGTTATGGCCACACACAACAAAAAGACTGCAAAAACGTCTAAAGGTGCAAAAGCAAAACCCGTTGTAAAGAAAGCAGCTCCTGCTAAAAAGTCTGTGGCCGTAAAGAAGAAATCAGCAGTAAAAGCGCCTGTGAAACCTATTAAAAAAGCGGCTCCTGCTAAGGCATCTGCGAAACCCGCAAAAAAGATAATCAATAATAAAAAAGCTAAAAACAATAGCCAAAAGACTGTGAATAAGAAAAATAGCAAGCAAGCGTCACCAGCAAAGAAAGCAGCACCCGCTAAAAAAGCGGCACCAGTAGCAAAGAAGGCAGCACCAGTAGCTAAAAAAGCAGCACCTGCAAAACCGGCAGCAAAAACTCCTGCTAAGCCCGTTGCAAAGGCACCGGCGAAACCAGTAGCAAAGACCCCTGCAAAACCAGAACCTAAAGCAGCTGCAAAAGCACCTGCAAAGCCTGAACCGAAAGTAGCAGCAAAGGCGCCGGCAAAACCGGGAGGAAAAGCGACGCACAAGAAACTTACCTTAACGCAGATGCCAACCAAGGCCAACCCTTCGATGCCAAAACCAACAGCAACACCGGCAGCAAGGCCAATAGAGAAAAAGCCAAACGTAATAATAGCTCACCGCCGCATGGAGAATAAGTCGAAGAAGGATCCGGTGAGTACACCTACAGGCTACCAGCCTGAGACCTACAGGTCGATATTGGATGAACCACAGGTAGCACAGGGGCCGGTTTACCGCTATAGTGATGAAGAGTTGAGTGAGTTCAGGGAGATCATAACCAGCCGCTTGGACGCAGCCCGTAAAGAATTGAATTACCTGCAAGGACTGATCACCCGCAAGGATGAGGCCGGCACCGAAGATACCGAGAACCGCTACATGAACATGGAAGATGGCAGCGGTGCCATGGAGCGTGAGCAACTGGCACAGCTGGCAAGCCGCCAGATCCAGTTCATGAACCACCTTGAAAAAGCTTTGGTGCGCATAGAGAACAAAACATATGGTATATGCCGTGTAACTGGCAAGCTGATAGACAAAGCGCGCCTGCGTGCAGTACCCCATGCTACCCTGAGCATAGAAGCTAAGAAATTCATGAATACGAAGCAGAATTAATTAGCCAATCCGGCAATTTGATAATTTGAAAATGCCCTGCGAATGCGGGGCATTTTTATTTATCAGACAAAGTCTTGTAAATCTATAAATGAAAGATCCCCGGCTATGACCGGGGATCTTTTCTAAATATCTGATGAACTTTAGAACTTCTCAAATCTGAAATGCCCTTCACTCAGGTTGTTCACCTGGTTTAAGGGGTTAATTGTTTGCGCATAGAAATGAGCCTCGATCACAGCTGAATCGTTACGGTCGATGTAAATACCTCCGGAATTACCTTTTACACTTTCGTAATAAGTGTAGGTAAGTGTTGCAGTGTCTACGCCAGATAACATTCTGATCTGCGTGTTGTATTGTTTAAAGCCCAAATTATATACGTTGCCGGTGTACGTATCCTTTAAGTACATCCGGAACCATTTGCCGTCTTTTGTCCAAGCCTCGATCGTATTAGCTCCGGATGTGTCTAAACTCCAGTATGCAGAATCGGTTGAGATAAGGCCACCACCATTTACTTTAACACTGAACTTACCAGAGCCTGACCATGTAAAATCACCTGCAGTAAGTGGTTTCAGCGGGTTTACACTACCATTGGCATTGCCGCTGGGGTCAGCCGAATAGTCGCCATTACTGCAGGATGCGAGCACAATACTGGCTGATAAGAACAATAGAACAGGCAGAAAGGTCTTCTTCATTTGAATTATATATAATTAGTTGGCTAAAGATACTAATAGCTGCATTAATACAAAAATATTATTTTCGGTAAATATTTTACTTACCCGGAATGAATATGAGAGGCTTCCTGATAGCCCTGCTAGTGCTGGCAATGCCGTGGTGCATAAACGCTCAGGTAAGAACAGGTTGTGTATACGACGCCCAAACCAAAGAAGCACTGCCATTTGCCACGATAAGATTCGGGAATAGTGGCCAGGGGCTGGTAGCCGGGCTTGATGCGAAATTTGAGGTGCCCGCGGGTATTACTGTTTCGTTTATAGAAGTATCGAGCCTGGGGTATAAAACACAAAAAGTATCGCTTCCGGCTGCAAACCTGCAGATTTACCTGGCTCCCGATAACAGATACCTGGATGAAGTGACTGTGAAGCCACCTTACGAAAAGATGCGCCGCATAATTAACAATGCCATTGAAAACAGGGCACGCAATAACCCGGATAAATATGATTGGTACCAATGCCATGTATATTACAAAATGCTGGTTGACGCCATTTTTACTGACTCTGTGCTGAATGACACGACACAGGATAGCCGAGAGATAAAGGAGTTTACCGACAGGCAGCACCTACTAATATCTGAGACCTACAGCAAACGCACCTGGAAACAGCCGCTGCAGTTGCAGGAAGATATAATTGCTTCAAGATTCTCCGGCCTGAAGAAACCGGGATTCACCAGCCTCGTGACCGACTTTCAACCGTTCCATGCCTATAACGACTACATCTCGCTTAACGGTAAAGAGTACCACAACCCCATCAGCCGTGGATTTGAACAATACTATAAGTTCAACCTGAGCGATGAATTATTGCTGGGGGCCGATACCGTATGGGTGTTGAGCTTCACACCCAGGAGCAACAATGCCAATAACCTTGCGGGTAAGGTATATATCAATTCTGATGGCTATGCTATATCGCAGATAGTGGCCCGCAGCTACGACACTATGTTGCACCTGAATGTGCGGATAGAACAGCAGTATGACCGTGTGCCAGTGCCCGGTGCACACACCAGGTGGTTCCCATCGCACCTTAACTACATTATCGACTTGCAAATGAAGATGGATAATTCACCCCTTACCTACCATTGGGTGGGTTATTCGAGAATAGACTCTGTGAACTGGCAGGAAGACCACAACTTTAAATTTGACAAAGCCCATACTGTGCGAAAGGCGGCTAATGCCGATGCACAGGCGGATTGGCAATGGCTGGCTTTGCGGCGCGATACATTGCAAAAGAAGGAAGCGAATACGTATCATTTTATTGATAGCCTGGGTGGAAAAATGAAATTTGACAAATGGTTGTCGTATGTATCAAAACTACCAGACAGCAAAGTGCCGGCAGGACCCGTGGATGTGGATATCAGGCGGCTGCTAAGCGTGAACAAATATGAAGGAACACGCCTTGGGCTGGGCTTGCAAACCAATGAACAATTGGTGAAATGGCTGAGCGTAGGTGGCTGGTTTGGCTATGGATTTAAGGATAAGGAATGGAAGTATGGTGCTTTTGCCGAGGTATATGCTGACAAATACAAGGAGTTTGTTTTAAGGGTTGGCTACAGCAACGACCTGTTTGAGCCCGGCAGGATACGCCTGAACCGTGACCTTGACAAAGGATATCTGAAACGGCTGTTGCTGGCGCGCGTAGATCAGGTGAAAGAATACACGGCTTCTGTACGTAAAAAATTGGGTTACTGGAATGTGGAACTTAGCGGAACTGTGCAGGATGTTGCACCGCGTTACCCTTATGCTTTTAATTATTGGCCAACAACTGACAGCGCATATTTTGCCAATGAATTGTCCTTTAGCTTCAGATATGCTTATGGTGAGCGAACAGTGCCCTTCTTCAACATATACAAGCGACAGGCGAGTAAGTACCCTATTGTGTATGGAAAGATAACCACGGGCACACAAACTTGGCAAAATAGTGACATAGCTACTAACTACCTGCAGGCAATTGCAGCCGTGCAGTGGCACAAACACATTAATCGCCTGGGCAATGAACGCGTACTGGTGGTTGCCGGCAAAGTATGGAGCGAACGGCCACTGCCATTGGGTAAATTATTTGCCGGAAACGGGTTTAAATACGACACGAAATACAATACCGGGCTATACACATTCGGCGGGATGATGAATATGTATCCGTACGAATACTATTCAGACCGGTTCGTAAACCTGATATTGCGGCATGACTTTGACTGGAAAATATTCAAACTGGAACGAAATGACAGCAGAGGCAGCATAGCACCTAATCTTGCGTTGCAGTATAACATGCTGTATGGCGCTCTCTCCCACCCTGAGGCACAACTAAAAGTGGCGTTTGGCGTACCGGACAATGGCTACCATGAAGCTGGTATTATCGTCAACAACCTCATCCGCCTGCGCTACTTCGACCTTTGTTACCTGACCCTGAATATGGGCTACTTTGTCCACATCACCCCCGGTTTTGACAGCAAGAGGGACGGCAGGATAGTATATGGCGTAGGTTTAGAGTTTTGACGGTAGCTGCATTTTGCAGACCTTTACCGGGGTACTCCCTAAAAATTATAAGATGAATTCATTCAAACGGCTGATCGGCTTATTTGCTATCACGGCAATAATATTTGCAAATACAAATGTAAACGCCCAAAAGGTTGTAATACCAAAGAACGTTCCTGCAAAATGGTCGCAGTCATACAAGCCTTTTCGCATAGCGGGCAACCTGTATTATGTAGGCACTTATGAGCTTGCCAGCTACCTTATAGTTACTCCTCGCGGGCATATATTGATCAATACCGGCCTTGCTGATTCAGAGCCGCTAATATGCTCTAATGTGCAGGAGTTGGGTTTTAAGTTCTCGGATATAAAAGTATTGCTGACCAGCCAGGTACATTTTGATCATGTTGGCGCCATGGCCGAAGTAAAGGCAATAACGGGTGCAAAAATGATGGTGAACAAGTATGATGCATCCGTACTGGAAGACGGTGGTTTTTCTGATTTCCTGTATGGCGGCAAGTATTCCTTGTTCGAGCCGGTAAAAGCAGAACGCTTGCTGCGCAACAGGGATGTGGTGACATTGGGCAATACCAGTGTATTTGTGCTGCATCATCCGGGGCATACAAAGGGCTCTACCAGTTTTATGCTTGATGTGCAGGAGGGTAAACGTTGGTACAGGGTGCTGATAGCGAATATGCCCACCGTATTACCGGAAATGGGGTTGCCAACGATGGCATCTTACCCCAACATTTCGAAAGACTTTGAATATACTTTCGACGAAATGAAGGGCTTGAAATTTGATCTGTGGGTTGCGGCGCATGCCAGCCAGTTCGACCTTCACGAAAAACATAAACCCGGGGATGCCTATAACCCTGAAGTGTTCAGGGACCGGGAAGGTTATGACGCAACACTTAATGACTTACATGATAACTACCTGAAGAAACTAAGCGGGAAAGCCGATACTGACAAAGATACTCATTGACGCTTCCTGATGAGCTTCAGCATTTCGTCATGTATGAGGCCGTTGGTGGCGAGGGTTTGTTTTTCAAATACATTGTATTCGGAGCCTTCGAAATCAGTTATGCGTCCACCAGCTTCCTGTACTATCAGGTAACCCGCTGCCACATCCCATTCGTTCAGGTTGTACTCCCAGAAACCATCGAACCTGCCACACGCAACCCAGCAAAGATCTAATGCAGCAGAACCCAACCTGCGAATGGGCAAACCTTCCATCACAAAGCGCTCAAAAACTTTTATCGGGTGCTCTTCAGCCTCAGGCCACCTGTATGGAAAACCTGTTACGAGGCAGGCTTTTGAGAAATCGCTTTTCGCAGATACCCGTATGGGTTCACCATTCAGCGTGGCACCCATTCCTCTTTCTGCAAAGAATAGTTCATTCATCATGGGGTTGTACACAGCACCAAGTAATAGCTGGCCTTCATGCATCAGCCCGATGCTTACACAGCACAGTGGTATGCCATGTGCAAAATTCACGGTACCATCAATAGGGTCAATTATCCATTGATATTCCGAAGGTTTGACCAACTCCCCTACCTCTTCGCTGATGATGGTATGTGTCGGATAGGTAGCACGTATCACATCAATAATGCGGTCTTCCGATAACTTATCTACTTCAGTAACAAGGTTATTGACACTATCTTTATGTGCTACTTTAAAAACGCCATTAAAGTATTGAAGGATGATGCGCCCCGCTTCGCGCGTAGCTGTAAGCATTACTTCTCTAAGCTCTTCCATATGCTCACAGTTTAAGTTCCTTACCGAGGTAATAATCTATAACCTTCAGTTTAAAAATAAGTTCGTACTTGGCACTAACGAGGTTGGATGCGGCAGCAAATTGCTGATTCTTTGTCACCAGCAGATCGACAGTGCTTGTTAACCCGAGATCGTAGCGTTTGCCCGCATATTCCAGTGCACGCGAAGCGGCTTCTTCCGCACGTTTTGCTGCATTATACTTTTGAATGGCATTGATCGCCTCGTTGTGTGCCTTGTAAACTTTTTGCTTCAGTGTAAGCTCAGCATTATACTCTTCCAGCCTCATCTGCTCCAGGTTGATTCGTGCCTGCCTTACGCCATATTGCCCCTGCCAGCCATTGAATAATGGTACATTCACGCCGAGGAAAACCGATTGGCGGAAGTTGTTATCAAATTGTGTATTGAAAGATATAGGGGTAGTTACTGTTTTGTAAGTAGGTGCATACACCGTATAAATATTGCCAGAAATGCTATCGGTATAACCAACGGGACGAACCCCATCGGCAACCGAGCTATAGTTACTATAATTGCTGGCAAAACTGGTACCCACCTGGTAACCCACCGACAACTGGGGGTATAATCCACCTTTTGCGGCCGCCAATCCTTTCTCGGCCGACTTAACACGCAACTGGCTACCTTTTATTGAGCCGAAATGATCTTTTGCTTCTTTAAATATTTCCTCGGGCTGCATAACAGAGACGTTCACTTGCTCGCGTTCGCTGACCCTGGGTGTCTGCAGATCAAATGGGATCGAAAGATCAACGTTCAATAGCGCTTTAAGATCGAGTATGGCCGAATTGTAATTAGAAATGGAATTCACCAGGTTGGCGCTGTCTGTAGCCAATTGAGACTCCAATTGAGCTACGTTCAACTCCGGTAGCCTGCCGGCATCGGCAAAGGCTTTTGTCTGTTTGAATTGTTCGTGTGTGAGTCGCACCTGGTTAGTGCTGACATTCACCTGTTCTTTTGCCAAAAGGGCTGTTAGAAAAGCCGTGGCAACATTTACAGAAATATCATCTTTCAACTGGTCGAGGTTTGCCAATGCAGCATCAAGAAGATACCTATTGCGGGCAATAGAATTGCGCACCTGCATCCAGCCAAACAACAGCAAATTACCGTTACCGGAAATATTGGCAAAATTGTAACCTGCATCGACGAATTGGTTAGTAGCCGGGTTGATAGAACGACCAAGGTTCTTACCATAGCTGCCATTTACATTGAAGCTGGGTAGCTGCGACAGCTGGCTCTGCTGCAAAGTGTACCTAGACAACCTGGCATTCAGTGAATCTCGCTTGATGGAAATATTATGAGTTAAAGCATATTGTACACAACGCTCCAGCGACCAAACATTATCTCCATTACCGGCAGACTGGGCATATACGGTGCAATGTATGCAGAAAGCGATGGTAAGAATACCGATAAAATGACGCATAGAACAAATATAGCGACTGTAATTTGTATAAAAAAAACCAAGGCAAAGATTTCGGCTGAGACCCAACACATGAGCGGCCCGAGGACATCATATTAGCCGGTACTCATCAGGATGCCTTTTTCGTTTCATTGCGGCTATGAGAATATGTTGCAGGTAATTAAAAAGGACTATTCGAACATCATATCCTCAGACTTGCGCCTGAAGATAGGTATATACCATCCGCCCCTAATGCCATATAAAACATCCACGCGTTGTTGGTTATCTGCGCGCATCACATCGTAAAGGTAATCGCGCCTGCCCTGCGTAACCCCAACAAGGGCATCAAAGCCAATGGTGAAATTAAGCAGGCCATTATTGCCGAAATAAGAGTACCCGATAAATACTTCACCAAACCCACCATTGGTAAGGCGATCGTAGCCTTTGCGGTAATTGCCGCGCAGCTGGGGCACTGTTTTGTCTTTATCGAATATATTTATTTTATGTTGTATAAAACCCACCGTACCAATAGCGGTGAACCCATTGTCGGGATGCTGTTTTGAAAAAGAGAAAATTTTACCAAAAGACAGGCCAACAGCATAGCCACGCTCATAGACCGGCACACCTATACGCTGTCCGCTACCATTAATGAACTCATACAACCTGGTATTTTGACCGGAATATTTATCCCTGATGTTGATCATTAATGAGTCTTCTTTTACTTTTCCGCCCATGATGAAATCGAACTTGGCACCAAACAAGAAGTTTGAGAAGGTCTTATACATAATAGCAGGCCCTACCCGGTAGCTATTTCCAAATCGTTTGGCCATATCACCTGCCGGCATATCGAACTGACCATTGGCATTAATGATAAAACCTTTACGTGGCTTGGGGGCATTTGCGGGGCCAAAAAGCTTGTCATCGCTTTGGGCAAATACAACCGTATACAAGAATAGGCAAAAAGCAGTTAACAATCCCTTCATACATACAAATATACGGGATTACTCTTTTTCAGCTATCTCCTTCAATTTGGTTAACGCTTTAGGCCACATTTCTTTGAACATATCGGCAAAATCGTCGGTTATGTCCATATCAATGACAATGCGGGTACCGCCACTAATATCCTGTAGCGTATAATTCTCATGTGCGCCTGCCCATTGCTTCACCCGGTCGCTCGTGGTATCTTCCACACCATTCTTTACTTCACCCAGGTGCTCTATGGACATGAACTCATTAGGGATACTCTCTTCTATACGCGACACCATACCATCACCATTGCCGCCAAGGAAAAGCGCTTTGCTACCTTTTTTCCAATCTGTAACAGCGTAGGATGTGGGCGAGAATGCAGATGTCCATTGCCTGTACGTGGTGTCATCCCAAAGAGTATTCCATACTTTTTCACGAGAAGCGTGAATGTCGGTAGTAAATTGTAGCTTATTCATAGTTCTATTTTTATAGTGTAAAATTAGTACACCAATTGAACGCAGGTGTTGTACAAATGCGACAATTATGAGGAAATTTAAGACAATTACCCAAGTTCAAAAGACGTAATACCAAACACCCTATCTATCCTTTGGCGTGGGGGTGTGCCATAATACATGCGTGCACACTCAAAAACATATGCGGTATTGTATTTCTTCACCAAAACACCGGCGTCTGGATTGGTGACAGGAATATCTATTAATACCTTCTCACCGGGTACTTCATTTAGGCAGGCTTTGTATAATTCTTCGGCAACTGCTATGGTATCAGCAAAAAGTGGCCCTATTTTATATCCTGTTACTGCTCTGCGCAGCACCGCAAAACCTTTCAACTTGCCTTGCTCTTTAAACTTAACGGCCATTGTACCCTCCTGCTCCAGCCAGGGCTTTAAAAACTGTGGACGATCACAGCCAAAACACTGTGCATCATAGGAGATAATTGCCCCAAGATCATTTGGAGCCACGGGAGAAATATGCTCGCTTACTCCAAATACCTCCCCCACTCTTTCACGCCGTTCATCCCGGAATGCAATGTTGAACCCACCATTTGCATAAAAAGGCTGCATAGCTACGACCCCATCCATTCCAATTGCCGCCCCCGGCTTCAACCTCTTCAATAACGTATCACGCCTGTGGTACCACAAATGCCTGCCAATACCCGAAGACCTATACTCCGGTTTCACAATAAAGAAGCCCATAAAACCAAAGTCGCCGTTGTAAGACACAATAGATCCGCCGCCTATCAATTCATCGCCAAGAAAGCACCCGATAAACCCGTTAGGATCCGTAGCCCAGAATACGCCAGCATCATGAATGCCGGGGTTCCAACCTTCCTGCACTGCCCATGCAACCAGTGTATCCAGTTCATTTCTGTCCAGTTCACGTAACTGAAGCGTACCGGTTATGGCCATGAAGATCTTGTGGTTTTATGCTAACTTGTGCAAATATAAAGATACGCTGATGAACAAATTTTTCCTGCTTTTTTGCCTGCTGGGATCTGTAGCCTATGCCCAGGATAAGAACGTGATCACGCCCGGAGCCAATCTCATCGCAGATGGGATACCAGCACTACCTGCATCACTGCAAGGAGAACTGAAGAATTACACCGAGTCACGTAGTGCGGGGTTTGCTGCCTGGCACCCTAAGAAGAAAGAAATGATCATCAGCACGCGGTTTGGCAATGTGCCGCAACTGCACATGGTGAGCATGCCCTTAGGCGACAGGAAACAACTTACATTCTTTGATGAGCCCGTTGGGGACGCTACGTTTGAACCAATAAACGGCGACTATTTTCTATTTACTAAGGACATAGGTGGCAATGAGTTCTCCCAAATATTCCGATATGATGTGGCAGATAAGAAAATCACGATGCTTACTGATGGTAAACGTTCGCAGAACGGGGGTATAGTCTGGAGCAGGCAGGGAGGCAAAATAGCCTATGGGTCTACCATGAGGAACGGAGCCGATAGAGACATTTATATAATTGATCCGCAAAACCCCGGAAGCAATAAGATGCTATTGCAGGTGCAGGGCGGTGGCTGGAGCGTAAGGGATTGGTCGCCGGATGGGCGAACGCTGCTGGTTGGTGAATATATATCAGCCAATGAATCCTATTACTGGTTGGTGGATGTGGCTACAGGTTATAAGCAAGAACTTACCGGACGATATATGGGCAAGGCCGTGGTTGGACAGGCGCGCTTTGATAACGAAGGCAGGGGCATCTATTTTATTACAGACAGGGATAACGAATTTCAACGGCTGGCATATATGAACCTAACCACAAAGCATGTGGAGTACTTTACTAATGCCATTAAATGGGATGTGGAAGGTTTCTCGCTATCAAAAGACAACGCGCACCTTGCTTTCATTACCAATGAAGCGGGTGAGTCGAAGCTATACCTGATGAATACTGCGAGCAAACTGTACACTATGATGAACACCCTGCCAAAGGGTGTGTATGCCGGACTGGCATTCCATAAGAATAATGAATATCTTGCAATCGGTATCAATTCGTACAATTCTGCAAATGACGTTTATGTTTTGTCGCTACGAACAGGAAGAATACAGCGCTGGACAGAAAGTGAGATGGGCGGCCTGGACCCCGGTGCATTGCAGGCGCCACGCCTTATAAAATGGAAAAGTTTTGACAGCAAGGAAATAAGCGGGTTCTGTTACAGGCCTGCAGCAAAATTCACCGGTAAGAGACCAGTAATGATAGTGATACATGGAGGCCCGGAAGGACAATCGCAGCCGGGATTTCTGGGTGGTAACAATTTTTACTTAAATGAGTTAGGTGTGGCAATGATCTACCCAAACGTACGAGGCTCGAGTGGGTATGGTAAGACGTTCCTTACACTGGATAACGGTTTTAAGCGTGAGGAATCAGTAAAAGATATAGGCGCATTGCTGGACTGGATAGAAAGGCAGCCAGACCTTGATGCAAGCCGTGTAATGGTAACCGGGGGCAGCTATGGCGGCTATATGACACTGGCCGTTGCCACCAACTACAACGAACGTATTCGCTGTGCATTAGATGTGGTGGGCATATCGCATTTTGGCACATTCCTGAAGAATACGGAAAGCTACCGTCGCGACCTGCGCCGTGTAGAATATGGCGATGAGCGGGATAAGGATATGGCATCCTTTTTCGAAAAGATATCGCCGCTGAATAATGCGGCAAACATCAAGAAGCCACTTTTTATTGTACAGGGCGGTAACGACCCTCGTGTGCCCCGAACAGAAGCAGCACAAATGGCTGAAAAAGTGAAAAAGAACGGAGGCATTGTATGGTACCTGGAAGCAAAAGACGAGGGACATGGTTTCAGGAAGAAGAACAACATTGATTTTCAACGGTATGCAACTGTGCAGTTTATCAGAAACTATTTATTGGATGGCTTAAATTAACGCAAATGCCGTATTCTTTCAAGCGGGAACTGGAGGTTGCATTTTCCAAACATTCGCAACCAATGGGATTCAGGATAGGAAAATACATTGTATTGGGATGCCTCATTTATTTGTTGTGGGACAATAAATGGTTTTGGCCAGTCTTGGGCGCTTTGTTAGCGTTATCTGTTTTACTGCATATATGGTATAGCTATAAAACAAAGGGCTGGAACCAGAGTTATGGCATGTGGGACTATGAGAAAAATAAACCCAAGCAGAACAAGTAATCCCATAGTGTCTTTTACTCTCCCAGAGCGCTTTTTCTAAATCCGCTGCCAAAGGAAGTACAAGATGCACAGCATTTCTTAATTGTCCGCTGCTTATGCCAAATTTTTCCGTTTGGTATTGAAACTCATAATCTTAAGCTATGTTTACAACGAAACAATACTGCGCACCGCGTTTTGTTCTGTCGTCTGATATACGATCATATTTTCAATTGCATTGAGCAATTCCATGACATCCGTGCCAGGGATGTTGTTTTTTACTTAACTTAGCATAGAATAAACAACAGGTGGCTGCGCTTTTTTGCATACTAAGATATTGCTCATTTTTTTTGCTTGCGTTTTGCGGCAACTCATCTTCGTTTCAAGAACCTTTTGTTTCTTCAAATTTTCACACAACGTTGCACTTAAATACATCCCATTCGGGCAGTAATACAATTGCAGCATCCGGCCATGGTAAGATATTTGTTGAGAAAAGTAAAATTAAAATACGAAAGAAGTACCGCGAACAGCATTGCGAATACGATCTTGTTCTTTTACGCGGTTTTAAGGCTAATTTGTTCGCTCCGGACAGGAGTAATCCTTTGCCTGCAACTTACAACCACTCTGTTTTTCATCGCTCTTTTTCACAAAGAGGCCCACCTGTAGTTTTTGCATAACGATGATCGGCATTTGCTGAAAAAACCAGTATCACAATTGTGGTGCAGGCTTTTTAACATTATTCAAAAACCAAAAGTCAACTATGTCAAGATACAGGTATCCACAAAAATTTGAGCACCAACCCATTAAAGATAGTCCTGAAATTGCAGATATTGAAGATCATATCAGCGCAGAATTATCAAGAGGCTATAAATATGGGTTGGCAAAAAAACTGAAGTATATTCTTTCGCTTTTTTCCAGGCGACCAGCAACAAGAAAGCAACCATACAGGTAGGATATAAATCTTACCCTGCGGATTCTATTACAGTTTCACAGTTATGCCCAGCATAACCGGCACAAGCAACAAATTGAATTTGCCTGACGGCATATTGGTATAATATATGGGTGATGTGGTATAAGTTGGGCTGACTAGTATGGAACCATAAAAATGTTCGGCAATACGTTTCTTATACCCTATGCGAAGGCCGTAAGAAATCCCGTTGCCCGCTTTATTGGTGACCGTATCAATTCCGCCATTTGTACCATATTCGCCTCCGCGTTTGACGGTTCCATACATGTTATAATTTACCTGCACACCGGCTATGAATAGTTGCTTATCTTCTTCTTTATGATGTATCAAAGCATCAACAAAAACGCCGGGCGCTATGATATCACATATAGTAACCTTGCCCACTTTCTGCAATTGCAGGCCAAATTCAATGCTTTGCAGCTTGGTATATGCGGCTTCAACATTAAAAATGCTCGTGTAACCGTTCTTAAACCCTGCGGACATCTTATAAAGTGCAACGCCACCATGAGCTGAAATATCAACCAGCTGAGCTCTTGTAAATAAGGGGCAGGCAACAAGGAACAGGGAAATGATCTTTTTCATGAATATTTTTTACAAATGTAATATATTGCCTATTATTCTAATAGAGCTAGTTGTAAAGAGCAAAGCCACTCTCTTCCAAGAATGGCTTCGCTCCCGTCTATCAAGTTGATTGCTTATCTGTAGCTATAATTATTCTTATAATCGCGGTAACCATAATTACCTTTGACGTCCCTTATCAAAAAGACTTTATCTGTATAGCTGCACATGGTTGTTCTGTTTTCGGTGTTGCGCTTACAGTAGTCGCCCTTTGCAGGACCGGTAACAACAATGGTCTCAATATTCGACCTTTCTGTTTTTCCTGGAACGCTTCCGTAAGACCCGTAATAGGTCACTTCATTGTTCATCGGGGTAAGGTTCTCAGGGTCAACGGTTTTATAACAACGCACGGTCTTCCGGTCGGGCATTATTTTACATGCCTCATAAGGAAGTGTACGGCAAACTTCAGACTTGACGACCGTTGTTTGCCGGACGGGTGCAACAACACGCGCTGTTATGCGATGTTTTGCTTTTTTCTTTGGTTTACAATCATCTTTAGCATCGGCACTGTAGAACGCAAATGTGGCTATAGCCAGTGCCATCAATACCTTTTTCATATTAGTTCATTTTAGTTAAAAAATGGTTTATTTGAGTGCCCTTGCTGCATTGTTATATACACAGCATACGTAGTAGCCACCTTCTTCCCTGCAAACCTGGTATTTTCTCGCCAGGCCTGTAGCGGTAGCCGGCTTATGGTTGCGTACATTTATCTTGGCAACCACATTCTTCTTCACAAGCTTACATTCCTTAATGTATTTTGTTTCGGTCTTCGTTTGCGCTTCAACACCGGAATAAACGAACCCAACCAATGCCAGCGCTATCATAATCTTTTTCATCTTATCTGAATTTTAGTTTACCCTCTACGTTTTTGTCACTCTATACAGGTAAAAACCATTCCCGCAATCGTTAAAGAATTAATAATAGTCTGTCTTATTAATACATCTTTAATAAACTATTCCTCTAAAAACATTCCAAAGGATAGAAAAGTGGTGGACCTGATGCAAAAACTCTGGATGTAAGAAAGGCGCTATACACCCGGGTAGTAATTTAGCGAATAAACCATATTTTGCGAATCAAATCGGCAACGAATTCTCAAATCGATACTCAATGGCTAAAGGAACAGGAACTATTTCGGCGATAATTATTGATGATGTTGAGCTTTGCAGCGATGAACTACAGGACCTTTTGATACAAAATGAGCCTGACATAGAGGTATTGGCCATCTGCAATAACGGGCGGGAAGGGCTACAAAAGATAGACGAGCTAAAACCCGACCTTGTGTTTCTTGACGTGGAAATGCCGGGAATGAATGGCTTTGAAATGATAAGGCAGGTGCCTGTTGTAAATTTTGATGTGATCTTTACCACTGCATATGAGAAATATGCGATCTCTGCCATTAAGCACGATGCCCTCGATTATCTCACAAAACCGATCGAAGCAAACGCCTTGCATGAGGCCATGCTGAGGTTAAAAAAGAGAAGAGAAAAAAAACAAACACAGCGAAAACTTGAATTAATAGATCACCATACAGAACGTTCCTTAGACAGCCTTGCCATACCAACTATGGAAGGCCTGATCTTCATCGGCCTGGAAGACATAGTGAGGTGCGAGTCGGACGGGAAATACACGCGCATCTTCATGAAGGATAATGCAAAAATAATTTCGTCGCACACCTTAGGAGACTTTGAAGAACTGCTGCAAAAGCATGGTTTTTTCAGGATCCATAAGTCCTTCCTGATCAACCTTAAACATTTAAAGAAATACATACGTGGAGAGGGCGGACAGGCGGTAATGTCTGACGGTTCTGTTTTAGATATTTCCCGCAGAAAGAAAGACGAATTGTTGCAGCTGGTATCCAATTTTTAACCTTCATGCTGCCGTAAACTACTCCAGATAAGCAGTTCATGCTTTAAAACTGCCATTGGCTACATATCCTTTTACGCAACCGGAACAGGGTTGTAAATTTGACTTGTTAAAGCGATCAGAACGACCACTACAGGAAATATCTATGATTTTTACAGGTAGCATCGAATTTCGCCTTATCACCATGCTTACGGTATAGAAGCTAAAGGGGCAATCTATACTTAACCGCCATACCGCTTACTGTATGGCGGTTTTTTTTATGCCCGACTCGTGGCCCCTTGTAATGCAGGGAATTACCTGATCAGGTTATTAAGCTTTTCGGGATTGGCTATGATGATCTTGCCACTTTTGATATCGATCAGCTTTTCGCTCTTAAAGTCGCTCAATGTACGTATCAAAGACTCTGATGCTGTACCTGCAATAGTCGCCAGGTCGTCCCGGCTGATATCAACCTGGAAGGGTTCATTCTTATTAGCATGATACTTCTTTTCAAGGCTAACAAGCGCACCCGCAACTTTCTTTCTTAGCGTATTGTAGGCTATGCCCAGCAGGTTATTTTCTTTATCAACAATGTTCTTTGCCAGCAAAGAAATGAATTTGCGTGAGATAGCCGGATTGCTGTTGATCAACTCTTCAAAATCCTTTTTCGGAATCAGCGCCAATTCGGCTTCTTCTATTGCTTCCGCGTTCTCTTTATATGTCCCCCCTTCAAGCAAAGTAACATATCCCAGGAAATCACCTGCATTGTATAGGTCCATTACAAGGTCTTTACCATCCTCGTGGGTTTTAAATGTCTTCACCTTACCACTCAGGATATAGTAAAGATAATGGGGATGCTGCCCTTCTTTGAAAATGATCTGCTTCTTTTTATAGTCGTTGGTGTTACTCTCTTTCGTAACCTGTTCAAGGGTTCGTTTATCATCAACAGCCAGTCTTAGTTCATTTATGCCCGCCAGGTCGGGAGTGAGCGATTTCTTCAGGATATCGATCTTTTTGAACCTGCTTTGTATTGCCTGCAGCAACTCGTTACCTGCAAACGGCTTGGTGATATAATCATCTGCCCCCAGTTCCATGGCAGCACGAAAATCGCTACGCTCACTCTTAGAAGTAAGGAAGATGAATGGTATCTTTTGTGTTTTAGGGTCCTTATGCAAAACATGCAATACCCCATAGCCATCTATACCCGGCATCATAATATCGCATATAATAAGGTCCGGTAGTTTCTCCTGGGCCATTGCTATCCCGTCCTTACCGTTTGCTGCCGTAATAACACTGTAATCAGAGAGCGTAAGGATCTCTTCCACGTTTTCACGAATATCCTGGTTATCTTCAATTATTAGGATTGTCTGCATTCTTTTTAATGTTAAAAGTGATAGTAAATTTTGTCCCTTCCCCTAAGTTGCTCTCACAACTGATCTTGCCATTCATCAGCTCTGTATATTTGCTAACAATATGCAGGCCCAGTCCGGTGCCTTGTATATTAGTAACGTTCGATGACCTGAAGAATCGTTTATACAGGTCTTGCATATCTTCTGCAGGTATTCCTATTCCAAAGTCTTTTACAGAGATAGATAACTTTCCTGATTTTTTTTCAGTCTGCAATTCTATCAAAGACGACTCCGGCGAGAACTTTATTGCGTTAGAAAGCAAATTGATCACAATGTGTCGCAGCATAGACCGGTCAAGGCATACAAACGTATCCTTTCCCTGGTGCGTATAGCTGATCTGCTGCCCTTTTTTCAGCAAATGTTGCACATCATGTGTCACCTCATTCATATTGTCTTTAATATCTAAAGTGGCAAAGTTGGGAAGCATATTCCCCTCCTCTATTTTGCCCACTGACAAGAAATCATTCAATATCTCGGTTAGCGATGTAACGGATGAAACTATCCTTTGTATGTGCTTTTCACGCTGCGGCTGTTCCTCCGACTTGACATATTTTGAGACAAGATATGCAGACGACAAAACTGCGCTTAGTGGCGTTCTGAACTCATGGGACGCCATC
Organism: Flavipsychrobacter sp.; assembly: GCA_044224775.1. Lineage (GTDB taxonomy): Bacteria > Bacteroidota > Bacteroidia > Chitinophagales > Chitinophagaceae > Nemorincola. The sequence goes on from JBGAJU010000017.1 coordinate 48,284, forward strand.
GACACAAACCGGGACTTAAGTTCATTTAATTCTTTTTCTTTCTTAAGTGCTGACCTGAGTTCAGTTTCCGCCTTCTTTTTATCAGAAATATCGATAGCAATAGCCAGGTAATTGGATATGTTATTCAGGCCATCCCGGAGCGGAGTGATATTTAACGAAACAAAGAAAGTGCTTCCATCTTTTCTTATATAATGCCACTCCTGGTTATTACCGGCTTTTAGACTTGCAGCAGTTGTGAATACCGCAAAATCAGAGGTGATTTCAGCTCCGGCTATTGCAGACAGTTCCACGGCCTTTCTTTCAAGGTCATCTTTCTGGTAGAAGCTTAGCATGTTCATCTTGTTCACAACCTCAGATGCAGAATAGCCCAGCGAGCGCTCGGCCTCAGGGTTAAAGAACTGGATAACCCCCGTATTATCGCAAACAAAGATAATGGCACCTGCATGGTTCCAAATGTTGTTCAGAAAAGTATTGACCCGCTCCAGTTCAGCATCTTTGCGCTCAGTCTCTTTTATTTGTAAACCTAATTGCTCTACTGTTATTGCCAAAGATTGTGAACCCTCTTTTACTTTTTCCTCCAGGTGGGCGTTGAGCTGAGTAATGGCCTGCTCTGTTTCCTTTCTTTGGGTAATGTCAGTAATGAACGCAAGTGCATAATTCTCATCTTCTATACTATAATGCCCCAGGCTCACTTCTACAGGAAACTCAGATCCGTCCTTTTTCAGGCCAGCCAATTCCATCCCAAGCCCCATTGGCCTGCTGTGGGGATTAGCAGTATAATTATTTCTATGGGCCTCATGTCTTTTTGAGTACCTTTTAGGTATCAACATCTCAACCTTACTCCCTATCAACTCATCCTGACCGTACCCGAATTGCTGCTCGATATACTTATTTGCCATCTGAATCTCTCCGGAAGAGTTGGTAATAAGTATTCCGATGCTCGCATAATTAAATAATGCCTGGAACGTGGCATTGTTTAAAGTAGTAAAAGGCATGGATGAATTTAAAAAAAAATCATCGTTTACCAAAACCATATTTTTTTCAACAGGTTTTCGCATAACAGTTGCAGCGAATGTATCAATTATAATCCGCTAAAAACATGACGAATATCAGTTATTGCCCGTCTTATTATTTTTTATGACAACATGAATGAATACCGTGATTGGAAACGGCAACCTTCGGGCTCAGATAAGGTATTCCTAAATTTAACCCCCTCAGCAGGAACAAACAACCGAAAAAGAAAACTGTAACCGGCACTAGCCTTCTAAAATATGAAGCCCGCAATATGCTTAACCGGCTTTTTAAAAGCGTGATGCCCAAAAGCATAGGTAAGGTACCGAGTCCAAAACCATATAACATTAACAATGCTTGCCCCATGGATTCGGCTGTAACTGACGCTGACAACGCCATGTATACCAACCCGCATGGCAGTAAGCCATTGAGCATGCCTGCAACTGCAATGGTACCTAAACCCGGTCGGCTGATCACATTCCCAAGTTGCTTCTTCACAAAATCTTCCCACGGTAATTTCACCCGCAGATAACTGGAGAAAAAAGAAACAATACCCACAACGAGCAATATGACACCCATTGTAATGGAGATATACTGCTGTATTGCAGGACGGAATAAACCACGAAATGAGTAAAGAACAGCGGCCATCAAAGCATAGACCGATATCCGCCCGAAATGATATAAGGCCAACGCCAGTACCTTAGTGCTCCCTTTATAGAGCTGAAAAGGCATTATCCACATTATGGGCCCGCACATACCTGCACAATGCAGGCTGCCGGTTAGCCCCATAAGGAACGCCATTATTAATGTTGCCGAATTCATTGCTTGCTTAACTGTATAGCTGATTCCTGGTAATAGTCTTTCCCATCTACTGTATAGCTAAACTTGATAGTATAGTTTTTAGCTTCCAATTTGTCACGCCCTATACTGATACTGTTTTCGCTTGTGGTAACCTTAAAGTTCCTGTCCCACTCTTTGTTTACAGGTGAATAGAAGTCAATGTTTGCCGTCACTTCTCTGCCGCGTAATTCTGTCGGCAAATCAAAGATAACAGTATAACTATTGGCATGAATAATTACCGGGGCAGTAAGAGCTGCCTGATTTTTACTCGCATCAATAACCTTCTGGTAGCCTACCTCCTGTTTATAATAATCAGCCGATACAAGGTCGATCTGTTGCCTGCTGCTGGCCACAACGAGAAATATTATCCCAACAGCAAACACAGAGTACAGCAGTGTAATTTTGAATCCCCAATTTAGTTGTCCAAACATAATTCTACTATTTAAACGGTCCAAGGAAAGACGTACTGATCATACTTATTCTTTTCCCATTCTCGTAAACACCAATTTTAAGTTTTGTTTTTCTTTCTTTGATCTGATCTTTTGCTACATAAACGAACATGCTTCCCGATATAATTCCGTCTTTTGGTACTTTTAGTTGTGTCTCACCAACAAGTTTTATCTCACCTGTAAAGTTCTCGGGCTTTAATTCGATGATCTTATCGCTGAATGTTTTATTCAATAGTTTGTAGTTATACAAATTACTCATCTGGTTATTAGGCTGTTCCTGGTACAATTGACCTGGCGTACGCAATATGGTAACACCTACATCGGTGCGGCTTGCCAGCAGCCAAACGAGTACACCCAACAACAGGGCCATTACAACAGTGTATGCCTTCATACGCCATGTATAGCGCCATGCACGTTTTTCAGCAATATTAGCTTCAGAAGCGAACCTGATCAGGCCCTGAGGCAGGTTAACCGCGTCCATCATACGGTTACATGCATCAATGCAGGCCGTGCAGTTCACACACTCAAGCTGGGTCCCATTGCGAATGTCTATACCTGTCGGGCAAACTTTTACACATTGGCCGCAATCAATACAATCCCCTATGGTACGTTCTTCATTTTTGTGGAATTTACCTCTTTCTTCTCCTCGCTTATAGTCATACGCAACAATTATAGAATCACGATCCAGGAGTACTCCTTGCATACGGCCATAAGGACAAATTACCGTACAAACCTGCTCCCTCATCCACAAGTAAACAAAAAAGAAAATGGTTGTAAATATGATAAGTGCAATAAATGTACCTATGTTTTGTGACAATGGTTCCTGGATCATCTTTTCCAGCTCACTAATGCCAATGATATATGCCAAAAACATATTGGCAATAACAAAACTCATGGCCCAAAATGCGATCCATTTGGACACTCTCTTTATTGTCTTGTCCGTGTTCCAGGGACTTTTATCCAACAAGCGTTGCTCGTTGGCATTGCCCTCGATCCAATACTCAACTTTACGGAAGATCATTTCCATAAAGACGGTTTGGGGACAAGCCCATCCACAGAAAACACGTCCGAAAACAACGGTGAACAATGCCACGAACACGATGAATACTATCATCCCAATGGCAAAGATGAAGAAATCCTGTGGCCAGAAAATTTGTCCGAAAAGGATGAACTTACGTTCCAGCACATTAATAAGAAAGACGGGATGCCCGTTGACCTTCACAAATGGCAGGCCAAAGAAAATGCACAGGTAAATAACCGTAAACACTTTCCGCAGATTATACAGCCTGCCTTCGGGTTTCTGCGGGAATACCCATATCCGTTTCCCTTTCTTATCTACTGTTGCTACCTTATCCCTAAACGAATCTTTCATGGGGGCTGATGTACTCATCTCTTCTTATCTTACTTTTCTATTGCTGCTACTGCTTTTGTGCTGTCTTTCTTCACGCTATCTGTTCCGGGTGCAGAAGCCTCAATGTATAGGTCGCCCTGGGGAGCTTTTGGTGTTGCTGACTTGGTGCCTTTTAACGACAATACGAAGTTGGCCAGTTGTTGCATTTCTTTCGGAGAAAAATCATCTTTCCAACTCTTCATACCTTTATCCTGCCAGCCATATTTTATTGACTTGAAGACGTTCACTATGCCCCCACCATGCAGCCAATACTCGTCTGTCAGATTAGGTCCAACTGATCCACCACCATCAGCCAGGTGACATGCTGCACACATTTTTATGTATAACTCTTTTCCGGGAGCTACTTCATTTGCATCAACCGTCACGTTGTTCTCATCAATATTACCGGCGGTTTTTGCCAGGTATGCTGCTTTATCCTCTTCTCCTTTTTGCATTTCTATGGCAAACTCTTCAGCCTGGCTAGGGGCATCGTGCGATATGTGATACCTGTACAAGTAGATAATACCAACAACTATTGTAAGGTAAAAACCATATTTCCACCATGGAGGCAAGCTGTTATCCAACTCCTGGATACCATCGTAGTTGTGATCCAGTAATATTTCTTTTTCCTTTTCAAGAGTAGCTGCTGCGTTGAACTTATCCCAAAACCAGCTATGCTTGGGCACTCTATCAGTCGCATATTCATCAGATGTTTTTAATGCTTTCAGCAACCTCATAATGTTAACCGCCAGCATCAGCACAACTATAAGCTCAAGCAAGATCATACCCACTACCATATAAAATTCATCGTTGCTTATACCTGTCATATACGGCACCTCAACAGCCGGTTTAACTTCAGCGCTCTCAGCCGCCCGAACTACCAATCCGGTGAATGTAAGCGCCATTAATAAAAGTAGGGTTTTCACGACGCCAGAGCTGCCCGAACGCTCTTTGCGTACTTTTTCGTGCACAACGTGGCCAATTTGTTTTAACGTACCTGCAAGTACCCCAATTATGAAAAGCAATATTATCATTAAGCCAACAAGTGTAAGAAGACCCCAGTTGTATTCAGAGCCTTTGTCTGCCACAGCTTCTGCGGCAAAACACATTGCACCAGGAATGAGTGTTGCTACTGTAGTAAGTGTTATTTTCTTATTTCTTTGCATATATGCCAGTTTATTTAGGATAAATTAATTCTCGCTTTCAGGAAATGGAATGCTCTTCATAGTCCTGATGTAGTTCTTATCAGCCTTCAGTGCCCAAACAGCAACAAAACTGAAGAACACAAAGAATATGGTCAGAGACACCATCGGGTAAATGCCTACCCCGGTAATGGTTTCGAGATAATGTATGAATTTCATAGACTATAGTTTAATTTGCTGATGTAGTTTTTTGCTCCAGTTTAATGTCGGTACCCACACGCTGCAGATAGGCAATCAGGGCTACTATCTCTTTATTGCTGCTGATAGTTATCTTGTCCTTTGCCAGGTTAGCTGCGATGCTGTTGGCCTGTTTCATCAGATCAGCATTAGCTATTTGATCATAACCTGCTTCATAGGGAACACCCAATGTCATCATAGCCTTGATCTTAGGACCGGTGAGGGAAGTATCTATCTCTGCAGTGAATAGCCATGGATATGCAGGCATAATAGTTGCAGGAGAAATACTTGCAGGTTCGTACATGTGGTTAAAGTGCCAGCTATCGGGGTACTTGCCACCTATACGGGCCAGATCCGGACCGGTACGTTTACTACCCCATTGGAATGGGTGATCGTAAATGAACTCACCGGCTTTTGAGTACTCACCGTAGCGCACCACTTCACTCCTGAATGGCCTTACCATCTGGCTATGGCATACATAACAGCCTTCACGCACATATATGTCCCTACCTTGTAACTCAAGCGGTGTATATGGTTTTACACTTGCTATGGTTGGAACGTTCGATTTCACCATAAACGTTGGAATGATCTCTATCATACCACCTATTGCTACAAGTACCAGGCTCCAAACAAGCATTTGCACAGGCCTTCTTTCGATCCAGCTATGCCAGTGCCTGTTACCATGGGGTACATACACTGCAGGAAGTGGTGCTGCTTCAGCAGGCTCTTCATTTTCAACAGTGCCTGTCTTAATTGTCTTATACAGGTTATAACACATGATCAATGCACCGATAAGGAACAACACACCACCTATACCACGCATTGCATAGAATGGCATCATTTGTTTTACTGTATCCAGGAATTGATACTTAAGTGTTCCTTCCGGAGTAAACTCCTTCCAGGCAAGACTTTGCATGAAACCAGCCCAATACATAGGTACAACGTAGAAAACTATACCAAGTGTACCTATCCAGAAGTGGCGGTTCGCCATTTTGATAGAATAAAGCTTAGTACGGAATATTTTGGGTATCAGGTAATAAAGGATACCGAAGGTCAGAAAACCATTCCATCCTAATGCGCCTACGTGCACGTGGGCAATTGTCCAGTCTGTAAAGTGGCTGATAGCGTTTACATTCTTAAGACTTAGCATCGGTCCTTCGAAGGTAGCCATACCATATGCCGTTACCGCAACAACCATGAACTTCAGAACCGGATCCTCACGAACTTTATCCCATGCACCACGTAAGGTTAGCAGGCCGTTCAGCATACCACCCCAGGATGGCGCTATCAGCATCACCGAAAACACAGTACCTAAAGACTGAGCCCAATCAGGCAATGCTGTATAAAGCAGGTGGTGTGGGCCAGCCCATATGTACAGGAATATCAGCGCCCAGAAGTGGATTATTGAAAGACGATAAGAATAAACGGGGCGGTTTGCAGCTTTAGGTAGGAAGTAATACATTAATCCCAGGTAAGGTGTGGTAAGGAAGAATGCCACCGCATTGTGTCCATACCACCATTGCACCAATGCATCCTGTACACCTGCATACCATGAATATGATTTCAGTAGTGTAACCGGTATTTCTATTGAGTTAACTATATGCAGCATCGCTACTGTAACAAATGTTGCTATGTAGAACCATATGGCAACATAAAGATGACGCTCGCGCCTTTTGATAATTGTGCCGAACATATTCACTCCAAACGTCACCCAAACAAGGGCGATAAGAATGTCTATCGGCCATTCAAGCTCGGCATACTCCTTCCCGGTTGTATACCCAAGAAGTAGCGTTACGGCGGCGAGCACGATGATCAGCTGCCATCCCCAGAAATGCAGCTTGCTCAGCATATTGCTGAACATACGTGCTTTACACAATCGCTGCAGTGAGTAATAAACGCCCATAAAAATGCCGTTACCCACAAAAGCGAAGATAATAGCGTTGGTGTGGATGGGGCGTACCCGGCCAAACGTTGTGGGTGCAAAACCCATGTTGAGCGATGGGTACACAAGCTGAAATGCCGCAAGTATGCCCGCAAGCATACCAACCACGCCCCAAAGTATTGTTGCGTAGGCAAACCATTTCACGATCTTGTTGTCATAAAAGAACTTTTCAGTCTGAAAAGCTGCTGCTTCGTTATCGTGTCCGATATTCATACGTATATAGTTGGTGTTATTATTTAGAATTTTTGTTTACTTCATTTTCATATAATATGCGCATTGCCGCGCCCTCCCTATCCTCGTACTGGTCGTGCTTCACGCTCCATATAAATGCGCCAAGAAATCCCCCTGCAACTACAATACTTACTGAAACCAACACAAATAGTGCACTCATATATTATTTTTAACAGCAACAAAACTAATTTGCACAAATACTGAAAACTATGACCGTACTCAAACTAAAACCTGATTATAATCATGTTTTGCAACTCAGAATTGTTTCAACGATCACCTATCATTTATTTGCGGCAACAGTATGCACCTTCAGCCCATGACGCCTGGCTACCAGGCTGCCAATTCCACTTGAAATGATCACTATGCTTATCGTGCTGCAAGGCATAAGAATTGCTGCCGTAATCGGTTGCAGCATTCCAGACATTGCAAAATATAGACCTATGAAATTGTATATAACTGATATAACGAAACTGGCCATGATGACTGACCGGGCAGACCTGGCCGTACTTAACATAGACGGCAAAAGATTGAATCTTGACGCATCCAGTATTGCATCGCAAGAGGGTGTAAAATTGTTCACATCTTCGGCAACTGTTATACCTGCATCGCTTTGCTGCAAAGCGCCTGCATCGTTCAGCCCGTCTCCAACCATTATAACGGTTTCATTATTCTTTTGCAGCGACTCTATATATTGCAGTTTATCAATTGGTTTTTGCCTGAACAAAAGACGTGAAGCCTTGCCAAATATGCTTTCCAGGAATGGCTGTTGACGGTCATTATCTCCGGACAATAGCGATAAAGTGTACCGGGAACTAAGATCCTGCATCACTTTATCTGTACCTGCCCTGAACGATGAATTAAAGTGAACAGTTACCAGTTTTCCATTTATCCGGATATATACAGATGCCTTCTCACCTTCACTTTCGCTCACCTGCACGCCAACAAATTCAGCCGAACCAACCTTAATTAAGGTATTGTCCACACCAGCTTCTATACCTTTTCCGGGTATCTCGCTCCAGCCTGTAGTTGGAAGCCTGCAAGGATCAGGCACACTTGCCGCAATAGCTTTACTCATTGGGTGTTTACTATGCACTACAGCAGAGTAGACTATATCCAGCTCATGCTTTGTTAATACATCACCCGCAAACTGCACGGCATTATCTTTATGGCTCTGTGTAATAGTTCCTGTTTTGTCAAACACAATATGGTTTGCGTTACCCAGTATTTCAATTACGGTTGCGTCGCGAAGAAACAAACCATTATTGCTTAATATCCGTAAAATATTACCGTTTGTAAATGTCGCAGACAGCAGAAGTGCACATGGGCATGCCACAATCAGCATTGCTGATACACTGTTAATGATCTTCGAAGGGTCCTGGATATACCAATAAATGGCAGTAATGATCGCCAAGGAGAACAAAATTGCGGTGAAGTACTTGCTGAGCACATGAATGATACTTTCTTTATCATTCTTTTCAACCTTGTTTTTTGAAAACGCGTAGTGATTCCAGAGCGAGGTCAGGTAGCTACCCGCCACAGGCTTGGTCACCTGTATCGTTACTTGTTCCCCAACCTGCCTGCCACCGGCATAAACGATTTCGTTAGCTGGTATTGCAACCGGGTCACTTTCTCCGGTCACAAAGCTGTAATCTATTAATGCTTTTCCCTTAATGATTCTGGAGTCTGCGGGCACTATCTCACCGTTATATAACTGAATCACATCGCCTTTTTCCAGGTCCTGCAACTTTTTACTGGTTATACCTTGCGATGTCACAACATTCACTCCTATTGGAAAATAGGAACGGTAGTCCCTGGAAAAAGATAACGACTGGTACGTGCGCTCCTGTACTACACGTCCAACTAACATAAAGAACACGATACCGCTCATACTATCAAGGTATCCGGCACCTGTATCGGTAAGGATTTCAAATATGCTTCGTCCGAAAGTGATTATTATAGCAAGTGCAATGGGGGCATCAATGTTTAAAATGCGTTGCTTTAACCCTGTCCAGGCAGTATTGAAAAATTCAGAGGCTGCATAAAAGAATACAGGTATTGACAAAAACAGGTTCATATACCTGAACAGGTATGTATATTGCTCCTCAATACCCGTTTTCCCCGATAGATATTCAGGGAAGCTCATCATCATGATATTACCGAAACAAAAACCCGCAACGCCAAGTTTGAATATCTTCTTCCGGTCAAATCTTTTTGCCTTCTGCTTGCCCGCATCGTCTAGGCTTATGTAGGGCTCGTAGCCAATTGTACTCAACAACTCTACGATCTTGCGCAGGCTTATTGCTTTATTTGAAAAGTGTATAGTTACTTCCTTGCTGCTGAAGTTAAGCCTGCTTTGACTTATACCTTTATCGATCTTGTTCAGATGTTCAAGCAACCACATACACGAGCTGCAATGAACCACCGGAATATATAAAGTAACTATTGAATGATCGCCATCTGTGAATTGGTATAATTGGCGTGCAATGTCTTCGTTGTCAAGGTAAGCGTATTTATCACTTCTAAGTGCCTTTATTTGCGATAAACCGGGATGGGATTGTAGCTCATAGTAATTGCAAAGCCCGTTATTATTGATTATTTCATACACGAGGCGGCAACCATCGCAGCAAAACAATTTATCATCATATGAAAAAGCATCGGTTGCACAGGAGGTGCCACAGTGGTAGCAAACAGTGTGCTCTTTTGAGCGACTCAGTTTAGGCGCGTCCTTTTCAACAACCTCACTTACTGTTAGCATTGATAAGTTTTTGGGCCTCGATCACCTTGGGCAAAAGATAATTTTCTTCAATAAAGTAGATCTCTGCCAGACAATTTTCTATTAGTACCATGTTACCACGCAAAACCCTGTACATATCGGGATAAGTCGTATCAGAGTATAATGGCAGCCCGGTCATTTGCAACCTGCTCAGTATCTTCCTGATAGTGGCGTGTGTGGCATCTAACTCTAACAGGTGTAACTCATGCTTTAGTTTGCAGCTTCCTGTACAGCCGCTGCAATTATGATTTTCGCTAACTTTTGCGAAAAGGCTATTGAGATATGGTATATATTTCTCCTTACGATCTGAAATGATTTGTTTTACACCGGTGATTATGGACTCACAATTTGCGGTATACTGCGACGTAGATTGGTGCACATCTGTGTTTTGCAATTTTGCCAATTGCATACTGGCGCTACTACAAAGCTTTTCTATCTCTTCATAGCACTCAGTCCTTAATTTCTCTACAACTGCCGATAGAGTAAGGCCGCTGTAGTCTCTGTTTGCAGTTTTTTTCATCAGAACATCTTCCAATGTGACAAAAATATATTGTCACTGTCCGGTATTTCCTGATGAAGAATATTAAAAAAACTGATTTTGGTCAGTAAACCGCAGAAGTGCGCCGCACCTCCCAAAAATCGCTAATATGAAGGACGAATTCTGTTACCTTAATTGACTTTGCGGCAATACTTACCGCTCCACCACCACATAAAGAGTTGTCACCTCATCCTGTGAGTGTACCGTGACAAAGTACACCCCGCTGGCAATGTTCGTCAGTTCTATGCGTTCCTCTAGTCTGCCGTTGACGGTGGTTGCTTGTTTGGTATATACCCCCCTGCCTTGCATATCAGTTACCTGCAGCCAAACTTCCTGATCCCGCTCTTCTGCCACCTGCCCCACTGTGCCCTCTATTGTAAAAGCTCCCCTGTTCGGATTCGGGTATATGCTGATCCTGTTACTCGTTATCGTTCCCTCTCTGGCCTGCCTCAGCCCAGACAGTGGCGTCACAGTCAAGGTCCTTGTCGAGTAGCAACCCGAGCCCGCCGGCAGGCTGTAGGTGATCGTTACCACGCCCGCTGTCCGGCCCGTAACTATACCACTGCCACTGCCTATCGTAGCTATGGCAGTACTGCTACAACTCCAAGTACCCCCCGGCGTAGCACACGCATAAGTCGTCGAGGTCCCAACTATTACCGTACTGCCCCATCCTGTTATCCCGGCCGGTGGGGCTATCACCGTTACAGGTGTGTCCGTCTTACAGCCGGTAGGCAACGTATAGGTGATCCTTGCCGTGCCAATGGCAATACCACCTATCGCCCCGCTGGCACTGCCTGCTGCTGCTATTGCCGGCACACCGCTTATCCACACTCCTCCGGGGCTGGCATTCGCCAACGTGGTGGTGCCGCCCATGCACACTGTCCTGTTGCCTGTGATGCTAGCGGGTAAAGGGTTCACCGTTATTGTCCTCGTGGTGCTGCAGCCTGTAGCTCCTATGGTATAGGTAACTGTGCCCGTGCCGGGCCCAAAGCCTGTAACCCTGCCATAACCGCCGCCAAGGGTCGTTATCGTTACCAGGGTGCTGCTGTAGCTGCCACCAGGCGTAGGGTCATATACCGTCACCGTATCTCCCCAGGCACATAGTGCCGACGCTCCCGATATCGGTGCAACCCCGTTAATGGTCATCGTGCGGGTGGCCATACACCCTGCAGTTACCGTATAAGTGATACCTGCAGTACCGGCAGCAACTCCGGTTACCGATGCCGTGGTCGCCGTGGTGCTTCCTATGGCAGCTATGCCAGTACTACCGCTGCTCCATGTGCCGCCTGCCGTGGCATGGCTGAGCGTCACCGTCCTGCCTGCACATACCGAATAACTGCCCGTTATGCTGGCAGCAGGTGGGGTCACCGTTACTGTCTTCGTTGTCATACATCCGCTGCCCGTGCTGTATGTTATAGCAGCCATGCCCGTGGTCATGCCTGTCACCATACCACTGGCACTGCCAATGGTCGCCACTATCGGGTTGCCGCTGCTCCATACGCCCCCGGGGGTAATATTGCTGAGTGTGACCACCGAACCCGAACAAAGTGTGGTAATACCTCCTATCGCTGCCGGAGGAAGGTTCACCGTCACTGTCTTTGTCGTTATACAGCCCGTCGCCGCTGTATAGGTGATATCTGCAGTACCTGCCGTTACACCACTTACAACGCCGGTGGTGCTGCCTATCGTTGCTACTGCTGTTGCTCCGCTGCTCCAGACACCGCCCGTGGTGGCGGTTGCCAGAGCCGCAGTATTACCAATACAGAGCATAGCGCTGCCCGTTACCGGTGACGGCAATGCATATACCGTCACCGTCTTTGTTGCCGTACAGCCTGCCCCAAGGGTATAGGTCATAGTTGCAGTACCTGCAGCTACACCGGTCACTACTCCCGTTGTGCTGTTTATCGTGGCTATGGTCATTGCTCCGCTTGTCCATGTACCTCCCGCTGCTGCATTGCCCAGGGCCGTTGCCTGCAACTGGCACACCGTTGCCGTTCCGGTTATTACTCCCGGGCCGCTGTTCACTGTTAGGGTCTTCGTAGCTATACACCCGGTGGCGGGTATGCTGTAGGTTATCGTTGTACTCCCTGCTGCCACACCCGTCACCAACCCACTTGTGCTGTTTACCGTGGCTATGGATACCGCACTGCTCGTCCATCTTCCGCCCGTCGTGGAACTGGTCAGTGTTGCTATCGTACCGGCACACATACCCGACGGCCCGGTTATTGCTCCGGGTTGCGGGTTAACAGTTATACCCCTCGTTGCCACACAACCCGTACCCAAAGAATAGGTGATCGTAGCCACCCCCCCGGTCACGCCGGTCACCATGCCACTTGTGCTGTTTATTGTCGCTATGCCTGTTGCGCTGCTGCTCCATGTGCCGCCAGCTGCTGCGTTGCTCAGGGCCGTAGTCTGGGTTTGGCACACAGTGGCCGGACCTGTTATCGCTCCCGGACCGCTGTTCACCGTTATCGCCTTCGTTGCTGTGCAGCCCGTTATTGGTATAGTGTAGGTAATAGTCGCCGTGCCTGAAGACACGCCTGTCAATATACCTGTGCTGCCTATTGTGGCTACCGATGTCGTTCCGCTCGTCCACGTACCGCCTGCGGTAGAGTTGGTCAGCGTTGTCGTGGTTCCTGCACACAGCCCTCCCGCCCCGCTTATCGCCGTTATCGGGTTAATGGTGAGCATCCTTGTTGCCGTGCAACTGCCTATACCGTAAGTTATAGTGGCAACGCCTGCTGTCAACCCTGTCACCTCCCCCGTAGCACTGTTTACTGTTATCGTGGCGGCAGTGGTGCTCCATGTGCCTCCTGGCGTCGTATTGCTCTCTGTTACCATAGCACCCACACATACTGCTCCCGGGCCGCCTATGGCGCCGGGTGCCCCGTTAACCGTCATTGCCTTTGTGGTTGTACACCCTGTAGATGGTAGTGTATACGTTATCGTCGTAGCACCGGCTGCTACTCCGCTCACCAGCCCGCTGGCGCTGTTCACTGTGGCTGTACTTGTTGCGCTGCTGCTCCATACCCCACCTGCTGTGACATCTGTGAGCACTGTGGTCGTACCTGTGCATATGGTACTTGCTCCTGATATGGCTGCCGGCGATGGATGGATCGTCAGCGCCCTGGTGACCGTACACCCTGTCCCAAGCGAATACGTGATGGTGGTCACTCCTGCCGATACCCCGGTCACAGTTCCGCTCAGTGACCCTATCGTCACTGCAGTGGTGCTGCTCAGCCACCAACCACCGGCCACTGCGTTCGTTAAGGTCGTCGTGGCACCTATGCATACACTCGTTGCGCCCGTTATCGCTCCGGGCGACGGGCTGACCGTCACTGACTTCGTTATGCTGCAGCCCGTGGGTAAGGTATAGGTGATATTGGTCGTGCCGGTCGTCACACCAAAGATCGTACCGCTCGTTACGCCTATCGTCGCCACCGTTGTGGTACCACTCAGCCACGTGCCGCCTGCCGGGCTGCCCGACTCCGTTATCGTTGCACTTACACACAATGCAGAAGGGCCTGTTATCGGTAATGGCGTGGCATTTATCGTCATCAGCTTCATGGCGTAGCAACCTGTAGGTGCTGTATACGTAATGGTTGTTGTACCGGGGCCAACGCCGGTAACTAACCCGCTTGTCGAATTTACAATGGCTGTTGAAGTACTGCTGCTTGTCCACGAACCTCCGGTGGTCGCACTGCTGAGTGTTGTTGTTGCTCCCGCACAGATGCTGCCTCCTCCCGTTATCGCTGCTGGCATCGGATTAACTGTCACTACTGCTGTTGCGGTACAGCCCGCGCCGCTGCCGTAACTGATCGTGGCGGTACCGCTTGTTAAGCCCGTAACTACGCCTGTGCTGCCTACCGTCGCTATCGTTGTTGTACTGCTGCTCCAGGTGCCACCTGTGGATCCCGCAGTGAGTGCAGTAGTGCCGCTTACGCATAATTGCAATATGCCGCTGATCGCTCCCGATGTGTTGTTCACCGTTATCGTCTTCGTAGCATAACAGCCTGTGGGCAAGGTATAGGTAATGGTGGCAACGCCTGATGTCACACCAGTCACTATCCCGGTCGTACTGCCTATATTCACATTGCTGTTGCTCTTGCTCCATACACCTCCGGCTGTGCCGTTGGTCAGTGTCGTTGTCGCTCCTATACATACTGTAGCTGCACCAACTATAGCTGTAGGGTTAGGAGCCACCGTCAGCTGTTTTGTGCTATAGCAGGTAGTCGGCAGCGTATACGTAATGTTGGTAACACCCGTTGCTGCTCCTGTGGCTATGCCGGATGCACTGCCTATAGATGCCACTGCCGTATTACTGCTCACCCACGTACCGCCCGTCGTTGCAGAACCTAATGTCGTTGTAGCCGAGGGGCATACGGTAAACGTGCCGGTAATAGCTGCAGGCAGCGGGTTTACTGTAAATGCCGCCGTTGCCGAACAACCACCTGACGTATAACTAATGGTAGTTGGGCCTGCGATACCACCTACGACCATACCGGTTGTTGAACCGATTGACACCGTAGACGTACTGCCGGCACTCCATACACCTCCTATAGTAGCGTCGGTTAGGGTCGTACTCCCACCCGTACACACACGCAAAGTGCCGCCAATAGGCGCAGGAGATGGATTTATAGTTACCGGCGCAGTTGCATAACAACCACCACCTAAGCTGTAGGTTATAGTGGCAATACCTGCAGCCATCCCGGTATAAACACCACTGACAGGGTTCACCGTAGCTGTTGTGGTGGCGCTGCTGCTCCATGTGCCACCACCTACACTAT